>NZ_JBXAQB010000011.1:0-212207 GCF_058806835.1 Roseococcus sp. GW821-FHT12F05
AGACGACGGGATTGGATGTCGGGCCGTCCCTCGCCGATCTCAACGAGGACGTGGTGCGCTCCATCGCGGAGGGCGCGAGCCATGGCGCATAGGCTGGACCAGCGGCTCGCCAAGATGGAGGGCGGGCGGTCAGGGCCGCCGCCTTACTTCGTGGAGCTGCCAGCTGATGCTTGGGCCCACGGCAATGAGCACCTGGAACAGGTGACGGCCACCGCCATCCGGGCTCACCAGGAGCGGACGGGCTATCGCGGGCCGGTGCTGGTGGGGCCGAAGCCATGTGAGACGGAAGAGGAATGGCTGGCCGCAAATAGTGCGGGAGGCGGCCGAGGCCAGTAAAGCGGTCCGGCAGGGGCTGCGGCAGTGGTGGTGATAGCAAGGGCAGCGGGCGCCTATGCGGGGCCCGAAAATGTTCCTTCCGAGAAGCCAAAATGGATGAGGTGGCGGACTTACGACCGAATGGTCACCGAGTGGGAAGACGAGATGGTGCTTCTGGACGACCTGTTCGTGGCGGGTGTCGAGCGCCTGACAGGCCGGCTCGCAAGTAGACGTTGACGATTTTTGATTGGGAAACTGGCGTCGCGGCCGCCCTATCTCCCTGAAATTAGGCTGATTCGTTTTTCGGGAAATCCCGCGGCGCCCGGCATATGTGACGGCAATTTCTGCACCCGGGTTCAGGCTTTCGCACGGACAAGCTCACTCCCGGACGAAACCGCGGAAGACCGGCCATGATGTGCCTTGTGGACCCATTTGTGGACCGACGCCGCCGCCGCTGACGAAATATAAGAGAATTCAGATTGTTAGGGGGAGGCTCTGGCGGATGAGGTGGGATTCGAACCCACGATAGGCTTTTGACCTATACGCACTTTCCAGGCGCGCGCCATCGACCACTCGGCCACCCATCCAGCGCGGCCGCTTCCATAGGGGCACTGCCGCCCGGGGGCAAGCGCCGTCGCCGGAAAATCCGCCCCTGCACGAAGCCGCTGGACGCGACTGGCCTGCGGCGCGAACATCGTGGGACCGCCCGGCCGCAGAGTAACTTTCGCAGCCGGTCCATCGTAGAGGGAGCAGATGTCCGGCCCGCGTCGATCCTGGCACCCAGGCGGGGCATGCCATCCGCCCGCGCCTGGCTGCGGCGCGGCCTATCTGGATGTGCGATGTCGCTGGCTTCCCTCCCGTTCCCGAATTTGGCGCTCCGCCGCGTGAGCGATGCGGACGATCGCCCGGCACGCGACGCCCGCTGGGCGGGTCTCATGCAGGCCGCCCAGGGCGGCGATTCGCGTGCCTATGAGACGCTGCT
The DNA here is from genome assembly GCF_058806835.1 of Roseococcus sp. GW821-FHT12F05. Lineage (NCBI taxonomy): Bacteria > Pseudomonadati > Pseudomonadota > Alphaproteobacteria > Acetobacterales > Roseomonadaceae > Roseococcus > Roseococcus sp. GW821-FHT12F05. The sequence continues at coordinate 1,298 of NZ_JBXAQB010000011.1, forward strand.
GCGCGAGTGCCTGCCCCTGTTGCGCGCCATCTGCCGCCAGCGCCTGCGCGAGCCGGCCGAAGTAGAGGATGCCGTGCAGGACACGCTGCTCACGCTGCACCGCGTGCGCCACACCTATGATCCCGCGCGCCCCTTCCGCCCCTGGATCGCCGCCATCGCCGACCGGCGCGCCCTGGACCGGCTGCGCGCCCTCGCGCGGCGGCGCGGCCGCGAGGCGGATCTCGACGCGGCCGAGCATGTGGGCGTGGCGGGCGACGCCGAGGCGCGCCTGCTCTCGGCCGACCTGCGCGGCGCGGTGAAGGAGCTGCCCGAATCCCAGCGCACGGCGCTGCAGCTCACCAAGATCGAGGCGCTATCGCTGGCCGAGGCCAGCGAGCGCTCGCGCATGTCGATCGGGGCCCTGAAGGTCGCGACGCACCGTGCCGTGCAGTCGCTGCGGCGCAAGCTCGGAGGCGAGCCATGACGCAGCCGCCCCCTGAGCCGACGGAAGAGCTGGTCTCGCGCCTTGCCTGCGGGCTTCGGCCGGTGCGCCGGCTGCCCTCGCCGCTGGTGCTGCTGGGGCTGTGGACCGGCTTCTGCTTCGGCGTGATCCTGCTGGCGCTCTGGGTGCTGGGCATGCGGCACGACCTGCTGCGCGACGCCATGGGTCGCGTGGATCTGCTGCACATCCTGACGGCGGGCTGCGTGGCGCTGCTCTCCGGCTTCGCGGCCTTCCAGCTCGCCTTGCCGGACCGCGACCGGCGCTGGGCGCTGCTGCCGCTGCCGGCGGTGGCGGCCTGGCTCGCGACGATGGGTTGGGGCTGCGCATCCGACGTCGCGCGGATGGGCTGGGCCGGGCTGCGGCTGGGCGTGAGCCTGCCCTGCCTCTTCTTCATCCTCGGCCTCGGCCTGCCGATGGCGCTAGGCATCATGTGGCTGACCCGGCATGCGGCGCTGCTGCGGCCGGTGCCGGTCGCGGCGCTCGGCGGGCTCTCGGCGGCGGCCTTCGCGAGCATCGGCCTGACCCTGGTGCACGAGCTGAGAGTGACGATCATGGTGCTGGTCTGGCACGGGATCGCGGTGCTGGCCGTGACGGCGGTGGGCGCGCTGGTCGGCCCGCGGCTCATGCGGCGGGCCGATCACGTCGATCCCTCTCAGGCAGGCTGAGGCCGGCGGGCAGGGCCCGCGGCGGGGATGACCTCGGCCGCCCGCAGCGCCCACCAGACGGCGAGAAGCTGGAAGGCGAGCCGGACCCAGTAGTACCAGCCGGCCCCTGGCAGCCCGTCGACGCTCAGCCCCTGCAGCGCGTTGCGGATATTCGCGGGGAAGACGCAGACGAAATAGGTCGCGAGCAGGATCCCCGCGAGGTGCAGCAGCCGCGGGATGAGCAGGCCCTGCGCGCCGAGGATCTCGCAGAGTCCGGTGAAGAGGATGATGGCGCCCGGGCCGGGCAGGGCCTCCGGCAGCATAGACAGGTAGCGCGTGGGCATCAGCAGTTGGTCCGTCCCGAAGCAGAGCGGGGCGGCCGCCATGCCCCAGCGCATGCGGCTTGGCCCGTCCGCGAGGCCAGGGACGCCGAGGCGGCCGGCCAGGGAGGCAAGACCGGTGACGAGGGCGAGGAAGGCGAAGAACAGTATGTCGGGATGCTCCCTGGCCTATATTTACAATGTAAACTTAAATGCCAATGTGATCTATGTTAACATAATCGCAGCCCGCCACCGGCTGCCTGCGAAAGCGCCGTCCGCGCCGAACCTGCCGCATCGCCGCCCAGCTCATGGACCGGCGCTCCCCGCGCCCCCGTCTTCGCCCTTGGCGACGCGTCTTGCCCGCGCTGAAATGCCGAGGTCCTTATCAGGAATGTGACATGACGCTCTCCCGTCGTGCGGCCCTTGCCGGTCTGGCCGCGGCCCCGTTGCTCAACCCTTCGGTCCTGCGCGCCCAGGCCTGGCCGTCCCGCCCCCTGCGCCTCGTGATTCCCTTCCCGCCGGGCGGCGCCTCCGATCTCCTCGGCCGCCTCATGGCCGAGCGGATCGGCAACTTCCTCGGCCAGCCCGTTGTCGTGGAGAACCGCGGCGGCGCCGGCGGCCTCATCGCCGCCGAGTACTGCGCCCGCCAGCCCGGCGACGGCTACACGCTCTTCCAGGGCACCCAGGCGACCCAGGTCTTCAACAAATACCTCTACAACCGCCTCAACTACGACCCGGACCGCGACTTCACGCCGCTCGGCACCATCGCCTCCGTCGCCTATGTGCTGTCGGTGAATCCGCACGTCCCCGCGCGCAACGTCACCGAGCTCATCGCCTATGCCCGCGCCAATCCCGGCAAGGTGAACTACGGCTCCTCCGGCATGGGCAGCGGCATGCACCTGGCCACCCATATCTTCGCGCAGATCGCCGGCGGCGACATGGTGCACGTGCCCTATCGCGGCGCCGGCCCGGCGGTGACGGCGCTGGTCGCGGGCGAGATCCAGCTCATGGTGGATCTCGTGCCCAACTGCCTGCCGCTGGTGCGCGCGGGCTCGCTCAAGGCCTTCGCGGTGGGCCTGCCCGAGCGCACGAGCCTGCTGCCCGACACCCCCACCTTCGGCGAGTTCGGCATCACCGATTTCGACATCCCCTCCTGGTTCATGATGGTCGCGACCGGCAGCCCGCCGCCGGAGATCACCGCGCGCCTCGCCGCGGCGGTGGATGCGGCGGTGACGGATCCGAGCTTCGCGGAGCGACTCGCCACGGTGGCCGCGGCGCCGTTCCGCACGCCGCGGCCGGAACTCCCCGCCTTCCTCGCGCATGAGAACACGCGCTGGGAGCAGATCGTCCGGAGCGCCAACGTCAGGCTCGATTGAAGCGTTATGCGGGCATGGACCGGACCGCGCCGCACAGCCTGGAGGAGCTCAACCGCCTGATCGCGGAATCGCCGCCGCTCGTGCCCGGCGCGACCCGGGCGGTGCTGGGCGAGGGGCCCATCGGCGCGGCCATCGCCTTTGTCGGCGAGCAGCCGGGCGACCAGGAGGATCTCCAGGGCCGCCCCTTCGTCGGCCCGGCGGGGCAGCTCCTGCGGCAGGCCATGCGCGAAGCCGGCATCGACGAGAAGCGGACCTACATCACCAATGCCGTGAAGCACTTCAAGTTCGAGCTGCGCGGCAGGCGCCGCATCCATGCCAAGCCCTCCATGGGTGAGGTCGCGCATTACCGCTGGTGGCTGAACCTCGAGCTCGATTTCGTGAATCCGGGCCTCGTCGTAGCCCTGGGCGCCACCGCCGCGCTCGCCTTGGCCGGAAAGCCGATCCCGGTCATGAAGGCGCGCGGCGAGGCACGCTTCGGCGAGCGCCGCGGCTACATCACCGTGCATCCCTCCATGCTGCTGCGCATCCCGGATGCGGAGGGGAGGCGCGAGGCCTATGCGGCCTTCCTCGCGGATCTGAAGCGCATCCGCCAACTCGTGAACTAGAGGCCCCGCAATGAAAGAGCCGAAGGCCGGCGATGCCGTTCGCTGGGACACACCGCAGGGCGAGACCTCCGGCAAGGTCGTGCGCAAGCTCACCCGCGAGACCCGCATCAAGGGCCACGTCGCCAGGCCGACGCCCGAGACGCCGCAATTCCTCGTGAAGAGCGACAGGACCGGTGCCGAGGCCGCGCACAAGCCCGCCGAGCTGAAGAAGCGCTGACCTGTCTTGTCCTCGCGCGCCTTATGGCGAGACTGCGCGCCAACGAATCACGCCGAGGACACGACATGACGCTCCGCATCCCCCGCCGCCTGCTGCTATCAGCGCCGGCCCTGGCCCTTCCGGCCGTCGCCCGCGCGCAGACGTGGCCGACGCGCTCCATCACCATCCTCGTCCCGAATCCCCCGGGCGGCGGCAGCGACTTCGCGGCGCGGCTCTTCGTCGAGGGGCTGACCCAGGCCCTTGGCCAGCCCGTCGTCATCGACAACCGCCCCGGCGCCAACGGCAATATCGCGATCCAGGCCGCGGTGCGCGCTGCGCCCGACGGCTACACGCTGCTCATGCAGTATTCCGGCTACCACGCCGGCAACCCCGCGATGATGCGCAACCTCACCTGGGACCCGGTGCGCGACCTGCAGCCGGTCGGCATGGGGACCATGGCGCCGCACGTGATCGTCGGCGCGCCGAACCTGCCGGCCAACACCCTGCAGGAGTTCATCGCCTATGCCCGCGCCAATCCCGGCAAGGTGAACTTCGCCTCCTCCGGCAACGGCTCGATCCAGCACATCGCCGGCGAGGTGCTGGCGCGCCAGATCGGCGCGCAGATGGTGCACGTGCCCTATCGCGGTGCGGCGCCGGCCCTGCAGGACGTGGCGGGCGGCCGCGTCGAAATCTTCATCACCACGCCTTCCTCGGCGATCGGCCTCATCCAGGGCGGCCAGGTGAAGGCGCTGGCGATGGCGAGCGCGCGGCGCAGCCCGGGCCTGCCCAACGTGCCCACCACGGCCGAGGCTGGGCTGCCGAGCTTCACCATCGACGCCTGGTTCGCCTTCTTCGCGCCGATGGGCGTGCCGCAGCCCATCCTCGAGCGGCTGAACGGCGAGCTGCGCAAGCTGGCCCAGGATCCCGGCGTCCGCCGCCGCGCGGAGGAGGGCGGCGCGCAGGTGGTGCCGATGACCATCCCCGAGCTCGACGCGCTGGCGAAGCGCGAGATCGAGCAGCTGGGCAATGTCATCCGCAGCGCGAACATCACGCTGGAGTGAGCGTCAGCGAAGCGGAACTCCGTTCCGGGCCACCATGGGCTGCGACCTCTGAAGGGCGCAGCCCGCGGGTCCGGACGGGAGCCCGCTCAGGCTCCACCCTGCCATGGCTTCAAGCTGCCTTCGCCCGGTTCACCCGCGGCATCACCTCCTCGGCGAAGCGGCGCATCTCGGCCTCGAAGGGCTGGAACTGCAGCATGAAGGTCTCGATGCCGGCCTCGTGGAAGCGCTTCAGGCGCTCGGCCACCTGGTCGTAGGTGCCGACCAGCCCCGCCGCGGTGCCGCCGTTCGTGCCGACGCGCGCGGACTTCGCCATGGTCTGCTTCATCACCACGGCCTTGTCGGTGTGGACCGCCATCTTCGCGAGCTGCGGCTTGTCGAGCTCGGCCAGCATGGCCAGCCGTTCATAGGCCGCCTCGGCCTCGGCTTCCGTCTTGCGCGCGATCACGAAGGCGGACAGCCCGTAGCGCAGCGGCTGGTCCCTGCGCGGGCGCCGCGCGAGGTCGGCGATCAGCGCCTTCACGTCCTCGATCGGCTGGCCGTTGATGAACCAGACGTCGCCCTGCGCCGCCGCCAGCGCCCGGGCCGGCTCCGACTCGCCGCCGATGTAGATGCGCGGCCGTGAGCGCGTCGCCGCCTTCGGCACGATCTGCGCGCCCTGGACCTGGAAATGCTCGCCCTGGTGGTCGACCCGTTCGCCGCGCATCAGCGGCTCGACCACGGAGAGCCACTCGTCGCCCAGCGTGTAGCGCGCGTCGTGCTCGGGGAAGGGCAGGCCGGACTTGTCCATCTCGGCCTTGTTCCAGGCGTTCACCAGGTTGATGGCGAAGCGCCCGCCGCTGATCTCCTCGATCTGCAGCGCCATCTTGGCGAGGACGACCGGGTTGTAGAGCAGCGGCTTGATGGCCGCGATGATCTCGATCCGGCTGGTCAGCGCGGCCAGCGCCGCCGAGCCGGTCCAGGCCTCCAGCTCGCCCAGCGCGGGGTTGTGCGGGTTGAAGGTGTGCTGCGCGACCAGTGTGCTGTCGAAGCCCAGCCGCTCGGCCTCGAGGATCAGGTTCCTGTTGCGCTCCCAGGAGGAGTCGAAGGGCTCCTCGGGATCCTGGCGCGCGGCGCGGCTGCCATGGACCAGGGCCCAGATGCCGAAACGGGGAGGGAAGTTGGTCATGGAAGCGGTTCCCTGGGATCGTTGCGCCTGCGCGCCAGCCGTCAGGGAACCACCATTCGGCGGAGGCGGGAACCCTTTCCCGCACCCATCATTATCAGGACCGATCGGCGCGAAAGGCAGAGCCTATTGGTCTCGCGGCGGCGGAGGGGGCAAGGATGCGGCCGGGCAAGGCGCGGGTGAGGAGGCGATCGGGCCGGGGCCGGCCGCCTCAGCAGGTGAAGCAGGGTCCGGGAAAGCCGCGGCAGCAGGCGGGGCGGCAACTCGGGGAGGCGGTCATGGCGGCCAGCGCCGCCGCGAGGAGGGCGACCTTCAACGGCAGCGCCATGGCGGGCTCCCCGGCGCCGGGCGGCCGCTGCGCCGGCTCAGATGCGGTCGCCGCACCGGGCGGCGACGACGCGGCAGGTGCCCTGCGGGTCCTTGGAGCGGCACTCGGCGACCGCATCGGCCTCGGCGGCGGCCTGGCTGGCGCCCGCGCCGCCGCTGACCGAGGTGACCGTGTAGGTGTTCGGGTCGGAGGTCATGAAGAGCGCGCCCTGCGCCCGCCGCACGCCCTGGGCCACCGCGCCGCAGGCCTGGGTGAACTCGGCGATCACGCGGCAGCCGGGACCGCCGGCGGCGCAGCGCTGCTCGGCGGTGCGATGGGCGGCGAGGCGGTCGCCCTCGCCGATGACCATGCCGTAGGCGCCCGAGGGCGAGCGGGCGGCGAAGATGACGCCGTAGGTGCCCTGGGCCATCGCCACCGCCTGCACCGGCCGGCCGACGCCGGTGAACTGCTGCGGCTGCGGACGGACCTCCTGGCGGGCCATGACGGCGGTGGTGCCGCCGCCGCAGCGGATGAAGCAGGCCTGGGCCGCGGCCGGGGCGGCGCCGGAGCGCGAGGCCTGGGTGCGGCAGGCGTCGCGGCAGGATTGCGCGGCGGCGGCCTGGCGGTCGAAGGCCGGCGGCGCGGCGAAGGCCGGGGCGGCGGAGAGGAGCAGGACGGCGGTGAGCAGGATGCGGCGCATTTCGGTCTCTCCGGCTGGGCTTCGGTGAGGGTCTTTTGGGGGAGCCGGGTCGCCGGCTGATCGCACTGCGCTGCGCCATGTGTCGCGTCTGTCGTGCGGGCCTGGCAGCGAATCCGCTTCCTCTCGCGGGGTCTGGCGAGGCAGCCTCGCGTCATGCCCCTGCTGAACACGCCCCTGGCCTATGGCGGGCTGACCAAGGCCTTCCACTGGGCGACGGTCGCGATCTTCGCCTTCCAGCTCCTCTCCGCCCTGCTGATGGTGCGGATGGACGAGGGCGGGGTCGTGATCGGCCTGCGGCGCGACGACTGGTACAACTGGCACAAGACCCTCGGCCTCGTGGCGCTGCTGGTGGCGGTGGGGCGGATCTGGGTCCGGCGGGCCGGCACGCTGCCGGACTGGGCGCCGACCCTGACCGAGGCGGAGAAGCGCTTGGTGCACCGCGCGGAACAGCTGCTCTACCTCTCGATGTTCCTGATGCCGGTGAGCGGCTTCGTCTTCACCATGGCGGCCGGCTACGGCATCGAGTTCGCCGGGGCGGTGGCGCTGCCCAACCCGATCGGCCGGTGGGAGGCGCTGGGCGGGGCGGCGCGGATCGTCCACGTGGCCACGGCGATCCTGCTGGGATTTGCGCTGGCGGCGCATCTGGCGGTCGTGCTCCGGCACGTGCTGGTGCTGCGCGACGGGCTGCTGCGGCGGATGCTGCCGGGCGGTTGAGGTCGGGTTGCCTGCCCGTGGGGCGCGCATGGCGCGGCGCCGCTGCCGCCGGGCGCGGCATTCCGGGCGGCATCGACCGGCCGGGCGCCTTCGTCGCGCTTTGCCCCGGGGCGCCGCTTGGATAGTCTGTGAACATCCCGTTACCGGAGCGACACAGATGGACCGCCGCCTCTTCCTCAGCGCCGCCAGCACGGGGCTTCTCGCCGCGCCCGCCGCCCTGCGCGCGCAGAGCCTGCCCAAGATCACCATCGGCATGTCCGGCTGGACCGGCTTCGCGCCGCTGACCCTGGCCGAGCAGGCCGGCCTGTTCCGCGCCAACGGGATCGAGGTGGAGACGAAGTTCGTCCCGCAGCGCGAGCGCAACCTCGCCCTCGTCGGCGGGTCGCTGAACTGCGTCGTGACGACAGTCGACACCATGATCCTCTGGGCCAGCGCGGCGCCGCTGCAGCAGGTGCTGGTGCTCGACCGCTCGCGCGGCGGCGACGGCGTGGCGGTGCGGCCGGCGATCAATTCCTGGGCGGACATCAAGGGCAAGACCATCGCCGTGGATGGCGCGGGCACCACGCCCTATTTCGTGCTGGCCTACATGCTGCGCGAGAACGGGATGTCCATCCGCGACGTGACCGCCGCGACGCTCGCCCCGCAGCCGGCTGCCCAGGCTTTCGTGGCCGGGCAGTTCGACGGCTGCTCGACCTACGAGCCCTATCTCTCCCAGGTGCGGGCCATGGGCGCCGACAAGGGCAAGATCCTGGCGACCACGCTCGACCACCCCTGCGTGGTCGACACCCTCGCCTTCCAGCCCGCCTTCATCCAGGCCAATCCGGAGGCTGTCAGGCGCATCGTGAAGTCCTGGTACGACGCGCTGGCGATGATCAAGAGCGAGCCCGACCGCTCCTTCGAGATCATGGGCCGCCGCATCAACCAGACCGGCGAGCAGTTCAAGGCCAGCGCGCAGTTCATCGAATGGCAGGACCAGGCGATGAACAAGGCCTACGTCGCCGACGGCCTCCCGCAGTTCATGCAGAAGGCGCATCTCGTGCAGCGCGAGACCGGCGTGGTGCGGCAGGACGTGAACCTGGGCCCGCTGCTGAACACGTCCTTCCTCGGGTGAAGCCTCTCGTCCCCGTCTCCGCCGGCGCCCGGATCCTGCTGGGCGCCGGCTTCTTCGCCGTGTTCATCGCGATCTGGGCGGCGGCGACCTATTCCGGCTGGGTGCCGCCGCTCTTCCTGGCCTCGCCGGGCAAGACGCTGGTGGCCGGCTGGTCGCTGCTGACGGAGTTTGGCTTCGCGGGCGACATCGCCATCACCATCTGGCGCGTGGTGGGCGGCTTCCTGATCGCGGCGGCGATCGGCGTGCCGCTGGGGCTGATGATGGGCGCCTTCAAGCCCGTCGAGGCCTTCTTCGAGCCCTTCGTCTCCTTCGCCCGCTACCTGCCGGCCTCCGCCTTCATCCCGCTGCTGATCCTCTGGGCCGGGGTGGGGGAGGCGCAAAAGCTGTCCGTCATCTTCATCGGCTCCTTCTTCCAGATCGTCATCATGGTTGCGCTGATCGCCGGCGCCACGCGAATGGACCTGGTAGAGGCGGCCTATACCCTCGGCGCGCGGTCGCGCGGGATCGTGCGCCGCGTGATCATCCCTTCCGCCGCGCCGCAGGTGATGGAGACGCTGCGCCTCGTGCTCGGCTGGGCCTGGACCTATGTGATCGTCGCCGAGCTCATCGGCGCGACCTCGGGCATCGGCCACATGATCATGGACAGCCAGCGGCTGCTCGACACGGGGCAGATGATCTTCGGCATCGTGGTGATCGGGCTGATCGGGCTCATCACGGACTTCCTGTTCAAGGCACTGAACCGGGCGCTCTTCCCCTGGGCCGTCCTGTGAGCCGCAAGATCCTTCGCGTCGCCGGGGTCACGCGCTCCTTTCCCGGCCGCGGGAAGGCCGGGCCGACCCTCGCGCTGCAGCCGACGGACCTCTCCGCCGCGCCCGGCGAGTTCGTCGCCATCCTCGGTCCCTCCGGCTGCGGCAAGTCGACGCTGCTGCGCATCGTCGCGGGGCTCGACCAGCCGACGGCGGGCGGCGTGACGCTGGACGGCGCCGAGGTGACCGGCCCCGGCCCGGACCGCGGCATGGTGTTCCAGTCCTACACGCTGTTCCCCTGGCTGACGGTGGAGCAGAACATCCGCTTCGGCCTGGCGGAGCGCGGCCTGCCCGAGGCCGAGCAGCAGGCCATCGCCGCGCGCTTCATCGGCCGCACCGGCCTCAAGGGCTTCGAGAACCATTGGCCGCGGCAGCTCTCGGGCGGCATGCAGCAGCGCTGCGCGCTGGCCCGCGCGCTGGCGAACGACCCCGAGATCCTGCTGCTCGACGAGCCCTTCGGCGCGCTCGACCACCAGACGCGCGAGCTGATGCAGGAGCTGCTGCTGGAGATCTGGGAGGCGGATCGGAAGACCGTGCTCTTCGTCACCCACGACATCGACGAGGCGATCTTCCTCGCGAACCGCGTCATCGTCATGTCGGCGCGGCCGGGGCGCATCAAGGCCGACGTGACCGTGCCGCTGGCCTATCCGCGCGACTGGACGATGAAGACCACGCCCGAATTCGCGGCGCTCAAGGCGCAGCTGATGGGCGAGATCCGGGAAGAGGTCCGCAAGGCCGCATTGGGCTGACCCGTCGCCCGTTCCGATGGCCGGTCCAGGCGTGACCGCCTGGAATTGGTTGCATCCGGCCGGCGAAGGCGCATGATATCGATAACTATAAGGAATCAACGGGCCTGAGGCCCGATCGGGAGGAACCGGCCGTGACGTATCGACCGCCACAACGGTGGCGCCTGCACAGGCGCGCGCTCCTCGCCCTCACGGCCATCTCGGCCCCGGCCCTGCGCCTCCATGCGCAGGGGACGGCCTGGCAGCCGCAGCGCACGGTCACGCTGATCGTTCCATCCGCGCCGGGCGGGACGCTCGACGCGCTCGCCCGCTTCTTCGCGCAGGCGATGGGGCCGTCGCTCGGGCGGAGCGTGGTGGTGGAGAACGTCAGCGGCGCGGGCGGGCTCATCGGCATGCAGCGCCTCGCCCGCGCCGATCCCGACGGCCACACTCTCGTCTTCGGCAACATGGGCATCCTGGCCGCCTTCGTCGCGCTGAACCCGACCGCCGGCTACGACCCCCGGCGCGATCTCGCGCCCATCGGCCTGACGGCGCATGTGCCGATGGTGCTCGCGACCAGCCCGCGCGGCGGGGTGACCGACCTGAAGGGCCTGCTCGACCGCATCCGGGAGCGGCGGGAGGGCGCGACCTTCGGCACCGCCGGCCTCGGCACGACCAGCCATCTCGCCCCGGCGCTGCTGCTCCAGCTCACGGGGCTGAGGGCGACCCTCGTCTCCTATCGCGGCGCGGGGCCGGCGATGAACGACCTCGCGGCCGGCGTCGTGGATGCCGTGATCGACCAGACGGTGACGATGATCCCCGCGCATCGCGGCCGCACCGCCGTGGCGCTCGCAGTCAGCGGCGCGCAGCGCGTGCCGCAGATCCCGGACGTGCCGACCTTCGCGGAGGCGGGCGTGCCCGCCTTCGACCTGGTGGTCTGGAACGCCATCGCCGCGCCGCGGGACACGCCGCCGCCCATCGTCGACCGGCTCGCCATCTCGATCGAGGCGGCGCTGGGGGATGCCGAGCTGCGCCGGCGCCTGGGAGAGCTGGCCGCCATTGCGCCGGCGCCGGAGGAGCGCGGGCCGGAGGCGCTCCGCGCGCGCATCGCGGCGGATGCAGAGCGCTGGATCACCGTGGTGGAGACCGCCGGCCTGCCGCGGCAGTAGCGCCGGGGACGGGCCCTGCCGCGGGCGGCGCCCGCTTCATTCCGGCCGCGCGCTGGCGGGGATCTCCCCCCTCTTCTCCAGCCGGTCCCGGTGCAGGGACGCCCTGGCGACGAGCATCAGCGTCACCGGTGTGGTCAGGACCACGAAGATGCCGATCACGACCTCGTGGACGACGAGCCGCGTCTGCAGCACCGTGAAGAAGATCATCGAGGCCACGAGGATGCAGCCCATGCCGTAGGAGGTGCCGAGGGTCGGCGCATGCAGCCGCCCGTAGAAGCTCCGCAGCCGCAGCAGGCCGAGCGAGCCGACCAGCGTGAGGCCCGCGCCGGCCAGCAGCAGCAGCGCCACCGGCACCGCCGCGAACCAGGGAAGCTCGGCCGCCTGCGTCATCATTCGATCACCTCGCCGCGCATGAGGAACTTGGCCAGCGCCGCCGTGCTGACGAAGCCGAGCAGCGCGATCACCAGCGCCGCCTCGAAATAGACCGCCGTGCCGGCGCGGATGCCGAAGGTCACCAGCAGCAGCATCGCGTTCACGTAGAGCGTGTCGAGCCCGACCACCCGGTCCTGCGCGCGCGGCCCGCGCAGCACGCGCCAAGCCGCGCAGAGCATCGCGGCGCCGAGCATGAGCTGCGCCAGGAGGAGCGACCAGCTCAGCAGGGTCACGGTCATGCGAAGATCTCCATCAGCGGCTGCTCGTAGCGGTCCCGGACCAAGCGCACCCACTCCGCCTCGTCGCCGAGGTCGAGCACATGGAGCAGGAGCCAGCCCTCCTCGGCGTCGAACTCCACCCAGGCGGAGCCCGGCGTCGCGGTCAGGATGCAGGCCAGCACGGCCAGGGCCTGGGGCTCGCGCAGGGCGAGGGGGATCCGGATGAAGCCCGCCTGCCGGTCCCGGCGCCGCTCCAGGATGATGCGCGCCACGGCGAGGTTGGAGCGGGCGATGTCCACCAGCACCACCCCGGCCAGCCGCAGCGCGACGCCCGGGCGCCGCAGCCTGGGCCGGCCGGGGTCGAGCAGCGCCAGCGCCCAGCCGCCGAGCAGCGCGGCGGCCAGGCCGACCAGGGCCGGCCCCGGCGCGACCGTCCGGTTGAGCAGCAGCCACAGGAGGAAGAGGCTCCCCGAGACGAAGGGGTGGGGCAGCACCCGCCTCATCGCCCGCGCTCCACGATCTGGCGCACATAGTCCTGCGGCGTGTGCAGGGAGACCGCGGCCGCCTGCATATAGCGCATCACCGGCCCCGCCGCCGCGGTCATGGCGATGCAGGCGAAGAGCAGCAGCAGCACCGGCGCGATCTCGACGGCGCCGACCCGCGGCACCGCGCGGTCCGAGGTGGCCCAGATGTTGCGGATGCCGGCGCGGGCCATCGCGACGACGGTCGCGAAGCCGGAGAGGATCAGCACGGTCAGCAGGGCCCAGCCGCCGAGCGGGACCAGGGCCGGGCCCTCGGCCAGCCCCGCCGGGTTGAGGATGCCGCTCAGCATCGCGAACTTCGCGATGAAGCCCGAGAGCGGCGGCAGCCCCGCCAGCAGCAGCGCGCAGCAGAGGAAGCAGGCGCCCAGCACCGCCATGGTCGCGGGGATCGGGACGCCGGTCGCGTCGTCGTCCTCGTCCTCCTCCTCGCCGTCGCCGAAGGCCTCGAGCGTCACGGCCAGGACGTCGGCGCCCACCTCGCGGCCCCGCTCCAGCAGCTCGATCAGCAGGAAGAAGGCGCCGATCGCGAGCGCCGAGCTCGCGAGGTAGAAGAGCGCCCCGCCTGTCACGGCGACCTGTCCCGCACCGATGGCCGCGAGCAGCGTGCCGGAGGAGATGAGCACGCTGCCGCCGGCCAGCCGCGGCAGGTCCTGCGTGGCGAGCACGCTGACCGCGCCGAAGACGATGGTCGCGATGCCGCCCGCCATCAGCCAGGTCCCGCCGAAGCCGGCGGAGGCGCCGGTCTCCGGCCCGAAGAGCAGCAGCACGAGCCGCAGCACGGCGTAGATGCCGACCTTGCTCATCATGGAGAAGATCGCGGCCGAGGGCGGGCTGGCGGCCGCGTAGGTCGGCATCAGCCAGAAGCCGAGCGGCCACATCGCGGCCTTGGCGAGGAAGGCGATGCCGAGGATGGCCGCGCCCGCCTCCAGCAGCGGCCGGTTCGCGGCGGGCATGGCGGGGATGCGGGCGGCGAGGTCGGCCATGTTCAGCGTGCCGGCCACGCCATAGATCATGCTGACGCCGATCAGGAAGAGCAGCGACGCCGCCAGGTTGATCGAGATGTAGTGCAGCCCCGCCTTCACCCGCGCCACGCCCGAGCCGTGCAGCGCGAGCCCGTAGGAGGCGGCCAGCAGCACCTCGAAGAAGACGAAGAGGTTGAAGAGGTCGCCGGTCAGAAAGGCGCCGTTCAGCCCCATCAGCTGGAACTGCAGCAGCGCGTGGAAATGTGCGCCCATCCGCTGCCAGCGCGGCAGGGCGTAGAGCAGCGCGGCGAGGCCCAGCAGCGAGGTCAGGACCAGCAGCAGGGCGGAGAGCCGGTCCAGCATCAGGACGATGCCGAAGCTCGCCGGCCAGTTGCCCAGGCGGTAGACGCCGATCGCCGTGCCGCCCGCATGCGCTTTGAGCGCAAGGATCACGGCGACGCCGAGCATGGCGAGGATGGAGGCGATGCCCATCGCCGCCTTCAGCCGCGACCGGTGCTCGTCCAGCGCGACCATGATCGCGCCGACGATCAGCGGCAGCGCGATGGGCAGGATCATGAGGTGCTGCGGCCAGCCGGTCATCGTGGCGGCCTCCCGTCCACATGGTCGCCGCCGGTCAGGCCGCGGGCTGCCAGCATGACGACCAGGAACAGCGCCGTGGTGGCGAAGCCGATCACGATCGCCGTCAGCACCAGCGATTGCGGCAGCGGATCGGCGAAGACGGCGGGATCGCCCGAGGTGCCCGGCTCCAGGATGGGCGGCGCGCCGATCGGGAAGCGGCCCATGCTGAAGATGAAGAGGTTCACCGCGTAGGAAAGCAGCGAGAGCCCGATGATGAGCTGGAAGGTGCGGGGCCGCATGAGCAGCCACACGCCCGAGCCGCCCAGGATGCCGATGGCGAGCGCCAGGATGAGTTCCATCAGTCTTCTCCCACCCGGGCGAGGGTCTCGGGCGGCAGGGGCGGCGCCGCGCGCTGGCTGCGCACGGACTGGTGCGCGAGCGCGATGAGCATCAGCACCGTTGCCCCGAAGACCAAGGCGAAGACGCCGAGGTCGAAGATGACCGCGCTCGCCAGCGGCAGCTTCCCGAGCACGCCAAGATCCGCATAGGCGAAGTAGGAGGTCAGGAAGGGCTTGCCGAAGGCGATCGCCGCGGCCCCCGTGCCGGCGGAGAGCAGCAGCCCGATCCCCATCCAGCGCAGCGGCAGCACGCGCAGATGGTCCTCCACCCAGCGTGTCCCGCCGGCCATGTACTGCAGCAGGATGCCGATCGCGAGCATGAGCCCGGCCGCGAAGCCGCCGCCGGGCTGGTCGTGCCCGCGCAGCAGCAGGTAGATCGCGACCGCGAGGATGACCGGGAAGAGCAGGCGCATGGTCACGGCCGGGATCAGCAGCCAGTCGCGCGCCTCGCCCTGCTGCTGGTCGGGCACGCCGACGCTCTCCGGGGCGGGGCGGAAGCGGCGCAGCAGGGCGAAGACCGTCAGCGCCACGACGCCGAGCACGGTGATCTCGCCCAGCGTGTCGAAGCCGCGGAAGTCCACGAGGATCACGTTCACCACGTTGGTGCCACCGCCCTCGGTATAGGCGCGCTCCAGGAAATGGCGGGAGATGCCCTCGGGCGAGGCGCGGGTCATGGTGGCGTAGGAGACCGCCGTGAGCCCGGCGCCGGCGGCGACGGCGATGACGAAGTCGCGCAGCCGGCGCAGCCGGGCCAGCAGCTCGCCGGAGCTCGCGGCCTCGATCCGCCGCGGCAGCCAGCGCAGGCCGAGCAGCAGCAGCACGCCGGTCACGATCTCGACCAGCAGCTGGGTGAGCGCGAGGTCGGGCGCGGAGAACCAGACGAAGGTGAGGCAGGTGATCAGCCCGGTGCCGCCCAGCAGGACCACCGCGGCGAGCCGGTGGTACTTGGCCTGGTAGGCCGCGGCGACGGCGCAGGCGCCGCCGACCAGCCACATCAGCGCGACCACGGGATCGACGGGGGTGAGCCTCACCTCGCCCGCCCTCAGGCCATGCGGCAGCAGCGCCAGGGCGGCGGCGAGAAAGGCGACGCAGACCATGAGGCGCAGCTGCATCTGCAGCCGGTCGGTGGCCATCCACCGCTCGAGCGCGCGGGCGAAGCGCCAGGAGAGGAAGACCATCACCTGGTCGAAGACGCGGCGGCCGTCCAGGCCGCTCAGTAGCGGGGTGCCGTC
This sequence comes from Roseococcus sp. GW821-FHT12F05, assembly GCF_058806835.1. Taxonomy (NCBI): domain Bacteria; kingdom Pseudomonadati; phylum Pseudomonadota; class Alphaproteobacteria; order Acetobacterales; family Roseomonadaceae; genus Roseococcus; species Roseococcus sp. GW821-FHT12F05. Next base: position 17,038 of record NZ_JBXAQB010000011.1, read on the forward strand.
GATGCCGGCGTTCAGGTGCCGGAACAGCAGGCGGTAGAGCGCGACGCCGCCGGCCAGTGCGACGAGGCTCATCGCGAGCGGCAGGTTGAAGCCGTGCCAGACCGCGAGGCTGTACTCCGGCGTGGCGTCGCCGAGGATCGACCGGACCGCGATGTCGAGCAGCGGGCCGATGGTCGCGGCCGGCAGGATGCCGACGACCATGCAGGTGAAGACCAGGACCTCGACGGGCACGCGCATGAACTGCGGCGGCTCGTGCGGGTGCTTCGGCAGGTCGTCCGTCTCGGGGCCGAAGAAGGCGCCGTGGATGAAGCGCAGCGAATAGGTGACGGCGAAGATGCTCGCGATGGTCGCCGCGGCGGGCAGGATGACCTGCACCATGACCGGCATGGTCGTCGCGGTGAGCGCCTCGGTGAAGAACATCTCCTTGGAGATGAAGCCGTTGAGCAGCGGCACGCCTGCCATGGCGGCGGCCGCCACCAGCGCAAGGCGCGCGGTGAAGGGCATCGACTGGTTGAGGCCCGAGAGCCGCCGGATGTCGCGCGTGCCCGTCTCGTGGTCGATGATCCCCGCCGCCATGAAGAGCGAGGCCTTGAAGGTCGCGTGGTTCATCGTGTGGAAGACGGCGGCCACCATGGCGAGGTCGCTGTTCAGGCTCAGCAGCAGCGTGATCAGGCCCAGATGGCTGATGGTCGAATAGGCCAGCAGCGCCTTCAGGTCATGCTGGAAGATGGCAACATAGGCACCCAGCAGCAGGGTGATCAGGCCGACCGGGCAGAGGATCCAGAACCAGGCATCCGTCCCGGCCATGACCGGCCAGAGCCGCGCCATGAGGAAGATGCCGGCCTTCACCAGCGTTGCCGAGTGCAGGTAGGCCGAGACCGGGGTCGGCGCCGCCATGGCGTGCGGCAGCCAGAAGTGGAAGGGGAACTGCGCGCTCTTCGTCATGGCGCCCAGCAGGATCAGGACCAGCGCCACCAGGTAGAGCGGATGCTCGCGGATCGCGTCGCCCGCGCCCAGCACGGCGTCGAGGTCGTAGCTGCCGACGATGTGGCCCAGCACCAGCATGCCCGCGAAGAGGGCGAGGCCGCCGCCCGCGGTGACGGTCAGCGCCATGCGCGCGCCGTCGCGGGCCGCGGCGTTGTTCTGCCAGTAGCCGATCAGCAGGAAGGAGAAGAGGCTGGTCAGCTCCCAGAAGAAGACCAGCTGGATCAGGTTGCCCGAGAGCACCAGCCCCATCATCGAGCCCATGAAGGCGAGCAGGAAGGCGAAGAAGCGCGGGATCGGATCGTCCGGTGACATGTAGTAGCGGGCGTAGAGCACGATCAGGAAGCCGATGCCCGAGACCATCATGGCGAAGGCGGCGGCGAAGCCGTCCATCCGCAGGACGAAGGACAGGCCGAGCTCCGGCACCCAGGGGATCTCGAAGCGCGGAATCCGTCCGGCCGCCGTGGACGAATAGGCCAGGATCACCATCACCAGCGTCAGCAGCGCCACGGCCCCGGCCAGCCAGGCCTCCAGCCGGGCGCTCTGGGGCAGCATCGTCGCGACCAGGGCACCGAGAAAGGGAAGCAGGACCGCGGCGATGAGGTAGAGGGTGTCTGGCATCCTTGCCGGGCTCTCCGTCAGGTTCGGGTGCGGCGCCCCGTCGGCCAGGATTCGGCCGAGGGGGGCGCCGGGCGGCATCGGACCTTATAGCGGCCGGATCAGATAGGGGGGCGGTCTGCCGCCTGAAGTGTCTGCAACGCCTCGGCGGCGGATCGCGCCTGGCGGAGCTGCCGGGGCAGCTGGTTGTCGCGCAGGACGCGGCAGATGCTCGACAGGGCCGGCAGAAACCCTTCCGAGGCGGATTCGGGCCAGAGGACCAGGAAGACGAGGTCCACCGGCTCGCCGTCGCGCGCTTCCAAGTCGATGGGGCGGGTCAGGCGGGCGAGGATCGCGACGGGCGTGTCCAGCCAGTCCACCCGGGCGTGCGGAAGCGCCACGCCGCGGCCCAGGGCGGTCGAGCCCAGCTTCTCGCGGGCCAGGATGGCGTCGAGAACCTTCTCCTTGGGCTGGCCGAGCCGGGCGGACACCTCGGCCGCCAGCATGTCGAGCAGGTCCTTCTTGCCCGAGGGCGAGAGGGTCAGGATGCCATCTGCCGCGGAGAACAGGTCTGCGATGGCCATGGATTCCTCCGAATGGAATGCGCTGGGTAAGTTCTTAAACCTAACGCGCAGTTCATGCCACCGGCGGGGGATGGGACGGAGCGGCGGCCTGCCATTCTCTGCGGAAATACGTACATGATCCCGTACATGTTATGGGAGCCGCACCCATGGCCTCTGTCACGGTCACCGGCCTGCGCCAGAACCCGGCCCGTCATCTCGTCGCCACGGTGAGCAGCCGCGTCCCCCTGCTGGTGACGCGTCCTGAAGGCCGAGGCGATGTGGTGATCCTCTCGGTGGAGGAGCACGAGGGGATGACGGAGACGATCCATCTGCTGCGAAGCCCTCGCAACGCCGAGCGCCTGCTTCGCTCCGTCGCGCAGGCCGATGCCGGTGGAGCGCGCGAGCGGCCCAGGGACGAGGGCGCCGCCGGCACTGCGGAGGCCGCTCCTTCCGGGGCGGCGCGGGCCGGAAAGCGCGCCACGACGGCGCCTTCATCCGGATCGCAGCCTCCCGCTTGATCGCGGAAGGCCCGAAACACTTTACAACCTCAGGCCCCGACCGGCGGCAACGGGCCGAGCCCAGCCTGCTCCAGCGCGGCGCGGCCGAAATCCTGACCCGGCTCGCGCCAGACGGTGTGCACGTGATCGGCCCGGTGGCGGGTGCTATACTCGATCAGCAGGGATGGGCCACGCAGGCGGTAATAGTGCTCGTCCGAATTCTCGAGGCCGCCCGCCCAGGTGAAATGCAGGGCGTCGCGTGCGCCGCCGCGGAGCCGGGACATGGCCTGGCGCGCGTAGGACGAAGGCAGGTTCGACAGGTAGGTCTCGGCCAGGCCCAGGATCAGGTGCGTCTGCGCATCGTCCGTGAGCTGCGCATAGGCGATCCCTTCCGGCTCGGGAGGCGATTCGCCGGGGCCGGCGAGAATGTTGGTCGGCACGCGGCCCGACCGCCTCGCCCGGGCCAGCTGCCCGGCATCCAGGCTGAGGGCGAGCGCCCGCCCCATGTAGTCCTCGCGGTCGAGCGGCGCGAGGCCGTCATCGGGGCCGCCCTGCACCCACATCGGATCGGCGCAGACGCAATGCGGCGTGGCGGAGACGAGCGCCTCGCCGATCAGCGTGTAGTTGAGCGAGAGGTGATGCCCCTCGAAGCGGAAGCCCCAGGGGCCCGCCGCCGCGGGGTCGCCGAAGAGTGCGACGGCGTAGATGCCCGAGCCTTCGCCGCCGAAGCTCCGCGTCCGGCGCAGGACATCGGCCAGGCGTAATACGCCCGCGGCCTTGGCATAGCCCCGCTCGCTCAGCGCGACCGCGAGGAGGGCGAAGACCACGGCCTGCTCGGCCTCCGGCATCGTGCCGATCATCAGCCCCGCGCGACGGCGGCCCGGCAGATAGGACCAGCGATGCCGCTCCGGACTGTCGAAGGGAAGGCAGAGCTGGGCGCGGCGTTCCGCGCCGACACCCTCCTGCAGGGCCAGGGCGGCACGGCGCATCGGCGCCGCGGAGGTCGCCGCGGCGGGCGGCGAGGCGGCCAGCGGCGGGGCCGACGGCAGGGCCGCCGTCAGCAGGTGGCGTCGCTGGAGGGCTGGAAGGCGCATGCGTGTTCTCCCCGGAATCCGAAGGCCATGCCGACGCTCATCTAAGGCATGGCCGGCTCCGCTGCACTCGCGGATCGCGCCCTTTCAGGAGCTGGCATCATCCGTCCGGTTGGGGGGGCCGCCTTCATCGCCCCATGGCTACGCTGCGCGTGCTCGATCATGCGCTGGGCGATCTCGCGCTCCCCCATCACCGTCAGATCGGCGCCCAGACGCGTGAGGTGATCGACTTCGGCATCCGTATGCGCCCGCGCCACGATCGGAAGGTCCGGGTTGGCGGCGCGGGCCTGCTGGATGACCTGGCCCGCCTCGAACGCCTCGGGAATGGTGACGAAGAGCTGCCGGGCCGCGGGCAGGTTGGCGGCTCCGAGCACTTCCGGATCCGCGGCGTTGCCGACCACCACCTCAGCCCCATCCTTCCGGGCCGCGGCGACTGCTGCCTCGCGCTCCTCGAAGACGAGCACCGGCCGGCCCTCCGACAACAGGCGGCTACCGAGAAGCGAGCCGACGCGGCCATAGCCCACCAGGACGTCATGGGCCTCCAGCGTCGTGACGGCCACGGGCTCGACGGCAGCCACCTCGGGCGCTGGGGCCGGAACTGTCTGCGACGCCCTGTCCGGCACCGGTGCAGCCGTTCTCGCGGCCATGGGCGCCGGGCGCGGCAGCACGCGCACCTGGCCGCGCTCCACGGCGGCGAACAGGAAGGGGTTGAGCAGGATGGACAGGATGGAGCCGGCCAGGATGAGGTCGCGCCCATCCGGCGGCAGTAGCCCGAGCGACACCCCAAATCCGGCGAGGATGAAGGAGAACTCGCCGATCTGCCCGAGGCTCGCGGCCACGGTGAGGGCGGTCGGCTGGGATTGCCCAAGCAACCGGATCGCGGCGAAGGCCGCGAAGCCGTTGCCGCCGACGATCACCGCCAGGGTGGCGACCACGGCCCAGGGCCGCTCGATCAGGACCGCGGGATTGAAGAGCATCCCCACCGAGACGAAGAACAGCACCGCGAAGGCGTCGCGCAGCGGCAGCGCCTCCTCGGTGGCGCGCTGGCTCAGCTGGCTCTCGGCCAGCACCATGCCCGCGAAGAAGGCACCGATCGCGAAGGAGACGCCGAACAGCGAGGCGGCCCCGTAGGCCACCCCGAGGGCGATCGCATAGACCGCGAGGCGGAACAGCTCGCGCGAGCCGGTATGGGCCGCGTAGTGCAGGATCCACGGGATCATCCGCCGGCCGCCCACCAGCATGATCGCCACGAAAGCCGCCACCTTGGCGACGGTGATGCCGAGGGTCGTCGAGAGCTGCGCCCAGGATGTCGCGCCGTTCGTCGAGGGGCCCAAGGTGGGGATCAGCACGAGGGCGACGACCATGACGAGGTCCTGCACGATCACCCAGCCGATGGCGATGCGGCCGCGATCGGTCTCGAGGAGCCGATGCTCCTGCAGGGACCGCGTGAGGACGACCGTGCTGGCGCAGGCGAGGGCGAGGCCGAACAGCAGGCCGGCCCCGAGGCTCCAGCCGAATCCCCAGGCCAGGGCTATGCCGAGCAGGGTCGACACCGTGAGCTGCGCCAGGGCGCCGGGCAGCGCGGTGTTCCTGACCGAGACCAGATCCGCCAGCGAGAAATGCAGGCCCGTGGCGAAGAGCAGGAGGATGACGCCGATCTCCGCGAGCTGGTCGGCCAGCGCCTGGTCGGCGACGAAGCCCGGCGTGAAGGGGCCCACCACGATCCCCGCTAGCAGGTAGCCGATCAGCGGCGAGACACGCACGCGGTGGGCGAGGAGACCGAAAGCGAAGGCGAGGACCATGCCCGCGGCGATGATCGCGATGAGCGGCGCGCCGTGTTCTGGCAAGTTTCATTCCCTCGATCACGTCCGGCGGTACAAGAGCACCCAGGCAGCTCTGCCGGCAACTCGGCCCATGGCCCCGATGCCTGTCGGCAGCGGAGTTCGAAAGCATGGCGCGCGCTGATCTGCGGCCAACGGAGGTTCGCTGTCTCGCCGCGGGCATGCCTGCTCCGAAGCGTCTCAGGCCCTGTCCCTCAAAGATGCCGCAGATGGTCCCTGAGCGACGGGCGGACATAGCCCGAAGGATCATGCCGCGGTCTGGCGACGGGGTCGTCCGGGCGTCCGGCTGCGCGGACTTCGCTTGGGCTCAGGCCGAACTCCCGCCGGAAGATGCGGCTGAAGCGCGAGGAATCGTCGAAGCCGTGCTCGATGGCGATCCGGTGGATCGGCGTTGCGTCGGCCGAGTCCGCTAGCCGACCATGACAGGCTTCCAGCCGCTGGCGCTGGATGTAGCGGATCACCCCGCCTTCGCTCTCCAGCAGGCGGTAGAGCTGTGTCCGGGAAATGCCGGCCGCGCGGCACAGCATGGCGATGTCCAGTTCGGCGGAGGTCAGGTACCGGCGGACGACGCTCCGGATGCGCAGCAGGCGTGTCTCGTGGATGTGCTGCGCCGCCTCGGCGAGGCGGTCGGCATCGGGCGCGATGCAGGCGTTCACCATGACGCGCAACGCCTCGCTCGCGTGCGGCAGCTCGACCTCCGACAGCTCAGGGAGGCGGGATGCGAAGCTGCGCAGGAAGCTGGCGAGTAGCTTCCCGAGCGGCGTGTCCAGGACCATCCCGGACCTGGTGTCCAGCAGGGCCAGGTTCCGGAACTGGTCGCGTGGCAGATAGACGTGGAGGCGGTGGTCGGAAGGCCGCTCGGCACTGAAGGAGTGAGCCAGCGAGCTGAGGAAAGGGATCTGGCCGCGGACCAGGTGGCTCGCGGCCCCCGTCGTGACCTGGGTGTCCTTCCGGGCCAGGCTGAGGACCCAGTGATCGATCGGATTGCGCCGGACCAGCTCGAGGGACCGGGTGACCTTCAGGGAGGGGGCTGTGGCGAGCGCAACGGTGAAGCCGGCCGTCGTCCAGAAGCGATTCTCGGCGCAGAATCCCGCGGCATGCTCCGGGGTGGGGGGATCGACGTCGAAGACGCCCTCCAGCCAGCTTCTCCACGCGTCGAATTGCCGCCTTCCGGGCAGATCCTGGGTGGACATGATCTCCAGCATGAACCGGACCCCCGCGCGGCAAGAAATTCATTCCTGCGGACGATTCGATACTTGCATGAAGTTGGGGCGAGGCGGTTGCGGAATTTGATGCTGCCTCGCCAAGGCCCGGACCCATCGGACAGGTTCCGGAACCTTTCGGTCGGCCTTCCCGGCTGGCCGATGAAGGGCCGGCCATGCGGGGCGACACAGCGGCCGGGCGACTGCATGCACCCGGTATTCAGACGGCGTGCAGGAGCCTCGCCGCCTGCAGGTCGGTCTCCGGGGAGCGGGCGCGAGCCCCGCCCTGGCCGGCATCCCTTCCGCCGGTTCCTTCCCAGGATGCGCTGCAGCCGTCGCGCCTTTCGTGGGCGGCGAACCCGGCAGCGTCCAGGCCGCTTCGGAGCCAGTCCTGGCGCAGCGCGCCCCAGAGATTCCGGCCGGACGGCCATGACGTGCTGTGCATCGGAGTCTTCAGATCGCCGTGAACAGGCTGATGAACAGCATGCCCGCGATGAGGAAGAAAAACGCCCGGACCGCCGTCAGCCAGCCGTCGAAGCCCGCGCGGGCCGGCTTGCTCCGCTGCGCATCCTCGAAATGGTCGGCATAGGCCTCGTTGGCTGCGGTCATCAGTGCTTCGCGCATGTGCGGCGTCCTTCTCCTCTCCCGCATTCCACGGGCTGACGGGGGAAGGATGCCGATGCATCGTCGCAGGATGATCGCGCCGCACGTCCAGATTGTCGCGCGTGTCGCTCCCGAAGGGCCGCCGCGCCGGGCGTAGGAGCCCTCAGTACGGCGTGCCGGACGCTTGCTCGCCGATGCTCATCGCGAGCACCCGGCTGATGGAGGTGAGGTCGCGGCCGGATTCCGCGGACCAGCGGTTGAAGGCCGCCTGGATCGCGGCGAGGTCGCGCTTGCCGCCCGGCGGCCGCTCCAGCACGCCCTCGCGGATCAGGGCCGCCACCACGTCCGGCCTGGCGATGAAGGCGGGCTTGCCGATGGCGCGCAGGAAGCGCGCCGCGGCGTCGCCGCCCAGATGACTCGCGCGCTTCTTCAGCACCTCCAGCAGGCCGACATGGTCGCTGTCCGGCCAGTCCGCGAAGAAGCGGGCCGCGCTGCCATGCTCGGCCGCGAGCTCGAGCAGGAAGGCGGCGTTGACCTGGACCGAGCGGATCTTGGCGCCGTTGCGGATGATCCGCGTGTCCTTCGTCAGCGCATCGAAGCGCGCATCGGTCATGAAGGCGCAGGCGCGCGGATCGAAGCCGTCGAAGGCGGCCTCGAAGCCGGGCCACTTGCCGTCGATCACCTTGGAGGAGAAGCCGGCGTAGAAGATGCGCCGCGTCATCTCGGCGAGGATGCGGTCGTCCGGCGTCGCGGCGATCTCGGCCGGGCTGCGCGGGGCGGTTCCGGCGAGCAGGGCTTCCAGCGCGGCGTCGCCGCCCTTTCGCTTGGCGGCGAGCGCGAAGATGGTGGCGAAGCGTCTCATGCGCGGGGCTCCAGCATCGCGAGGGCGGGGGCGACCACGCCCTCCAGCAGCGCCCGTTCCGGCCGGACGCGGGCCAGCACGCGCAGTCCCATGAGCACGCCCAGCAGGTGGCGCGCCAGCACCGGCGCGGGATGGGCGTCGGCGATGCTGCCATCGGCCTGGCCGGCCTCGACCGACCGAAGGAAGAACGCTTCCATCCGCTCCAGCACGCCGGCGACGGCCTCGCGAAAGCCCGGATCGTGCGGCGCCACGTCGAGCGCCGCGTTCACCAGCATGCAGCCCTTGTGCTGGGGATCGCCGAGCGAGCGCGCGAGGAGCTCCGCGAAGAAAGCGGCGACGGCCTCGCGCGGCGGCAGCTCCTCGCAGCGGTGGATGCGGTCGGCGATGCTGCCCGCGACATAATGGTCCAGCGCCCGCTGGTAGAGCGCGCGCTTGTCGCCGAAGGCGTTGTAGAGGCTGGCGCCCGTGATGCCCGTGCCCCCGATGAGGTCGCGCACCGAGGTCGCCTCGTAGCCGCGCGCCCAGAAGCACTGCACCGCGGCGTCGAGCACGGTCGCCTCGTCGAATTCCCTGGGCCTGGCCATTCCGTCTTCCGTGACAGCGAGACCGGCATCTTGCCACGTCCGCGCTTGCGGCGCATTCTAGAACGATCGAACTAAAACTCAAGCGATGGAGCGGGGGATGGGCCTGGAACAGCAGCTCGCCGAGTTCAGGGCGGAGTTCGTGCGCACCGCGCCCGCCGGCCGCCCGGCACTCTACGAGGCCAAGATCGAGGAGCTGCGCGCCGGCTTCGCCTTCGGGTCGGCGCTTGGCGTGGATGCGGCCGCGCCGGACTTCACCCTGCCGGACGCCCAGGGCCGGCCAGTGACCCTGTCCGCGCTGCTGCGGGCCGGCCCAGTGGTCGTGACCTTCTACCGCGGCGGCTGGTGCCCCTACTGCAACATCCAGCTTCGTGCCTACGAGGCCGTGCTGCCGCAGATGACGGCGCTCGGCGCGCGGCTGGTCGCGATCTCGCCGCAGCTGCCCGACGGTTCGCTCTCCACGGCGGAGAGGAACGGCCTGACCTTCGACGTGCTGAGCGACCTCGGCAACGCCGCTGCACGGAGCTTCGGCCTGGTCTACGCGCTGCCCGACGAGCTGCGCGCCGCGCTGGCCTCCAACAACAAGGCTCTTCCCGGCATCAACGGCGACGACAGCTGGGAACTGCCCGTGCCGGCGACCTATGTCATCGCGCCGGAAGGGCGCGTGGCGCTCGCCTCCCTGGACGTCGACTATCGCCGGCGCCTGGCGCCCGAGGACATCCTGGCGGCGCTGAGCGCGCTACGGGCGGCCTGAGACCTTGGAAGCCGCGGCCACCATCGATCGCCCTGCCGCGCCGGCAAGGTTCCCCCGCTCCCTCCTCGTCGGCTTCGCCTGGGCGGCGATCTCGGTCACCATCTTCTCCGGCTGGTTCGTGGTGACGCGGTTCAGCGTCACTCGCGAGCTGCGCATCTGGGACGTGACGGCGCTGCGCTACGGCATCGGCGCCCTGCTGCTGGCGCCTGTCCTGCTCCGCCGCGGCGCGCGGCTGCCATCGCGTGCCTGGCGCGAAGGGCTGGTCTTCGCGCTGCTCTGGGGGGCGCCCTTCGCGCTGCTGGTCGCGCTCGGCCTGCGGCTGACCTCGGCCGCGCAGGCGGCCTCGATCGCGCCCACCCTGATGCCGGTCTTCGCCGGCCTCTTCGCCTGGGCCTTCCTGCGCGAGCCGCAGGGGGCGGTGCGCTGGCTGGGCCATGCGGCGATCGTCGCGGGGCTTGGGGGCCTCGTCGCGGCAGGGGCTGCGATCCATGGCGCGCCGAGCCCGGCGGGGATCGGCGCGCTCGCCGCTGCCGCGGCCATGTGGGCGGTCTACACGCTGCTCTTCCGCCGCAGCGGGCTGACGCCGATCCAGTCGGCCGCGCTCATCTGCACCTGGTCGGCGCTGTTCTTCCTGCCGGCCTATCTGCTGCTCGGGCTGAGCCGCCTGCATCTCGCCTCGGCTGGCGAGATCGCGCTGCAGGCCGCGTATCAGGGCGTGCTGATGAGCGCGATCGCCATCGTCACCTTCAACCGCGCCGTCGCGCTGCTGGGGCCGGCGGCGGCGACCGCCATCATCGCGCTGCTGCCCGGCGTCGCCTCGCTGCTCGCCATTCCCGTCCTCGGCGAAGTGCCGACGGCGGCCGAATGCGCCGCCCTTGCCGCCATCGTCGGCGGCGTGGTGCTGGCGGCGCGCCCTTCGTCCACTTCGAAGAACAGGAGACGACCATGATCCGCTTCTACTTCCACCCGACGCCCAACCCCGCGAAGGTCGCGCTCTTCCTCGAGGAGACGGGGCTGCCCTACGAGACGGTCCCCGTGGACACCAGCAAGGGCGAGCAGCACCTGCCCGCCTTCCGCGCCGTCAACCCGAACGGCAAGGTGCCGGCCATCGTCGACACCGAGGGGCCGGGCGGGAAGGAGGCGCGGGTCTTCGATTCCACCGCGATCCTGCTCTACCTCGCCGAGAAGACCGGAACGCTCCTCGGCGCGCCGGAGGACCGGCCCGAGCTGCTGTCCTGGCTGCTCTTCATCGCCTCCGGCCTCGGGCCCTTCTCGGGCCAGGCGGTGCATTTCCAGTTCGCCGCGCCCGAGGGGCTCGGCTACGCCGTGAACCGCTACCGCCGCGAGGCCGAGCGCCACTACCAGGTCCTGGAGGATCACATGGCCGGCCGCGACTTCCTCGTGGGCGACGGCTTCACCATCGCCGACATCTCGGCCTGGGGCTGGCTCGACCGCGCCTCCCGGGTGCTGAAGGGCGAGGGCGACCCGCTCGCGCCCTATCCGAACCTGAAGCGCTTCTTTGCCCTGGTGGATGCGCGCCCGGCGGTCGCCCGCGCACGTGCGGTGGGCACGGACCATGCGTTCAAGAAGGTGAACGACGAGGAGGCGAAGCGCGCGCTCTTCCCATCCAACTACCCGCCGGCCGCCTGACGCCCCCGTGAAATCCGGATCACATCGGAAACCTTCCGGTGCCGGCGTCGTTCCGGCCGCCGGAGGGCAGACATGCAACAGGATCTTTGGGAACGCTCGCGGGCCATCGTCACGATGCTGCGCGCGGAAATGGAGCGCCGCTCGCGCGACACGGCGACGGACAGGTATGACATCACGAGGGCCGTCCTCGACGAACTCACCCCGCCGGGCTGGCGCTACCAGCTCTATCCGCCGACGGGCCCCGAAGGGCCGGACTTCCTGCTGATCCCGGCGGCCTTCGCCGGCTGAATCAAAGCGAGTTCATCCGCCATTCCAGGAACTCGGCCTCGGCGCACTCCGCCGGGTCGTCGTTCCGGAAGGCGGGGTAGCCGCCGCGGGCACATTGGAGAGCGAAGGCGCGCAATTCTTCGTCGGAGATCGGCGGCTCGAACTTCCCGGCGGAAAGCTCGACGAGCCGCCCAGCATAGATCTCCATCCATTGCCGCGGCGAGACGATGCGGGTGAAGGTGTCCAACTGCGTGTCCATCAGGCATTGTCCTGTTTCGTAGGCGGTTTCTCATCCGCCTCTTGCAGCAAACGCTCCAACGCCGTCAGGTTTGCATGTGCTGCCTTTTTTCCGGGCGTGCCTATTCCAGCGCGCGCAGGAGCTCGCGCAATGCCTCGCGCCAGAGCAGCGCATTGCCCGTCGTGCCGTGGCCGGTGGTCGCCTCGCTGGCCGGGATCAGCAGCAGGCGCCCATTCGGCACGCGCTGCATCGCCGCCTGCATGACGCCCGTCTCCGGCGGATTGCGCTCGTCGTCGGCCGCGTTGATGGCGAGCACGCGCGCCCGGATGCGGCCCAGCATCGGCGAGGGGTCATAGTCGCGCGAGGAGTCCCACTGGTAGACGAAGTCGTTCGCATCGGCCGTGACGCGGGCGCCGAGCCGCGTCTCGACCAGCGCGTCGGCCGCCGCGCGGGTCGGCGCCGCGGCCTGGAGGGCGAGGGTGCCGCCATTGGTCGCGGTGGCGAAGAAGACGTTGGCCAGCCGCAGCGAGGGCGGCTGCTCCCGGTAGTTCCCGCCCATATAGGCGGGGTCCTGCCGGATGGATTCCACCAGCAGCCGGCGCAGCATCCAGTTGCGGGCGGCCATCTGCGTGGGCTGCGCGGCCATCGGCACGATCGCGTCCATGAACTCCGGATGGGTCGTCCCCCAGAGCCAGGCGTGCATGCCGCCCATGGAGTTGCCGAGCACGAGGCGCAGGTGCCGGATGCCCAGCCCCTCGCTGACGAGAAGGTGCTGTGCGGCCACCATGTCGGCGTAGTTGTAGCGCGGGAAGCCGGCCCGCATCCCGTCCGAGGGCTTGGCGGAGCCGCCCGTGCCGATCGCGTCGGGCAGGATGACGAAGTAGCGCGTCGCATCGAGCGGCTGGCCGGCGCCGAAGAGCTCGCCGGCGAAGGCCGGCGTCAGCAGGCTGCGCGCCGAGCCGCCCGTGCCGTGCAGAACCAGCACCGGAATGCCGGAGGGATCGCCGATGGTGGTGTAGGCGAGCCGCAGCTCCGGCATCGTCTCGCCGGTGTGGAAGCGGAAGTCGCGGGCGATCCAGGTGGCTTCGCGCGGCGTGGGATATTCGGCGGACATGGCGTGACCCGAAAGGGCCGGCAGGGTGGCGAGGATGAGGCCGGCCGGCAACAGGGCGCGCCGCAGCGCGGACCATCCCGTCATGACGTTTCTCCCGTGATCGGACCGTTTCGGCCGCGAGCCTATCAGCGCGGTCGGGCCGGGGCCAAATGCTTTCGCCCCGGCTCGACAACTCCTGTTCCGGACCGCATCGTCAGGGTCTGATCCTGGGAGGGACCCGCATGATTCACGAGCTTCGCATCTACCACTGCGTCTCCGGCCGGCTGCCGAACCTGCTACGCCGCTTCGAGACCATCACGCTGGAGCTTTGGAAGAAGCACGGCATCCGCCAGGCTGGCTTCTGGACGGTCGCGATCGGCGATTCCAACCAGGATCTCTACTACCTGCTGGAGTGGGAATCGCTGGCCGAGCGCGAGCAGAAGTGGGGCGCCTTCCAGGCCGATCCGGAGTGGCACGCCAAGCGCGCCGAGACGGAGAAGGACGGCCCGATCGTCGCCACGCTCAGCAACCTGATCCTGCAGCCGACGAGCTTCTCCTCGGTGAAGTAGCGCTGTTGAGGGGGGCTTTGCCCCCCTCGCTAGCCGCGATGAACTCGGCCAGCACGCCGATCGCCGCCATGAGGTCCGGCGTGTCCATCGCCTCGTAGGGGTTGTGGCTGCCGTTCTGGTTGCGGACGAGCAGCATGCCCACGGGCACGCCGGACGCGACGAAGTTGTTGGCGTCGTGCGTGCCGGGGCTGTTGAGCGGCGGCGCCGCGATGCCCATCCGCGCGGCGGCGGCTGCGAGCCCCTCGATGAGGCCGGGATTCATCGGCCCCGGCGCCGCGGCGCTGCGCTCGCCCAGGACAATCTCCACCTTCCGGCGCGCGGCGACCTCGGCGGCGATCTCGCCGAGCCGCTTCTCCAGCGTGGCGAGGTGCTCTGCGCTATAGGCCCGCAGATCGAGGCTGAGCTCGAAGCCGCCGGAGACCGCTGTCATGCTGTGCCGTCCGGCGGGTGTGTGGAAGCGGCCGATGGTGACGGCCATGAAGCGCCCCTGCGCCTCCTCCTCCAGCCACATCCGTTCCAGCGCCAGCGAGAGGTCCGCGCCCGCGAGGGCGGCGTCGTGGCGGAAGCGGTGCGGCAGGCCGGTATGCGCCTCCTCGCCGGTGATGCGGATGAAGGGGTGGCGGACATTGCCGGGATTGGCGAGGCAGACCGCCACCGGCGCGCCGGCCTCGATGAGCTGCGGCGCCTGCTCGATATGCACCTCCAGATAGGCGCCGAGCGAGCGGGGATCGCGCAGCGGCGCGTTCTCGCGCAGGCGGGCGGAATCGCCGCCGCAGGCATCGATGCTCTCGGCCAAGGTGAGGCCGCTGCGCGCATGCCGCAGCTCCAGCGCGCCTTCGGGCAGCCGGGCCAGCAGGCAGCGGCTGCCGATCAGGCCGAGGCCGAACCAGACGGATTCCTCGCAGCGCAGCGCCAGCACCTCGATGTCGCGTTGCGGCGCGATGCCCGCGGCCTGCAGGGCGGCGACGGCGCCGATCCCGGCGATCACGCCCGCCGCGCCGTCGAAATTCCCGCCCTGCACGATGCTGTCGAGGTGCGAGCCGATCAGCACCGGCGGCGCGTCATGGCCCGAGACCCAGCGCAGCGAGAGGTTGGCGCCGGCGTCAACGGAGGCTGTCAGGCCCAGCCCGCGCCCGGCCTCGGCGATGAGCGCGACCGCTTCGTTCTCGCCTCGCCCATAGGCGTCGCGGGTGATACCCGGCGGGTCGGCGCCGATGGTGGCGACGCCATCCAGAAGCCGCTGGACCAGAGGCGTCTGCGCGGACACCGCATCGGAAAGTTTCAAATCCCGTCTCCCACTGCCGGCGACATCCTCGCCAAGGCCGGGAGCGATGGACAGGGGTGGCGCCGAAACTTTCGGCACCACCCTTGCCGTCAGCGAACCTCGACGGTCGCCAGATCCTGGAACCAGGACTGCGCCGAGACGAAGCCGCTCACGCGGCGGCTCATCGCGCGCGGGTTGGTGTCGTGCACGATGTAGAGCCAGGGCGCGCCATCCACGAGCCGCTCATGCGCGCGGCGGATGGCCGGCGCGGCCTCCTCCGGCGTGCGCGCCCGCTCGACCTCGGCCATCGCCGCATCGAACTGCGGATCGCTCCAGTGCCCGGCATTGCTGCCGCGCGGCGAGGCGTTGGAGGAGAGGAACCACCGCGCCATCTGGAAGGGGTCCGAGGAGACGAGGCTGACATTGGACGCATCCGCGCCCAGCCAGCCCGGCGCCGTCGGCTCGACGCGCAGCGTGCCGAGCAGCACGGTCCACTCCACCACCTCGAAGGTGACCTGCACGCCGCAATTCTCGCGCAGGTTCTGCTGGATGGCCTCGTTCATCGGCAGCGGCTGCATCTGGCCGGAGCCGGAGCTCGAGATGCCGACCTTGATGCGCAGCGGCCGCTGGGCGTTGTAGCCGGCCTCGGCCAGCAGCGCCCGGCCGCGCGCCGCATCCAGGCGGTAGCGGTTCTGCGGGCTGCCGAAGAGCGGGTTGCTCGCATTGTAGAAGCCCACCGCGGGCTCGGCGATGCCGCTCAGCATGGTGACCAGCCCGTCCCGGTCGAGGCAGTAGTTCAGCGCCTGGCGGACGCGGACATCGGCGGTCGGGCTGTCCGGCTTGCCGGCCGCGAAGATCCAGGGCCAGACATGCGGGTAGGAGTTCGTCACCACGTTGAAGCCGGCCGAGCGCAGCGGGGCCAGCGCATCCGGCGGCGGCGCCTCGATCCAGTCCACCTGGCCCGAGCGCAGCGCGGCGACGCGGGTGTTGGCGTCGGGCACCGGCAGCAGGATCACGCGGTTCAGCCGCGGGCGGCGCGCGGTGTCCCAGTAGTTGTCGTTGCGCGAGAGCTCGACCGACTGGCGCGGCACGAAGCGCGTGACGCGGAAGGGGCCGGTGCCAGCCGGCGCCTGGCCGACGCGCGCCCAGTCGCGGCCCGCCGCCTCGAAAGCACGCGGCGAGGAGAAGAGGATGTAGGGGACAACGTAAGGAAAGTAGCTCAGCGGCCGCTCGCTGCTGATCTCGATCGTCATGTCGTCGATCTTGCGGTAGCTGGCGAAGCCGGCGGTGCGCGGCCGCGTGAAGGCGGAGCCCTGCGGGTCGTAGTTCGGCGCATCCTGCCGGTAGAAGCGGTCGAGGCCCCAGATGGCCGCATCGGCGTTCCAGGGCGTGCCATCATGGAAGGTGACGCCGGCACGCAGCTTGAAGCGCCATTTGGTTGGGTCGGTCGCGTCCTGCTCCCAGGATTCCGCGAGGCCGGGCTTCACGCCCGCCAGCGTGTCGGAGCGCGAGAGGTCCCAGAGCACGAGGGATTCGAAGACCGGATAGCCCAGCCAGCGCAGCCCCTCGTAGCCGTTGTTGGGCGCGCCGTTGGTCGTCGGCACGTCGGCCGCGGTCATGGCGATGCGCAGCGTTCCGGCTTCCTGGGCCTGCGCCGATGCGCCGATGCCCGCGGTCAGCAGCAGCGCTGCCGCGAGGCGGTGAATCCTGATCCTCATCAGTCTCCCTTTCTTAAACGCGATCGCGCAGCAGAGGCGCGGTGGAGCAATGCAGGCCGCCGCCACCCGCCCAGACCTTGCGGTAGTCCAGCCTTCGCACCCGGATGCCGAGTCGCTCCACCGCCTCGCAGGTCGCGTCGGTGATGCCGGCGGACATGATCACGCGGTCGGGCGCGATGGCGAGGCAATTCCCGGCATCCGTCGGATCGTCCGCCTGCAGCTCGACGATGCGGATGCCGAGTGCGCGGACCTCCTCGAGGAAGGTGAAGGGCAGCAGGTTCTGGTTGATGATGGCGGCATCCTTCCCGCACATCACGATCCCGCCGTCGAGGTGGAGTCGATAGCCCGGGCACTGCACCCGGATGAGGCGCACACCCATGGGACGCAGCACCTCCTCGATCTGCGTCGCCGCCGCCTCGTTGCCGCGGCAGGAGAGGCCGACCGCGGCCGTCTTCGCGTTCAGCCAGACGAAGCTGCCGCCCTCCATCACGGCATCGGCGTGCAGCGTGCGCAGGATAGGCATGCCGAGGCGGGCGAGGGCGCGCGTCATCTCCAGCTCTTCGCCGCGGCGCACGCGCGGGCCGAGGCGGCAGACGATGGCGCCGCCGGGCACGGCGATCATCGCATCGCGCGTGTAGATGGATTTCATGAGATGGGGGCGGACCTCGTCGACATAGGCGACCTCGACGCCCTCCTCGCGCAAGGCTGCCGCGAAGCTGTCGTGCTGCTCCTGCATCGCGGCGAGGTCGGGCGGCGCCTGGCCCATCCAGTACCAGCCGGTCTCCGGGTCGCCGAAGCCTCCGATATCGAGGTTTTTGGCCGTATCCACGGTGGCGATCTCTGCGCCGGGGCGGCGCATCAGCACCTTGCGCAGCCGGCCCCAGTCGCTGTTGCAGCCCCACGCGCCGCCCCAGACGGAGGTCTGCTCGCCGGGGTCCTCGAAGACGGGCAGCGGCTCCATGGGGAAGCGCTGCATCATGGTCGCCAGCTTGAACTCGCCGGGGGACATCACGGCCATATCGGCACCTCGAATTCGCTGGCGCGCAGTGAAGCGGATCATGACCGACCTGTCGACAGGTTTCGTTTGACCGGCGCGAAGGACATGGCCGATGAGGGGGCATGGACGCACTCCCGCCGAACCTCGCCGACCGCGCCGAGACGCAGATGCGCGCGCTCATCCTCGGCGGTGCGCTGAAGCCGGGCGAGCGCATCTTCGAGGCCGCCACGGCCAAGCGGATGGGCATCAGCCGCGCGCCGCTGCGGGAGGCGCTACGCCGGCTGGAGGCGCAGGGCCTCGTCATCGCCGTGCCGGGGCAGGGGGTCTTCGTCCGAGCCTACACGCCCGAGGATGTCTGGCAGGTGGCGGAGCTGCGGCGCTGCCTGCAGCAATTCGCCGTGGGCGCGCTGGTGGCGCTGCCCGATGTCGTCCTTCCTAATCTCGCCGAACGGCTGGCTGCACTGGAGGCGGACTACGCGCGGGCCTTCGCAAATCCGCGCCCCGGCGCGCTGATCGAGGCCAACCTCGCCTTCCATGTCGGCCTCGTGCGGCTGACGGGGAATGCCCGCCTGGCCGCGGCTTTCGAGCCGCTGGCCGCCGAGCTGCGGCTGATCCACAGCCTCAGCCAGTCGGAGCAGGATCCCTCCTTCCTGAACCCGCGGACCTATTCGCCGCTGATCGGGCGGATCGTCGCGCGCGACGGCGCGGGGGCCGAGGCGGAGATCGGCCGGCTCATCCGCGGCTTCGCCTCCAAGGCGATGGTCGCGGCGGGGGAGTCGAACGGCGGAACTTCCTCCCCGCGGAGAAAAGCCTCCAGCGAGCGAAGCTGAGCACCGGCCTCCGCGCGGAACAAGTCGCGCCCGATGCCATCAGCGAGATGCGGCACGCCGCAGCGGATCCCGGCGATCGCGGAGCCGGTGAGGCCCATGCTCGGCAGGGCCGCGTAGTTGAACAGGCGGATGCGCGAGAGGCCGGGCAGGCCGCCCGGCTCGCGCTCCAGCAGCTCGAAATACTTGCCGAGATAGGGCTGCGCGCCGAGCGACGGCTCCTCCTCGCTATCAGGAGCGCGGTCGCGCCAGAGCAGGGTCGCCGGCGCGATTTCGGCCAGCTCGGGGCGCAGGTGCAGGCCCCAGTCGACGCCTGTGCCCAGGATCAGGAAGTCGGCGGCGATCACGTCGCCCGAGGCCAGTTCGGCGCGGATTCCGCCCGCTTCCCAGCGCCATTGGGCGACCTGGGCGCCGGTGAGGATGGACACGTTCCGCGAAGCGGCCACCGCCTCCAGCGTGGCCTCGGTCGGCGGCTGGCCGAATGCGTGGAAATGGCGCGCGAAGCGCCAGCGCGTGGCGTCGTCGAGGGAGCGGAAGAAGTTCAGGAAGCCGTCCTGCTCCATCCAGATGAAGGGGTTCGCGCGCCGCAACTCCGACCGCCGCGCCAGCAGTCGCACGGTGGCGGCGCCCGCCGCCTCGGCCGCGAGAGCGGCATCGAAACCCGATGCGCCCGCGCCGAGGACCAGCACGCGTTTTCCGTCCATCGCAGCAAGATCGATGGGCTCCGCCGTATGGGCATAGGCCTGCCGGGGCAGGGCTGCCGCCACCTCGGGCGGGACATGCCAGGCGCCCGCGCCGTCCATGCCGTTGGCGAGCACGACGTGGCGTGCCCGCAGAGAGCCCTGGCTGGTCTCCACGGCGACCCCTTCCGCATCGGGACGCAGGCCGGTGACCTCGGCGCCGTTGCGCACGCGCGCGCCGGTCATGCGGCGGTGCCAGTCGAGATAGGACGCCCAGTCCAGCGTGGAGATCCGCGTGGCCGCCGCGAAGGCCTCGGCGCCGTGCACGGCCTCGAACCACGCGCGCGGCGTGAGGCTCGGAATCCCGAGGTCCGGGCCGATGAGGTGCTTGTAGGTCCGGAGCGTCGGCATGCGCGCGAAGCCGCGCCATGGTCCTTCCATCCCGGAGGGTGACCTGTCGACAATCAGCGTGTTGGCGATCCCGAGGCGACGGAGCGCGAAGGCGATGGAAAGCCCGCCCTGGCCGGCGCCGACGATCAGCGCGTCCAGCACGGCGTCCTCGGCCGGGCGCCACGGCCGGGCCTGCGGATCGAGCAAGGCCAGCTCCTCCCGCACCCTCCGTTCCAATGCTGCGAGCGATCCCGGCGTCATCGGCGGCCAGTATTGCGCCAAGGCGGACACCTGTCGACCGGATATGCCGACCCGCCCTGGATAGGCTGGCGCCGCCATTTGTCCTACCCTCCGGACAACCCAATGCCACGGAGGCACGCCATGCATCGCCGCCCCATCCTCGCCGCCCTGCTGGGCTCGTCGGCCCTGAGTCTGCCCGCCGCGGCCCAGTCCTGGCCGACGCGCCCGGTGAAGCTCATCATTCCCTATCCACCCGGCTCGGGCACCGACATCGTCGGCCGCGTGCTGGCGCAGAAGCTCCAGGCGGCCTGGGGCCAGCCCGTGGTGGTGGAGAACCGGCCCGGCGCCGGCGGCACGCTCGGCACCGATGCCGGCGCGAAATCCGCGCCGGACGGCTACACCTTCCTCATCTCCGACGTCGGCCCGATGGCCATGGCGCCACATCTCTATGCCCGGCTGGCCTATGATCCCGTCGCGGATTTCGAGCCCGTCTCGCTCGTCGCGCGGCTGGCCTTCGTGCTGGTGGTGCACCCTTCCGTCCGCGCGCAGAACGTCGCGGAGTTCGTGGCCCTGGCCAAAGCGCGGCCCGGCGAGGTCACCTACGCCTCCGTCGGCAATGGCAGCGCCACGCACCTCGCCATGGAGCTCTTCGCCACGGCCGCCGGCATCCAGATGACCCATGTGCCCTATCGCGGCAGCGCGCCGGCGCTGAACGATCTCGTCGCCGGCCAGGTGCAGGCGATGTTCGTGAACACCGCCTCCTCGGCGGAGCTGATCCGCGATGGCAAGCTGCGCGGGCTGGCCATCGGCTCGCGCGCGCCGTCGCCGGTGCTGCCGGGCGTGCGGACGCTCTCGGCCGGGCTCGGACAGGAGATGGAAGCGGGCGTCTGGTTCGGCCTGCTGGCGCCCAAGGGCACCGATGCCGCGATCGTCGCCCGCGCCGCCGCCGACACGCGCGACGCCCTCGCCGATGCCGCCGTGCGCGAGCGGCTGGGCGGCCTCGGCGCCGAGGCCGCCTCCAGCACGCCGATGGAATTCGGCACCCTCATCCGCAATGAGCGCGACCGCTGGGGACCCGTCGTGCGGTCCTCCGGCGCGAGGATCGATTGACCATGGACGCCATGACTCCAGGCGTGACGCGCCTCCTCGCCAACCTCGTCGCCGAGACCCGCTGGCAGGATGTCCCTGCCCAGGTGCGGCACGAGACCGTGCGCTCCTTCGTGAACTGGCTCGGCTGCGCCGTGGGCGGCGCGCCGCATCCGGGCGTGGCCGCCGCGGTCCGTGCGGCCACCGCCTATGCCGGCCCGCCCACGGCCACGCTGCTCGGCCTCGGCCGCCGCAGCGATCCGGTCTCGGCGGCGCTGGTGAACGGCATCTCCTCCCACGTGCTCGACTTCGACGACACGCATGACGGCACGCTGATCCATCCCAGCTCGCCCGTGCTCTCGGCGGCGCTCGCGCTGGCCGAGGACCGCGGCGCGAGCGGCGAGGCGATGCTGGAGGCCTTTCTCGTCGGCGTGGAGGCGGCCTGCCGCGCCGGCATGGCGATCTCGCCGGCGCATTACGACGCCGGCTGGCACATCACCGGCACCTGCGGCTCCATCGGCGCCGCGGCGGCCTGTGCGCGGCTGCTCGGCCTGGATGCCGAGCGCACCGCCTGGGCCATCGGCATGGGCGCCACGCAGCCCGTGGGCCTGCGCGTGCATTTCGGCTCGATGGTGAAGAGCTTTCATCCCGGCCGCGCGGCGCAGAACGGCATCCTGGCCGCGCTGCTCGCCGCCGAGGGTTTCGATGCGGCGCCCGACGGCATCGAGGGCCGGCGCGGCTTCGCCGAAGTGCTGTCCTCCAGCTTCGACGAGAGCCGCATCACCGACGGCCTCGGCGAGAATTGGGAGATCCTGCGCAACACCTACAAGCCCTTCGCCTGCGGCCTCGTGGTGCACCCCGCCATCGACCTCGGCATGCGGCTCCGCGCCGAGCCGGGCTTCGCGCTCGACGCCATCGAGGAAGTCCGCCTGCGCGTGCACCCGCTGGTCATGGACCTCACCGGCAAGCGCGAGCCCATGAGCGGGCTGGAGGGTAAGTTCAGCATCTTCCACGCCGCCGCCGTGGCGCTGGTGGACGGCGATGGCGGCGAGACCGAGTTCTCCGACGCCCGCGTCCTCGCGCCCGAGGTCGTGGCGATGCGCCGCCGCGTCACCGCCCAGGTCGAGCCGGGCTTCCGCCGCACGCAATGCGAGATCGTGCTGCGGATGCGCGACGGCAGCGAGCGCCGCGCCGAGACGACCACCCCTCTCGGCAGCCTGGAGAACCCCATGTCCGACGACGCGCTCGGCCGGAAGTTCTCGGGCCTCGCCGCGCCGGTGCTCGGCGCGGAGAAGGCCGCGGCGCTGCTCGCCCGCGCCTGGGACGCGCCCTTGCAGCCGGGCCTCGGCTGGCTGGCCTGATCCTGCCATCTTGCCGCCAGTATGCTGCGCCGCCACACTGGCGGTTCAGCCCCCCGGGAACACGCCCATGGACATGAACGCCCCTGCCGACCTGTCGAAGGAACAAGCGCTCGCGCTGCGCTACGGCGCCGACGCGATCCCCGCCGCCGGCCCCTGGAACGAGCACATCGCGCTGCTGCTCTCGCACCGCTCCGTCCGCGGCTACAAGCCCGACGTGCTGCCCGAGGGCACGCTGGAGACGCTGATCGCCGCCGCGCAATCGGCCGCCACCAGCTCCAACATGCAGACCTGGTCCGTCGTCTCCGTGAGCGACCCCGCCGTGAAGGCGGAATGCGCGCGGATCGCGGGGGGCCAGAAGCACATCGAGCAGTGCCCGCTCTTCCTGGTCTTCCTGGCCGACCTCTCGCGCAACGAGCGGCTGGCCAAGGCCAACGGCGCCGAGCTCGAGGTGCTGCCCTATGTCGAGACCTTCATGATCGCGGCCATCGATGCCGCCATGGCCGCGCAGAACGCCGTGGTCGCGGCGGAGGCGATCGGCCTGTCCACCGTCTATATCGGCGCCATGCGCAACGATCCCGCGCGCGTAGGCGAGCTGCTGCACCTGCCGCAGGGCGTGGTCGGCGTCTTCGGCCTCTGCGTGGGCTATCCGGCCGATGGCGTCACCAACGAGGTGAAGCCGCGCCTCCCGCAGGCCGCGATCCTGCACCACGGCACCTATGACCATGTCGAGGAGCCGGCACATGTCGCCTCCTACGATCAGAAGCTCTCCGACTTCTCCGGCCGCTTCGAGATGGCGCAGACCACCTGGAGCGGCCGCGTGTTGAACCGCATGGGCAAGCTCAGGGGCCTCGCCGGCCGCGAGAAGCTGAGCGGCGTGCTCAAGGCCATGGGCTTCCCGCTGCGCTAAGGGGCACTGATCGCCCGGGGCGCCGCCGTGCGCCCCGTGCCACCGATGGCCCTGCCGTCCCGGGCCTCCCACGGGACGGCGCTTGCGTCTTTCCTCGCGCCGCGGATCATGGGCTTGTCGCTTTGCGGGAAACCCAGAACCATTCCTGGTGTTGGAAGTTGACCGCAATCTGCGTGCCCAAGGCGCGTCGGGAGAGGAGAGGTGCTTGTCCTCCGGAGTATCGCGCTTCTGGCCCCTTCTGGGCCTCGCGGCCTGGCTGGCCTCGGCGACCCTGACCCTTCGCGCGCAGCCGGAGAGTGAGGCGGCGCCCGCTGACGCCCCGAACCTGCCCTATCGCGCGACCGTCAAGCCGACGGGCGACGACAATCTCGACCGCGTGCTGCGCCTCGCCTCCGGCCTCATCGCCCTGCAGGAGCGCGCGCCGACCGACGCCGAGGGCGTGATCTCACGCATCGGCGCCGAGCCCGACAAGCTGCGGCCCGCTTTGGAGAGCGAGGGCTACTGGGCCGGCCAGGTGGAGGTCGTGGCGCCCGGCGGCTCGCTCGATCCCGCCGCGCTGACCGCCCAGCCCTCGCCGCTGGCGCTGGAGATCCGCGTGACGCCGGGCCCGCGCTACACCTTCCGCAACATCCGGACGGTCGGCGGCGGCCCTGATGTGGCCGTCACCCCCGGCGAACCGGCCCGGGCCGAGACGGTCATCGCGGCCCAGGAGGCCGCCTGGACCGCCATGCGCGAGGACGGCCGCCCGCTCGCCCGCATCGAACGCTCCGTCACGGTGGACCACGGCGCCCGTGCCATGGACGTCACCTTCACGGAGCAGCCCGGCCCGCGCGCCGCCTTCGCCATGCCCGAGGTCGCCGGCACCGAGCGCGTGGACCCCGAGGTGGTGCGCCGCGTGGCCGCCCTGCGCCTCGCCGAGCGCGGCTACCTGCCGTCCCGCCTCACCCAGGCGCGGGCCGACGTCTCCGCCCTTGGTCCCTTCTCCTCGGTGCGCGTCGACCAGGCCACTTCCCTCGACGCCCGGGGCCGGCTGCCCGTCACCGTCACGGTCCGCGAGCGGCCCTTCCGCGCTATCAGCGCCACGGCCGGCTACGAGACCAATTTCGGCGCGAGGCTCGGGCTCTCCTGGGAGCACCGCAACGTGCTGGGTGGGGCCGAGAACCTGCGCCTGGAGCTCGAGGGCAGCCGGATCGGCAGCGACCTGGACCGGATGAACGCCCGCGCCGCCGTGATCTGGCGGCAGCCGCTGCCGCTCGGCTACAATGGCTCCTTCGTGGGCAGCCTCTCCTATGTGCGCGACCGGCTGGACAGCTACGACCGCGACGCCACCATCATCAGTCTGCTCTACGAGCGCCGGCTGACGGACCGCTGGACGCTCTCCACCGGCCCGGTGGGCGAGGTGGGCCGATCCGCGCCCTCGGAGGCGCCGCTGGAGGCCTATCAGATCGCGGGCTTCACCGGGCAGCTCCGCTACGACAGCACGGACAGCGCGCTGGACCCGCGCCGGGGCATCCGCGCGGTGGGCAGCCTCACGCCCTCCTACGCCTTCACGGAGAGCACGGTCTTCGTGCCGCTGCGGATCTCGGGCTCGACCTATTTCGATCTCTCGGGCGGCGGGCGGACGATCCTGGCGATGCGCGGCGCCTTCGGCAGCCTGCTGAACGGCAGCGCCAGCACGGTGCCGCCGCCCCAGCGCTTCTATGCAGGCGGCGGCGGCTCGGTGCGCGGCTACGACTACCAGTCCATCGGCCCCCGCGATTCCCGCGGCAAGCCGGCCGGCGGCGCGAGCCTGCTGGAGGCCTCGGTCGAGCTGCGGCAGCGCTTCGGCTCCTCCTACGGCGCGGTGGCCTTCGTGGATGCCGGCGCCGTCGGCACCAACGCCGCGGCGCCGACCGACGAGATCCGCATCGGCGCCGGCGTGGGTGCGCGCTACTACACGCCGATCGGGCCGATCCGGGCGGATGTGGCGATCCCGCTGATCCGTCAGCAGGGGAGCGGGTCCTTCGGCTTCTACATCGGCATCGGGCAGGCCTTCTGATGCGCTGGCTCGCGATCCTCCTCGGCGTCCTGATCCTCATCCCGATCCTGCTGATATCAGCGCTGGCGACGCCCTTCGGGCTGAACGCCGTGGCGGGTCTCGCCATGCGCTTCGTGCCGGGGCTGGAGCTGGAGGGCGTCTCGGGACCGCTGCCCGGGCATCTCGCGGCCCGGCGCATCGCCATGCGCGACGCGGAAGGGGCCTGGGTGGAGATCGAGGACATCCGCATCGACCTCGCCTGGCGCGACCTCTTCGACCGCCGCGCCACGCTGACCTCGGTGCATGCCGGCCGCATCGCGCTGCACCGCCCGCCGCCGAGCGATCCGAACGCGCCGCCATCGGAGCCCACGCCGCTCGCGATCCCGAGCCTGCCGCAGCTGCCCGTCGCGATCCGGATCGACGCGCTGGAGGTGGAGCGCATCGAGATCGGCGAGGCGGTGGCGGGGCAGGCGGTGGCGCTATCGCTGCGCGGCTCGCTGTCGCTGGAGGGGCAGCGCCTGCAGACGCAGCTGGCCGTGGCGCGGCTGGACCGGCCCGGCAGCGTCACCGCCGATGTCTCGCTGCAGGATGGGGCACTGGCCGCGCGGGTCGAGGCCTCCGAGCCGGCAGGCGGGCTGGTCGCCGCGCTGGCTGGCCAGCCGGACGCCCCCTTCGACGGGAAGATCGACCTGAACGGCCCGCTCACCGGCGCCGAGTGGAAGCTGACGGCCTCGCTGGGCGAGACCCACGCCGATCTGGGCGGCCGGCTCGCCGTGCAGCCCGACGGCAATGCCGCGCTCACGCTGGACGGCACGGTGCTGCCCGGCCCCTTCGTGCCGGAGGCGAAGCGCGCCCTGGCGGACCGCATCACGCCGAGCCTCGCGCTGCGCCGCGCGCCGGACAACGCCATCACCATCGAGCGCCTGACTGTCGCCCTGCCGGCCGGCCGCGCCGAGGTCAGCGGCACGCTCAGCGCCGCGCAGGCCCTCGCGCTGCGCTTCCGCGTCGATCCTGCGCCGCCCGAGACCTTCGCGGGCCTGCTGCCCGAGGGCACCGGCTGGACCACCTTGTCCCTGGAGGGGGATGTCGGCGGCACGGTGAGCGTGCCCGAGCTCGACCTGCGCGTCTCCGGCACCGGCTTCCGCGGGGCAGGGGCGGTGGACGAGATGCTCGGCCAGGCCGTCGCGCTCACCGCCAGCGTCCGCGGCGCCGACCGTCGGGTGGACGCCACCCTCCAGGCGGAGCGCATCCGCGCCACCGTGCGCGGCCCGGCCGCCAGCCCCTTCGACGTCGCCTTCACCCTGGAGGCGCGCGACCCGCTCTCCGTCCAGGGCACCGTCTCCGCCGAGGGGCGCCTCACCGGCACGGCCGAGGCGCCGCAGGTCGAGGCGCGGCTCCGCACCGAACGCCTCGTCGCCTCGGGGCGGCTGGTGGAGAACCTGGACCTCACCGCGCAGGCCAGCCTGCAGGAGGTGACCGCCCAGGCCACCGGCCAGCTCGACGGCAAGCCGCTGAACCTGGCCCTCCAGGCGGCGCGCGACGACCAGCGCGTGCGGCTGTCGCGGCTGGAGGGCAGCTATGCCGGAATCGCCTTCAACGGCAACGGCGAGGGCGGGCTGCCGACGGGGCCCTTCGACGGCGAGCTGCACCTCGACGCGCCGGATCTCGCGCCGCTCGGCATGGGCCTCGCCGGGCGGCTGACCGTCGATCTCCGGGCGCGCGCCATCCCGGGGGCCACGGGCATGGCCGCCCAGGGCGTCGAGCTGCGCGTGAACGGCACCGGCGTCGGCGTCGGCGCGACCCGAGCCGCGGCGCAGGTGGAGATGACGGGGACGCTGGCCGCGCTCAACTTCCGCCTCGGCGTCACGGCGCCGGCCTATGGGCTCGATCTCGCGGGAAACCTGGGGCAGGAGGGCGCGCTCAACGTCATCACTCTGACCCGGCTGGAGGCGCGCGCCGCGCAGGACGCGCTGCGCCTCGCCGCGCCCGCGCGCATCCTCGTGACGGAGACGGGCGAGCTCACGCTCCAGCCGGCGCGGCTGACCAGCCGGCGCGGCGGCACGCTGGCGCTGAACGGGCAGCTGGCCGGTGGCAACGTGACCGCCCGCGCCGACATCGCCAATGTCCCGCTCGCTCCGCTGAGCGCCGGCCTTGTGACCGGCACCGTCTCGGGCCAGGTTAACGCGGCGGGGCCGAGCGGTGCGCCGCAGGTGGACGCGACCATCCGCGTGGCCGGGCTGCGGGCGGCCGACCCCTCGATGGCCTCCATCCCCGCTGCGAACATCAACGCGACCGCCCGCATGCAGGGCCAGGCCTTCCGCGCCCAGGCGCAGGTGAATGCCGGCCCGAGCGTGCAGCTGAACGTCGAGGCGTCGCAGTCGCGCGGCCTCGGCCCCGCCGCGCCCTTCGAAGCGGCGGTGCGCGGAAGGCTGGACCTCGGCCAGCTCGCGCGGCCCTTCCTGGCCGGCGGCGCCGACCGCTTCGCCGGCCGCGCCCAGCTGGACCTGCGCGCCAGCGGCACCGCGGCCGAGCCGCAGCTGGCCGGGACCATGGTGCTGTCGGAGGGCAGCTATTCCAACCCGCTCTACGGCGTGCGGCTGGACGCGCTGGCGGCCCGGCTGACGGCGCAGGGCCAGCGTCTGGTCATCTCCTCCTTCTCCGGCCGCACGGTCGGCGGCGGCACCATCTCGGCCCAGGGCTGGGTGGAGCCGATGGGCGCCGGCATCCCCGCCGAGATCCGCCTGTCCGCCCATAACGCCCGGCCCGTCACGGGCGAGACCGGCGACGCCACCATCGACGCTGACATCACGCTCCGCGGCCCGCTCACCGACGGCGGCAGCCTCGCCGGCCGCGTCACCATCCAGCGCGCCGAGATCCGCATCCCCGAGACCCTCGGCGGCAGCATCCCCAGCGTCGGGCCCGTGCGTGAGATCGGGCCGCTGCCGCCCGGCCGTCGTCCGCCCCCGCCGCCGCGCCAGGCCGCCGCCCCCGCGCGGCCGGCGCTGCCGATGGCGCTCAACCTCGTGATATCAGCGCCTCGCGCCGTCTTCGTCCGCGGACGCGGGCTGGAGGCGGAGCTGGGCGGCGAGATCACCATCGGCGGCACGGTCGCGGCGCCCGTCCCCTCCGGCGGCCTGCGCATGCGGCGCGGCACCTTCGACCTGATCGGCCGCCAGATCCAGTTCACGCGCGGCAATATCGGCTTCGACACCGGCACCTTCCTGCCCAGCCTCGACTTCCTCGCGACCTCGCGCAGCCGCACGCATACCATCAACC
This sequence comes from Roseococcus sp. GW821-FHT12F05, assembly GCF_058806835.1. Taxonomy (NCBI): domain Bacteria; kingdom Pseudomonadati; phylum Pseudomonadota; class Alphaproteobacteria; order Acetobacterales; family Roseomonadaceae; genus Roseococcus; species Roseococcus sp. GW821-FHT12F05. The sequence continues at coordinate 45,193 of NZ_JBXAQB010000011.1, forward strand.
TCACCGTCACCGGCACGCCCGCCGCGCCCGAGATCAAGGTGACCGCCGAGCCCGAGCTGCCGCAGGACGACGCGCTGGCCCGGCTGCTCTTCGACCGCGAGACCAGCCGGCTCTCGCCCTTCGAGCTGGCCGGCATCGCGCAGGCGGTGGCGCAGCTCGCGGGCGTCATGCCGGCGGGCGGCGGCGTGCTCGACCGTCTCCGCAGCGCGGCGGGGCTGGACCGGCTCGGCGTCGGCAGCGACGGCGGCCGCGGCGCCTCGGTCGAGGCCGGCCGCTACGTGGCGCCGGGCGTCTATGTCGGGGTGCAGCAGGGCACCAGCGGCGGCACGCCCGGCGTGGGCGTGCAGGTCGAGCTCACGCCGCGGCTCAGGCTGGACGCGCAGACTTCCACGGGCCCGGGCGGGGACCGGCTCGGCGTCACCTGGGAATACGAATACTGAAGGAACGGCAAATAGCCTGTCATATTGCGGCGCGGCGAATTGCAATCGGTTCGCAATTGAGGCTATCTGCCGGCCGACCCGCCCGGCCGAAGGACCCTCGCCATGCTTCGCGGCTTTCTCACCGCCCTTTTCCTGCTCGCGGGGCTCTCGCCCCTGGCCGCCCGGAACGCGCTGGCGCAGACCGCCTCGCCGCTCCGCGTCGAGCTGAACCGCCTTGAGGTGCGCGAGGGCGCCTGCCGGGTCTGGATGGTGCTGAACAACGGCGGCGGCGAGGCGGTGGACCCGCTGCGGCTCGACCTCGTGATCTTCGGCAAGGACGGCGTGGTATCGCGCCGCCTGGCCGTGGACGCCGGCCCGCTGCCGGCCGGCCGCACCGTGGTGCGCCTCTTCGACCTCACCGGCCAGGGCTGCGACACGGTGGGCAGCGTGCTGCTGAACGACATCCTCGCCTGCGGCAGCCAGGAGGCCGATGCGCGCAACGCCTGCGTCGCCCGGGCCGCGCTGGCCTCCCGCGTGAGCGGCGTGACCTTCGAGAAGTGATCGCCGACGGATGAACCCGGTTCCGCACGACTTCTCGCCCCTCGGCCTGTTCCTCGCGGCCGACCCCGTCGTCAAGGCTGTCATGATCGGCCTCGCGCTGGCCTCCATCGCCTGCTGGGCCGTGATCATCGAGAAGAGCTTCGCCCTCGGCCGGCTGCGGCGCGAGGCGAAGGCCCTGGCCGCCGCCACCGTGAACCCCTCGATCCTGCACGAGGGCGCGGCGGACCTCACCTCCGTCGCGTTGCGCGCGGGCCTGCCGGAATGGCGCATCGGCCAGGGCGCGCAGGAGACGGACGGCGAGTTCCGTGCGCGGCTCGACGGCGCCATGCGCAAGGCCGTGCTGAAGGCCGTGCGCCGCTCCGAGCCCGGGCTGCAGATCCTCGCCACCACCGGCTCGGTCGCACCCTTCGTGGGGCTGTTCGGCACCGTCTGGGGCATCATGAACAGCTTCACCGGCATCGCCGCCAGCAACGACACGAGCCTCGCGGTCGTGGCGCCCGGCATCGCCGAGGCGCTCTTCGCCACCGCGGTCGGCCTGGTCGCCGCCATCCCGGCGGTCATGGCCTACAACCGCTTCGTGGGCGGGCTGACCGGCGCCCGGCAGGAGGCGCTGAGCGCGGCCTCCGACCTCGCGCTGCGCCTCAGCCGCGCCCCGCGCCAGCAGCCGGCCGAGTAGCGCGCCATGGCGATGAGCACCTCGGGCCCGTCCGGCGACGACGACGAGGAGAGCACCGGCACGGCGATGTCCGACATCAACGTCACGCCCTTCGTCGACGTGATGCTGGTGCTGCTCGTCATCTTCATGGTGGCGGCGCCGATGATGATGGTCGGCGTGCCCGTGCAGCTGCCGCGCACCTCCGCCGCCCGCGTGGCGCAGACCGCGCCGCCCGTGGTGGTGAGCGTGAGCCGCGAGGGCCAGGTCTTCCTCCGCTCCGAGCCCGTCGCCGAGGCCGACCTCACCGACCGCATCCGCGCGCTGCGCGAGGCGGAGGCGAACGACGCGCCCGTCTATGTCCGCGGCGACCGCAGCGTTCCCTATGGCGACGTGATGCGCATCATGGGCAAGGTGACGGCGGCCGGCGTCTCGCGCGTCTCGCTCATCGCCGAGGCCGAGCCCTCCGGCCCCGCCGTGCAGGCCCGCTGACCCATGCCCGATTTCTCGGCCCAGCACCTGCTGCCCGAGGAAGCCGTGCTCGTGCGGCAGCAGAGCCATGCGCGCCGCTTCGCCTTGCCGACGGCCGCCGCGATCCTGCTCCACGCGGCCGTGGTCGGCCCGATGGTGTGGTGGACGAATTCCAGGCCGCCCGAGCCGCAATCCGCCGAGATCGAGATCTCGCCTCTGGCGGAATCCGCGCCCTCCGAAGCCTCGGAGCCCACCGAGGTGACCGAGGAGACCCAGGCCGCGCAGCCCGAGGCGGCGCCGGCGGAAACGCCGCCCGAGGCCGCGCCGCCGCCCCCGCCGGACGCGGTGCAGCCGCCCCCGCCCGACAACGCGCCCCCGCCGCCTCCGGACGCGGTGCAGCCTCCGCCGCCGGACAACGCCCCGCCGCCCCCGCCGGACGCCGCCCAGCCCCCGCCGCCGGACAATGCGCCTCCGCCCCCGCCCGAGGCAGTCACCGAGCCGCCGCCACCCGACACGCCTCCGCCCGAGCCCATCGCGCAGACCCCGCTGATCGAGCCGCTGGCCGTCGAGCCCCCGGATTCCGAGGACGTCGTGCCGCCTCCGCCGCCGGAGGAGGCCGTCGAGACGCCGCCGCCTCCACCGCCGCCCCCGCCCACGCCGGACATGGAGACCGTGCGCGCCGTCGCGCCGACGCCGCCTCCACCGCCGCGTCCCCGGCCGGCCGCCCCTCCGCGCCCCGTGCAGCAGGAGGCGCCGCCCGCGGCGGCCGCGCCCGCTCCTGCCGTCTCGGCACCGGCCGCACCGGCCCGGCCGCCCGCAAGCTACATCGGCCTGCTGATGGCCGCGCTGGAGCGTCACAAGGACTACCCGCTCTCGGCGCGCACGCGTCGCGCGGAGGGCACCGTCGTGCTGCGCTTCGCCATGCGGCGCGACGGCACGGTCGCCCACTGGCGCATCGAGCGCGGCTCGGGCCATGAGGATCTCGACCAGGCGGTGGCCACCATGATCCGCCGCGCCTCGCCGCTGCCCGCGCCGCCGGCGGAGATGCCGGGCGACCCGGTGGAGCTGGTCGTTCCGGTGCGCTTCACGCTGAGACCCTGACAGGCAGGGCAACCCCGCAGGGGATCGCGCGTTGGCCAACCACCTCGCCGCGTGCGAGGCGGCGATGGGGTGACCTTACCCGATCGGCATCAACGGCGGAGAAGCTTCATGTCGCTCGGAACCATTCTGATCATCATCCTCATCATCGCCCTGCTGGGCGGGTTCAGCGGCCGCTTCGGCGGCTACGGCTACGGCTTCGGCCATGGCGGCGTCGGCGTGCTGGGTGTTGTGCTGATCATCCTCATCGTGCTCATGGTGATGGGACGAATCTAACCCTTCCTTGGAGGCCCCTTGCCGCACCGCGAACGCCACCGGGTCGATCGGATCGGATGGCTGCGGGCGGCCGTGCTGGGGGCCAATGACGGCATCGTCTCGACGGCGAGCCTGATCGTCGGGGTCGCGGCCGCGGAGGGCTCGCGATCCAGCATCCTCATCGCCGGCTTCGCCGGGCTGGTCGCGGGCGCGACCTCCATGGCGGCCGGCGAATATGTCTCCGTCAGCTCGCAGTCGGACAGCGAGAAGGCCGAGCTGGCCCGCGAGACCCAGGAGCTGCGCGACGACCCCGCCTTCGAGCGCGAGGAGCTGGCGCAGATCTACATGCATCGCGGGCTCGATGCGGCGCTGGCGCGGCAGGTCGCGGACCAGCTGATGGTGAAGGACGCGCTGGGTGCGCATCTGCGCGACGAGCTCGGCATCACCGACCTGACCGCGGCGCAGCCCATCCAGGCGGCGCTGGCCTCGGCGGCGAGCTTCGCGGTGGGCGCGGCCCTGCCGCTGGCGGCGGCGCTGCTCACGCCGATGGGCTTCGTCGGGCCGGTGGTGTCGGTGGCCTCGCTGGGCTTCCTGGCGCTGCTGGGCGCGGTCGGCGCCTGGGCCGGCGGCGCGGACATGCGGTACGCGGCGATGCGCGTGGCCTTCTGGGGCGCGCTCGCCATGGGTCTCACGGCGCTGATCGGGCGGCTCGTCGGCCAGGCGGTTTGATGCCGGTCACGCTCGTCGCGAAGGGGATCCGCCTCGCTGTGCGCCTGACGCCGCGCGCCTTGCGCGAGGGCGTGGATGGGGTGGTGCAGGGGCCGGACGGGCGGCGGATGCTGCAGCTCCGCCTGTCCGCGCCGCCGGTGGATGGGGCGGCGAATGCGGCACTCGTCGCCTTCCTGGCCAAGGCGCTGCGGCTGCGGAAATCCGAGATCGCGATCGTCTCGGGGGAGAAGGCGCGGCTGAAGCTGCTGGAGCTCTCCGGCGATCCCGCGGAGCTTTCGGCCCGGGTGACGGCCTGGATCGCGGACTCGACGTGACGCGGCTCCCGTGCTTTGGGGCGGCGCTCAGCGAGGGAACGGCAACGTGACGGACATCATCATCGACATCGGCGGCGAGCTCTTCCGGGCGGAGTTCGAAGCCAAGGACGCGCCGAAGACTGTCGCGCGCTTCCGCGCGCTGCTGCCCTACCGCGACAGGATCATCCATGTCCGCTGGAGCGGCGAGGCCTGCTGGATCCCGATGGGCGAGCGTGACCTGTCCATCGGCTACGAGAACGCGACGAGTTATCCCGCGCCTGGCCAAGTGATCGTGCATCCCGGCCATGTCAGCGGCGTGAGCGAGACGGAGATCCTGGTGGCCTATGGCCCCTGCTGCTTCGCCAGCAAGGCGGGGCAGCTCGCGGGCAACCACTTTTTGACCATTCGCGACGACCTGGAGCGGCTGGCGAATGTGGGCCGCTCGGTGCTGTGGGATGGCGCGAAGGCGATCGAGTTCCGCGCGGCGTAAGACCGGGGGAGCGATTCACGGCTTCGGGGATCGCGCTCACCCCGCCAATACGGCCTCGGCTTCGTGGACGACCTCCGCGAGCGCGCCCGGCGCGAAGGGCGAGACCAGACCCGCCGACCTCACCAGCTCCTGGAAGGGCGCGGAGCCGCCGCGCTCGCAGAGCGCCACATAGGCATCCAGCGCCGCCTTCGGGTCGTGCAGCGACTTCACCCAGAACTGCAGCGCGCAGCAGAGCGCCAGCGTGTAGTCGATGTAGTAGAAGGGGCTGTTGTAGATGTGGTGCTTGGCCTGCCAGCGGCCACCCTTCGCGAGATAGGCGATATCGCCGTAGTCGGACCACGGCATGTAGCGAGCCTCCAGACGCTGCCAGATCGCGTTGCGCTCCTCCGGCGTGGCATCGGGATTGGCGAAGACTTCGTGCTGGAAGTGATCCACGCAGACGCCGTAGGGCAGGAAGGCCAGCGAGGAGATCAGGTGCATCCGCCGGAAGCGGTCGGCCGCGGTGTCGCCGACCAGCAGGCCCATCTGCGGATGCGTGAGGAACTCGAGGCTCATCGAGTGGATCTCGCAGGCCTCCATGGTCGGCCAGAGCTGATCGACGCCCGGCAGGTTGCGGCTCTCCCAGCACTGGAAGGCGTGGCCCATCTCGTGGGTGAAGACGCCGATGTCGTGATGCGTGCCGTTGAAGTTGGCGAAGATGAAGGGCAGGCCGACGCTCGGGAAGCTCGTGCAGAAGCCGCCGCCGGCCTTGCCCGGACGGTTTTTCAGGTCGAGGAAGCCGCCGGCCGCCATCATCCGGTAGAAGCCTGCGAGGCGCGGGTCCATCCGGTCGAACATGGTCTGCGCGGCGGCGACGAGCGTGTCGTGGTCGCCGATGGGCTTGGGGTTGCCGGCGGGGTCTATGAGCGCCTCGTCCCAGTACATCACCTTGTCCCAGCCGAACTCGGCACGGCGCGCTTCCAGCAGCTTCGCGATGAGCGGCACGACATGCTCGGCCACCTGGTCGCGGTAGCGCGCGACGTCAGCCGGGCCGTAGTCCGTGCGGCGCATGCGGCGATAGGCGAGGGGGATGAAGCTCTCGTCGCCCAGCTTGCGCGCCATGCCGTGCCGTAGCTTCACCAGCGAATCGTAGAGGGAATCGAGCTCGGCGCCGTTCTTCTCGAAGAAGGCCCAGCGCAGGGATTCGGCGCGATGCCGCATGTTGCGATCGGGGCTTTCGGCGTAGGGCGCGAGGCCGGAGAGGTTCACCGTCGCGCCGTCGATCTCGAAGCTCGCCGAGGCCAGGAGCTCGGTGTAAACGGCGGTGAGCTTCGACTCCTCCTCGAGATCGCCGGCGATAGCGGGGTCGAAGGTGGTGATGTCCGTCTGCCAGAGCTTCAGCACATGCGGCGTGACCAGCGCCTCCACGCCGGCGCGATCGGGGTCGTCGATCAGGCGCTTCTTGATCGCGACCTCGTGCTCCGTCGCGACGGGGGCGAGGGCGTCGGCATATTCGCGCGCGGCCTTGGCCTCGGCACTCTTGGTGTCCTGCGCGAAGCGGAGGTGGACCAGCGCGCTCCAGGTGTCGGTGGAGCGGCGCGAGGCATCCCATTCGGCGACCGCCTTGTCGCGAGGGCCGGCATGCAGCAGCTCGGCGACATGCTTCGCCTCGGCGGCCAGGGATTCCGCGGTCGGCCTGGGGGCGGTGATCTCGTCGAAACGCATGCTCAAAACTCCGCCATGAGGCGGCCGAAGCCGTCCAGCTTGTCGTGGATGCCGTTGGCGCGCAGCGCGTGCCACCAGGTGGCCGTGTTGATCGCGACCACCGGCTTGTCGAGGAAGAGCTCGGCGGCGGCCGCGAGGCGCACCATCGAGAGGTTGGTGCCGACCTGGAGGATGGCGTCGACGTCGTCGCCGTCCAGGGCCCGCAGCTCCTTCACGAGGACGGAGGGCGGCACCTCCGCGATGGCCGTCCATCGCGCGCATTGCAACGCACGGTCGCGCACGACGGAAAAGCCCATTTCGGAAAAATAGCTGATGACCTCGGCATTCATGCTGGGCCAGTAGGGCGAGAGGATCGCGATGCGCCGGATCCCGCCATAGGCGTTCAGCGCGGCCGCGCTGGAATGCGAGCCGACGCTGATCTTCACGCCGCTCTCCTCCTCGACGCTGCGCACGAAGCGGTCGGCGCCTTTGACACCGTCGAAGAAGGTGACGGAGCTCATGCCCATCACGAGGTAGTCGGGCTTGGCCGTCATCACGCTGCGCACGGCGTCGAGCGTGTTGTTGCCGATGACCTCCACGCCGGCCCGGAAGGTCTCGTTGCTGACGGCGTCGGCGTCGGGCGTGAAGATGCGGCTGTAATGGGTGGTGACGCCGGCCGGGCGCATCATGTCGAAATCGGGCTGCACCACGGTGTTGGTGGACGGGCCCAGCACGCCGAATTTTTTCCGCCAGCCCAGGATGTCGGGCATCCCCATCGTTCCCCGCGCAATCACCCCCAAGCTGTAGCGGCAGATGCGCCCCGGGTCAGCCCCAGCTCTCCTGCAACTGGCCGCTCCGCCGGGCCGCCACAGGCGCGACCTTCGGCAGTGGCCCCGGCTTCCCGAAGAACCAGCCCTGGCCCAGATGCACGCCGAGGCCGCGCATCATCTCGGCTGCTTCCTTCGTCTCGATGCGCTCGGCCACCACCTTCGCACCGACGGCGACGGAGAGGTCCACCATGGCGGCGACGAAGCTGCGGTCCCTTTCCGTGCGCAGAGCGGCCTCCACGAAGGCACCGTCCACCTTCACGAAATCCACGCGGAAGGCCTTGAGGTAGCGGAAGGCTGCCGCGCCGGCGCCGAAATCGTCCAGGCAGACGGGGATGCCGCGCTCGCGCAGCGCGTCGATGCTGCGGGCGGCGGCGGCCTCGTCCTCGATCTCGGCGCTCTCCGTCAGCTCTACCATGAGGCGCTTCGAGGCCTGGGGGCGGCCGTCCAGAAGCGCCAGGAACTCGGCGCGGAAGGTCCCGCTCTGGATCGAAAGGCCGGAGACATTCACCGCGATCCGCTGCCCGGCGCCGAGGCCACCCGTGTCGGCGGCGGCCGCCTCGGCCACGGCGAGGTCGAGCTCCTCGGTGAGGCCGATGGTCTCCGCCAGCGTCACGAAATCCTGGGGACCCTCGCCCTGGCCGAGCAGCCCCTTTTCCGGCCGCAGCAGCGCCTCGTAGTGATGCACCCGGCGGTCCGCGAGACCCACGATCGGTTGGTAGTCCAGCCGGAAGCGGCGCTGGGCGATGGCGCGGCGGATGTTTCCCGCGCGCTGGGTGATCTGGTGGACGAAGCCGGACAGCCCCTCGGAGAAGCCCGCGCCCTCCAGCCGCTCGCGGCCGCCGCGCGTGAAGGTGGCGAGCCCGTGGCGCAGCGCGCGCACGGCCTGGAGCGGCGAGAGCGCGCCGGCATCGAGCGGCAGCACCGAGCCACTGATGGAGCCCCCCGGGGCCAGCAGCGATTCCAGCCGCTCGGTGACGGCGGCGAGATCGAGCCCCGTGTCGCCGAGGGCCGGCAGCAGGCCGAAGCGCCCCGGGCCCAGCTCGGCCGTGAGCGCCGCGGGGCCGACGCGGGTGGCGATGGCGGCATGGAGGTCCGGCGCCAGCAGGCCGGAAACCTCGATCAGCCCGAGCTGCGTCGGCGGCCCACCTTTGCGCAGCCGCGCCTCGGCGTCGCGCAGCAGGGCGCCGGGCGTCGGCAGGCACGGTCCGGGATCGAGCGCCAGCGGCAGCGGCCCGAGCGAGAGGCAGAGCCGCGGCGCCTCGCCCGGCAGGGCCAGGTGCAGGCCGGAGATGACGAATTCCGTTTGCTCGCGATTGGCGAGCCGCAGCACGGTCGGGCTCAGTCGGCCGCGCTCGGGGAGCAGGGCCAGGCTGGCGGAGAAGCGCAGGCGGTCCGCAGGCGCGACGAGATCGGCGACATCAAGGCCGAGGAAGGCCTCCGGCGCGTCGCCGAAGCGCAGGCGGAAGGCGCCGGCGGCGAAGACGATGCTACCGTCCAGGTCGGCCTCGATCAGAAGGTCGGCGGCGGCGAAGGCAAAGGCGACGAAGCGTTCGCGCTCGCCGAGCGGGCGCAGGGTGGGGGATTCGTCGCGCGCCTCTCCGTCATCCCGCATGAATCGCCTCCGAACATTCGGGGCCATTCTGCCAGCGCTCGGTGAACGACCGGTTAAGGCCCGCCGGGCGCAGCCAGCGGCACGCCGGACACCTGCACCAGCCAGGCGAGTCTTTGCCGCTGCGCCGCGCGCGAATGCAGCCTGGCCGCCTTCTCCGCCGCCTCGCCGTCGCGCGCGCGCAGCGCGGCGAGCAGCGCGAGGTGCTCGGCATGCGCCTGCTCGGCGCGGCCACCGATCGTCAGCAGCGAGGGCAGCAGCGCCATGGTGGCCGAGAGCTGCTCCAGGCTGCGCAGCAGGTAGCGGTTGTGCGCGGCGAGGTAGAGAAGCCCGTGCAGCCGCTGGTTCACCGCGGCCAGCTTCGGCGCATCGGCGAAGATCGTGGGCTCTCCCGCCACCAGCTCCTCCATGGCGGAGATCTCGGTCTCGCTGGCGTGCTGCGCGGCCAGCCGGGCAGCGGCGCCTTCCAGGATCTCGCGCATCACGTAGAGCTCGACCATCTGGCCGTGGTCCGGCCGCGTGACGGAGAGACCGCGTCGCGGCTCATGCGTCAGCAGCCCCTCGGCCTCGAGTTTGGCGATGGCCTGGCGGATCGGCGTGCGCGAGACACCGAAGCGGGCGGCGAGATCGGTTTCGGTGAGGCGCACGCCCGGCGGCAGCGTGCCGTCGCGGATGGCTTCGCGCACCCGCGCATAGGCCTCGTGGCCGCGTCCGAGCTGGGCAGGGCTGTCCATGCCTCAGCCTACCCTGTCTGGACATGTTCGGATACAGCCGGATACAACCGAGAGCGCAACGGGAGTGAACAGGCGGTGGACTTTCGCCGGATCTATGACGTGCTGGTGGTGGGCGGCGGCAATGCCGCGCTCTGCGCCGCCATCACCGCGGCGCAGGCGGGCGCCAGCGTGGTCGTCGCCGAGCACGCGCCCCGGCCCATGCGGGGCGGCAACAGCCGGCACACGCGCAACCTCCGCGCGCTGCATCCCAAGCCCACGGGCGTGCTCACCGAGAGCTACCTGGAGGAGGAATACTGGGACGACCTGCTGCGCGTGACCGGCGGCCGCACCAACGAGGACCTCGCGCGCATGACCATCCGCGCCAGCCAGCACGCGCCGGGCTTCCTCGCGGATTGCGGCGTGGTCTTCCAGCCGAGCCTGTCCGGCACGCTGTCGCTCTCGCGCACCAACGCCTTCTTCCTGGGCGGCGGGAAGGCACTGGTGAACGCGCTCTACCGCACGGCGGAGAAGCTCGGCATCAACATCCTCTACGACACCGAGGTGCAGCACATCGAGGTGAAGGACGGCTTCGCGACCGAGGCCATCGTCTCCTGGCGCGGCTTCCCGGAGCGCATCCGCTTCAAGGCGGTGGTGGCCTCGGCCGGCGGCTTCCAGGCCAATCGCGAATGGCTGCGCGAATACTGGGGCGACGCCGCCGACAACTTCCAGATCCGCGGCACGCCCTATGCCCAGGGGACCATCCTGAAGGACCTGCTGGCGGGCGGCATCCAGGAGGTCGGCGATCCCACCCAGTTCCATGCCGTCGCCAACGACGCCCGGGCGCCGATGGTCGATGGCGGGCTGGCGATGCGGCTCGACTGCGTACCGTTCTCGATCGTCGTGAATCGCGACGTCGAGCGCTTCTACGACGAGGGCGAGGACGTCTGGCCCAAGCGCTATGCCATCTGGGGCCGCCTCATCGCGCAGCAGCCCGGGCAGCGCGCCTTCGCCGTCACCGACAGCAAGGCGCTGCACAACTATCTCCCCAGTGTCTTCCCGCCGGAAAAGGCGGACAGCGTCGCGGAGCTCGCGGGTAAGCTCGGGATCGATGCGCAGAAACTGCAGGCGGTGGTGGACGAGTACAACGCCGCCGTGCAGCCCGGCACCTTCCACGGCAACAAGCTCGACGACTGCCGCACCGACGGGCTGGAGATCGAGAAGACCCATTGGGCGCGCCGCATCGACACGCCGCCCTTCTACGGCCATCCGCTGGCGCCCGGCATCACCTTCACCTTCCTCGGCGTGAAGGTGAACGACCGCGCGCAGGTGATGATGGCGGACGGCAAGCCCAGCGGGAACCTCTTCGCCTCCGGCGAGATCATGGCCGGCAATATCCTGGGGCAGGGCTATCTCGCCGGCTTCGGCATGACCATCGGAACCGTCTTCGGACGCCTCGCCGGCGAGGGGGCCGCGAAATATGTCAGGAACTGAGTCCGAGGCCATTGTCGAGGCCCGGCGGCAGATGGAGATCTGCAACGCCTGCCGCTACTGTGAGGGGTATTGCGCCGTCTTCCCCGCGATGACGCTCCGGCGCGAGTTCACGACGGGCGATCTCACGCATCTCGCGAACCTCTGCCATTCCTGCAAGGGCTGCTACCATTCCTGCCAGTACGCGCCGCCGCATGCCTTCGGCGTGAACATCCCCGCGACTTTCGCGGACATCCGCAACGAATCCTATGCCGAATACGCCTGGCCCGCGCCGATGGGCCGGGCCTTCGAGCGCAACGGCACCATCGTCACCGCGATGGCCGTGCTGGCCGTGACGCTGGTGCTGGTCCTCACCATGGCACTGCAGGACCCCGCGATCCTCTACACCGCGCAGACCGGCACCGGCGCCTTCTTCCGCGTGATCCCCTACTGGCTGATGACGGGCATGGCCGGCCTCTCCTTCGGCTACGCGATCGTGGCGATGACCGTGGGCGCGGTGCGCTACTGGCGCGGCACGGCGCCGGGGAAGGGCCAGAAGCCCATCACGCCGCAGCCCGTCGCGACGGCGGCCGTGGACATCCTCACGCTGCGCAACCTCGGCGGCGGCGGGCATGGCTGCAACGACCTCGACGACAGCTTCGCGCAGACGCGGCGCTGGTTTCATCAATCGATGTTCTACGGCTTCATGCTCTGCTTTGCCGCCACGACGGTCGGCGCCTTCTACCACCACCTCCTCGGCTGGAAGTCGCCGCATGCCTTCCTCAGCCTGCCGGTGCAACTCGGCACCTGGGGCGGCGTGCTGCTCGCGATCGGGACCGTCGGCCTGCTCTGGGTGAAGACGGTCACCGATCCCGGACCCGTGGCGAAGCGCTGGCTGGGCGGCGAATACGCCATGCTCGGCCTGCTCTTCCTGGTCGCCGTGACGGGGCTGCTGCTGCTGGTCGTGCGGCACACGGGCGCGATGGGCGTGATGCTCGCCATCCATCTCGGCCTCGTGCTCGGGCTCTTTCTCATCCTGCCCTACAGCAAGATGGTGCACGGCGTGTATCGCGGCCTCGCGCTGCTGCGGAACGCGCAGGAGAAGCGCGTCTGAGGCTCCTGGACAGGCGCGGAAACCCTCCCCATCCTCCGTTCAAACCGAGGATGGAACGACCATGATCCAGCGCCGCGCCGCTTTCGCGCTCCTGGCCACGCCCGCCGTGGCCCAGGCCCAGGGCTTTCCGGCGCGCTCGATCCGCCTCGTCATCCCCTTCACCGCCGGCGGCAGCAACGACATCGTGGGCCGCATCCTGGCCGAGGCCATGGGCGCGCGCCTGGGCCAGCCGATCGTCATCGAGAACCGCGGCGGGGCAGGGGGGCTGCTCGGCAACGACGTCGTCGCGAAGGCGCCGGCCGACGGCTACACCTTGCTGCTGGCCGGCAGCGGCAGCTTCGTGATCTCGAGCCTCACCGTGCCGCGCGTGCCTTATGACGTGGCGAACGGCTTTTCCGCCATCGGCCTCCTCGGCGCTGGACCCAACGTCATCGCGGTGAATCCTGGGCTGCCGGTCCGCAACCTCGCCGAGCTGCGCGACTTCGCCCGCGCCCATGCGCCGATCACCTTCGGCACGCCGGGCGCCGGCACTACGGCGCATGCGCTGGGCGCGATGATCGCGCTCACCCTCGATTTCCCGATCGAGTTCGTCCACTACCGTGGCACGGCGCCGGCGCTGACCGACGTGGTCGCCGGCCGGGTGCAGATGATCACCAATGCCGCAGCGCCCTTCCTGCCCTTCCTCGCGGCCGGACGGCTGCGCGCGCTGGCCATCGCGGGGCGGCAGCGCGCCTCCATCCTGCCGGACCTCTCGACCTCGGTGGAGCAGGGCTTTCCCGACATCGAGAGCGCCACCTGGTACGGCCTGCTGGCGCCGGCCGGCACGCCGCAGGAGGCGATCGCGCGCATGCACGCCGCGATGAACGCCTCGCTGGAGGATCCCGCCGTGCGCGCCCGCATGGTGGAGAACGGCGTGGAGATCGAGACGAGCCCCACGCCGGACGATTTCGCGAAGTTCCTGGTGACCGAGCGCGAGCGCTGGGGTGCCGTGGTGCGCCGGGCGAATCTGCGCGCCGAATAGCCAGGGGGCGTCGGCTTGCGCGGCAGCTCCGTCAGAGCCGCCTGCTCCTCCTCCGTCGGCGCCGCGTGCTGCGCGAGCGGCGGCATGCGGCCGGACCTTCGAGCTGACCGGGCCGCGGCTGCTGGGCTTCCCCCGACGCCATGGCCGAGATCGGCCGCGCGGTCCGCCACACGCGGCTGGCGCCGGACGAATTCGCGGACCGGCTCGGAGGCCGGTCTACCGCTGGAGAGCCGGGCTCACTCATCCAAGTACCGGACGGCCGCGACGCCTGTGTAACGGGCGACGTCGAGCACCTGCTCGGCCGTCCGCCGCGCCGCTTCGGCACCTTCCTCCGCGATGCGGTCGCCGCCGACGCCGGGGGTGACGGCATCGCGCCGGCCGGGATGCGTGCCGAAAAGCAGGCCCACGAAAACACTTCGTCACTTTACGTGGGAAATTTTCCCACATACCTCGGTGCCGTGCATATCCCCACGGAGCCTGTCATGGAGAATCCAGCGAATTCCCTTCGCCAGCGTCGGCGCCCATGCTGACCGCGGTCTGGCGACTGTTCTACCTGGGGCGGCGGGCTCTCCTGCTCGTGGTCTTCTACCTCGTGCCCGTGAGCCTGCAGCGGCTGCGGCTCGGCCTGTCGCGCCGCTCGCATGTGCTGGACCTCCAGGCGGGACGGCTGCGCCATGCGGGCCGGAACTGGGCGATCCTCGTCGTCTGGCAGCCCGACGAGTGGCCCTGGTTTCTCGACGTGCTGGTCGACGCCATGGCACGGCGGGGGATCAACCTGCTCCTCGTCGCCAATGCGCTGCCGCAGGGCGCGATGGCCGAGCACCTGCTCGACCGCTGCGCCGGGCTGATGCGGCGCGACAACCAAGGCTTCGACTTCGGCGGCTTCCGCGACGGCTGCATGCATCTCATGGAGCAGGAGGATCCGCAGCGCGTCCTCTTCGCCAATGACAGCATTCTCTACTACCCGGAGGGCCTCGACCACCTGCTGGCGCGCCTGCTGCCCGCGGCGGGCGGCGCGGATGTGATCTCCACCTTCGAGAACCGGGAATACCAATTCCACTTCCAGTCCTTCCTGTTCTCCGTCTCCGCCCAGCTCCTGCGCAGCGCGATCGTCCAGGACTACTGGCGCCGCTACGTGCCGGTCTCGAACCGCCGCTGGTGCATCCTGCGTGGCGAGATCGGCTTCTCGCGCTGCCTGCTGCGCGCCGGCCGCAGCTTCGAGGTGATCGCCTCCGGCGTGGCGCTGGCCCAGGCCTTGCTGCCCATGGATCCGCAGGAGCTGCTCGCCCTGCGCGGCGACGCGACCGGGGAGCTGCGCAAGGAATGGGACGCGCTGCAGCCTCTGGTCGAGCGCGCTTCGATGCCTGGTCCCGGCCATGAGGCCGCGCAGGACACCCTGGTCATGGAGGTGGTCGCCCTCTGCCAGAAGCGGTCGCCGCCGCATTGCGCGCCCTTCCTCTATGCGAGGCTTCTCGGCATCCGCGTGCTGAAGCGCGACCTGGTCTGGCGCGACCGCTACAGCCTGACCGAGATCGAATGGAGCCTGCGCCGCAGCGGCCTCGAGGAGAGGCTCGACGAGGTGATGGCCGGCTTCCGCCGGCGGGGCAGGGGTGCCCAGCTCCGCGGCGTGCAGCGCGCCCGCTACGACATCGGGGTGATCTGATGGCCCATATCCGCACCTTCGACGCCGCGATGCCCCAGCGGCGGGCCCGCGGCCGCGAGGATCTCCGGGAAGGGCTCGCGCGCTGGCGGCTGGCCTGGGCGCTGGCACGCGGCGACATCACGCATCGCTACCGGGGCTCGGTGCTGGGGCCGCTCTGGCTGACCGTCTCCACGGCCGTGATGCTGCTGGCGCTCGGCTTCCTCTACGCGAAGCTCTTCCGCCTCGATGTCGCCGACTACCTGCCCTGGCTCGCGGTGAGCCTGATCGTCTGGAACATCCTGGCGCAGGTCGCGGCCGAGGCCTGCACGACGCTGACGAGCGCGGAGGGAATCCTGCGGCAGATGCCGCTGCCCTACAGCGTGCAGGCGCTGCGCACGGTGATGCGGAGCGCTGTCGTCGCGGCGCACAACCTGCCGCTGATCCTGGCGGTCTTCGCGGTCTTCGGCATCGCGCCGGGCTGGGGGATGCTGGCCGCCCTCCCGGGCCTCGCTTTGCTGGCGGTGGACACCTTCTGGGCCTCGATGCTGCTGGGCATGGTCTGCGCGCGCTTCCGCGACATCCCGCCTATTGTGGCCTCGGTCATGCAGCTCGCCTTCTTCGTCACGCCGGTGATGTGGAAGCCGGAGCTGGTGCGGGGCTGGGCGGCCTGGCTGCCGCTGAACCCGTTCTTCGCCATGATGGAGACGGTGCGCGCGCCGCTCCTGGGGATGGGCGTGCCCTGGGCCGCCTGGGCCACGGCGCTGCTCTACAGCCTTCTGCTCTGGGCGATCGCCCAGGCCTTCTTCACCCGCTTCCGCGGCCGCGTGGCCTTCTGGGTGTGAGGGACATCACGATGGGCATGACGCATATCGAAGCCGAGGGGCTCGCCATCGAGTTCCCGCTCTACCACCACAATGCGCGCTCGCTGAAGAAGCGGCTGCTTGCCGGCGGCGGGAGGCTGAAGGCCGAGGCGGAGGGCCGCGTCGTCGTGGCGGCGCTGCGCGACCTGTCCTTCCGGATCGGGCGCGGCGAGCGCGTGGCGCTGGTCGGGCCGAACGGCGCGGGCAAGTCCACGATGCTGCGCGTCCTGGCCGGGATCTACGAGCCGGTCGCGGGGCGGCTGACCATCGAGGGCGAGATCGGCTCGCTCATCGACCCTCTGGCGGGCATGGACGGGCTGCTGACGGGGCGGGAGAACATCGTCCTGCGCGGCCTCTACCGCGGCATGACCGAGGCGGCGGCGATCCGGCTGGCGACGGAGATCGTGGATTTCGCCGGCCTCGGCGAGTTCATTGACCTGCCGGTTCGCGGCTATTCCAGCGGGATGGGCGTGCGGCTCGGCTTCGCGCTGGCCACGGCCATGGCGCCGGACATCCTGCTGATGGACGAATGGTTCCTGGCCGGCGACGCCGATTTCATGGCGCGGGCGGAGGAGCGGCTCGCGCGGCTGGTGACGGAATCCGAAATCCTGGTCATCGCGACGCACGATATGGGCATCGTGCGGAAATGGTGCACGCGCCTCATCCGGCTGGAGAGTGGCCGGATCGTCGAGGACGGGCCGGTGACGGAACTCCTGCCGGCGGCCCAGGCAGGGTAGGGGCGCCCCTCCCGGGAAACCCGGTCGCACAGCGGCCGGCGCCGCCCACTCAACTGCCCCGATGGCGCCCCAGCGGCGCGGCGAAGCCAAGCGCGCGGAGCGCGCGCCCGGCGCCTGAGGGCATCAGATATGTATCGCGCGGCCTTCGACGGCGAGCGCGGCTTCCTTCACCGCCTCGTTCAGCGTGGGATGCGCGTGGCAGGTGCGCGCCACGTCCTCGCTGCTCGCGCCGAACTCGATGGCCAGCGCCAGCTCCGCGATCAGCGTGCCGGCATCCGGCCCGAAGATATGCGCGCCCAGCACCTGGTCCGTCTTGGCGTCGGCGATGATCTTCACCTGCCCGTCGGTCTCCGCCATGGCGCGCGCGCGGCCATTTGCCGTGAAGGGGAATTTTCCGACCTTGACCGCCACGCCGCGGGCCTTGAGCTGCTCCTCGGTCTCGCCGACGGAGGCGACCTCGGGCCAAGTGTAGATGACCGAGGGGATGGCGTTGTAGTTGATGTGCGGCTTCTGGCCCGCGATCATCTCGGCCACGGCCGAGCCCTCATCCTCGGCCTTGTGCGCCAGCATGGCGCCGTCGATGCAGTCGCCGATGGCGTAGATTCCGGGGACGCTGGTCTCGAAATGCGGACCCACCTCGACGCGGCCGCGCGGGGTGAGCTTCACGCCCACCGCCTCCAGCCCGAGGCCGGCGAGATAGGGGCGCCGGCCGATGGCCAGCAGCACGATATCGGCGGAGAGCTTCTCCTCGTCGCCGCCGGCGGCCGGCTGCAGCGTCAGATCGACGCCCGCGTCGGTGACCTTGGCGCCGGTCACCTTGGTCTTCAGCTTGAGCTTCATGCCCTGCTTGCTCATGGCGCGCTCGAACTGCTTGCCGATCTCGAGGTCGAGGCCCGGCGCCAGCCGATCCAGGAACTCCACGACCGTCACCTGGGCGCCGAGCCGCTGCCAGACGGAGCCGAGCTCCAGCCCGATCACGCCGCCGCCGATCACCACGAGATGCCCCGGCACCTTCTCCAGCTCCAGCGCGCCGGTGGAGGTGACGATCTTCTTCTCGTCCACCTCGACGCCGGGGAGCGGCACGCTCTCGCTGCCGGTGGCGATGACGATGTTCTTCGTCGCGTATTCCTTGCCGTCCACCGCGACCTTGCCCGGGGCGGTGATGCTGCCCGTGCCCTTCAGCCAGGTGACCTTGTTCTTCTTGAAGAGGAACTCGACGCCCTTGGTGTTGGCGTCCACCACCTTGGTCTTGTGCGCCATCATCTTCGGCAGGTCGTAACTGACCTCGCCCACGATGACGCCGTGGGTCTCCAGCTTGTGCTTCGCCTCCTCGAAATGCTCGGTGGAGTGCAGCAGCGCCTTGGAGGGGATGCAGCCGATGTTCAGGCAGGTGCCTCCGAGCGTCGCGCGCTTCTCGACGCAGGCCACCTTCATGCCGAGCTGGGCCGCGCGGATCGCGCAGACATAGCCGCCGGGGCCGGAGCCGATGACGATGACGTCGAAGCTGCCAGGGGAGCTGTCTGGGACGGTGGCGGACATGAAGGTTCCTCTGCGAAATCCGGCGCAAACTGGCGCGTGGGCGGCCCTGGCGCAAGCTGGCGCCGATGGCGGCGATGGGAAAGGCCGATTGTCCCGAACCCTTCCACCTTGTCATGATCTGGGCATCGATGAGGCCAACGCCATGCACCGAATTCTTCTGTCAGCCATGCTCCTGCTGCCCGCCGCCGGCATCGCCCAGGCGCAGACCTCCGTGGATTGCGCGCGCGTGCTCGACATCAGCAACTGGTCGAGCGACTTCAGCCGCGGCTACTGGACCAACCGGGTGGATCTGCGGAACGTGAGCCAGGCGCGGATCGCCGTTACGCACAGCTACAGCGGCCCGGGCGCCATCATCTCGCCGGCCTCCTCGCTCGCTCCGGGCGGCTTCACCCGGCGCGAGCTGGCGCGGACGCAGGCTCGCCGGAGCGCCACGGAGCTGCAGGCCGCCACCACGCTGACCTGCGTGGTCCAGTGACCCCCCGGGGCGAAAAGTCTTGGCAGGCGGACGGGTTCCATGGCCTGATCCCGGGATGACGGCGCCGTAAGATGCGCCGGTTCAGGGAGGATGTTCATGGGGCTGCCGCTGCAGGGGCTGTCGCGCCGCAATGCCGCTTTGCTGGGGATGGGCGCGCTCGCCGCGCCCCGGATCGCGGGTGCCCAGGGACGCTACCCGGACAAGCCCATCCGCCTGATCATCCCCTGGTCGCCTGGCAGCAGCTCCGACGTGCAGCTCCGCAGCCTCGCCGACCTGGCGAGCCGCGCGCTCGGCCAGCCCGTGGTCGCCGAGAACCGGGCGGGCGCCGGCGGCACGCTGCACGCCGTCACCCTCGCGCGTGAGGCGCGGCCGGACGGCTACACGATCGGCCAGATGCATCTTTCCATCGTCCGCCGGCCCTATCTGGTGCGCACGCCGCAATGGGACGCGACGACCGACTTCACCCACATCATCGGCCTGACCGGCTGGCTCTTCGGCGTGGCGGTGAAGGCGGACAGCCCCTTCCGGACCTTTCCGGAGATGATCGCCCATGCCCGCGCGAACCCGGGCAGCCTCAGCTTCGCCACTTCCGGCATCGCCACCACCAACCACCTCGCCATGGAGGACATCGCGGCGAAGGAGCGCGTGGAGCTCACCCACGTGCCCTTCCGCGGATCGAGCGAGGGCGTCACCGCCGTGCTCTCCGGCAATGTCAGCATGATCGCCGACAGCAGCACCTGGGCGCCGCAGGTCGAGGCCGGCGCCATGCGCCTCCTCTGCGTCTGGACCCCCGAGCGCGTGGCCCGCTTCCCCGACGTGCCGACGCTGAGGGAACTGGGCTACGACATGGTCGTCACCTCGCCCTACGGCATCAGCGGCCCGGCGCGCATGGATCCGGGCGTGGTGCGCGTGCTGCACGACACGCTGAAAGAGGGGCTGATGAGCGCGGAGAACACCCGCGTGCGTGGCCAGTTCGACATGCCGCTCGCCTACCTCGACACCGAGCAGTACCAGGACTTCATCCTCCGCAGGGCTGCCTACGAACGCGAGATCGTCACGCGGCTCGGCATCCGGATGGACGCGTGATGGAGGCCCCCTTGAACCGCCGCGCGCTTCTCGCCCTGCCGCTGCTCGCGGCCCCCGCCGTTGCGAGCGCCCAGGGCCGCTATCCGGAACGGCCCATCCGGCTGATCATCCCCTGGCCGCCGGGTGGCAGCGCCGATGCGCAGCTGCGCAGCATCGGTGAGCTGGCCACGCGGGTGCTGGGGCAGTCCGTCGTCATCGAGAACCGCAGCGGCGCCGGTGGCACGCTGCACGCCGTCTACCTGGCGCGCGAGGCCCGGCCGGACGGCTATACGCTCGGCCAGATGCATCTGTCGGTGGTGCGCCGTCCCTATCTCGTGCGCGCGCCGCAATGGGACGTGACGACGGATTTCACGCATATCATCGGCATGACCGGCTGGCTCTTCGGCGTGGCGGTGAAGGCGGACAGCCCGTTCCGGACCTTCCCGGAGATGATCGCCCATGCCCGCGCCAATCCGGGCAAGCTCAGCTACTCCACCTCGGGCATCGCCACCTCCAACCATCTCGCCATGGAGGACCTCGTGGCGCGCGAGCGCGTGGAGCTCACCCACGTGCCCTTCCGCGGCGCCAACGAGGGCGTGACGGCGGTACTTTCCGGCAGCGTGGACATGATCGCCGACAGCAGCACCTGGGCGGGCAATGTCGAGGCCGGGCAGATGCGCCTGCTCTGCGTCTGGTCCGAGGAGCGCGCGCCGCGCTTCCCCAGCGTGCCGACGCTGAAGGAGCTGGGCTACGACATGGTGGTGACGTCGCCCTACGGCGTCAGCGGGCCGCCGCGCATGGATCCCGGCGTGGTGAAGGTGCTGCACGACGTGATGCGCGACGCGCTGATGAGCCAGGAGAACACGCGGGTGCGCGCGCAGTTCGACATGCCGCTCGCCTACCTCAACACCGAGCAGTACCAGGACTTCATCATCCGTCGCGCCGCCTATGAGCGTGAGATCGTGACGCGGCTCGGCATCCGGATGGAGTGAGGGCGATGCAGCGCCGCACGCTCCTCGCCGCCCTGCCGCTCGCGACCCCGGCCTTCGGCCAGGCGCGCTACCCCAACCGGCCCATCCGCTTCCTCATCCCCTGGCCACCCGGCGGCAGCCTCGACGCGCTGCACCGGCAGATGTTCGAACTGGCCGGGCGCGACCTCGGCCAGAACTTCGTGATCGAGAACATGCCGGGCGCCCGCGGCACGCGCGCCGCCTTCTTCCTCACGCAGCAGGCGCGGCCGGACGGCTACACGCTGGCGCATCATCACCTTTCGATCCTGCGGCACCCCTTCCTGACGCGGCAGCCGACCTGGGATCCGGTCGTGGATTTTTCCTACGTCATGCAGATCACGGGCTTCGTCTTCGGCACGGCGGTCCGCGCCGACAGCCGCTGGCAGAGCTTCGACGACCTCATGCGCGAGGCGCGCGAGAAGCCGGGCACGCTGACCTACTCCACCTCCGGCATCGCGACGACGAACCACCTGGCGATGGAGGATATCCTGGCCCGCCGCGGTGGCCGCATGGAGCACATCCCCACGCGCGGGGCGCAGGAGGGGGTGACCATGCTGCTCGGCCGCCAGATCGACGTGGTGGCCGATGCGCAGAGCTGGCGGCCGCAGGTGGAGAGCGGCGAGTTCCGGCTGCTCTCGGCCTGGACGCCGACGCGGCTGGGCTCGGCGCCCAATGCGCCGACCTTGCTGGAGCTGGGCTTCGGCATGAGCGTGACCTCGCCCTACGGAATCGTGGGACCGAAGGGGATGGAACCGGAGCTGGTGGACGTGCTGCATCGCTCGCTGAAGAAGGCGCTGGACGACGAGCTGTGCCAGGCGATCGCGCGGCGCTGGGAGCTGCCGGACGAGTATCTCGGACCGCAGGAGTACCTGGCCTTCGCGCAGGAGCGAGTGCTCTACGAGCGCGACATGGTCAGGCGGCTGAACCTGAGCATCGACGGGTAGCTACTCGGCAGCTGAGACCCGCGTCCTCCAGGCAAAAGCCCGTCGCGAGACCTGCCCGGCCAGTTGCCGGCCGTATCGGGTGGTCGGCAGGTCGACGAGGCGATAGGTGGCTTCCGCCAGTAGGAGGGACAAAGCGAGGGCCAGCGGCACAATCGTGGCGAAGCCGATATTCTGCGACCAGACCCCCTCAAACCCCGTTCGCATCGCGATCTCGCGAGTCACGACATAGGCCGGCATGTGGCAGAGGTAGAGCGCGTAGGATCGGTCTCCCAGCCAGGCGAGGCCTCGGCTGAGGAGGCCGCGCCCGAAGGTGCAGTCGAAAGACGCAACCCAGAGGGCGGCCGCTGACGCGACGGCGATGAAGGTGGTATCGAAGGGCGCGAGCCAGTTCGGTATCAGGGGGATCGCCACGATGCTCGCCGTAAGGAGCACGAGCCGGACGGACCGGTGCCGAAGAAATGCCCAGGACACCTGATGAAAGCGCGTCCGGGTGAGGGCATAGCAGGCGACCCCGAGATAGAGCCCATCGAAC
The DNA here is from genome assembly GCF_058806835.1 of Roseococcus sp. GW821-FHT12F05. Taxonomy (NCBI): domain Bacteria; kingdom Pseudomonadati; phylum Pseudomonadota; class Alphaproteobacteria; order Acetobacterales; family Roseomonadaceae; genus Roseococcus; species Roseococcus sp. GW821-FHT12F05. The sequence goes on from NZ_JBXAQB010000011.1 coordinate 67,402, forward strand.
CGCAGGTGCCAGGCCAGGGAATGCACGGGCTTGGGCACAAAGGCGAAGGCGAGGGCCCCTGCGAGACCGATGAGCAGGATGAATCGAAATCTCAGGAACAGGAACAGCACCGAGAGGATGAGATAGAACTGCTCTTCCCTGGAGAGGCTCCAATAGATAGAATTGGCGTAGGGATTGGCACAGGTGAGTTCATAGGCCTGATTGGCCACGCAGCTCGCCATGTAGAAATTCGCGTAGCCGAACATGGCGGCGAGCGCGCCCGGCAGCACGAGCTGGGGCTGCATCGCCGGCGTCTTGATAATGAATGGGCTGATGGCCAAGACCAGAAGAGCCCAAAGCCAAGCGGCCGGGATAATCCGAAAAAAGCGCTTGATCCAAAATATACAGGTATCTTTGAACGTCAGTTTGAATTCAGCGATTCGATCAGATTTTCCAAGAATTGATTTCGCTATGACAAATCCAGAAATTCCAAAAAATAGATCTACCCCTGTCCAGAAATGACCGCCCTGCATAAAGCGTACAAACCAGGGCGGTGAGGGTAGATAATGTACCGCGTGCTGAAGCAATACAAAAATAATGGCGATCGCTCGAAGTATTTGTATTTCCCGATTTTTTTCTTGAAGCAGTTGAGTCGGCATTTTCAATATCTCGGCGCGATCAGGCCACGTTCTGCATTCCGACCGCGAAAGTAAATCACGCCAGTCCCAGCGCCCAGAGCAGCACGCCCTTCTGTGCATGCAGCCGGTTCTCCGCCTCATCGAAGACCACGCTCTGCGGTCCGTCGATCACCTCGTCGGTGATCTCCTCGCCGCGATGCGCCGGCAGGCAGTGCATCACGATGGCGTCGGGCGCCGCATGCTTCAGCAACGCCGCGTTTACCTGGTAGGGCGCCAGCAGGTTGTGCCGCTGGCGCGCGCTGGTCTTGTCGTCGCTCATCGAGACCCAGGTGTCGGTCACGACGCAGCGCGCGTTGCGCACCGCCTCCTGCGGGCTGCTGGTCAGCTCCACGCGCGCGCCCTGCGCCCGGGCCCAGGCGAGCAGCTCCGGCTCCGGCCGCAGCTCGGGCGGCGTCGCCACGTTCAGCGTGAAGTCGAAGCGCGCCGCCGCCTGGATGAAGCTCTGGGCGACGTTGTTGCCGTCGCCCGTCCAGGCCACCGTCTGGCCGGCGATCGGCCCGCGATGCTCCTCGAAGGTCATCACGTCGGCCATGAGCTGGCAGGGGTGCGACACGTCGGTGAGGCCGTTGATGACCGGCACCGTCGCGAATTCCGCCAGCTCCCGCATCTTGGAGACGCGGTCGGTGCGCAGGATGATCGCATCCACGTAGCGGGACAGCACGCGCGCCGTATCGGCCGGCGTCTCGCCGCGTCCCAGTTGCGTGTCCTTGCCCGCCAGCGTCACGACCTCGCCGCCGAGCTGGCGGATGCCGACCTCGAAGCTGACGCGCGTGCGCGTCGAGGGCTTCTCGAAGATCATGGCGATGTGCTTGCCCGCCAGTGGCTTGCCCCCGACCTCGCCGCGTTTGGCGCGGGAGCCGAGGTCGAGCATGCGGCGCAGCGTCAGCGCGTCATGATCCATGAGCTCGAGGAAGTGGCGCGGCGCGCCACTCGTCTCGATGGGCTTCAGCACGGCGCTCACTTGGCGAGCGCCGGCGACTTGGCGGGCGTGAGCTTCGTGCACGCGCGGTCGATCGCGGCCAGCGCCTCGTCCACCTCGGCCTCGGTGATGATGAGCGGCGGGGCGACCCGCAGCACGTTCATGCCCGCGGCGACGGTGAGCAGCCCCTCGGCCACGCAGGCCGCCTGCATCTCGCCGTTCGACACCTCGGGCAGCAGCTTGAGGCCGACCAGCAGCCCTGCGCCCTGCACCTTCTCGACGACATGCGGATGCCGCTCGGCCAGCGCCACCATCCCGTTCCAGAGATAGCGCGCCACATGGTCCACCCGGGCGAGGAAGCCGTCCCCCAGGATCACGTCCAGCACGGCATTGCCGGCCGCGCAGGCCAGCGGTCCGCCGCCATAGGTGGTGCCGTGCGTGCCGGGCTTCAGGTGCTTGGCCACCTTCTCCTTGGCCAGCACCGCACCGAGCGGAAAGCCGCCGCCGATGCCCTTGGCCGAAGAGATGACGTCCGGCTCGATGCCGGCCCATTCATGCGCCCAGAGCTTTCCCGAGCGGCCCATGCCGGTCTGCACCTCGTCCAGCGCCAGCAGCAGGCCGAACTCGTCGCAGACGGCGCGCAGCTCGCGCAGGAAGCGGAGGTCCGCCGGACGCACGCCGCCCTCGCCCTGGATGGGCTCGATCATGATGCCGCCGGTCGCGGGCGTGATGGCGTCGCGCACGGCGTTCATGTTGCCGAAGGGCACGTGGTCGAAGCCCTCCACCGGCGGACCGAAGCCGGCCAGGTACTTCTCGTTGCCCGTGGCGCTCAGCATCGCGAGGGTGCGGCCGTGGAAGGCGCCCTCGAAGCAGATCATCCGGAACTTCTCGGGATGGCCGTTCTCCGCATGATACTTGCGGACCGCCTTCACCATGCCCTCGTTCGCCTCGGCGCCCGAGTTGCAGAAGAAGACGGAGTCGGCAAAGGAGGCCGCCACGTGCCGGGCTGCCAGCTTCTCGGCCTGCGGCACCCGGTAGAGGTTGCTCACATGCATGACCTTGCCCGCCTGCTCGGCGATGGCCTGCACCAGGTGCGGATGCGCGTGGCCGAGCGAGGTGGTGGCGATGCCGGAGCCGAAGTCGAGGAATCGTCGCCCGTCTTCCGTCCACACATAGGCGCCTTCGCCCCGCTCGAAAGCGAGGTCGGCACGGTTGTAGGTCGGCATCAGGGCGGGGATCACGCTTCAGCGCTCCTCTGGAGTCCTCTCCTCGCACAATGCGGGGAGAAACCTCCAGTTTGGAGCAAAAGCCGCAGAAATCAATCCGCTTGCCCCCGAAGAGGCCATGAAGAGCTGATTACCGTCCCGTGTTGGGCATGGGACCGCCCGTCGGCACGATATCGCCACCCGAGCCGCCGGTCGGCGCGGCGTTGAAGCGGCCGATATTGCCGAAGAGCGCCTGCAGGATGCTGCGGTCGTTGCCCGGCGTCGGCGTCTCCCGGCTGACGAAGCTCACGCTCGGCATGTCGGCCTGGCCGATCTCCCGCACGCCGGTGACGGTGCCCTGCGAGTTGAAGGCGATCGCCAGCACGCGCTGGTTGCGCACCGCCAACGTCCGGGCCGGGCGCAGCTGCGTCTGGCTGCTGAAGTAGTACCAGTTGTCGTCCGTGAAGGTGCTGGTCTGGCTCGGGCTGCCGAGCAGGGCCTGCACGTCGGAACGCGTGGTGACGCCGGGCGTGATCTGCTGGATCTGCTCCTCGGACACGGCGTGGCCGCGGGGGACGATCGGCGTCGAGAAGACGTTGCGTGGCCGCTCCGGCGCAGGGGGCAGGTAGGCGCACCCGGCCAGCGCCGGCGCGGCCAGGAGCAGCGCGGCCAGGAGGGGCTTGCGGATGTTGACCGGGGCGGTTTGTCGGGCCATGTGCCGGATTAACGACACCCGGCCGTTGCGGTCAATGCGCGCTTCGACCGCCCTTCCAGGAACCCTCCCATCATGGGCCTCTTCGGCCTCTTCCGCCGCCCCCGCCATGAAAGGACCGGCTTCCTCCTCTATGGCGCCGCGGTGACGGCGGCGCGCGAGCCCCGCTTCTATGCGGAGGTCGGCGTGCCCGACACCGCGGCCGGGCGCTTCGAGCTGGTGGCGCTGCATGTGGCGCTCCTCATCCGCCGTCTGCGCATCGAAGGCGACCGGACCGCCGACGAGCTGGCCCAGGCGGTCTTCGATGCCATGTTCGCCGACATGGACGTGAACCTGCGCGAGATGGGCATCGGCGACCTCAGCGTCGGCAAGCGCGTGAAGATGCTCTGGGAAGGCTTTCATGGCCGGGCGCAGGCCTATGCCGAGGCGCTGGCCGCCGGCGACGAGGCCGGGCTCGCCGCCGCGCTGGCGCGCAATGTCTGGGTGAAGGAGCCGGCCCCGGACGGCGCGCCGGAGGCCCTGGCCCAACAGGCGATCCGGGCCGACGGGGTCATCGCCGGCCAGCCGGTCGCCGCCCTGCTCGAGGGAAAGGTGCATTTCACATGAATCCCGAATTCAGCCATCGGTTGCCCCTGGCCCAGGTGCCGGCCGCCGGCCGCGACCTCCGGCTGGAGGCGGGCCCGGCCGAGCGCGAGGCCCTGGCCCGCCGACTCGGCCTGCTGGCGCTGCACGCCCTCGTGGCCGAACTGCACCTCGTGCCGGATGCCGAGGGCGCGATCCGGGTCACCGGCCGTATGACGGCCGAGCTCGACCAGGAATGCGGCGTCACCCTCGTCCCCGTGCGTCAGTCGGTCGCGGAGGAGGTCGCCTGGCGCCTGCTGCCGGAGGGCATGGAGCCCTCCGACGGCGAGGAGGATCCGGACGATATCGAGAGCGAGCAGGGCGCCGCCGACCTGGGCGAGGCCCTGGCGCAGCAGCTTTCGCTGGCCATCGATCCCTATCCCCGCGCGCCCGGCGCCGAGCTCCCGGCGGGACTCGGGGACCAGGGCGCGCATGGCCCCTTTGCGGCCCTGTTGAAGCTCAAGCGCCCCTGACGGTTGCGCGGCGGGGAGGATGGGTGCTAAGCGCCCCCCTCTCTGCCGTTGCACGCCCGCCGCGGTGGCCCCCGCTTGGGCAGAGCGCCCCGTGAATCCGAGTTGAAAGGCTGGCTCCATGGCCGTCCCTAAGAAAAAAGTCTCGCCCTCCCGCATGGGCATGCGCCGCAGCCACCACGCGGTCGCCAAGGAAGCGCATCTGGAGTGCTCCAACTGCGGCGAGCTGAAGCGCCCGCACCATGTCTGCTCCGCCTGCGGCCATTACGACGGCCGTGAGGTCGCGGCTGCCGATGCGCTGAAGGGCGTGGTCCGCGCCTGACGTGACGGGCAGCGGGCGCCCCAGACGGTGAGTATCCGTCGGTGAACATGGCGGCGCCCGCCGACGGGAGCCTCCGCCGGTTTTCCCTGGCCATCGACGCGATGGGCGGGGATCACGCGCCGGACAGTGTCCTCGACGGACTCGAGCTTGCCGCCGAGCGGCATCCCCAGGCGCAGTTCCTGCTGCTGGGCGATGAGGCGCGCCTGCGGGAGGCGCTCGCGCGCCGGCCGCGCGCGGCGAAGCTCTGCGTCGTCCGCCACGCGCCGGACGCCATCCCCGGCGACATGAAGCCGACCCAGGCGCTGCGCCAGGGCCGCAAGTCCTCCATGCGCCTGGCCATCGACGCGGTGGCCTGCGGCGAGGCCGCGGGCGTCGTCTCCGCCGGCAACACCGGCGCGCTGATGGCGCTGGCCAAGATCGTCATCAAGACCATGCCGGAGATCAGCCGGCCGGCGCTGGCCGCCATCGCGCCCTCGCTGCGCGGCGACGTGGTCATGCTCGACCTCGGCGCCAACGTGCAGTGCGACGCGCGCAACCTGGTCGAGTTCGCCATCATGGGCGACGCCTTCGCGCGTGCCGTGCTCGGCCTGCCCAGCCCCACCATCGGCCTGCTCAACGTCGGCTCCGAGGAGCTGAAGGGCGACGACCGCGTGCGTGAAGCAGCCGACGTGCTGCGTGACAGCCATGCCGGGCTGAATTTCCATGGGTTTGTCGAGGGCCACGACATCTCCGCCGGCACCGTCGACGTCGTCGTGACCGACGGCTTCACCGGCAACGTTGCGCTCAAGACGGGCGAGGGCGTCTACAAGCTGATGCGCGACCTGCTGAAGCAGGTCTTCACCTCCACCATCCCGGCGCGGATGGGCTACCTGCTCGCGCGCCCGGCGCTGGAGCGGCTGCGCGAGTGGATGGACCCGCGCCGCTACAACGGCGCCATCCTGCTCGGCCTCAACGGCGTCGTCGTGAAGTCGCATGGCGGCACCGACGCGACCGGCTTCGCCCACGCCGTCGACGTCGCCATGGACATGGTGACGCACGGCTTCACCCAGACCATCCGCGAGAGCCTCTCGCGCCTCGCCGCGAGCCCGGCCGCCGTCGCCGTTCCCCCGCTCGCCGCTCAGCAGGACTGACCAGCCTTGTCTCTTCGCTCCGTGATCGCCGGCTGCGGCGGATATCTTCCCGCGAACGTCCTCGACAACGAGGCGCTTGCGGAGAGGTTCGGCCTGGACACCAGCGACGAATGGATCCGCGAGCGCAGCGGCATCCGCCAGCGCCACCTTGCCGGTCCCGACGACAGCGCGACCTCGATGGGCGCCGAGGCCGCGCGCCGGGCCCTGGCGCAGGCCGGCACCGAGGCCTCCGAGGTGGATGCGGTCATCTGCGCGACCTCCACGCCGGACAACGCCTTTCCCTCGACGGGGGCGCATATCCAGGCGGCGCTCGGCATCACCAAGGGCTTCGCCTTCGACATCTCGGCCGCCTGCACGGGGTTCATCTATGCGCTCGCGGTGGCCGACGCGATGATCCGCGCGGGACAGGCGCGCTGCGTGCTGGTCGTCGGTACCGAGGTCTATTCGCGCATCCTCGACTGGACGGACCGCGCCACCTGCGTGCTCTTCGGCGACGGCGCGGGCGCCGTGCTGCTGCGCGCCGAGGAGGGCAGCAACCGCGGCGTGCTCTCGACGCACCTGCATGCGGACGGCACCCAGGCGGGAATCCTCTATGTCGAGGGCACGACGGGGCCGCTGCGCATGGCGGGCAAGGAGGTGTTCCGGCAGGCCGTGAACAAGCTCTCCTCCGCGGTGGACGAGGCGCTGGTGGCCAACCAGCTCGACAAGGGCGACGTGAACTGGCTGGTGCCGCACCAGGCGAACATCCGCATCATCGACGCGATGGGCCGCAAGCTCGGCCTTTCGCCGGATCGCGTGGTGAAGACGGTGGACCGGCACGCCAACACCTCGGCCGCCTCGGTGCCGCTGGCGCTGGCCGAGGCGGTCTGCGACGGGCGCATCCGCCGGGGTGACCTGGTGCTGCTCGAGGCGATCGGCGGCGGGCTGACCTGGGGCGCGGCGCTGGTTCGCTTCTGACCGGCGGCTCTTTCCGGTTTCCCGGACCTCCGATCAGTCTTCATCGGAATCAAAAGTAGCAACGCAGCGCCACCGCCGGATTTTGCCGCACCCTGGGAAGGGTGCAGTCTGGCATCCATGCCCAACATTGCCCTCATCGGCCCAGGTGCGATCGGCGCGACGGTGGCGGCGCGCCTCGCGCAGAATCCGGACAACCGTGTCGCCGTCTGCACCCGGACGCCCTTCGACCATCTGCGAATCGACGCCCCCGAGGGGGTGATCTCCGCCGCTCCGCGCGTGCTGCTCGCGCCGACCGAGGCGCGGCCGGTGGATTGGGTGCTGGTCGCCGCCAAGGCCTATGACACGGAGGGCGTGGCCGCTTGGCTGCCTGGTCTCGTCGGCGTCGGGACTCGCGTGGCGATCCTGCAGAACGGCGTCGAGCATCGCGAGCGCTTCGCCGCCCATATCGCCGCCGAGGCGCTGCTTCCCGTGATCGTGGACCTGCCGGCGGAGCGGCTGGCGCCGGGCCATGTGCGTCAGCGCCGTCGCGGCACGCTTGCCGTGCCGGCCGGCCCGGCCGGCGACGCCTTCGTGGCGCTGTTCGAGGGGGTAGGGCTGGACGTCTCGACCTCGGCCGATTTCCGCACGCAGGCCTGGCGCAAGCTCGTCGTGAACAGCGCCGGCGCGGTGTCGGCGCTGACCCTGAAGCCTGCCGGGATCGCGCGCGACGAGGCGATCGGCGGGATCATGCTGGCGCTCATGCGGGAATGCCTTGCGGTCGGGCGGGCCGAGGGCGCGGTGCTGGAGGATTCGCTGCCGGAGGAGGTCCTGGCCGGCACCCGGAGCGGCCCGCCGGACTCGATCAACTCCCTGCTTGCGGACCGGCTGGCCGGGCGCCGGCTGGAGACCGACGCCCGCAACGGCGCCGTGGTCCGCATCGGCCGGCGGCACGGTATCGACACGCCGGTGAACGCGATGGTCGTGGCGCTGCTGGAGGCGGCGTCCGGTCCGGGATGACGTGGCGCGGGACTTGCTGCGTCACCGCTGAACCGTCCCAGGATCTCCCATGCGCCGTCGTTCTGCCCTGCTTCTCGGCACCGCCTGCCTTGCCGCGCCGCAAATCGTCCGGGCGCAGGGCGCCTCCACCATCCGGATGATCGTGCCCTTCGCCCCGGGCGGCGCCTCGGACGTGACGGCGCGGATCGTGCAGCCGGGATTCTCGGCGGCGCTCGGGCGTACCGTGGTCATCGAGAACCGGCCGGGCGCGAGCGGCTCCGTGGGCTCGGTGGTGCTGATGCGCGCGCCGGCCGATGGCAGCGTGATCGGCATCTCCAACACCTCGCCGCACGGGATCGTGCCGCTCGCCGCGGTGACGCCGCCCTACGACGGCGACAAGGATTTCACGCACATCGCCATGGTCGCCGACACGCCGACCATCCTGCTGGTGCCCGCGAACAGTCCCTATGCCGACTTCCCCGCACTGCTGAACGCCGCGCGCACCAAGCCGGACGGGATCACCTTCGGCACCACGGGTGTCGCCGGCCTCCAGCACCTGCAGGGCGAGATGATGGCGCGCGTCGGCCGGATGCGCATGGTCCATGTGCCCTATCGCGGCACGGGCCCGGCGCTCCAGGCGACGATCGCCGGCGAGGTGGACTGCCTGCTGACGCCCATGGCTGGCACGACCGGCGCCATCGAGGCCGGGCAGGTGCGGGCGCTGGCCATCTCGACGCCCGAGCCCTTCGCGGCCGCGCCGGGCGTGCCGACCTACGCCTCGTTCGGCATGCCGCAGCTGACGGTGTCGTCCTGGACGGGAATCTCGGGGCCGAAGGGGATGCCGGTGCCGGTGGTGGCGGAGATGCACGCCGCGGTGCAGCGCGTGCTGGCCGATCCGGACACGGGACGGCGGCTGGTGGCGGCCGGGCTCTACCCGCTGCCGCGCCCGGTCTCGACGGCGGAATACCAGCAGGTCCACACGGATTTCGCGCGGGTCTGGGGGCCGGTGGTGCGCGAGGCGGGGATCAAGCTGGACTGAAAGCGGTGCGCTCGTGCGAAGGGAAATGCGCACAACGAATCCGGCCCCAGAGCGGCCGGCGCCGCTCAACTGACCATGCTGCCCGGCGCGTCAGTTGCGCGGCGAAGCCAAGGCGGCGGAGCCGCCGCCCGGCGTCTGAGGGCAAAATCAGGTATCGCTGAGTCGCCCCAGCCCCGGCGCCAGCTCCGGGAAGAAGTGATCCACGTCGTCGAAGAAGAGCGACGCGATGCGCCGGTAGCCCCAGTCGGTGAAGTGCACGCCGTCCTCCGCACGGAAGGTCCGTGCGCCGCGGTCCAGCGTCACGCTCGGCATGAAGCGGCCCTGCGGGTCGCTCGTCGCGTCCCAGGTGGGGATCCAGACGCCGCCGGCCGCGACCACCGCATTCTGCTGGATCTCGTTGAGCTGCCGGGCCGCGTCGGCGAACTGCGCATTGCGCATGTTGGGCAGCCCGAACCACACCACCCGCGCGCCGGAGGTGATGGCCGGCGTCACCATCTCGGTCACGCGGCGGCCGTAGCCATCCGCAAAGCCCTGGGTGCCGAAGGCGAAGCGCATCCGCTGCTCGCGCACGACGAGGGGACGGAAGTCGTTGGCGCCGATCCAGAAGATGACGAGGTTGGGACGGTTCCGCGCCACGAGATCGCGCGCGGCCGTCGGCCAGTCGTGCTCATCGCTGCGGGTCACGCCGGTGGCGTGCAGCGTCCCGTTGACGAGGCGAAGGTTCTCGCGCCGGCGCAGCACGCCGTTGAGGGACAGGAACATCCCCTGTGCCAGGGAATCGCCGCAGAAGAGGATTCTCACCTGCTCGGGCGGCGTGCGCTCGACGGCCGGCTGGGCCGGCAAGGGCTGTGCCAGCGCCGCGCCGGCCGAGGCGAGCAGCATCATGGCACCGTGGATGAGACGTCGGCGGGAGATCAGGAATTCATCGACACCGACGGCCACGCCGCGTTCTCCGAGAGGGGACAGAGTTGCAAGAGCCAGCTATATCACGGGCATGGCCATGATGAAGTGCCGAGCCTTATGAAATGCTGAATCGCCGAGGTTTTTTCTCTGTCATGACCGGGGCCATGAGCGCCGGTCTCGCCGGCTGCCAGGGCGGCGGAGCCGCCCCGCGCGGGCCCGAGGATCTGCCGCCGTCGCAGGACCCGATCTTCGTCGCGCAGTCCGCGCCGGACCCGGGACTCGATGCCGTGCTGCCAGTCAGCGCAGGCGGGGATTCCTTCGCGCCGCTGGGCGCCGCGCTGCGCAGCATCCAGCGCGGCGACCGCGACGCGCGCGCGCTCGTGATGATCATGGGGGACAGCCACACGGCCGGCCCTGTCATGGTCGAGCACCTGCGCGGGCTCTTCCAGTCGCGCTTCGGCGCCATCGGCGTGGGGCGGCTCTCGCCGGGGCGCTCGCAGCGCTACTTCAACCCTTCCGCGGTCACGCTCGGCCAGACCGGCGAATGGACGGCGCGCAATGCGCTGCGCGCCTCCTCGCCGGGCCCCTTCGGACTCACCGGCTACCGGCTGAGCGGCTCCGGCGCAGGCGACCTCATCACGCTGCGCTCCGACGAGCTCGAGGGCTTCGACCGCGTGCACCTTTCCATGCTGGCGGGCCCCGAATCCGGCAGCTTTCGGCTCCGCGTGGACGGCAACTGGATCGGGCCCGCGACGCTCAAATCGGCGCGACCCGAGTTCCGGCCGATGTTCCTCGACGTGCCGCCGGCCAGCCGCGAGATCGCGATCGAGTTGGTCGGCGACGGCCAGGTGGAGCTGCTGGGCTGGGGCCTGGACCGGCGCGGCCGCGGCGTGCTGGTGGAGGCCTTCGGCATCAACAGCGCGACGCTGTCCACGCTGGATAACCGCGACCCCGACATCCTCCGGCGCGAGCTCACGGCCAAGCCGCCGGCGCTGCTCATCCTGGAATTCGGCACCAACGAGGCGACCGACCCGGATTTCGACGGCGAGGCCTATGCCGCCGCGCTGACGCGCCAGATCCAGCGGCTGCGCCAGATCCTGCCGCGCAGCGGCATCCTATTGATGGGCGTGCCCGATGCGGGCCGGCCGGTGCGCCTGCCGCCCATCCGGCGCGGCCGCCGCCTCGTGCCCCAACGCCAACCGACGGGCTGCGCGGCCGCCACGCCGCTGGTGGCGCTCGCGCGCGTCCGCGCCGTGCAGCGCGCCGTCGCGCAGAGCCAGCGCGTGGGCTTCTTCGACTGGAGCGCGGAGGTGACGCACAGCACCTGCCGCCTGCAGGCCCTGGCGAGCGGCGAGGCGCCGCTGATGCGCGGCGACTTCGTGCATTTCACGCCGGACGGCTATCGCCTCACCGCCGAGAAGCTGCATGCGCACATCCTGCGCGGCACGGGGCTCGGCTCGCGCAGCTCCAACGCCTGACCGGTGCTTTTCCCGACCGGCATCTTCGCGATCTTCTTCGCGGCCGTCTTCCTGGTGCACTGGACGCTGGTGCGCGTCCGGCCGTCGCTGGACCGCTGGTTTCTGCTGGCGGCGAACCTGGTCTTCTACGCCTTCTGGAGCGTGGAGTTCTGCGCGGCGCTGATCGCGGTCGGGCTCTGGACCTGGGGTGTCGGGCTGATCGCCGCGAAGGGGCGGTCGCGTCCCGCGCTTTGGGTCGGCGTGGCCGGTGCGCTCGGCTGGCTCTTCTACTTCAAGTACACGAACTTCTTCCTGCAGGAGATCGTCGCGCGGCTGGGTTTTCCCGCGCCGCTGCTCGACATCGTGCTGCCCATCGGCATCTCCTTCTACTGCTTCCAGGCCATCTCCTATATGGTCGACGTCTACGCCGGCGATGCCGAGGTCGAGACCAACCCGCTGAACGTGCTGGTCTACCTGACCTTCTTCCCGCACCTGGCGGCGGGGCCGATCGTGCGCGCCGCGCATTTCCTGCCGCAGCTCGCCGTACCGCCGGACCGCTACCGCATCCCGGTCGCGATGGCGGGAATCCTCATCCTGGGCGGGCTGTTCAAGAAGATGGTCATCGCGAACGAGCTCGCGACCGGCATCGTCGATCCCGTCTTCCGCGATCCGACAGCCTATGGCGCGGGGGATATCGTGCTCGCCAGCTACGGCTACACGATCCAGATCTTCTGCGACTTCTCCGCCTATTCCGACATGGCGATCGGCTTCGCGGCGCTGCTCGGCTTCCATTTTCCCAAGAATTTCGACCAGCCCTTCCGCGCCGTCTCGCTCTCCGAGTTCTGGCGGCGCTGGCACATCTCGCTCTCCACCTGGCTGCGCGACTACCTCTACATCCGCGCGCTGGGCGGCAACCGCCGGGGCGAGGCGCGGACGCGCTTCAACCTGATGGCGACCATGGTCCTCGGCGGCATCTGGCACGGCGCCAACTGGACCTTTCTGCTGTGGGGCGCGATCCACGGCGTGGCGCTGGCGGTCGAGCGCGCGCTGGGCGGGCGGGCGCTGCCGCGGACGAAAGGCGCCGTCTTCCTGCGCTGGCTGATCACCTTCCACGTGGTGATGCTGGCCTTCGTGCTCTTTCGCGCGCCGGATCTCGGCACCGTGGCTTCGCTGGCGGCCGGTCTCGGCGACGGGCTGCCGAGCGAGGCCGTCACCTGGCGTCTCGCGGCGCTGGCGGCGCTGGGCCTGGCGATCCACTTCCTGCCGTCGGACCTTCGCGAGCGCGTCGAGGATCGGCTGCGGCCGCTGCCGCCGGCGGTGTTGGGCGCGGCGCTGGGCCTCGCGCTGGTCGCGATCCTGCTGGCCGGGCCCGAGGGCGTGGCACCCTTCATCTACTTCCAGTTCTGAGGAGGACAGGATGCAGCAACCCTGGCTGAACCCTCCCGGCACCGAGCCCCGGCGTGGCGTCCCCGACGACTTCTCGCCGGCCACCACGACCATGAACTGGCGCGCCGCGGTGCTGGCGCTCGGCATCGTCTGGCTGATCCTGCTGGCCGGCCGCTCCGAGGCGATCGTGGACGCGGCCTACGGCCTGCCCGTCGCGCCCGGGACGGAGACGCTCATCGCCGTGGCGGAAGCCTGGAACGATGCCCTTTCCACGGTCGGCATCCCGCAGGCACTGGCCGCGGTGCGGGAGGCGCTCGCCATAGGGCGCTGATCAGGCGCCGGCGAGGGAATGGCGCCCGAGGATCTCGGCGAGGCCGGCCCACCAGGCCTGGTAGGCGGTGCCCGTCGAGGGGTGGATGCCGTCGCGCGAGGGAAAGCTGCAGCGCGACTGGCGGCCGGAATTGATCGCGGGCAGGTCGCGCAGCTGGTCCGAGGCCTGCCGCCGCAGCTGGGCGAGCACGCGGTCCAGCGCGAGGCTGCCGCGCTCCAGCTGGTCGTCCTGCGAGAAGCAGCCGGGCGTGGCCCAGATCACCTGCTCCGCATCCCATTTGGCCATGATCTCGGCGATGCGCGCGGGGTAGGCCTGGGCCTCCGCGGCGCTCATGCCGCGCAGGTCGTTGGTGCCGAAGACCAGGATCAGCCGGCGGGCGCAGCGCGGCTCCTGCGCGCGCAGCCAGTTGAGGGCGGCGCCTCCCTGCGCGATCACCTCGAAGCCGAGCGCCCGCGCATAGGGGCCCATGCCCACGGCCAGGCTGTCGCCCAGGAGGATGTCGGGGCAGGCGGTTCCGGCGCGGGCCGGGGTGGGAGACGAGGCGATCGCCAGGAAGGCGGCGAGGGCGAGGCCCATCGAGACAGGCAGGGAAGCGACGAGGCTCCGATGGAACAGGCTCATTTCGGTCGTGACTCCTTCCTGGGGCCTGCCGCTTCCTGGCACCCCCCTGGTGAATTTTCAATGAACGGGAATGGCTTCCCTGCGGGCGGACAGCCCTGGCGCGCCCGCGCCCCGGGGTCGACCAAGAAACATGGTTGACGTGGGGGTCGCTTACCGGCTTTCCTGCCGCTTCAAGCACTTGCAGGGTAGACCAACGCCATGGAGACGTTGACGCGCTCGGGGCTCGCCGAAGCCATCTATGCGGCGGTCGGACTGTCCCGGAACGAGTCCGCCGCCCTGCTGGAGGCGGTGCTCGAACGCGTCGCCAGCGTGCTGGAGACGGGCGAGTCCGTGAAGATTTCCGGCTTCGGCACCTTTCTCATTCGGCAGAAGGGGCAGCGGATCGGCCGCAACCCCAAGACCGGCGTGGAAGTCCCCATCCTCCCGCGTCGCGTGCTGACCTTCCGGCCCAGCCAGGTGCTCAAGGCCCGGATCAACGGGGAGAGCATCGGAGCCGAGGACGCGAAGGCCGACGGCGCGTGAGTGGCCTGCCCGATCTAGAGGATCGGCCCCGGCCGCGCAAATCGGCGCAGGCCTTCCGGACCATCAGCGAGGCCGCGGACCAGCTCAACGTGCCGCAGCACGTGCTGCGCTTCTGGGAGACGAAGTTCCCGCAGCTCAAGCCGCTCAAGCGCGGCGGCGGCCGGCGCTACTACCGGCCGGAGGACCTCGCGCTGCTGAAGCGCATCTCCGACCTGCTCTACACGCAAGGCTATACGATCAAGGGCGTGCAGCGGCTGCTGGGCGAGGGCGAGCCCGAGCTGCCGCTGGGCGAGCCGCCGGAGGAGAACGCGCTGGCGCGCGTGGTGGCGGAGCTGGAGGCGATCGCGGCGGCGCTGAAGCAGCTTTAGCTGCAGGCACGGTCCCGGCAGGTCTGCTGCGTGTCGTAGAACTCGCGGAACTCCGCGATCCGATCGCCGTCGAGCTTCACGAAATCCGCCTTGGCGTAGCGGCAGATGTTGCCGGTGGCCTCGTAGCGAACCGTGGCCCAGGCCAGGATCGCGACCCACTCGCCCTGCGCAATCACCTGCTCGACCTCGTAGCCCACGACTTTCGCCTCGGCCTCGATGCGCGCGAAATACGTCTCGACGCCCTCGCGGCCACGATACTCGCCCGCCCAGGGTATGGTGTCCTCGCCGATGGAAAGCCATCGCGAGTCCGGCGTCAGCGCAGCATAGAGCGGCTCGCGGTCACCGGCGGCATAGCGGCTGTAGAGATCGTTCACGCGCGCGACGCTGCGCTCGGTCAGGGTCTCGGACATGGAGCGGCTCCCGATGATTGGGCACGAGACTGGCCCGGGGCGCCGCCCCATGTCCATCACATCGTCAGTCGTCGTAGGCGAGCAGCGTCTCGACCGGCACGTCCAGCCGCTTGCGGCCTTCGAGGAAGGTGAGCTCGATCAGCGCCGCCACGGCCGGCACCACAGCGCCGGCCTCCTGCAGCAGCGAAACGCCCGCGGACATGGTCCCGCCGGTGGCGAGCAGGTCATCCAGCAGCACCACCCGCTGACCGGGGATCACGGCGTCCTCCTGCATCTCGATGCGGTCCGTGCCGTATTCGAGCGCGTAGTCGTAGCCGACGGTGCGGCCCGGCAGCTTGCGCGGCTTGCGCAGCATGATGAAGCCGAGGCCGAGCTCCAGTGCGAGCGGCGCCGCCAGCAGGAAGCCGCGGCTCTCGATGCCGGCCAGCAGGTCGGGCCGATAGGGGGTGATGCGCGCCGCCATCGCGGCCATCGCGGCCTTCCAGGCCGGGCCGTGCCGCAGCAGCGTGGAGATGTCGTAGAAGAGGATCCCCGGCTTCGGGAAATCGGGGATGCCACGGATGTGGGTCTTGAGTTCTTGCTCGGTCACGGCTTTCTTCGCATGGGGCGGGCGGCGCGGAGGCGCCGAGGCATGGTCCCACGCCGAAACTAGCCTCGCCGATCAACCGCCCGCAAGCTTCCCCCTCGCGCCGCTTGCGAAGATGTCCGAAAAGGTTCTGTCACTCTCATGTCACGAGGCAAGATCGCGCTGTTGATCGGCGTCATCGGGTTCATCGCCTATATCGGAATCGTGGTCGCGATCGGGGATTTCTTCGTGCGTCAGCATTGGGCGATACAGGCCCTGTACTACATCGTTACGGGATTTGTCTGGGTCTTTCCGGCCATCCGGCTGATCAAATGGGGTGCCCGCTCACCCCGCTGATCGCTCACACGGCGCCCGAGGCGCGCACCACCGGGCCCCAGCGCGTGTATTCGCCACGGACCCAGTCGGCGAGGCCGGCCTGTGGCACCGCCTCCGTCGCCACGAAGGCGTAGGAATCGAGCCGCTCGCGCACCGCGGATTCGGCCAGGATCGCGGTGACCGCGGCGGAAAGGCGTTCCACGATGGGGGCCGGCGTGCCGGCCGGCGCGCAGAGCAGGAACCAGTTCAGACTCACGACGTTGGGGAAGCCCGCCTCGCGCGCCGTCGGCACGTCCGGCAGGATGGCCGCGCGCTGAGCCGAGGAGACGCAGAGGCCCTTCAGGTTGCCGGCGCGGATCGCGGCGACATTGGCCGCCGCGGTGTCCCACAGCGAGGTGGTGCTGCCGCTCAGCACGGCGGTCTGCGCCTCGGGGGCGCCGCGGAAGGGAGCGTGCAGCAGCTGCGCGCCGCTCTCCATGCCGAAGAGCACGCCGGTCAGGTGGCCCATGGAGCCGATGCCGGAGGAGCCGAAGCTCACCGAATCCGGGGAGCGCTTCGCTGCCGCGGCGTAGGCCGCGAGATCCTGGATCGGCGCGTTGCCGGCGACCGCGCAGACGATGGGCGCGCCGCCCATCAGCGAGACGTATGTGAAGCTGCGTGCCGCGTCGTAAGGCAGGTTCGCCTGCATCTGCGGCAGCAGCACGAGTGGGCCCGGCGTGGTCAGCAGGAAGGTGTAGCCGTCGGGCGCGGCGCTGGCCGCGGCCCCCAGGCCCACCGCGCCACCGCCGCCGGCCCGGTTGTCGATGACGAAGGGCTGGCCGAGCACGCGCTCGAGCCGCTCGGCGACGGGCCGCATCATGAGGTCGGAGGCGCCGCCGGGCGTGAAGGGGATCACCACGCGCACCGGCCGGGCGGGCCAGGCGGGTTGGGCCTGGGCCGCCGCTGGCGCGGCAAGCAGCGGGGCGGCGGCGAGGAGCTGGCGGCGGTTCATGGTCGTTTCCCTGAAGGTTCGTAACCTACAAGCAATCTCCGTGCCCGTCGCCCGCAACGGATCGCCGTAGGGCCGAAGAGCCCGCAGGCGTGAATCCGTTGCGCAGCCAAGCGTCAATCGCCGGTCATCGTCATCCCGCCGGGATTGATCGTGACCGTGCCGGGACCGGAGATCGAGACCGGCGCGCTGAGCGCCGACCAGGTGAGCGCATTGCCGCTGGAGGCCGCGTCGAACAGGCCGATATGCGAGTAGGTGCCGGCCGCGGCCGTGAAGGTGAAGCGCACCGCCTCGGCGTTCTGCTGCACGCCCGTGCCGGTGAAGGTCACGCGCTGGCGGGCATAGCCGTTGCCCACGGGCTCGCCGGCGATGCCGGTCGGGTCGCTGCCGCCGGTGCCGAGCGCGAGGTAGACCGCGCTCGGCAGCACGGGCGAGCGGCCGCAGACCGCGCGGGTGAGGACGTTCTTGGCGTAATCGGTGAGGGAGCTCATCGGGTGGTTCCTTCTGCTGGAGCGTGAAGCGGGGTCAGATGTCGGTGGCGGCGGCGAAGACCGGGGGCAGGGCGCCGCCGTCGGCGTCGAGTCCGGCCGGCTGGGCACGGATCGCGCGATAGAGGTCGTCGATGGCGAGCCGGCCGGGGTCGTCCATCGCGTCCTGCCCGAAGCGGAAGTTGAGCCGCTGGAGCGGCGCCTTGCCGCCGCGCCGCGCCGCCTCGTCGAGGTAGCCGTGCAGCTGCGTCTCCACGACGCCGGCGACGCGGTCGAACTGCAGGTGGGTGAGCCGCCAGTACGCGGCGACGACGCCGGTCCCGTTGATCTCGATGGGTTTGAGGAAGGCCATGTCTTGCTCCTTCGGATCAGGCCGTGGTTTCGACGGAGAGCACGCGGGCGACCCAGCGGATCGTCTTGCTCGCCTCGCCGGTGGCAGTGACGGCGAGCCCGCCATTCGCCGTGTCGGCCGTGAGGCCGATGCGCCAAGCGGCGGCCGCGGCGTCGCCATGGGTGGGCGCGACGCTGCCGCCCGAGCTGCCGGCGAGCGTGGTCGCGGCGGCACTGGCGCCGCGCCTGACCAGCGCCGTGACCTCCCAGCCCGCGCAGTCGCCGGCCGTGCCGCCGCCGCCGCCGGTCTGCTGCGCCACGACGAGGAGGCGAAGCATGTAGGTGCCGCCATTCGGCAGATTCACGGTGTTGTCGGTGCCGGGCGCAGCGTTGGTGGCGGTCAGGCGGGCCGGGGACGCATCGGCCGTGATCGCGCGGAGGACGAACTCCCCGGCCTGGGCATCGCCCGCACTGGCGAAGAATCCGGACCCCCACGCGCCACGGCCCGCCGAGCCTCGCGTGGATGCGCGCGAGCCCCCGGGAATCCACGAGACGGCGCCCGATGCCGCATTACCGTCGCCTCCGCCGACGGAGCTGCTCAGGCCGGAGGCGGCGTTGCCGTCGCCTCCGGGTATGGTGGAGGTCTGGCCGGTCGCGATATTCGCGCTGCCCCCGCCGACGGATGACCGTAGTCCGGACGCTTGGTTGTTCGTGCCGCCGGAAACCACGCTGGTTGCGCCGCTCGCGACACGCACCGCGGTGCCGCGCGAGGTCTGCAGGTCCACCGCGTTCGCGCCGCGCTGATTGCCGCCGGCCGCGGTGCCATCGGGGAATTGGGCGATCACGGCGCCGGTCCCCTTGGGATGCCCCACCACGGCGGAGATGTTGGCGTCCGTGCCGCTGGCCCGCCAGCCGACGCTGCCGGGCGAGCCGGTCGCGGCGGCCAGCACCTCGGGCCGGTTCACGGCGTTGGCGGGCGTCGTCACCTCGAGGCCGTGCTGCCCCGGCTCCGCGCCGAGGCTGAGCTTGCCGCTGTCGGCCCGCAGCAACTCGACGCCGTTGGCGGCGGCGGAGAGGGCCGTGCCGGTGGGGCGGAACAGCCCGGTCATCGTATCGCCCACCGAGAGTCCCGGCCGCGCGGCCTCGCCGGCCGGGGCATTGAGCCCGGTCGAGCCGTTGCTGCCGGCGTTGAAGAGCGGCCCGGGGATCGCCGTCTCCAGCAGCGGCGCGCTGCCGAGGTTGACGCGGTTCGGCACGCCCGTGGCCGCGTGCGCGAGGTGGATGGCCGCCGCACCGTTGTTGCGCTGGTTGTAGTTCACGCAGCGCAGCGCGCCGATGTCGATTCGGTTGGAATGCTGCTCGATGCGGATCGCATTGTCCTCGGCGTCGTCGACGCGCAGCGTGCCGATCTGCACGCGGGTCGAGGCTGCGTTCACATAGACGCCGATGGCGCCCGGAAGCGGCGCGCCGAGGCCGTTGTAGATCTCGCCCTGCGTGGTCATCGCATCGATCTGGCCATCGGTGCCGGCGGCCTCGATCCAGACGCCGTACTTCACGAAATCCGCATAGGCCTGGCCGATGCTGAACTTCTGCGTGTAGCCGGCCGCCGAGGAGGAGAAGCGGAACATCGAGCGGTAGCCGAGCACGAAGGACTGGTCGACGAAGACGCCGTCCACCCGGCGGAAGATCATCGCGTCTCCATTGGCCTGTTGCCAGCGGGCGATGTTCTCGTTCGACGACCAGAAGGGCCAGAAGTGGATGCTCATCAGCCGGCAGGTGTCGAAGGCCTCGTCGATCTCGATACCCGCGGTGAAGACCTGGCCGCGGATCCGCCGGAAATCCGTGCGGCCGGAGTTCCGCGAGTAGATGCCCCTGTTGATGCCGGAGAGCATCACGTTGTCGAAGTCCACGCCGCCCAGGCAGTCCACCACCTTGAAGAAGTAGTCGTAGTTGGTGGGCGCCCAGGCGGCGTTCTGCGCCGCGCCGTGCGACTGGCGGACGGCGATGTCGCTCACCGCCGAGCCGCGCGAGGCGACGCCCGTGAAGGTGACGGGCGTGAAGGCGGTCGACGCCACCGTGAGCCAGGTCCCATCGCCGGGGTTGCCGCCCTCGGCGAAGCCCGCGCCCTGCAGGCGGACGGAGTTGCTCGAAATCGTGATGCCCGAGTTCAGCCGGTAGGTGCGCGGGCCGAGGGTCACCGTGCCGCCGGCCGCGCCGAGGGCGTTGATGGCGGCCTGGATGGCCGGCGCGTCGTTGGTCGTGCCGTCGCCGACGGCGCCGAAGTCGCGCACGTCCACGCCGCGGTCGGCCAGCACGGCGCGGCGGAGCTGGGAGAGGCTGGCGCGCTTGGTGGTGGGGGTGGGGGTCACCTGCACGAAGGGCGTGAGGTCGCTGTCGGCCACCGCGGTGGCGGCCGGCAGCTCGCTGATCTTGAGGTCGGGCATGGGCTCCATCCGTTGGGGCTCTGGGGGCTGGGGCGTCGGGGCGGAGCGGTCAGTTCTGCGCGAGGGCGGCGCCGTCCTCCTGCAGCAGCTTCGGCCCGCCCTCGACCAGCACCAGGTGCAGGTCCGGCAGGATGTTGAAGCTGCGCGAGGTAACGAGGATGCCGCGGTCCTCGTTGTCCTCGATCTGGATGCGGTAGCCGTTACCGACGGCGGGGGTGGGCAGGGTCGTGGTCACGTAGCCCTGGTCGACCAGCACCGTCTTCGCCGGCGGCATCACCTGGTTCTGCGCGTTGCGCAGCGTGACCACGACCTCGGAGATGGGGCCGATCACCTGCGCCTGGACGGGGATGGCGGAGCCCATGATCACGCCGGCCATGAGCGGCGCCAGGATGATGGTGGCGACCACGGCGCTCGCCGCCTGGATCATGCGCAGCGTCTGGGCGACGGTGCGGGTCAGCGCGATGGGCGTCACCGCGCCGTCGAGCGTGACGCCGGGGCCGATGCCGACATTGCTGCGCACCGGCAGGATCGCCATGGAATCGGAGGATTGCACGATCATCACATCGCCGGCCTGCAGGCGGGCGGCGGCGGCGGCGAAGTAGCCGGGCGTCACGATCGTCGCCTTGAGGTCCGCGCTGCGGTAGTGCCAGAGGTTGAAGCGGGCGGTCTGGATCAGCGGCATGAGATCCGTCGCGATGAAGGACATGGGCGTGCGTCTCCTGGGCCGCGCGGGATGCGGGCAGAGCGGGGAAGGGAGGTTCTGGGATGGGGGGCCGGAGGGGGAGCGCTCAGGAAAGCACTGGGCGCAATTCGCCCCTTGGCCTCGCCGTTCTATTAGAACAAAATGGGAACATCAAGAAAAAAGCATGTCGCAAAAGCGATATTGTGAAACGGCCCGTCCTGCCGCATAGCCGGAGGGACGCGCCTCCGGAGACCGCCCATGCGCCGCCTGCTGCTGAGCCTCGCGCTGCTGCTCGCCACGCCTCTCCTCGTGAGGGCGCAGCAGCCGGTGCTGAACATCTACAACTGGGCGGACTACATCGATCCCTATGCGATCGAGCGCTTCCAGCGCGAGACGGGGATCCGCATCCGCTACGACGTCTACGACACGCTGGAGACGCTGGAGGGCAAGCTCTCCGCCGGACGCTCGGGCTACGACATCGTGGTGCCGACCAGCGAGCCCGCCTTCAACCGGCTGGTGCGCGCGGGGGCGCTGCGGCCGCTCGACATCGCGCGCATCCCCAACGCGGTCAATCTCGATCCGGCGCTGATGGCGCGCATCGCGGGCGTGGACCCGGGGAACCGGCACGGGGTGATCTACCTCTGGGGCACGGTCGGGCTCGGCATGAACGCCGCGCGCATCCGCGAGGTCGCGCCGGACGCGCCGATGGACAGCCTGCAGCTGCTGCTGAATCCCGAATACGCGCGGCGGATCGCGCGCTGCGGCATCGCGGTGATGGATAGCGCGATCGACGTGCTGCCCACCGTGCTGCGCCATGTCGGCGCCGATCCGAACAGCACCGCCCAGGCCGACCTGGACCAGGCCCAGCGGGCGCTGCTGGCGATCCGACCCTATCTCCGCTCCATCCCTTCGCCGCCGGCGATCATCGACGCGCTGGCCGCGGGCGAGATCTGCCTCGCCTTCTCCTATTCAGGCGACGTGATCCAGGCAGGCGCCCGGGCGCGCGAGGCGCGGCGGACGCATGAGGTCACCTACGTCATGCCGCGCGAGGGCGCGCAGCTCTGGTTCGACATGGTGGCGATCCCGGCCGACGCGCCCAATCCTGACGCGGCGCACGCCTTCATCAATTTCCTGCTGCAGCCCGACGTGATGGCGGGCATCACGCGGCAGGTGCGCTATCCGAATGCCGTTCCGGCCTCGCGCGCGCTGCTGCCGCCGGAGATCCAGAACGATCCCAGCATCTTCCCTGATGCGGCCGCGCTGGCGCGGAGCTTCGTGGCGGGCACGCCGGCGCAGGCGGGGGAGCGGGCGCGGGCGCGGCTCTGGGCGCGGTTCAAGGCGGGCCGGTGACGCTGCTTTCGCTGGAGGGCGTGACCAGGCGCTTCGGCGCGGTGACGGCACTGGATGATCTTTCCCTGGAGATCGGCGCGGGTGAGTTCTTCGCGCTGCTGGGCGGATCGGGCTCCGGAAAATCCACGCTGCTGCGCGTCGTCGCGGGATTCGAGGTCCCGGATGCGGGGCGCGTGCTGCTTGATGGCGCCGACATCACGCTCCAGCCGCCGCCGGCCCGCGACGTCGCGATGATGTTTCAGTCCTATGCGCTGTTCCCGCATCTCAGCGTCGCCGACAACATCGCCTACGGGCTGCGCCGGGCCGGCGAAGGGAGGGCGGCCATCGCCGCGCGGGTGGCGGAGCTGGTGGCGCTGCTCGGCCTCGGTGGGATGGAGGCGCGCCGGCCGCGGCAGCTCTCCGGCGGGCAGCAGCAGCGCGTGGCGCTGGCGCGCGCCCTGGCGCGGCGCCCCTCGCTGATCCTGCTGGACGAGCCGCTCGCCGCGCTGGATTCCGGGCTGCGCGAGCGCACCGGGCTGGAGCTGCGCGCCCTGCAGCGGCGGCTCGGCGCCAGCTTCGTGATGGTGACGCACGATCAGGCCGAAGCGCTGGCGCTGGCCGACCGCGTGGCGGTGCTGGAGCAGGGCCGCATCGCCCAGGTGGCGCCGCCGCGCGAGCTCTACGAGCGGCCGGCGACGCGTTCGGTCGCGCGATTTCTCGGCGCCGCGAATGTGCTGGAGACGGGCACGTTATCGCTGCGCGCCGAGGTTCCGGCGCCGGCCTATGCGCTGCGGCCGGAGCGCATCCGCCTCGTGGACACGCTCCCGGCGGCCAACGGCACGCCGGCGACAGTAACCGACCTCGCCTTCCGCGGCGGCGACGCGCTGCTGCTGGCTCAGGTCGCCGACGGCCCGCTGCTGCGCGTCGTGCTGCCGGCCGGTGCGCCCCTGCCGGCGGCCGGCGCCCGCATCCTCCTCGCCTGGGACGCCGCCGCCCTGGCGCCGCTCGCCGCGTGACGCGCGGGATCGCCTGGCTGGCGCTGCTGGCGCTGGTCGCAGCGCCGCTCGCCATCGTGATCGGCATGGGCTTCGGCACGCCGGATGTGGGCGTCCCGCCCGTCATCCCGCCGATCGGCCGCGGCGGCTGGCAGGGCAGCCTGGAAGCCTGGGGCCTGATCCTCGCCGACAGCTTCTACCTCGACACCTTACTGCGCTCCCTGCGGCTCGCCGCCGTCACGGCCGGGCTCTGCCTCGTGCTGGGCTTCGCCATGGCGCTGGGAATCGCCAGCGCCCGGCTCGACCGGCAGCCGCTGCTGCTGGCCCTGGTGCTGCTGCCCTTCTGGACCGGCTTCGTGCTGCGCCTCACCGCCTGGGTCGGGCTGCTGCGCGACACCGGCTGGATCAACGCCGTGCTGCTGCGGCTGGGCGTGATCGCCGAGCCCCTGCCACTGCTCTACAGCGACGGCGCGCTGCTGCTCGGTATGGTGCATTCCTATCTGCCTTTCGCCGTGCTGCCGCTGACGGCCGCGCTGGCGAAGCGCGACCTCGCCGTGGAGGAAGCGGCCGCCGATCTGGGCGCCCGGCCGATGATGGTCTTTCTCACCGTCACCCTGCCCCTGGCGGCACCGGCGGCCGCGGCGGCTTTTCTTCTCGTTTTCATCCCGGCGGCCGGCGAGGTGGTGATCCCGGAGATGCTGGGCGCGCCGGATTCCATGCTCATCGGCCGTTCCATCTGGGGCGAGTTTTTTCAGACGCGCGACTGGCCGACGGCCGCGGCGCTCTCGACAGCCCTGCTCGCGCTGCTGCTGGTCCCGATCGCGCTCTACCAGCGGCTCTCGGTGGTGAAATGAGGCGGCTCCTCCTCGTCCTCGGCCTGGTCTTCCTCTGGGCGCCGATCCTGCTCCTGGCCGGCTATGCCTTCTCCGACAGCCGGGTCCCCTTCGAATGGGGCGGCTTCTCCCTCCGCTGGTTCGGCGCGTTGGCGCGAAACCAGCGGATCGTCGAGGCGGCCTGGCTCTCGCTGCGCATCGGCGCCGCCGCGGCGAGCCTCGCGACCTTGCTGGGCCTGGCGCTGGGCTGGGTGCTGGCGCGGCACGGTCCCTTCGCGGGGCGGCCTGTCTTCGGCGCCCTGGCCGGCGCTCCCCTGGTCCTGCCCGAGGTGGTGACGGGCCTGTCCCTGCTGCTGCTCTTCGTCGGCCTCCAGGCCCTGACCGGCTGGCCGGTCCAGCGCGGCGCGACGACGGTCTGGCTGGCCCATTCCTCGCTGGGCATGGCCTATGTGGCCGTGCTGGTGCAGGCGCGGCTGGCGGCGCTCGACCCCACGCTGGAGGAGGCGGCCTCGGATCTCGGCGCCTCTCACTTCGCCGTCTTCCGCACCGTGACCCTGCCGCTGATCCTGCCCAGCCTCGCCGCCGGCTGGCTGCTGGCCTTCACCCTCTCGCTGGACGACGTGGTGCTGGCGAGCTTCGTCTCCGGCCCCGGCGCCACCACGCTTCCGGTCTACCTCTTCTCCCAGCTGCGGCTGGGCATGACGCCCGAGGCCAATGCCCTGGCCGTGGTCTTCCTCGCCGTCGCCGGCCTGCTGAGCGGGTTTGCATGGGTGCTCCGCCGCCGCGCGGGTTGAACGGCCGGGCCGGGGAGCTTAGGGTCCGCCGCCGCGAAATTCCCGCGACTCCCCTAGGAACCGTCATGACCCTGATCGCCGAACGTCTGAACCGCATCTCCGCCTCCCAGACCATCGCCATCTCCTCGAAGGCGCGGGCCCTGCAGGCGGCCGGGAAAGACGTCATCAGCCTGTCCCAGGGCGAGCCGGATTTCGAGACGCCGCAGCACATCAAGGACGCCGCCATCGCTGCCATCCAGGCCGGCGAGACGCGCTACACCGACGTGTCCGGCACGCCTGCGCTCCGCAAGGCCGCCGCCGCCTACTTCAAGCGCGAGCACGGGCTGGACTACAAGCCGGAGCAGATCATCGTCTCCACCGGCGGCAAGCAGGTGATCTTCAACGCCATGCTCGCCACGATCGACGATGGCGACGAGGCGATCATCCCCGCCCCCTGCTGGGTCTCCTACCCGGACATCGTGGCGCTGGCGGGCGGCAAGCCGGTCATCGTCGCCGCGGGCCAGAACCAGGGCTTCAAGATGACGCCCGAGCAGCTCGAGGCCGCGATCACGCCGAAGACCAAGTGGCTGATCCTCAACAACCCCTCGAACCCGACGGGCGCCGCCTACTCCAAGGAGGAGCTGAAGGGCCTGGCCGAGGTGCTGCTGCGCCACCCCAACGTCTGGGTCTTCACCGACGACATCTACGAGAAGCTGGTCTATGGCGGCTTCCAGGCCTCGACCATCGCCGAGGTGGAGCCGAAGCTCTACGACCGCACG
The DNA here is from genome assembly GCF_058806835.1 of Roseococcus sp. GW821-FHT12F05. NCBI lineage: Bacteria > Pseudomonadati > Pseudomonadota > Alphaproteobacteria > Acetobacterales > Roseomonadaceae > Roseococcus > Roseococcus sp. GW821-FHT12F05. The sequence goes on from NZ_JBXAQB010000011.1 coordinate 92,969, forward strand.
CTGACCATGAACGGCTGCTCCAAGGCCTTCGCGATGACCGGCTGGCGCATCGGCTTCGCCGGCGCCCCCGTGGCGCTGACCAAGGCGATGGACAAGCTGCAGAGCCAGTCCACCAGCAGCACGAGCTCGATCAGCCAGGCCGCGGCCGTCGCCGCGTTGAACGGCCCGCAGGAGAGCATCGAGGCGATGCGGGTGGTCTACGAGCGTCGCCGCGACATGGTGGTGAAGATGCTGAACGAGGCCCCCGGCCTGCACTGCATCACGCCCGAGGGCGCTTTCTACGTCTTCCCCTCGCTGAACGCCTGCCTCGGCAAGACCAGCGCCGGTGGCAAGAAGATCGAGACGGACGAGGACTTCGTGTTGGCCCTGCTGGACGAGCAGGGCGTGGCGGCGGTGCACGGTTCGGCCTTCATGTTCCCGGGCCACTTCCGCATCAGCTACGCGCTGAGCGACGAGACCCTGGCCGACGCCTGCACCCGCATCCAGAAGTTCTGCGCCGGGCTGCACTGAGCTTCCAGCTCGTACCCGCCACCGAGGAGGACCTTCCGGCCCTCCTCGACCTCTCCATCCGGGTCCTGCGCCAGGACCTGGAACGGATCGGCCGCTGGGACCCGGCCCGCCGTGCCGCCCGGATGCGCGCCAGCCTCGACAAGGGCGGGCTGCGCATGATCCGGCGGGACGGCGCCATCCTCGGCTGCTGCCAGGCCGTCCCCCATGCCAGCCATGTCGAGGTCGCGAGCTTCTACCTGGAGCCCTCGGCCCAAGGGCAGGGCCTCGGCCGCGCTGTCCTGGCCGCGCTCCTGGCGGATTCGCCGGCCCTGCCCGTGCGGATCGAGGTCATGAAGGGCAGCCCTGCCCGGATCTTCTGGGAGCGCGTGGGCTTCGTCGTGACGGGCGAAGCCGGGGTCGACTGGCACATGGAGCACCCGCCCCGCGCCTGACGCAGGGCCATCCCCCGCCTCACGACTTGCAAATTCCGGCGGGAGAGGGCATCTCCCGGCCCACTGTATATATCCTGACCGTAAGAGATTGGGCAGGCGGCGCCGAGAGGCGCTGTCCTGCCTTGCCGCATGGAGGCCTACCGTGGCTCATTCACCGCTCGAGAAGATTCGCAATATCGGCATCACCGCGCATATCGACGCGGGGAAGACGACGACGACCGAGCGCATCCTCTACTACACCGGCAAGAGCCACCGGATCGGCGAGGTGCATGACGGCAACACCACGACCGACTACATGGAGCAGGAGCGCGAGCGCGGCATCACCATCACCTCAGCGGCGGTGACGGCGATGTGGAACGACAACCGCATCAACATCATCGACACGCCCGGCCACATCGACTTCAACATCGAGGTCAACCGGTCGCTGCGCGTGCTCGACGGCGCCATCTTCATCATCGAGGGCGTGGCCGGCGTGCAGCCGCAGTCCGAGACCAACTGGCGCCTGGCCGACCGCTACCGCGTGCCGCGCATCATCTTCATCAACAAGCTCGACCGCACCGGCGCCGATTTCTACAAGGCCGCCGCGACCCTGACCGAGAAGCTCGGCATCAACTGGGTCGCGCTGCAGCTGCCGATCGGCATCGAGGACAGCCTCAAGGGCGTGGTCGACCTCGTCGAGATGAAGGCGCTGATCTGGGAGGGCGACGAGCTCGGCGCCAAGTACCATGAGGTTCCGATCCCGGCCGACCTGGCCGACAAGGTCGCCGAGTACCGCCAGATCCTGCTCGACACTGCCGTCGGCATCGACGAGACGGCGATGGAGGAATATTTCGACAAGGGCGACGTGTCCGTCGAGACGCTGAAGCGCTGCATCAAGAAGGGCACGATCTCGGGCGAGTTCCGCCCGGTGCTCTGCGGCTCGGCCTTCAAGAACAAGGGCGTGCAGCCCCTGCTCGACGCCGTCATCGACTACCTGCCGAGCCCGGTGGACGTCGAGGGCATCAAGGTCGCCCCGGAAGAGGGCCAGGACGAGACGGCCGACCGCCGCATCATCCCGGTGAAGACGGACGGCCCCTTTGCCGGCCTCGCCTTCAAGATCATCAACGACAAGTATGGCAACCTGACCTTCGTGCGCGTCTACTCGGGCGTGCTGCGCCAGGGCGACATGGTCATGAACACGACCAAGGGCCATCGCGAGCGCATCGGCCGCATGTTCCAGATGCACGCCGACAAGCGCGAAGAGATCAAGGAGGTCATCGCCGGCGACATCGCGGCCTTCGTGGGCCTGAAGGACACCGGCACGGGCGACACGCTGGCCTCCGCCGAGGATCCGGTGGTGCTCGAGCGCATGGCCTTCCCGGTCCCGGTCATCGACATCTCGGTCGAGCCGAAGACCAAGGAAGCCGTCGAGAAGATGACGCTCGGCCTGCAGAAGCTGGCCGGCGAGGACCCCTCGCTGCGCGTGAAGACCGACCAGGAGACCGGCCAGACCATCCTCTCCGGCATGGGCGAGCTGCACCTCGAGATCATCGTCGACCGCCTGCGCCGCGAGTACGGCGTGGACTGCAACATCGGCGCGCCGCAGGTGGCCTATCGCGAGACGATCACCAAGAGCCACACCGAGACCTACACCCACAAGAAGCAGTCGGGCGGCTCGGGCCAGTACGCCGAGGTCAAGATCACCTTCGAGCCGCGCGAGCGGAACTCGGGCATCGAGTTCGTGAACGCGATCGTCGGCGGTTCGGTCCCGAAGGAGTACATCCCGGCGGTCGACAAGGGCATCAAGGTCCAGGCCGATACGGGCGTGCTCGCCGGCTTCCCGACGGTGGACTTCAAGTTCAGCCTCATCGACGGCAAGTACCACGACGTCGACTCGTCGGCCCTGGCCTTCGAGATCGCCGGCAAGGCCTGCTTCCGCGAAGGCATGAAGAAGGCCGGCCCGGTGATCCTGGAGCCGATCATGGACGTCGAGGTCACGACCCCGCAGGACCATGTCGGCGACGTCGTGGGCGACCTCAACCGCCGCCGCGGCGTGATCCAGAACCAGGACATGGCCGGCACCTCGGTCATCGTCCGGGCGCATGTGCCGCTGAAGGAGATGTTCGGCTACATCTCCAACCTGCGCGGCATGACGAAGGGGCGCGCCTCCTTCTCCATGCAGTTCCGCCACTACGATCCGGTGCCGCGCAACGTGGCCGACGAGATCATGAAGGCCGCGGGCTGATCCAAGCGGGATGACCGAAGGCGCGAAGGCGCCGGAGGTCTGAATCCCGCGGTAACACGAAAGCGGGATGACCGAAGGCGCGAAGGCGCCGGGGGTCTGATCCGCGACAACACGAAGCTGCCGCGCCTGGGCGACCGGGCGCGGACCCATCCCTGGGGGACCGATGCCCGTCTCGCGCGAGGACGTGATCGCCGCCTATGAGATGATCCTGGGGCGGTCTCCGGAGAGCGAGGAGGTCGTCGCCCTCCACGCCCGCGTTCACGCCGACCGCAAGGCACTGGGTCTCAGCTTCCTCGCCTCCGAGGAAGCCAAGCAGCGCTCGACGATCGCCAGGAACGGCGACTGGCTCCTGCTCATGCACATGGGCCTCGATCGCGAGGACCTGGGCCTGCTGGCCGGGGTCACCGCCCCGGAGCGGACCGGGATGCCCGGCTACTTCGTGGACTTCCTCGGTCAGCGGACCAGGACCTCCGTCATGGACGACGGACCCCTCCTGGACGGCTCCGTGGGCGGGCCACCGTTTCCCGCCGACTTCCACGCAGGGGCGGCCGAATGGGTGGCCTTCGTCAAGGTCCTGAAGGCTGCGCAGGGGGGATTCGTCGCGGCGGAGCTCGGCGCGGGCTGGGGCCCCTGGACGGCGGCGGCCCACGCCCTGGCCGCGAAGCTCGGCCTTTCTCCCGTGAAGCTCCATGCGGTGGAGGCCGATCCGGACCTCTTCGCGCGGCTCCGGCAGCATCTGGACGACAATGCGGTTCCGCCGGAGATCCTGAACCTCCGCCATGCCGTCGTATCGATGGGGCGGGGCGAGCGGCTCTGGTCGCCGCGCGGAGAGGCCAGCACCGATTATGGCGCCAGCGCACCGGCCGAGGGCGAGGTTCTCGATTACCGCGGCCTCCGCATCCAGGATCCGATCGCGGTCGCGAGCCTTCCCCTGGACGACTTCCTCCGGGAGGAGCCGGTTTGGGACCTGATCCACATCGACCTCCAGGGCATCGAGGAGGATCTGTGCCGCGCGGTGATGGAGGTCCTGTCGGAAAGGGTCCGGCATGTCATCGTGGCGACCCATTCCAAGGCGCTGGATGCCGGCTGCTTCGAGGCCTTCCACCGGGCCGGATGGGTGTGCGTGATGAACAGCGCGCCCATCGTGTCCTACGACGCCAAAGTGCCGACCATCCAGGCGATGACCCGCATCGACGGCATGCAGCTCTGGCGGAATCCGCGGCTGGCACCCTGAGCGCGCCGCGGATTTCATTGGCGTCCGCATGAATTGAGCGCAACCTCCCGCCAAAAGAGGGGAGGCTTTCATGCGTCACGCGATCCTGGTCGTCTTCGTCCTCGTCGCTTGGCCCGCGGCCGCGCAGCAGACGCGCTACAGCGTCTATTGCGCCAACGAGAAGATAGAGGTGGACAGCCGGACGCCGCAGCAGATGGCGAGCGCCCGCGGCTCGGGCACCTGCCGGCTGCAGAGCTTCAACTACCTGTCCGATGCCCAAAGCTTTGCGCAGCGCAATTTCGGCGGGGTGGGCGCGCGTTGTTCCTGCCGATAGCGGATTGCGCGGCCGGTTCGCGTCGGAGAGGCGGGCTATCGCTTCAGGAAGTGCGTCGCGACCATCTCGATGACGGGCTTCTGGTCCGCGGCGCGCGTCCCCGTGTAGCGCATGATGACCACGCCGAGCTCCGGCTTGGACTTCGACGGCTTCAGCGTCTCCACCAGCCCCGTGACGGCAACCGTCTCGTCGGGCCGCAGCGGGGCGGGCCATTTGGTGTCGATCTGGCTGCCGCCCAGGCTGACCGCACGGAACAGCCCGCTGCCCATGATCAGCCCGAAGCAGGCGCCCATGGTGTGCAGCCCGCTCGCCACCAGCCCGCCGAAGAGCGGCGCGGCCTTGGCGGCCTCGGGATCCAGGTGGAAGGGCTGCGGGTCGTACTTGCTGGCATAGGCGATGATCTCGTCCTGGCTCAGGGCGAAGGAGCCGAACTCGAAGCCCTGGCCGAGGGCGAGCTCATCGAAGGAATTCAGCGGCGTCAGCATCAATGGATCACTCTCCCGTCGGTCAGCACTGAGATCAGCAGGTAGAGCGCGCCGCCGGCAAGGAAGCCCACCACGGTCCCGTTGATCCGCACATATTGCAGGTCCTTGCCGACGCGGAGCTCGATCTTCTCCGTCACCTCGGCGGTATCCCATCCCTTCACCACGCCCGCGATGAAATCGGCGAGCCGCGCCTGGGCCGAGGGCACCAGCGTCGCGAAGGCGGCCTCGACGGCGCCGTTGAGCCGGGCATGCGCCACCTCGTCCTCGGCGAGGAAGGTGCCCGTGTTGACCAGCGCCGTCTCGATGAAGGCGATGGTGCGGCCCTCGGGATCGGCGGCATCGGCGACGATCACTTCGCGCAGCCGCGCCCAGACGTCGCCGAGCCATTCGGCCACCGCCGGATGCGACAGCGCCCCGCGGATCGCCCGGCCCAGCGCGGCGGCGCGCTCGGGCTCGTTCTCCAGCCGGGTAATCTCCGTCTCGATCCAGGCCTCGAAGGCGAGACGGAGGTCGGATTCGCCCGGCTCCACCTTCTCGAGCTCGGCGTTCAGCACGGCCAGCACCTTGTCGGCCACATAGGCGCCGGCGGCCCAGCCCATGAGCTTGCCGCCCTGCTCGCGCACGCGGCGCTTGATGGCCTCGCGCAGCTCCGCCTGCTTGGCGGCCAGCACGATCTTCAGCTGCGCCAGGGCGAGGTCGAAGACCGCTTGGTGCTGCCCCCCGGCCATCAGCGCCCGCAGCATCCGTGCCACCACCTGCGCCGCGCCCGGCCCGCCCGCGATCCGGGGCAGCAGCCGGGTGGTAAGCCGGAGCGCCCGCCCGTCCTCCAGCGTCCGCAGCAGCCGGGGCACGGCGGCCGCCAGCGCCTGGGCGGCGGGCCGCGAGGCCTTCGGATCGACCAGGAAGCCCGCCAGGATCCCCGCGACGTCGAGCCGCGCGATCACCCGGCGCAGCTCCGACTCGGTGAAGACATGATTGGCGACGAAGCGCCCGAGCCCCTGGCCCAGCCGCTCCTTCTGCCGCGGGATGATGGCCGTGTGCGGGATGGGCAGCCCCAGCGGCCGGCGGAACAGCGCCGTCACCGCGAACCAGTCGGCCAGCCCGCCCACCACGCCGGCCTTGGCCGAGGCGGCCAGCAGGTCGGTCCAGATGTTCGGCGGCAGGCGATAGGCCAGGACCATCAGCGCGGCCATGAGGATCAGCAGGGCGGTCGCGATGGCGCGGTGGCGCGCCAGGGCCAACCGCAACGCGTCGTCGGGAGAGGGCATGGGCGCCATTCTACCGCCGGCACCGCTTGCTTGGCGACCTGGGGACGCCCATGTTATGGGATAACATCATGTTGTCATGGCTCCACCCTCTCGACCTGGCGAGCGGCAGCTCGGCCCGGGTCGTTCTGGCCGCCGCGCTGCTCGCGGCGCTGTGGGCGGCCATTGGCTGGGCGCTGGCGGCATGAATTCCCCCCATCTGAAACCTGCTGAGCTGCGCGTTCGCGATCTCACGGTCACACATGGGCGCCGACCGGCCGTCCACCACCTCTCCTTCGCGCTGAAGCCGGGCGCGATGATGGCGGTGGTCGGGCCCAACGGCGCCGGCAAGTCCACCCTGCTGCGCGCCATCGCCGGGCTGCACGCACCTTCCTCCGGCCGGATCGAGGGTGTGGAGCCGGGCCAGATCGCCCTCCTGCCGCAGCAGGCCGCGCTGGATCGCAGCTTCCCGCTGACCTGCCGTGACGCCGTGCTCTTCGGCCTCTGGGCCGAGAGCGGCGCCTTCCGCACGACGCCCCGCCCCGAGCGTGTCGAGGCCGCGCTGGACGCCGTCGGCCTGCACGGCTTCGCGAAGCGTCCCGTCGGCAGCCTCTCCTCCGGCCAGTTCCAGCGGCTGCTCTTCGCGCGACTGCTGCTGCAGGACGCGCCCATCATCTTGCTCGACGAGCCCTTCAATGCGCTGGATGCCCGCACCGCCACGGATCTGATGGAGGTGCTGCGCCGCTGGCATGGGGAAGGGCGCAGCATCCTCGCCGTTCTGCATGACCTCGACCTCGTGCGCCGCGAGTTCCCGGAGACCCTGCTGCTGGCCCGCGAAGGCATCGCCTGCGGGCCGACCGAAGCCGCGCTCTCCGCGGAGAACCGGATGCGGGCGCGGATGATGTCGGAAGCCTGGACGGAAGGCGCCGAGGCCTGCGCAGCCTGAGGCGCGCTGCCCGCACGACATGATCTGGGACATCTTCATCGCGCCCTTCGCCGAGTTCGGCTTCCTGCGCCGCGCCCTCGTGGGCTGCCTGGCGCTGAGCCTCTCCGCGCCCCCGCTCGGTGTCTTCCTGATGCTCCGCCGCATGAGCCTGACCGGCGATGTCCTGGCTCACGGCATCCTCCCTGGCGTCGCGCTGGGCTTCGTCCTCGCCGGCCTCTGGGTGCCGGCGCTCGCCCTCGGCGGCCTGATCGCCGGGCTGATCGTGGCGATCGGCTCCGGCGCCATCGCCCGCGCCACGGGCGGGCGTGAGGACGCTGCGCTGGCCGGCCTCTACCTGACCGCCCTGGCGGCCGGCGTCACGCTCATCTCCTGGCGTGGCTCAGCCGTGGAGCTCACCCAGCTTCTCTTCGGCTCCGTCCTTGGCGTGGACGACACGGCGCTGCTCTTGATGGGGGGCGCCGCCACGGCGACACTGCTCTTCCTCGCCTTCGCCTGGCGCCCGCTGATCCTGGAATGCTTCGACCCTTCCTTCGCCCAGGCCGTCGGCGTGCGCGGCAGCGTCTGGCACCTGGGGCTGCTGGCGCTGGTGGTGATCAACCTCGTCGCGGCCTTCCAGGCGGTGGGGAGCCTCATGGCCGTGGGCCTGATGATGCTGCCCGCCATCGCCGCCCGCCACTGGGCGCGCGAGGTCGGCGGGCTGGTCATGGCCGCCGTGGGCCTGGCCCTGGCGGCGACCCTAATCGGCCTGCTCGCCTCCTACCACGCCGACCTGCCGAGCGGCCCGTCCATCGTGCTGGCCGCGGCTGCGCTCTGGGTGATCTCGCTCGTCACCGGCCCGGTGGACGGGCTGCTAGCGCGCTACCGGAAGCAGCCTCACCTCGAGGGCTGACGGCCGGCGAGCATGGCGATCGCCGCCAGCACCTGGATCGCCCCTGCCGCGAGGAAGAAGGCGTCCGTGCTGGCGGAAAACTCGCGCAGCAGCCCGAAGCCGGCCGGCGCGAAGGCATAGGCCGCCTGCCCGCAGGCCGTGACCAGCGCCACTGCCCGTGCCGTGTCCCCGGCCGAAAAATCCTGCTGGGCGATGAGCGGCGGCAGCGAGGTCGCATTCCCCAGCCCCAGCCCGAACAGCACCACGCCTGCCAGCAGCAGCGTCACGTCCGTTCCGCCCGAGGCCAGCAGGACCAGCGAGCCCACCACCTGCACGCCGTGGTTCCCGGCCGCCGCGATCCGCCGATCGGCCGTGGGGGTGAGCAGCCAGCCCATCGCCGTCCGCCCGACGATCGCGCAGACGGTCGCGAGTCCGGCCGCCAGCCCCGCGAGCCGGGGCCCCATCGGACCGGCCATCAGGGAGAAGAGGTGCGCGATCAGCCCGATCTGCGCGAAGAGGCCGAGCGAGCTCGCCGCCACCAGCGTGACGAATCGCCGGTTGCGCCACAGCGCGCGGCCGGGCAGCGGCGTGTGGCGCGAGACGGGGCGGGCCGCCGCCGGCCCCGCCGCGTCGCCGTCCGGCGCCTGGCCAAGCTCGGCCGGCGAGCGCCGGAAGTAGCGGCCGGCCAGGAGCCAGAGGGTCACCGCCATCGCGCCGCCGATCAGCGCGACCGCCGCCGGAAAGCCCAGCGCGCCGATGGCCAGCACCCAGAGCGGCGAGAGCAGGATGCCGCCCACCGAGGCGCCGTTATAAGCGGTGCTCAGTGCGGCCGGTCGGCGCCGGACGAACCAGGGCGAGACCATGGCGTTGATCGCGGCGGCGCCGGTCGCGGCCCATCCCGCGCCGCTGACTGATGTGGCGAGGAAGAGCTGCCAGGGCGCCTCGGCCAGCGCCCAGCCCAGCATGCCGGCGAGGCTCAGCAGCCCGCCTGCCCGCGTGACGGCGACGACGCCGAATCGCCGGTGCAGCGCTGGCAGGTTCGCGACGGCGAAGGCGCCGAGCAGGAAGTGGGAGGTGACGGCGGTGGAGACCATCCAGATGGGCCAGCCGCGCGCCTCGTGGACGGCGAAGAGGAAGACCGGCGGCCCGTAGAAGCCCACACCCCAGCCGAACACGGCGACGGTGAAGGCCGCCCAGGTGACGCGCCAGCCGAAGAAGGTCTGAGGGGTGGCGGGCACGTGGTCCCTTTGGATCCTGGGGGCGGTGGTCGGCGTGGCGGACATGAAGCGGCATCCCGATGGAGGGGCGCAACCTGCCCTGGGGAAGCGGTGCAACGTTACGGCATCGGCCGAAGCGCCCGGCTCCGGAAAGGACAAACCACGGCCGTCGTTCAAGACGGCGTTCCGCCCCTGTCCCAAGGGGGACGCGGCCGGGCGCCGCCTTGGCGCCGGCAGCCTCGGATGGTGGAGAGACCGGCAATGCCGATGACCGCACTGCAAGCGGATGCCGACAAGCGTGGTATCCTCGTTTACGCCCTGCGCCAGAGCAACACGGCGCCGCTGGCCAAGGACGCGACGGGAATGGCGGCGCCCGGGCCCTGGGGACGGGTCAGCGGAGGCTATTGCGCCGGGCTCGCCACGCGCTGGATCGCCCTGCGCTATGCCGCCTACGACTACCTTTTCGACCGGGCGACGAAGCTCTGTGAATACCCGGACTGGAAGGCGACCGCCGACCAGAACATCATCGGCGATGGCTATCGCGACAGGGCGCGACGTTTCCCGATGCAGTTCCAGGAGGCTTATGCCCAATACGGCCTTCGGCTGAATCTCGGCGCGGTGGTCGATGCGCCCCAGGCCCTGGACGGCAAGATCCTGCGCCGCGCCGGCGAGGCGGCCATGGGCTGCCATTTCATCTACATCGCTCGGGAGGGCGGCGCCCATGCCGTCGCGATGATGAACGAGGGGCCGCTCGGTTGGCGCTTCTTCGACGCCAATTTCGGGCATTTCAGGCTGGCCGATGCCCCGGCCTTTGAAAGCTTCGTCGACTGGTTCGCGCAGCGCAGCGGCTACAAGCGCACCTATGTGAAGCGCGTGGCGACGGTCCACATCAACCCGCCGCCCTTCACCGGAGCCAACTTCCAGTCCCTCATGACGCAGGTGAGACGCAGCCTCGGGCGCTGACGCCCGGCCCCGCGGCGTTTACCCGCCGCGGGGCTGCCAGCCGCCCGAAGCCGGTCCGGCCACGGACATGTTGGGCTCCAGCCCTGCCCCGAACGCCGCGGGCCGCACGGTGCTCATGTTGCCGCCGCTGTGCAGGCCCCATGCATCGAACAGCCCCCTGAAGAGCGGCTTGGTGGGATGCGCCACCTTGCTCTCGAACTTGCCGGTGGTGCTGCGGACCGTGATGCGGATCTCGTCCGTCGCGGCCGAGAGGCGCGCGTGAAGCTTCTTGTAGATCTCGTAGCTGTCCGAGATCTCAGCCCCATGCTTCGTGTCCCACCGGCCAACGAGGATACAGCCCTCGCTCCACCGGGCGTTCTGGCCCATGTGGATCCGGATGCCCTGGTAGTTGGGCACGCCGATCAACAGGGGAACCAGCTCGCTCAGCCCGTAGGACTTGTACTTGGCGGAGAACTTGTTGCTGAGGGTCAGCTTCACCGGATAGGTGCCGCAGGGGATGGCGGTCACCTTGGCGACCTTCTTCTTCCGCTCGACGTCCTCGAGCGTGAAGCATTCGAACTGGCCGTCGATGGTAAGGATGCCGATCGTGGCGTCCTTGATCTCGGTGAAGCGGTTCAGGTCAAGCAGCATCTGGAAGGGTCCCGCGGCTGGCAGTGGCGAATGCGCTGCCGGTAGCGCCGGGTCCCGCGGCGGTCTTGAACGGCGCGGGAAGCTTGTCGCTTCCTGCGCGGTCTCAGCCGCCGCGGCGGAAGCGGGACGGCGTCGTGCCCGTGACCTGGCGGAAGCGCCGGCTGAAATGGGCCTGGTCGGCGAAGCCGAGCATGACCGCGAGATCGGCCAAGGGCAGCCCGGACCGGCCACGGAGCAACTCCTGGGCGCGCTCGATTCGCCGCCGCGTCAGGAAGGCGTGCGGACTTTCGCCCGTCGCCGTGCGGAAGCCACGCGCGAACTCCGCTATGGAGAGCCCGGCGATGCCGGCGAGCGCCTCAAGCGAGGGCGGTTCCGCCGGAGTCTCCTCCAGCATCGTCTCGATGGCGTCGAGCACGCGCTTCAGCGCGGGGGCGCCCAGCGGCCGCCGGGGGGCCTGGCGCCTCGGCGCGGCGAGCGCTGCAGTCAGGAAGGCGATGGCATGGTCCACATAGAGGCGCTCGCTGCCGCCGCAGGCCGCGCGCTCCATCAGCTCCAGCAGGACGGCGCGAAGGCTGTCGTCGCGGAAGGGCAGCAGCCCGCGTGCGAAGGCGTCGTCGGCCCGGCCGCCGATCGCGGCGAAGGCCGAGGCGGAGAGGGAGAGGGTGAGCATCTCGGTCCCGCCCTCGGCCTCGTATTCGAGGTCGGTCGCGCCCGGCGAGAGGGTCAGCAGCCCGACCCGCGGCGGTGGCAGCTCCCGGACCTCCCCGACATGGCGGGTGATGCGGCCAGCGCCACGCGCCAGGCAAAGATGGACCGCGAGCGCCATCTCATGACGGGCCCGGGCGAAGGGGTAGGGCGGGTTCACAGCGCGCAGGAGCTCGGCGCCGGACGGCAGCGTCCAGGCGGTGAAGTCGCCCCGGGTCAGGCCGCGAATGCGATAAGCCGCCGAAAAGCCATTGAGCTTCCTGATCTCCATGCTTCCGGAAGCCACTCGCCCTTCGTCGATCCTATCGTCGGGGCAGACCTTACGAGGAGTTTACTTGCCACGGCAGGGGATTCTGCGTCGCGTCTGTCGCGCCGGCGTCAGAGCCTGACGGTCTGGCTTTCGCCGAAGGCGGGCAGCCGGAAATCCTGCTCCCCGGCCGAGGTCCTCAACCGCCGCTCCGGCTCGTCGATCGCCTCCTGCGTCAGCTTGAACGTGGCAAAATGCATCGCGATCGCGGTCTTCGCCCGGAGCTGGAGTTGTGCCTCCAGCGCCTGTTCCGGCGTCATGTGCACCGCCTGCATGAACCAGAACGGCTCATAGGCCCCGATCGGGATCAGCGCCGCACCGAAGCCGCCGAAGGCGCGACCGATCACCTCCAGATGCCCGCCCGCCGCCGTGTCGCCCAGGAAGGCCAGCCGCCCGCCGGACGCCGCCTCCACCGCGAAGCCACCCCACAGCGCCTTCGAGCGATCATGCAGCCCGCGCGCGGAAAAATGCCGCATCGGCAGGTAGGTCGCGCAATGCCCGCCCGGCAGCACGGCCCGACCGCCCCAGTCCAGCTCCGTCGCGCCCGGCATGCCGTGCCGCGCCAGCAGCGCCCCATGCCCGAGACCGGTGAAGACCGGCGCGCCCCACCGCGCGTGCAGCGCCTTGAGGCTGGGGATGTCGAGGTGGTCGTAATGCCCGTGGCTCACCAACACCGCGTCGATCCGCGGCAGGTCCTCCAGCGCGATCGCCGGCGGCCGCACCCGTTTCGGCCCGGCCCAGCCGACCGGGCTGCATCGGTCGCTGAAGATCGGGTCGGTCAGGATCGTCGTGCCGTTGTCCAGCCGGATCAGGAAGGTCGAGTGCCCGATGAAGGTGAAGCTCGCATGCCCCGGCGGCACGGTCTCCGGCGGCGGAGGCTGCGGCGGATCGACGATCCCCACCGGCCAGGCCACGCCGCCGCGCTCGCGCATCATCCGGAAGACGTTGCGCAGCGACTGCCCCGCCGGCCCGCCATCCGGGTTGAGGAACCGCCCCTTCGCGTCCTTCTGGGAGGGACCCAGCCTCACCACATCGTCTGTGCGGCGCGCTCCGGCCATTCCTGGTCGTACTTCGCCCCGCCCACCGCGCCCCTCGTCATCGCCGCCAGGATCTGGCCCGGCGTCGGCAGTTCGGGTTTCGGATGGGGTTCCCAGAGCTGGGCTCGGATCACGGCACGGGCGCATTGGAAGTAGATGGTCTCGGCGCGGATGATGGCGATGGTCCGCGGCAGCTTTCCTTCCATCTCGAAGCTTTTGCGCAGCCCGTCGTCCGCCGTGAGCCGCGCCGTCCCGTTGATCCGCAGCGCATTGCCGCTGCCCGGGATCAGGAACATCAGCGCCACCCGCGGGTCGCGGACAATGTTGCGCAGGCTGTCGATCCGATCGTTGCCGCGGCGATCGGGCAGGGCCAGCGTCCGGTCGTCCAGGATGCGCACCAGCTGGCCGGGCCGGTCGCCGCGCGGCGAACAGTCCATCCCTTCCGGCCCGACCGTGGCCAGTGCCAGGAAGGGCGCCGCCTCGATGATCTTCCGGTATTCCGGGATGAACCAGGCCGCCTCCTTCTCCGTGGAGGCCGCGCCCGGCACGCCGTAATGGCCGTGCAGCTCGTCGAGCGTCTCGATGAACTTCATGTGACCTTCACCTCCAGCTTGCCCGCCATCTCCTGGATGAACTGCCAGGCCACGCGGCCCGAGCGGCCGCCGCGCGTGATGCTCCACTCGACGGCGGCCTTGTGCAGCTCCTCCTGCGAGATCGGCAGCGACACGGCGCCGGCATAGCCGTCGATCATCGCGAAGAAGGTGTCCTGGTCGCAGTTATGAAAGCCGACCCAGAGCCCGAACCGGTCACTGAGGGAAACCTTCTCCTCCACCGCCTCGGAGGGGTTGATCGCGGTGCTGCGCTCGTTCTCGATCATGTCGCGCGGCATGAGGTGCCGGCGGTTCGAGGTCGCGTAGAACAGCACATTGGCCGGCCGTCCCTCGATGCCGCCGTCCAGCACGGATTTCAGCGCCTTGTAGTCGGCGTCCTCCTTCTCGAAGGAGAGGTCGTCGCAGAAGACCAGCGCGCGGCGCTCCTGGGCGCGCAGATGGGTCAGCAAGTCGGGCAGGGTGCGGATGTCCTCGCGATGAATCTCGATCAGCGCCAGCGAGCCCGGGATCTGGGCGTTCGCCTCCGCATGCGCCGCCTTGACCAGCGAGGACTTGCCCATGCCGCGCGCGCCCCAGAGCATGGCGTTGTTGGCCGGGAAGCCCCGGGCGAAGCGCAGCGTGTTCTCGAGGATGATCTCCTTCTGCCGCGCCACACCCTGCAGCAGCACGATGTCCACGCGGCTCACATGCGGCACCGGAACGAGCTGATTCCGTTCCGGCTTCCAGACGAAGGCGTCGGCGCCCTCCAGCCGTGGCGGCGGGGCCGGCGGCGGTGCGAGGCGTTCCAGGGCGGCCGCGATGCGGGCCAGAAGTTCCGTTTCCATGGAGGGTTTGAAGCGGCGTGCGCGGCGTTGCGCAAGGGAGACGAATCGCTGGACTGTTGACGCGCGGACGCATGCGGGCCATCTCGCCCAGGCCCGCCACGCTACCAGCCATCACACTGCGAGGAACGATGCTCATCTCTCCGGCCTATGCCCAGGACGCCGCAGGTGCGAGCGCCATGGTCATGCAGCTCCTGCCGCTGCTGCTGATCTTCGTGGTGTTCTACTTCCTGCTGATCCGCCCGCAGCAGAAGAAGATGAAGGAGCATCGCGGCATGCTCACCAGCCTCAAGCGCGGCGATCGCGTGATCACCGGCGGCGGCATCGTCGGCGAGGTCAAGCAGGTGAAGGAGAATTCCGACGAGGTGGACGTCGAGATCGCGCCGAACGTGCGCGTGACGGTGGTGCGCGGGACGATCAGCAGCGTGATCCGCCCCGAGGCCGCGAACGACACCAAGAAGGGCTGAGGCGATGTCCCTGCGGTTCGTCGAGACCCCGCAGGCCATCATCGCCGTCGAGGAGCACGGGCCACCCGATGGCCCGCCCGTCATCCTCCTCCACGGCTTTCCCTACTCCGCGCGCGGCTATGACGCCGTGGCCGCGATCGTGGCCGAGGCCGGGCACCGCGTGCTGGTCCCCCATCTCCGCGGCTATGGCGAGACGCGGCTGAAGCCCGGTGTGATCCGCTCCGGCGCGCAAGGCGCGCTCGGCACCGACCTGCTGGCGTTGATGGATGCGATGTCCATCCCCTCTGCGATCCTCGCTGGCTACGACTGGGGCGGCCGCGCCGCCTGCATCGTCGCGGCCCTGCATCCGGAGCGCTGCGCGGGCCTGGTGAGCTGCACCGGCTACAATATCCAGGACATCGCCCGGAGCGGCGAGCCGGCTGTGCCGGACAAGGAGATGCGGCACTGGTACCAGTTCTATTTTCATGGCGAGCGTGGGGCGCGCGGACTGGAAAAGAACCGCCGTGAGATCGGCCGCCTGCTCTGGGAGCAATGGTCGCCCGACTGGCGCTTCTCCGAGGAGGAATTCGCCGCCAGCGCCGCGCATTGGGACAACGAGGACTATGTCCCCGTGGTGATCCAGTCCTACCGCCACCGCTTCGGCCTCGCGGCCGGCGATCCCGCGCATGAAGGGATCGAGGCGGCACTGGCGAAGCTGCCGCCCATCACCGTGCCGAGCATCGACCTCCACGGCGGCTCGGATGGTGTGAACCCGCCTCCGCCCAGGGCTTCCGGTCGCTTCACGGGCCGCTTCGAGCGCCGGATCCTTGAAGGCATCGGCCACAACCCCCCGCAGGAGGCGCCCGAAGCCTTTGCTCAGGCGCTGAGGGATGTCGCCCCCGCCTGATCATGCGCCGGCCGCATGACGCGCGCGGCGTTGCGCGCAGGGGACAGGCCTAAATCCCGCTGCCAGTCTGATCCCGCCTTCAGGGAGCCAGATGCATGACCGAACCGAAGACCCTTCTGCAGCTTGCGGGCGCGAGCCTCGCGCCGCCGCGCCTGGCCGATGCCGCGCTGGTGGTGATCGACGCCCAGGGCGAGTACCGGGAGGGCCGCCTGCCGCTGGAGGGCATCGATCCCGCGCTCGATGCTCTCGCCGGCCTTCTGGATCGCGCCCGTGCCGCCGGTGCGCTGATGATCCATGTCGCGCACAAGGGCCGCGCCGGCGGGCTTTTCGATCGCGATGCGGCCGGCGGCGCCATCCTCCCCGCGGCCGAGCCGAAGGACGGCGAGGCGGTGGTCGAGAAACCCCTGCCCAATGCCTTCGCGCAGACCGGCCTCGCGGAGAAGCTGGCCGGCCGGAAGGAGCTCGTGATCGCGGGCTTCCAGACGCATATGTGCGTCAGCTCGACCGCCCGCGCGGCGCTGGACCTCGGCTTCCGCGTCACCATCGCGGCCGATGCCTGCGCCACCCGCGCGCTGCCCGACCCTGTCACGGGCGCTGCCATCAGCGGTGCCGAGATCCATCGCCACTCCCTGGCGGAACTGGCCGACCGCTTCGCGATCGTGGTCCCTGCCTCGGCGCTCAGCTGAAGCGAAAAGGGCGCCCAGTTCCCCGGACGCTCTTCAAGAAGAAGCGGGTCAACGCAGCATCCGGCCGCAATGCGGCCGGCGCCGCCAACCTGACCTGCCCCTCGGCGCACCAGTTGCCCGGCGTCTGAGGGCGGGAAAAATCTTAAGGCCGAAGGCCCTAAGCGCTCTGGCCGCTCTCCAGGCCGCCCTTGTCCAGCAGGCTCTCGACCACGCTCCAGTCGACGAGCTTGTTGAGGAAGTTGTCCAGGTAGCCCGGGCGGACGTTGCGGAAGTCGAGGTAGTAGGCGTGCTCCCACACGTCGGCGCCGAGGATGGGCTTGCCCTCGCCGGTCGAGATCGGGTTCGCGCCGTTCGGGGTCTTCGTCACCTTCAGCTTGCCATCGGGCGTCAGGATCAGCCAGGCCCAGCCCGAGCCGAACTGCGTCACGCCGGCCTGCTTGAAGGCCTCCTTGAAGGCCGCGAGGCCACCGAGGTCGCTGTCGATCTTGGCGGCGAGCTTGGCCGGCAGCTTGTCGCCGCCGCCCGAGGGGCTCATCACCTGCCAGAACAGCAGGTGGTTGTAGTGCTGGCCGGCCTGGTTCAGGACGGGCAGGCCGTCGGCGCCAGCCTTGCCGGCCTCGGCCACGATGGTCTCCAGCGACTTGCCGGCGAGACCCTTGCTCTCGATCAGCCCGTTCAGCGCCGTGACATAGGCCTGGTGGTGCTTGCCGTGATGCAGCTCCAGCGTCTCCTGGCACATGCCCTGGGCGGCGAGCGCGGCGGTGGCGTAGGGGAGGGGGGGAAGGCTGAAGGCCATGGCGTTTCTCCTGAGGAAGCGGTGCTGCGCAGCTAAGCAGGGTGGCGTGAGGCGTCAACCGCTTGCGGAGTGACGCTCTTGCGGTCATGCGGTTTCGCGTGCCCGAACTTTCCCCTTGTGGCGCCATTGCGCGCCGTCACGACCCGGACCGCTTCTTCTGCGCGCTCTTCGCGCCGGCGGAGAGGCGGGAGGCGCTGTTCACCCTGATCGCCTTCAACCACGAGCTGGCCCGCGCCCGCGAGGCGGCGCGCCAGCCGGTGCTGGCCCTGATGCGCCTGACCTGGTGGCGTGAGGCGGTCGAGGAGGCCGCGGCTGGCCGTCCCGCCCGCCAGCACGAGGTCGCCGCCCCGCTGCACGCGGCCATCCGTGAGGGTGCGCTGGACGCCGAGGGTCTCGTCGCCATGGCCGAGGCGCGCGAGGCCGAGACGGAGGAGGCGGGCATCCCCACCACGGCGGCCCTCCACGCCTATCTGCGCGGCACGGCCGGCGGCTTCGCCGTGGTCGCGGGGCGTCTTCTCGGTGCGCCGCCGGCTCTGCTGCCGGCGCTGCAGCAGGCGGGGCTGCTCTACGGCCTCGCCGGACTGCTGCGCGCGGTGCCCTCGCTCGCCGCACAGGGGAGGTGCCTCCTGCCCACCGAGCTCGTGATGCCGGAGGCCGTCATCGCCGATCCCGACGCCGCCCTTCCGGTCATCCGGGAGCTCGCCTCCGGCGCACCGGAGCCGCCCAGCCTCCGCGGCCTGCCCCGATCGGCCGTCGCGGCCGCCCTGCCGATGACCCTCGCACGGCGGGATTTGCGACGCCTGGCGCGGGGCGTGGAGGTCCGGAGAGGCCTGGGAGACCGCCTGGCCGTCCTCATTGCGGCGCAAATGCCAAGCCGCTAGCGAATTCATGCCATATTCGCGGATCATTGATGCTACCCAGTCAGGTGGGTGAATCATGTCGCGCTATCTCGTTTCCGGCGGCGCCGGCTATGTCGGCAGCCATGTGGTCCTGGCCCTGCTCGATGCGGGGCATGACGTGGTCGTGGTGGATGACCTCTCCACGGGTCACCGCGACGCCGTGCCCTCCGGCGCGACCTTCATCCAGGCCAACCTCTCCGAGCGGAAGCGCCTGGGCGAGATCTTCGCCGCCTGGAAGTTCGACGCGGTCTTCCATCTTGCCGCCCTCTCGCTGGTCGGCGAGAGCATGCAGCAGCCCATGCGCTACTGCCGGGACAACCTCTCCAACGGCGTGAACCTGGCCGAGGCCGCGGTGCGCGCCGGCTGCCTGCGCTTCGTCTTCTCCTCGACGGCTGCGATCTTCGGCGTGCCCAAGGTCACGCCCATCCCGGAGGACGCGCCCACCACCCCGGTGAACCCCTACGGCCTCTCCAAGCTCATGATGGAGCAGGCACTGGGCTGGGCCGAGGGCGCCAACGGCCTGCACTCCGCCTCGCTGCGCTACTTCAACGCGGCCGGTGCCGATCCGCTCGGCCGTGCCGGCGAGGACCATGAGCCGGAGACCCATCTCATCCCGCGCGCCATCTTGGCCACGCTGGGCCACGCGCCGCCGCTGCACGTCTTCGGCACGGATTACGACACGCCGGACGGGACGGCGATCCGGGACTACGTCCATGTCTCCGACCTCGCGGCCGCGCATATCGCCGTGCTACCGCGGCTGGAGCGCGGCTCGGTGCGCTACAACATCGGCAACGGCGCCGGCCACTCGGTGCGCGAGGTGATGGCGGCCGTGGAGCGCGTCTCCGGCCGCAAGGTGCCCTACGAGAACGGGCCGCGCCGCGCGGGCGACCCCCCGGCGCTGGTGGCCTCCTCGGCGCTCATCCGCGCCGAGACGGGCTGGACGCCACGGCATGCCGAGCTGGACGATATCGTACGCACGGCCTGGACCTGGCACGCAGCCAACCCGCAGGGCTACGCAGCGCGCGAAGCCGCCTGAGGGTGCGCTATTGCGAAGGGCTCTGCCCCTCGCGCTTCCCGCCAGGGGCCTCTCTGCCTTTGGTAGGAGTGCCGGGGCTGGTCCTTGCCTTACCGCCATTCCTGTGGCCGAGATTCATCCGGTCATCATTTTCTTGCGCGGCGAGGGCGATGAGCCTGTAGGCTTCACCCAGGCCTGCAACCCGCGACATCGGGCTCCGGCCGAAGTCGCGGATCAACGCCTTGGAGCGCATCTACGCCGCCGTCCTGGCCGGTCTCGGTATCGCCGTGGCCAGCGGTTGGATCTGACCGAAGGGTTCGACGACGGATGGGTGCGCGAAGCGCTTTCCGATTGGGAAATGCCGCGGCTCGATTTGCAGGCGGCGCTGCCTCCCGGGTGACGGGCTGGCCTCAGGGCCAGCGGGATCATCGCCTTCATCGAAGAGCAGTTGAAAACGACGCGATACGTCGTCCGCTGGGCCTTGTCCGATATGGAGGCCCGTCTGCTTTGCGGCCATGTAGGCTGAGACAGCCGCCTCATCGGGCCGCCAGACCCTCTCTCTCCAGCACTTGCGAATAATTCTCATTCTGGTTACGGGGTGATCCTGGCCCGATGGGAATCGCATGCCGGACGATCTGGACGCCCTTTTCCGACGGCATCACCGCGAGCTGCAGCGCTTTGCCCGCGACGGGCTCCACGACCGTTCCGCAGCAGCGGACGTCGTCCAGGACGCCTTTCTCCGCTACGCCGTCGCGGCCCAGGGAGGAGGGGCGGGGCAGGGCGATGCGCCATGGCCGATCGCCAACCCCGTGTCCTTCCTCTGGAAGGTCGTGCGCAACATCGTCCGTGACCATCGGCGGCAGCACCGGCGCCGCGGGACAGCCCTGGACATCGACGAGCTCTCGGACAGCCTCGCCGACCCGCAGCCCTCGGCCGAGCGGATCCTCGTCGCCCGGCAGGAGTTCCGGGTGCTGCGGGCCGCATTGGAGGAACTACCGCCCGACTGCCGGCTCGCCCTGCTGCTCAGCCGGACCGAAGGGCTGACGCATCCGGAGATCGCCCGACGCCTCGGCATCTCGACCAGCATGGTCACCAAGCACATCATCCGCGCGCTGCGCCACTGTACCCGGCGGCTGTCGGGCCATCTTCCGCTGTCGTGATCGGGCGGTCGAACGTCTGTATCCTTGAAGACCCGGACCATATTCCGAAGCCCATGACACGCCGCCTGTCCCCGGAGGAGCTCGATACGCCGCTCGAACCCGAGCGCGAGGCGGCGCTGGAATGGGTCGTCCGTCTGCATTCCGGCCAGGCCTCGCCCGGAGATCATGCGGCCTATGCCGCCTGGAAGGCCGCGGACCCCGCTCACGCTGCCGCGGCAGCGGAGGCGGAGCGCAGCTGGGCCGCGGTTGGCGCGGCACCGCGCCCGAGGTCCTCGCGCCGGCGGGCCGTGATCGCGATGGGCCTCGTCGTCGGAGCCGGCACAATCGGCGTCTCGCGGCTGCCGGCCGTTCGCAGCGGCACCGCGCGGCTCCTGTCCGACCAGCGCACGGCGGTGGGCGAACTGCGGCGCCTCACGCTGCCCGACGGCTCGACGCTGGAGATGGACACCTCGACCGGCCTCGACCTGGACTTCGCCCCCGACCGGCGGCGCGTCGTGCTGCATGCCGGCCGCATCCATGTCGAGGTCGCGCGCGATTCTGCCCGGCCTTTCCTGGTGTCGGCCGCCGGCGGCGACAGCCAGGCACTCGGCACGGCCTTCTCCGTGGCGCGGAGCTCCGACGACGTGCGCGTCCTCGTCACCCGGCACGCCGTGCAGGTGCGCTACGATGGCGCCGAGGCCGTGCTCCAGGAGGGGCAGGAGCTCGACTACAGCCCGGCCGCCGGGTTGGGCCGCCCGCGCGGCGCCAATCTGGAGGCCGCCACCGCCTGGCAGCGCGGCCAGCTCGTCTTCAACGGCGAGCCGCTCGGCGAGGTGGTCGCCGCGATCGCGCGCTACCGCCGCGGCTGGCTCCTGCTCCGCGGCGAGGCGCTGGCGCGGCGCCGGGTCACCGGCGTCTTCCCGACAGGCGACACCGACGCCTTCCTCCAGGCTCTGCCGGCGCTGCTGCCGGTGCGCATTCGGCGCCTGCCGCTGCTCGACATCATCGAGCCGTTCGGCTCCTGAGCGGCTATTTTGTTGCGGCATCATATCTTCCTGGTCGTGTTCGAGGGCACGGTCGTCTGGACCCGGTGAGGGCGCCGCCTGCGCGCCGCTGATCGAGGTTTGGAATGACAGGAATTCGTCTCGCCTTGCTGGCCGTCACCGCTCTGGCCTGGGCGCCCATGAACAGCCGGGCGCAGGAGGCCGTGCAACTGGTCCAGGCCTCGCCCACGCCGCGCAGCTTCAGCATCCCCGCGGGGCCGCTTGCACGGGCACTGCCGGCCTTCGGCCAGGCCGCCTCGCTGCGCATCCTGGCGCTGACAGAGACCATCGGAAACCGGCAGACCCAGGGTGTTTCAGGCACGCTCCCGCCGGAGGAGGCGCTACGCCAGCTCCTCGCCGGCACCGGCCTGACCTACCGCTTCACCGATGCCGCGACCGTCACGCTCGCGCCGCTGCCGACCGACGGCGCGCTGGAGCTGCCGGAGGTCCGCGTGGATGCCAGCCAGCTCCGAGCCTACAGCCCGCTGCGCGGCTACGTGGCCTCGGTCGCTGGCACCGCGACCAAGACCGACACGACCCTGCTCGAGACGCCGCAGGCCCTCTCCGTCATCGGCCGGCCCGAAATCGAGGCGCGCCAGCCCCAGTCGGTCTCCCAGGCGCTGCGTTACACGCCCGGCATCACGGCGGACAACCGGGGCTCGGTGAACCATTACGATGTGCTCTACGCCCGCGGCTTCGGCGGCTTCAACATCCTCTACCAGGACGGCTTGCGCCTGCCCTTCGGCAACTACGCCATCTCCCAGCCCGACCCCTACAACCTCGAGAGGATCGAGGTGTTCCGCGGCCCGACCTCGGTGCTCTACGGCCAGAACAACCCAGGCGGCCTGGTCAACCTGGTGACCAAGCGCCCTTCGGCCGAGCCCATCCGCGAGGTCCAGATCCAGGCCGGCTCCTTCGGGCGGATCAATGCCGGCTTCGACTTCGGAGGGCCGCTGGGCGGGAGCGGCCAGTGGTTCTACCGCCTCACGGGCCTGGCGGGTGCGGCCAATTCCCAGGTGAACCACATCGAGGAAAGCCGCATCTCCCTCTCGCCGGCACTGACCTGGCGGCCGTCCGACAACACCACGCTGACCTTCCTCGGCAACTACCAGCGCGACCCGAGCGGCGGCTTCTTCGGCTTCGTGCCGGCCCAGGGCACCTTCCTGCCCAACCGGAACGGGCGGATCCCGACCAGCTTCTACGACGGCGAGCCGAGCTTCGAATACTTCCGCCGCGAGCAGATCCAGGCCGGCTACCTGTTCGAGCACCGCTTCGACGACGTCTTCACCCTGCGTCAGAACCTCCGCTACACGCATATGGACATGCAGTGGGGCCGCGTCGCCTCGGCCGGTCTGCAGGCGAACCTGCGCACCCTGAACCGGGAGGCCAACACCGACAGCGAGACGCTGGACGGCCTCACTGTGGACACGCAGCTCCAGGCGCGGGTGCAGACGGGCCCGGTGCGGCACACGCTGCTGGCGGGCGTGGACTACCAGTGGACCAGCAACCAGTACGCGATCGGCAGCGCCACGGCGCCCACCCTCGATATCCTGAACCCCGTCTATGGGGTCTCCATCCCCCGCCCGCCCATCTATTTGAGCACGGCCACGCGGGCGGACCAGATCGGCCTCTATCTACAGGACCAGATCCGCCTCGGCCGATGGTCGCTGCTCCTCGGCGGCCGGCACGACTGGGCCGACACGCGATCAACCGACCGGCTGCTCGGCCGGACCACCCGGCAGTCCGACGGCGCGCTCACCGGCCGTGCCGGGCTCGTCTACACCTTCGACATCGGCGTCGCGCCCTATGTCAGCTACTCCACCTCGTTCCAGCCCCTGGTCGGCAGCGACTTCTACGGCACCGCCTTCAAGCCGAGCCGGGGCGAGCAGTACGAGGCGGGCATCCGCTACCAGCCGCCGGGCGTGGAATCCTACGTCGCCGCGTCGCTCTTCCACCTGACTCAGCAGAACGTGGCCACCGCGGACCTCGCGCATACGGGCTTCAGCGTGCAGACCGGCGAGATCCGGTCGCGCGGCCTGGAGCTCGAGGCCAAGGCGAGCCTGACGAACGGCCTGAACGTGACGCTGGCCGCAACCTTCCTCGACCCGGAGGTGACGCGCAGCAACACGACGAACCTTGGTCACCGCCCCATCGCGATCCCCCGCACGATGGCTTCGGCCTGGGCCGACTATACTTTCCAGGACGGGCCCGTGCGTGGCCTCGGCCTCGGCGGCGGCGTGCGCTATGTCGGCCGCTCCGCGGGCGATGCGGTGAACCTCTACTCGGTGCCCAGCTACACCCTCGTCGACGCCATGATCCGCTATGACCTCGGCGAGCTGAGCCCGAACCTGCGCGGCATGCGCGTCGCCATCAACGCCAACAACCTAGGCGACGAGCAGTACGTCTCGTCCTGCAGCAGGGCCCCGAACAACTGCTACTACGGTCTGCGGCGCACCGTGTTGGGCACGCTGAGCTACCGCTGGTGAGAGGCGCGACGCGCGGCTGGCGCCTCGTCCACAGCTGGACGAGCCTGGCCAGCACCGGCTTCCTTCTGATGCTCTGCCTGACCGGCCTGCCGCTGATCTTCCACGACGAGATCGACCACTGGACGGGCGCGGCGATCGAACCGCCCGCGATGCCTGCGGGCACGCCGCACGCGGCGCCCTCGCGGATGCTGCAGGCGGGGCTGGACGCCTATCCCGGCCTCATGGTGCAGTTCATGGTCTGGCCGGAGGACGAGCCGGACATCGTGCTTCTGAACCTCGCCGCGCGCCGGCCGGCGCCGCGCGGCACGCAGCGCATCATCGCCGTGGATGCGCGCACCGCCGAGGTCCTCGGGGAGAAGCGCATCTACGAAGGCTTCATGCGGGTGATCCGCACGCTGCATGCGGACATGTATCTCGGCCTCCCGGGGCGGCTCTTCCTGGGCGTCATGGGCCTGCTGTTCCTGGCCGCTCTCGTGTCAGGAACGGTGCTTTATGGACCGGTGATGCGGCGGATGGATTTTGGAACGATCCGGCAGGACCGGCGGCGCATCCGATGGCTCGACCTGCACAACCTCATCGGCATCGTGACGCTGGCCTGGACCTTCGTGGTGGGCGCGACCGGCGTGGTGAACACCTGGACGGAGCTGGCGGTCGGGCTCTGGCAGCGGGATCAGATTGCGGCCCTGACGGCGCCGTACCGTCATCTGCCGGCCCCGGCGAACCTCGCATCGATGGACGCGGTGGTGGTCGCGGCGCGTGCGGCGGCGCCCGGCATGGCGCCTTCCATCGTCGCCTTTCCCGGCATGCCCTCGGCCGGGCCGCGCCACTTCATGGTGGCCCTGCGTGGCGAGGCGGCGGTGGCGCGGCGCCTGCTGAAGCCGGTGCTGCTCGATGCCGGGACGGCCGAGCTCGCCGGGACGGGCGACCTGCCCTGGTACATGACGGCGACGCTGCTCGCGCAGCCGCTGCACTTCGGCGACTACGGCGGGCTCCCGCTGAAGATCCTCTGGGCGGTGTTCGACGTCGCGACCATCGCGGTGCTGGTGACGGGTCTCTATCTGTGGCTCGCCCGCCGTCGGGCGGAGCATCGCGGACGTCCCGCCGGCGCCGGGGCTACGACATGAACTGGCGGGTCTGGGGCTGGCCCATCCTGCTGGCAGTGCTCACGGTGTCCGGCCTGCTGGCGGCGCTGCTCGGAGAGGAGGGGCGATGGCTCTGGCTGTCATGGGGCGCGCTGGGGGTGCCTCTGGCCGTGATCGGCGTCCACCTGGCTCGTGCTGCATGGTGACCGTTCGGCCCGATCCGGAGTGCCGCCCTTGCCGCGGTGCGAGATCTGGCCGCCCTCAGACCGTCGAATGATCCGGCAGGCGGCCGGACCTGGCCCGGGGGGTGCCCATGTTAGGCTGCACTCACGACATAATCGGAGCCGTGTGCGAGAGGCCCATGCCGGCCGATCAGCGCGGCCGCCTCCTTCCGCAGCCGGCCGGCCTGGGCCGACAGCGCGCGCGCCAGGCCCCGGTCGGCGATCCGCTCCAGGAGGGCGTGGCTGGTGGCGAGCTGCAACTCGACCCATTCCATCGGATAGCGATTGGGGAAGCGCTGCGCGAAGAGGATCCGGAAGCCGGCTTGCTCCAGGCGGTCCAGCACCCATTCCGCGGGGAATTCGCGATAGGGCGTCTCCCCGGCCAGCAGGGAGCACCCGTCCCGGAAGCGGCCGATGGCCTGGACCATGCGCCCGGCCTCGCCTTCCGCATGCCCGGCGACATAGGGGTCGAGCCCGACGACATAGAGCCGGCGCCCGACGAGCGGCCGCAGGCGCGCGAAGAGGCTCTCCTGAAAATAGGGCGCGAAACCCTCCACCGCGCCCAGGAGATACTCCGCGAGCACCACGTCATGGACCTCGCCCGCCAGGAGGCCCGGATCGGTCCAGTTGCCCGAGACCAGCCGGTCCTGCGGGCGGAGGGCCCCCCGCAGTCCGGCCCGGGTCTCGGCGAGATGGCCGGGATCGGCGCTGACCGCCGTCCATCTCTCGGTCGCGAGGCCGCTGGCCCAGTGGGCCGACTTCACCCCCGTTCCCGCGTCGAGAAGCGAGCCCCAGGGCAGGTCGCCCTGGAGCCGCTCGATGACCGCGAAGAGCGGGGCAGGAGGCTCGTTCAGCACGGCCCCACCCATCAGAAGGTGAGCGTCGCGCCGCCGATCACGGTGGCGCCGCGGCCACCGCCGATCGTCTCCGCCGCCGGCACCGTGTAGACCGTGTTGCCGATATTCGTCCCGTTGATGAACAGCGTGAGCCGGTCGATCGGGCGGTAGGAAGCGTAGAGGTCCACCGTGGTGTAGCCGGGGATGGGCGTGGTCGCGCCCGTCGTGGTGAAGCTCTGCGTGCTGCCGATGGTCCGGACCCGGCCACCGAGCACCAGCTTCCGGTCGAGCAGCCGCACGCCGGCATCCACCAGCAGGTTGTTGCGCGGCAGGAAGCTGTGGTCGGCCCCGTCGGCGTACCGGATGCTGGTGTTGGTGTAGTTCAGGTTGATGTATGCGACGCCCATGTCGTAGCCGCCCTCGAGCTCGACGCCGCGCAGGCGGCTGGTGCCGGGCACGTTGTTGTAGAACGAGTAGGAATAGGCGGTCCGCCCGACGGTGCCGCGGATGGAGACCATGTTGATGAGGTCTTCGACGTCGTTGTCGAAATAGGCAGCCTTGAACCTGATACGGTCGCCGTCGGTGAAGAGGTTGCGGCGCAGGATGTTCGCCCCGGCCTCCCAGCCCTGCGACGTCTCGGGGCGCAGGAAGGGGTTCGGGTAAAAGGTCGAGGCGCCGCCGGCCGTGTGCGGGCCGGAATACATGGTCTCGGCGATGGTCGGCGGGCGGAAGGCCCACCCATAGGTGATGTAGGGCTGCAGCCAGCTCAGCGCCTGCACCGCCAGAGTGAAGCGCGGGCTCACCCGGCCCTCGCTGGCATTGGTGCTGTAGTTGCCGGTTACCGGCACCGGGCCGAGCGCCGGATTGGCGAAGCCCTGGCCGTCGAGCGAGTAGTTATCGTAGCGCAGGCCCTGCGTGAAGCTGAAGATGCCGCGGCTGAAGGTGGCGCGCGAATAGGCGCCGAACAGGTTCAGCGTGCCATCGCCGTTCACGCCGCCCTTGCGGGACGTGGTGTTGTCCGAGGCGTATTGCAGGCCGTACTCCCAGTTCACGCCCACGCTGCCGAGCGCGAAGCGCGAGGTGTTGGAGACGTGGCCCTGGTAGGCGTCGTTGACGATGCGCCGGCCCGAGGCGGTGCTGGAGAAGAGGCCGGCCTCCGTCAGGTAGTTGTTCATCCGGATCTGGTTCCACGACACCGCGGTGTCCAGGTCGATCAGCGGATTGGCGACAGGCCGGTACTGGTAGCCCAGCCGCACGAGGTTCGACTGGATGTTCTGGTCGTAGAAGTTCGAGGTGAAGCGGTTCTCGTAGACGCTGCCCAGCAGCGAGATGCGATGCTCCTCGGTCGGCTGCCAGTTGAGGCGGGCGATGCCGGTGCGGAGGGACTGCTCGGTGTTGGGCACGGTCACGCCGTCGCCGTTCTTGAACTGGGAGTTCTCGCGCCCGCTGAAGCCGCCCAGCACGCTGATGCCGTTGCCGAGCCGCGCGGCGGAGATGAGGGCGGTGTTCCACTGATAGCCGTTCGAGCCGGTCATCGCCGTCGCCCGGCCGCCGATGGTCTGCCCGGGACGCAGGATGTCCTCGACGTCGAGGAGCCGGAAGTTCACCGCGCCGACCAGGGCGCCCATGCCGCCGCGGCCCGTGACGGCGCCGCGCTCGACGTCGATGCCGGACAGGAAGTTCGGGTCCACATAGGCGAAGGAGCCGCCCTCATGCCCCGCCGGGCGGAAATTCTGGCGGACGCCCTCCACCATCATGTTGACGCGCCCGAAGCCCTCCATGCCCCGCATGTTCACGGAGATGCCGGGCTGCGAGGCGAAGCCGCCGGCGGCGACGCCGGGCACCGTGTCGAGCATCCGATTCGTGTCGGCGCCCGGGAGCAGCCTGTCGGGCCGGACGGTGCTGACCGCCGCGGGCGTCTCGAAGGGCTCGTCGGTGGAGTCGCCCTGCACATGGACGGGCGGCAATTGCAGGCTTCCCGGATCTCCCGGCGCGGGCTGCGCCGCGGCCCCCAGGCTGCCCACGGCATAGAGGGCTGTCGTCACGAACGCGTATCTGAGAGCGTTGATCTGGCTTCGCCGCACGGCCGATAATCCTTTTCTTTTCATGCTGATGGGCACCCGGTCGGCCCAATCCGGGCTGCTCATTAATGATAATGATTCTTATTTGCAATGCGAATGACTCTCATTTGCAGAATCGGAATCAGCCGCTATGGTCCCCGCCGCTTCCCGAAAGGTAATTTGGATGACGAAACGATCCGTGCTTGCCGCCGGCCTGGCCATCGCCGCCGTCGTGGCGCTCGAACCGGCCAGGGCCCAGGCCCCGGCCCCAACCTCGGCTGCCCCGGCGGCGCGCCCCGCCGATGCGGAGCCGCCGCCCAGCCCGGAGGCCCTCGCGGCCATGCGCCAGCGCTTCCGCGACAACTTCCTGCAGCAGTACGACACCAACAGGGACGGGACGGTGACGCGGGCGGAGTACGACCCGATCCGCGCCGAGATGTTCCGCCGGACCGACGCCAACAAGGACGGCAGCCTCTCCGAGGTCGAGTACGTCGCCGAATATGCGGGACGGCTGCGCCTCCAGTACGGCGACCGCGAGGTCGACGACGCCTTCCTCCGCTCGATCGTGCAGGCGAGCCGGCGCTTCGAATCCATCGACCGCGACCGCAACCTCTCGATCAGCCGGGAGGAGTACGACGCCGTCGCCAACCGCACCTTCACGCGCGCCGACACCAACCGCGACGGCGTCGTGACCGCGCAGGACTGGGACGCGCTGCCCGGCGTGCACCCCTGACCGGCCCGGGGGCCGCCGCGGGGGCGGCGGCCCCATCATCTCCCGACGAGGATCACCGAATGCGTACCCTTCTTCCCGCCCTGGCCGTTGTCGGGCTGGCGGCCGCGCCGGCTGCCGGCGCCGAGCTTCGCGTCAGCATCGAGCTGCCGCAGCTGAGCGTCGCGGAATACCACCGGCCCTATCTGGCGGCCTGGCTCGAGAACGGCCGGCAGGAATCCGTCGCGACGATTGCCGTCTGGTACGACACGCGGCTGCGCAACGAGCACGGGCAGCGCTGGCTGAAGGACCTGCGGCAATGGTGGCGGCGCACCGGACGCGAGATGACCCTGCCGGCCGACGGCATCAGTGGCGCGACGCGCGCCCCGGGCCGCCACCAGCTGGTGATCGATGCGGCGAATCCGCGTCTCGCCGGGCTGCCGCCGGGCGAGTACAGCCTGGTCGTCGAAGTCGCGCGGGAGGCCGGGGGACGCGAGATGGTCCGCGTTCCGCTGCAATGGCCGCCGGAGGGACAGGCCGCCAGCGCTGCGGGCTCCTCGGAACTGGGCACCGTGGCCGTCAGCACGCGGCGCTGAATCGCTCGTCAGCTTTCCGAAAGCGGGCGCGAACCTTCCGATTGAGAGCCAGCGCCGGAGCGTCGTGCGCTGGCCAGCATCGGCAGGGCGGACGAAACCTGACATACTCGCCATCTGGGCAGAGAGAGTGCTGGATGATGGCAAAGCTGTTTCCGACGTCCCTGGTCGGCTCTTATCCTCAGCCGGACTGGCTGATCGACCGCGAGAAGCTGGCCAGCCGTTTCCCGCCGCGCGTGCGCGCGAAAGAGCTATGGCGCGTCCCGGCAGAGTACCTCGCGGAAGCGCAGGACGACGCGACGCTGCTGGCCATCCGGGAGCAGGAGCGCGCCGGCCTCGACATCATCACGGATGGCGAGATGCGGCGGGAGAGCTACTCGAACCGCTTCGCGACGGCGCTGGAGGGCGTCGACCTCGACAACCCCGGCACCGCGCTGGACCGCAGCGGCCATCCCAATCCCGTGCCACGCGTCACGGGGCGCATCCGCCGTCGGCACGCCGTGGAGGCGCGGGATGTCGAGTTCCTGCGCGCCAACACGGATCGCATGATCAAGATCACCGTGCCCGGCCCCTTCACCATGGCCCAACAGGCGCAGAACGACTTCTACGAGAGCGAGGAGGAGATGGCCCTCGACTACGCCGAGGCCGTCAACGCCGAGATCCGCGACCTGTTCTCCGCCGGTGCGGATGTCGTGCAGATCGACGAGCCCTACATGCAGGCGCGCCCGGAGAAGGCGCGCGAATTCGGGCTGAAGGCGGTCAACCGTGCCCTGGAGGGCATCACCGGGCGCACCGCGCTCCACATCTGCTTCGGCTATGCCGCAGTGATCCACGCGCGGCCCTCCGGCTACTCCTTCTTGCCGGAGCTCTGCGGCTGCTCGGTCCAGCAGATCTCGATCGAGACGGCGCAATCGTCGCTCGACACCTCCGTGCTCGAGGGGCTGCGGGGCAAGACGATCATCCTCGGCGTGCTGGACCTCTCGGACATGGCGATTGAGACGCCGGAGATCGTCGCCGGACGCATCCGGCGCGCCCTGCCGCATGTCGACCCGGAGCAGGTGATCATCGCGCCGGATTGCGGCCTGAAGTATCTTCCGCGGGATGTCGCCTTCGGCAAGATGAAGGCCATGGTCGATGGCGCGGCGATCGTTCGGCACGAACTGGAAGAACAGCGCCCGGCGTGATGGAACTGTTCCACCCCCGCGCACCCTCGCCGAGGACAAGCGCACCACATCCTACGTTCTTTGCGGATGGGTCCTGGAACTTTGCGCCTGGGTTTTCGTGGCAGGAAATGATTATACTTCGGCGCAGTTGATGGCCGGCGCTGCCTGAGCCGGCAAGGCGTACTTCAGGATCAGCCCGCACAGATGCGCATGAGCAATGTCAATGAAGCCATCTATGCCGAGCTGCGCCGCCGCATCATGGCCGGGCGGTATGAGCCTGGCCTGCAGCTGAAGGAAGAGACGCTTGCCGCCGAGATGGCGGTCAGCCGTACTCCGGTGCGCACGGCGCTTCAGCGCCTCGTCAAGGACGGCCTTCTGGAGGCACATGCGAACCGCGGCGTGTTCGTCTCCGGCTGGACGGAGCGGGACATCGAGGAAGTGTTCCACCTGCGCTGCATGTTGGAGCCGCACGCGGCCTGGCTCGCCGCGACGCGCGCCGACGATGCGCAGCTCGAGGAGCTTGAGGCGCTCAATCAGCGCATGGTGAAGGCCAGTCAAACCGGCCTCCCCGAGGCCGTCGCCGAATTGCAGGGGCTGAACAACAGCTTCCATCAGCTCATCTTGACGGCGTCCTCGTCACCACGCCTGATCTCCATCGCGCGCAGCCTTATCGACTGGCCTCTGATGATCGGAACTTTCTACTTCTTCTCCAGCCAGGACATAGGCCGGAGCATCCAGCACCACGACGATATCGTCGCTGCCATCGCCGCACGGGACCCCCTGTTGGCGCACCGTGCCATGGAGGTGCATCTGCGGCGGTCCTTCCTGACCTACAGGAAGCAGCGCCGGGATCTGGCCGGCCCCACAGGGCATTCGGCGCCCTTGCGGGGGTGAGCAGGACTCCGCGGGTCGCAGTCGCCACCAATTCGATTACCTTCTGCCGTTGTCGCCGTTGTCCGCTCGGGCCTAGCGGCCTGCAGATGGGCACGCGTTCCCGCTTCGCCGAACGCCTATGAATGCAATCTAAAAACAATATATCGGCGCGAAGCAGCATTTTGCCATATTGACGCGTCCATAGCTCCATGATTGTATGTATTTTGTATCGAAGCCCGCGATAAAGCGGGACACCCTGGAGGGATCGCCATGGAAGTGGGTTGGAAGACCTTACAATGAAGCGCGTGGCTTGGCGTCTGCCCCCGCGGCCCTTCGTCCCGATGGTCGTAAACCACCTGGACCGCGCGATCGTCGGGTTCGGTCGTGGTTTCCTCGGACAGATGGCGGGGGCCCGCCACTCCGACATGACCCGCAAGAGCCGCCTCCATCCCGGCGCCTTCGTCTCCGCAGCTGCCGGTTACCGTGACGCCGTGCCTGGTGGGCGCAGCGCTGTTCGCCGGCACCCCGTCCTCCGGACCCTCGGTGCGGCGGGGGCCGCCGGAACCGCCTTCATCAACGCCATCGCCCGGTTTCGGCGGCTCCTCCGGGCCCGATCCGACTGGCCCGATCAAGACCAGACCCAGAGCTTCACGCCGGCGCTCCGCAGGCAGGGCGAAAGGGAAGAACCAACCGCCGCATCTCTGCGCCCCGGTGGCGCGAGGTGACATGTCCCGGGTTCAGGAGAGAACTGTGATGATCGTCGACGTCCATGCTCACTACACTCAGTCGCCACCGCAGCTCGAGGCGTTCCGGGGCTGGCAGGTCTCCCTCCAGAACCAGCCGGCTAGGCGCAAGCTCAACATCTCGGACGAGATGATCGTGCAGTCCCTGCAGGGCAACCTCCGGCAGATGCGGGAGCGCGAGATCGACCGCGTGATGTTCTCTCCCCGGGCCGCCGGCATGGGGCACGACTTCGGCTCGGAGCTGATCAGCCGGTACTGGACCGAGACCTGCAACGACCTGATCGGGCGGGTCTGCCGTCTCTTTCCCGAGCAGTTCTCGCCCATGGCCCAGCTGCCTCAGTCGCCCGGCATCAGTCCGAGGAACAGCCTCGAGGAGCTCGACCGCTGCGTGAATGGCATGGGCTTCGTCGGCTGCATGATCAACCCGGACATCTCCGGCGGGGTGGCGCCCTATACGCCGTCCCTCGGCAGCGAGTGGTGGTACCCGCTCTGGGAGAAGATGGTCGAGCTCGACATTCCCGGCATGATCCATGTGAGCTCGACGCTCAACCCGGGGATGCAGATCAACGGCACGCACTACATCGCCTGGGACATCAGCGCCGTCGTCGAGCTCTGCAATTCGCGCGTCTTCGACGACTTTCCCAAGCTGAAGCTGATCATCCCCCACGGCGGCGGCGCCATCCCGTTCCAGTACAAGCGCTATCAGGCCATGCACGCCCTGTCGGAGCTGCGCCCGTTCGAGGAGATGGTGCGCCACCTCTACTTCGACCTCGCCCTCTACGACCGGGATGCCATGGAGATGACGATCCGCCGGATCGGGCCGGACCGGATCCTCTATGCCAGCGAGATGTTCGGCACGGCGCAGGCCATCGATCCGGAGACGGGGCGCGGCTTCGACGACACCGTCCCGATGGTACGCAGCATCGAATGGCTCTCCCCCGAGGACAGGGAGAAGATCTTCAGCGGCAACGCCCGGAAGCTGTTCAACAGGGTGAAGTGGTAAGCGCCCGTTCCGCGCCCGCCCAGACAACGACAACAACAGGGAACCCGTCCATGTCGCAAGCCACCATTGCCCATCTTCCGTCCCAGGCGCCCGGCTGGCGCCGCAATCCCTCGGCGGCGCAGGCCTCGCCGGCGATCCTCGACCAGCTGCGGTCGCTCGCCGTCTCGCTGCTCAGCGACAACATGGCGCGGCTGACCGGAACGGTCGGCCTCACGCCGTATCACCGGCCGAAGCCGATGGCGGGGACGGCCGTCACGGTGCGCACGCGCGCCGGCGACAACCTGGCCATCCATCGCGCCTTCGACTTCTGCCGCCCGGGCGACGTGCTCGTGGTCGACGGCGGGGGCGAGCTGAGCCAGTCCCTGCTGGGCGAGATCATGGCGACCTATGCGGAGAGCATCGGCATCGCGGGCCTGGTGCTCGATGGAGCCATCCGCGACCTCGCCGCCATCCGCGCCAAGGACTTCCCCTGTTACGCGCGCGGCGTCACCCACCGGGGCCCGCACAAGTCGGGCCCGGGCGAGATCAACGTGCCCGTCACGGTCGGGGGGATGGTGGTCCATCCCGGCGACATCGTCGTGGGCGACGAGGACGGGCTCATCGCGATCTCGCAGGAGGAGGCGCCGGCCCTGATCGCGCTCGCCGAGGCCCAGCAGCGCAAGGAAACCGAAGCGCTCCAGGCCATCGACGCCGGCACCTGGGACCGCGGCTGGATCGAGGCGCAGGAGCGCAGGATGATGCTCTGACCCTGGACCCGCGGCGCCTTCCGGGACCGAAGGAAGGCGTCGCTTCCTCGAGCCGGAGGAGCTGACGGCTGCCTCGATCCGAGGCTGGTGGAGCGGAACGAAGAAGAATCGAAGGAGGAAACGACGATGATCCAAACAAGATCCTCGCGGCGCGCCCTGATGCTCGGGGCGTTGTCAGCGGGTGCGGCGCCGGCCGCGGGGAGCGCGCAGTCCTGGCCGACACGACCCGTGCGCATCCTCGTGGGCTTCCCGCCGGGTGGCCCGGTCGATCTCGCAGCGCGGATGGTGCAGCCGGGGCTGCAGGCCGCCTGGGGGCAGCCGGTGGTGATCGAGAACCGGCCCGGCGCCAATTCCATCATCGCCTTCGAGGCCTGCGCCCGCGCCGTGCCGGACGGCTACACGCTGGTGATGGGCGGGAACACCCTGACCCTGAACGTCGGGCTGTACCGAAACCTGCCCTACGACACGCTGACGGACCTCGCGCCGATCCTACTGCTCTACGGATCGGCGACGGTGCTGTTCGCCGGGCCGGAGCAGCCCTGGCGCGACGTCGCCGCCGTGATCGCCGCGGCGAAGGCCCAGCCGGCGGGCCTGACCTTCTCCACCTCCGGCACGGGCTCGCCGGGGCATTTCGCGGGCGAGATGTTCAACCGCGCGACGGGCGTCGAGCTGACGCATGTCGCCTATCGCGGAGGCCCGGCCGCCCTTCAGGACGTGGTCGCGGGGCGGGTGCCGCTCAGCTTCAGCACGCTGACGGCCGGGGCGCTGCAGCTCGTGCTGTCGGGCCGGCTGCGGGCGCTGGCCATCGCCGGGCCGCAGCGGCTGGACACGCTGCCGGGCGTGCCGACGCTGGACGAGCTGGGAATCCGGATCGCCGACACCAGCCCCTGGGTCGGGCTGCTGGCGCCGGCGGGCACGCCGGCGGCGATCGTGCAGAGGATCTCCACCGACGCCGCGGCGCTGATGCGCCAGCCCGGCGTGGCGGCCACCCTGGCCGAGCAGTCGGCCATCGTGGTCAATGCCGGGCCGGACGCCTTCGCCACCCGGATCCGGGAAGAGGCGGCGCGCTGGACGGAGGTGGCGCGGCTGGCCGACATGAAGGTGGAGTAGGGCGGCCGTCCGGGGCGGGACCTTGGAAGGCATCCCCGGAGATCCTCGTGTCCGTCCGATGAGGGCGGACTCGGCGGCTGAGCGATGTCTGCTGATGGTATCGCCGGGTCGGCGTCCTCTTCCATGGATATTGGCGGCTCGTCGGTGTCCTGCGATGGGATGGAGAGGTCGAGCGCGGGATGCGTGAGATCGACCCCGATCAGGCGAATATCATTCGGCGCATCTTCGGCGAGTTCGTGGCGGGCCTCAGCTCCACTGCGATCGCCCGCCGATTGCCTCAGGATCACATCCGGCCCGAGGCGCGTCTGCACCAACCGTTCCACGGTCAACCGCATGAAGATCGTGCTCGATGTGCTGGCCGAGCAGATGATGGACCCGGGTGACCTATCGGCAGAAGCTGGCTGAGCTTCGCCGCGCCGTCTTGGAGGGCGACAATGCCGAGGCTCTCAATAAGGCGCGGGCGCCGGTCGCCGTATCATCGTCCGGCCAGCCCCGCCGCGGAAACCGCCGGGGATCGTCGTTGAAGCAGGGCTAGCTTCGCTGCACATGACCACCCAGCCCGAGATCGCCGCGCAGATCGCGGAAACGATAGATAGGGTGGTGAAAGAAGGCGCGAGGGACAAAGTCCCCTGCATCGCACCCTCAGAGGATCCGCGCCTCGAAGGGCGGCACGTAGTCCGGTGCCTCGAACTCCAGCACCCAGAGGTCCGGGTCGCGTTTCACCTGGCGCTGGACATAGGCGTCGGCCGTCTCGCGGTCGACCGGTGCGGGCCCCGTGCCGCGGACCCAGGCCGGCCGGCCCTCGGCGTCGCGGGCCTGGGACAGCACGACCTGTCCCTCGCGACCCTCGAGCACGCACAGGAGACCGCCGGAATCGACGTCGCCCTTGCGCAGCACGGCGGCCGGGCGGCCCGCCATGTCCGACATGCGGATGGCCATGGAGACCCAGATATGGGCTTTGACGCGTGCGTCCATGACGCCTGCGTTAAGCGCTGCTCCCCGCTTGCCGCAAGCCCCGCCGATGGGCACAAGGAACGGAATCGATCCCCCCGGAGTTGAGTGATGGACGCGAAGAAGCTCACCGAAGGCCAGCGCAGCTACGAGGCGAAGCGCGCGGCCAAGGCTGGCATGAGCCTGGAGGCCTGGCTGCGCGACAAGGAGAAGCGCGCGAAGGAGGAGGCTGCGGCGGCGGCCAAGGTCGCGGTGGCCGAGTCCCCCGCGAAGAAACCCGGCTTCTTCACGCGACTGATGGACCGCGCCCATAAGCCGATCTGAGGTGACAACCGCCTACGATTTTTCCGCGCGCGACATCACCGGCCGGGAGGTCGGGCTCGCCGGCTATCGCGGCAAGGTCCTGCTCATCGTCAACACCGCGAGCAAGTGCGGCTTCACGCCCCAATACGAGGGGCTGGAGAAGCTCCATGAGGAGCTGTCGGAGCGCGGGCTCGCGGTGCTGGGCTTCCCCTGCAACCAGTTCGGCGCGCAGGAGCCGGGCAGCGAGGCCGAGATCGGCGAGTTCTGCAAGCTCACCTACGACGTGGGCTTCCCGATGTTCGCGAAGGTCGAGGTGAACGGGCCGGGCGCGCATCCGCTGTATCAATGGCTGAAGAGCCAGGCGAAGGGCTTCTTCGGGACATCGTCGATCAAGTGGAACTTCACCAAGTTCCTGGTGGATCGCGAGGGCAAGGTCGTCCGGCGCTACGGATCGACGACGAAGCCCGAGGCGATGAAGGACGCGATCGAGCGCCTGCTCTGAGGCGAGGGGACAGACCCCTCAAGCCTCACGCATCCACGGCTTCCGCATCCAGCGTCGCTGCATTGTCCTGGATGAACTTGAAGCGCAGCTCCGGCTTGCGGCCCATCAGCGCCTCCATGAGCTCCGCGGTCTTCGCGCGCTCCTCCGGCGGCAGGATCACCTTCAGCAGCACGCGCTTGGCGGGCGCCATGGTGGTCTCCTTCAGCACGGCGGCCGGCATCTCGCCGAGCCCCTTGAACCGGCTGACCTCGACCTTCTGGTTCGGCTTGAAGTGGCGCTTCAGCTGCCGCTCGCGGTCGGCGTCGTCCATCGCATAGACGCTCCTGTCGCCGGCCTGCAGCCGGAAGAGCGGCGGCTGGGCGAGGAACACCTTCCCCTGCCGCACCAGCTCCGGCAGCTCCTTGTAGAAGAAGGTCATGAGCAGGGCGGCGATATGCGCGCCGTCCACGTCGGCGTCCGTCATGATGACGACGCGGCCGTAGCGCAGCTTGGCGATGTCGAAGCGGTCGCCGACGCCGCAGCCCAGTGCCTCGATGAGGTCCTTCAGCTCCTGGTTGCCGCGCAGCTTTTCCGCGGAGGCGCTCGCCACGTTCAGGATCTTTCCACGCAACGGCAGCACGGCCTGAGTCTCGCGGTCGCGCGCCTGCTTGGCGGAGCCGCCGGCGCTGTCGCCCTCGACGAGAAAAATCTCGGTGTTCACGCTGCTTTCGCTGGAGCAGTCCGTCAGCTTGCCCGGCAGCCGCAGCTTGCGGGTGGCGGTCTTGCGCGGCGTGTCCTTCTCGGCCCGGCGGCGCAGCCGTTCCTCTGAGCGCTCGATCGCGAAGGCGAGCAGGTTGTCGGCGTTCTGCGGATCGCCGGCGAGCCAGTGGTCGAAGGGGTCGCGCAGCGCGTTCTCCGTCAGCCGCTGCGCGTCGCCGTTGGTGAGCTTGTCCTTGGTCTGGCCCTGGAAATGCGGGTCGCGGATGAAGACGCTGAGCATCCCTGCCATGCCGCCCAGAATGTCCTCGGCGGTGACGTTGGCGGCACGCTTCTCCTTCTTCATCTCGCCATAGGCGCGCAGCCCCTTGAGCAGCGCGCCGCGCAGCCCGGCCTCATGCGTGCCACCCTGCGGGGTCGGGATGGTGTTGGCATAGGTGGAGAGGAAGCCGTCGCCATGGTCGAGCCAGGTGATGGCCCATTCGCAGCGGCCGGCGGAATTGGGGAACTCCGCAGTCCCGGCGAAGGCCACGGGCACCACGGCCGACTTGCCCTCGACGGCCGTGGCCAGGAAGTCCGAGAGCCCGCCGGGGAAGTGCAGCACCGCCTCGGCCGGCGTGTCGCCGGTGACGAGCGAGGGATCGCAGCGCCAGCGGATCTCGACACCGCGGTAGAGGTAGGCCTTGGACCGACACAGACGGAAGAGCCGCTCGGCGCGGAAGGGCAGGGCGCCGAAGATCTCGGGGTCCGGCTTGAAGCGGATCAGCGTGCCGCGGCGGTTGCGCACCTCGCCGGCGCGCTTGAGCTTCGTGGTGGGCTTGCCGCGCGAATAGCTTTGCTTGAACAGTTCGCCGCCGAGCGCGACCTCCACCTCCAGCTCCTCGGCCAGGGCGTTCACCACGCTGCTGCCCACGCCGTGGAGGCCGCCCGAGGTGTCATAGGCCTTGCCCGAGAACTTGCCGCCGGAGTGCAGCGTGGTGAGGATCACCTCCAACGCCGACAGCTTCGGGAATTTCGGATGCGGGTCCACCGGGATGCCGCGGCCATTGTCGCGCACGGAGAACCAGTTGCCGGCCTCCAGCACCACGTCGATGCGGTCGGCATGGCCGGCCACCGCCTCGTCCATGGAATTGTCCAGGATCTCGGCGGCGAGGTGGTGGAGCGCGTTGTCGTCAGTGCCGCCGATATACATGCCGGGGCGCCGGCGCACGGGCTCGAGCCCCTCCAGGACCTCGATATCGGCGGCGCTGTAGCTGGAGGCGGCGCCGGCCTTGCCGCCGCGCCCCCCGAAAAGATCGTTCATGATGTGTTCGCTGTCCCCGGGCCGGACCTTACCCGAGGCGCGGAGTCCTCCGCAACCTCAGCGCCGGCCCCTTCATCCAGCCTCGGCTCGACGGGAACTGGCTCTCATCAGCCTCTCATCCGCGAGCTTCGCTCGCGACCCGTGGGGGCGGCGGGCCAGATGGACAGGAAGGTCCGCGGCGTCGAGGTCCGCGACTTGGCCACGCCGATGCCGCTGAGGATCGCATCGAGACTGTGCGTGTCGCCCCCGCCCCGGTTGGGCACGACGATCTCGTGGCCCACATGGGAGCCGAACTCGCCCACGAAATCGCCCTTCACCGTGAAGCAGATGCCGACCGTGTCAGAGGTGTTCTTCGAGAGGGCGGAGCGGACCATCTGCATCGGCTTAAAGAGGTTGAAGGCCGACATCTTGAGGTGCGAGGCCATCCCCGGCCCGTTGAAGGAGATGAAGGGCAGTCCCGACCAGTTCCCGACCACCTGCGCCAGCCCGCCGCCCAGCGAATGGCCGCAGATGCTGATGGGGCGGCCGAAGGCGGTCTCCTTCGCCCAGTTCACCATGGCGAAGGCGCTGCCGGCCATGTTGGGGATCACGTTCACGCCGATGCGGATGTTGCCGGAATTCTGCGAGACCGGCGCCGTGGTCAGCCCGCCTTTGGTGCCGGAGAAGCCTACGATGATCTCGTCGCGCGTCTCGAAGACGCCGCCCTGGTAGCCGTTGCCGTACCAGGTGGCCCACTCCCATTTCTGGACGGTCCACTCGCCCGGCGCGTCGATGGCCGATCCCGCCCGGGCGTAGCAGGCCTGGGCTATGTCGATGTAGTTTTCGATGGTGGCCACGTCGTTCCGCTCCCGCCAGATTTCGCCATTGATGCGAAAAGTCGGCGGAAGCGGCAATCCCACGTTGACGATAAGCCCGATCGGACGGGCCTATGGCCTCAGGCCAGATGGGCCTCCAGCATCCACAGCGCCTTGTCGAGCATGCGCGAGGTGGCCGTGAAGAGGTCCGCGGTATCGGCGTCGCCCGCCTCGGCCGAGGTGTCGATCGCCTCGCGCGAGGTGGCGGCCAGCGCGCCGTAGCGGTCGGCCAGCGCCGTCACATGGGCGATGCCGTCTTTCAGGTCAGCGGGGTAGGGCGCCAGCCGCGTCGCCGCGCCCACCTGCTGCGTCGTGCCAGCCGGCGTGCCGCCGATCTGCACGATGCGCTCGGCCGTGTCGTCCACCGCCTCGGCAAGCTGGCCGTAGAAGCCCTCGAACAGGAGGTGCAGCGCCGCGAATTGCGGGCCCTTCACGTTCCAATGCGCCATCTTCACGGCATTGCTGAGGTCGACGAGGTCGGCGAGCGCGGCGTTGAGCAGACCGACGCTGGCGAGGCGGGCGTTCTCGCCCAGGGTGTTGCGGGTGGTCGCAAGCTTGGCCATGAATTCATTCTCCTCTGTCCCCATTATGGGAACGTCGCCGTCCTGCGCCATTGATGCATGTCAGACCCTGACATTCACATAGCGCGCGGCTTCCGGGCCTGTGCCCTGCGTGTCGAAGCTCGCGGCGCGCCCGAGAATGGCGCGGTCCTCCTCCGTCAGGCGCGCGGCCTCGCGCAGATGCTCCTCCCAGCTCTCGATGGACCACAGCTCGACCCAGCGCTCGGGATGCGCGATGTCCTCGTAGAGCCGCCAGGAGGCGGCGCCGCCGCGCAGCCGGACGCGGCGGCACTCGGCCATCATGTCGAGGAAGCGCTCGCGATCGGCGGACGCCACGTGGTAGCGCACGACCTCCAGCACGCGGTTCTCGCCCTCGTGCAGCATGGCGCGCAGCTCGGCCGCGGCGGGCTCGGGCCGGGCGAGCTCCACGGCGGGCGGCGGCGCCGGCGCCCCGCCCTCCAGCCGCCAGTTGCGCACGGCGATCGCTCCCGCCCCGGCGCCCGCCGCGAAGAGCCCCATGGTGAGCTCGACGCCCACCCGGCCCGCGATCCAGCCGGCGAAGGCGGAGCCCAGCGCCATCGCCCCGAAGAAGCACATCTGGTAGATGCCGATCGCCCGCGCCCGCACCCAGGCCGGTGCGGCCATCTGCGCCGAGGCCTGCAGGGTCGAGGCCGCCGAGATCCAGGACACGCCGTAGAGCAGCATCCCCAACGCGGCGAAGGCCCAGTGGTGCAGCGTGGCCAGGATCAGCAGCGACAGCCCGCTCAGCAGCGAGGACCAGAAGACCAGCCCCGAGCGGTCGAGCCGCCCGCGCATCGCCGGCAGCACGAAGCCGGCCGCGACGGCGCCGGCGCCCATGCAGCCCAGCAGCAGGCCGAAGGCCTGGGGACCGAGGTTCAGCGTCTCGCGCACCAGCAGCGGCAGCAGGCCCCAGACCGCCGAGCCGAACAGGAAGAAGACCACCGCGCGGATGATGGCCGCGTGCATCGCCGGCGTCGCCGCGACGAAGCGCGCCCCGGCCCGCACGGCGGAGAGAAAATGCTCGCGCGGCATGCGGGAGATCACGGCCTCGCGCTTCCAGAGGAAGAGCGCGACCACCAGGGCCAGGATGCAGAGGGCGTTCAGCGCGAAGGCCGCCTCGATGCCGAACCAGGCGACGACCAGGCCGCCGATCGCCGGCCCCACCGCGCGGGTCAGGTTGAAGCCGATGCCGTTGAGCGCGATGGCGCCCACGAGGTCCTCGCGCGGCACCAGCTCCGGCGTGGTCGCGGCCCAGGCGGGGAAGGTCATGGCGAGGCCGGCGCCGAGCGCGAAGGTGAAGGCCACCAGCCCCCAGGGCCCCAGCGCGTCGCCCCAGGTGAGCAGGCAGAGCAGCGCCGCCATCAGCGCCATCCAGAGCTGCGCGCCGATCAGGAAGATGCGCCGGTCCATGATGTCGGCCAGCGCCCCGGCCGGCAGGGCCAGCAGGAAGACCGGCAGCATGGAGGAGGCCTGCACGAAGCTGACCATGATCGGCGCGGGGTCGAGGCTGGTCATCAGCCAGCCGGCCGCCGTGTTCTGGATGAAGAGCCCCGTGTTGGAGGCGAGGTTGGCGATCCACAGCAGCCGGAACGCCGGATGCCGCAGCGGCGCGAAGGCGGCCGGGCGGCGCATCAGATCACGGCGAACTTGATGGCGCAGAGAGCCGCGAGGACCCAGACGGCGCCATGCACCTCGCCGGCGCGACCGGCCAGGGTCTTCACGCCGGCATAGGCGAGGAAGCCGAGGCCGATTCCGGTCGTGATGGAGAAGGTGAAGGGCATGGCGAAGACGGTGATCATGGCGGGCAGGTACTCGGTCTCGTCGTTCCAGTGCACGCCCTTCAACGCCTGGGCCATCAGCCCGGCGACAAAGATCAGTGCCGGCGCGGTGGCGTATTCCGGCACGGAGGCGGCCAGCGGCGCGGCGAAGAGCGCGAGGAGGAAGAACAGCGCGACCGCGAGCGCCGTCAGCCCGGTGCGGCCGCCCTGCTGGATGCCGGCGGCGCTCTCGATGTAGCTGACGGTGGTGGAGGTGCCGAGCGCCGCGCCGATCATGGCGCCGCCGGAATCGGCCATCAGCGCGCGGCCGAGGCGCGGCACGCTGCCGTCCTCGCGCATCAGCCCGGCGCGGTGGGTGGTGCCGATCAGCGTCCCCGCATTGTCCAGCAGGTCCACCAGGAAGAAGGTGAAGACCACGCCCAGCATGCCCACGGTGAAGACGGCGCCGATGTCCAGCTGCAGGAAGGTCGGCGCCAGCGAGGGCGGCGGCGCCAGGACGCCGTGGAAGGTGGTGAGCCCGAAGGGGATGCCGGCGGCCGCCGTGGCGAGGATGCCGATGATAATGGCGCCGGGCACGCGGCGGGCGGAGAGCGCGGCCATCAGGATGAAGCCGCAGCTGCCGAGGATGACGGGGGCGGAGGCGATGTTGCCCATGCCCACCAGCGTCGCGGGGTTGGCGACGACGAGGCCGAGGTTCTTGAGCCCGATCAGGCCGAGGAACATGCCGATCCCCGCCGCGATGCCGAGCTTGAGCGAGAGCGGGATGCCGTCGATCAGCCATTCGCGGATGCGCGAGATGCTGACGGCGAAGAAGATCAGCCCCGAGACGAAGACCGCCCCCAGCGCCGCCTGCCAGGAGACCCCCTGGGCGCCGACCACCACGAAGGCGAAATAGGCATTGATCCCCATGCCCGGCGCGAGCGCGATGGGCAGGTTCGCGATAAGCCCCATCAGCGCCGAGCCGACGGCGGCGGCCAGGCAGGTCGCGACGAAGGCCGCGCCGGGATCGATGCCGGCCGCGGCCAGGATCTGCGGGTTCACCACCAGGATATAGGCCATCGTGAGGAAGGTGGCCGCGCCGGCCGCCACTTCACGGCGGATGTTCGTGCCCTGCTCGGCGAGGCCGAAGAATCGCTCCATGGACCGCGCCGCTCCCCCTGATGGCGGGCGGAGGTTACGCAGATGGGGAAGTCGATGTCACTTGCGCGTTCGGGCCGCCGGCGATCCGCCGGCGAGGAGGCCATTGCCGTCGATGCCTATCGCGCGGTGCTCGACGGCCAGGACGGCAGCGGCGGCGCGCCGCTGATGCCGCCCGCGGGATGATCGCCATCGGGCGGCGGGAACGCCGTCCCCGGACGAAGGGCGGAATGCGCGGCCTTCCGCCAGAGCATCAGCCGTTCCCGGGCGTTGCCACCCATCCGGCCACCGAAGCCCGCCAGGGCGCCGGCGAAGCTCTTCGCGAAATGGGCGCGCTGGACGTTGCTCGCGAGCCGTTCCGCCATCTCGTTGCGCGGTGTGTGATCGGCCATGTTCTACCTCCCGTGGATACCAACCCAAAAACCCGGCATCGACGGCGAGGTTGCCGGTCCGCCGGAGCGGGGCGGCCACGCAGTCAGGCGGGTAACAGGGTCTCCGCGTCGGCCCATAGCCGCCGCACCACGTCCCCGGCGGGTTCGGCGCGCGCCATTGCCGCCCCCTGGCCGGCCCAGAGCTGCATGCGGCTCGGATCGTTCTCTTGCGCCGCCTCCGCGCGCATCGGCACGGTCAGCACGCGCTGGAGCGGGTAGGGCGCCGGCGCCACCGTCTCGAAAGTCCGCGTCACCGCATTGGCGATGCCGCGCGCCAGCCGCCCGGTGAAGGCACGCGTCAGCACCGTATCCTCCGGCGCCGCATGCGGCAGCGCGTCGGCCCAGGCCGCCGCCACCGCCGCCTCGGGGCAGCGCAGGAAGGCCGTGCCGAGCTGCACTGCGCTCGCTCCCAGCGTCAGCGCGGCCGCCACGCCGCGCCCGTCCATGATTCCACCCGCCGCGATCACCGGCACGGACAGCGCGTCGGCGAAGCGCGGCACCAGCGCGAAGAGGCCGACGAGCTGCGCCTCCGCCGTCTCCGGCGTGAAGCTGCCGCGGTGGCCGCCGGCCTCGGCGCCCTGGGCGATGATGGCGTCGGCCCCGGCCGCCTCGGCCTCGCGCGCCTCGGCGAGCGTGGTGGCG
Source organism: Roseococcus sp. GW821-FHT12F05 (assembly GCF_058806835.1). Lineage (NCBI taxonomy): Bacteria > Pseudomonadati > Pseudomonadota > Alphaproteobacteria > Acetobacterales > Roseomonadaceae > Roseococcus > Roseococcus sp. GW821-FHT12F05. The sequence continues at coordinate 137,249 of NZ_JBXAQB010000011.1, forward strand.
TTGCAAATCCAGAGAATGCCGCGGGCCTTCAGCCCGGCGACGAAGCTCTCGTCCCAACCCTTGCCCATCATGGTCGAGACCGCGGAGGGACCGGCGGCCAGCACCGCGTCGCGCTGGGCGATGAAATCCTGGAGGAAGGGCCCGTCGCCCAATGGCGGCGGCTCCGGGCCGAGGGCTGCAAGCGCCCGGCGCGCGGCCTCCTCGCGCGCGGGATCGCGCACCGGGTCCGCGTCGGGCGCCCAGAGGTTCATCTGGAAGGCCCCATTGCTCCCGGCCCGGAAGACCTTCGCCCAATCCGAGATCTCCGCGGGGCTTGAGGCCAGCGCGCCCATGCCGCCCAGCCCGCCCGCATTGGCCACGGCGATGCCGAGCTCGGGCGGCGAGGCGCTGGCCATGGGCGCCTGGAGGATGGGCGCACGCAGGCCGAAGCGGGCGCAGAAGGCGAGGGCGCGGTCTCGGGCGGAGGACATGCCGTGATTGTGTCCGCCCGGCGCGGGCGGTAGCAAGACAGTCCGACTACAGAACGCATGACGAACCCGATGACCCTCAAGACCCTCCCAGGCGCCCCCAAGCGCAAGCTTTTCGGCACCGACGGCATCCGCGGCACGGCCAATCGCGCGCCCATGGACGCGGGCACGGCGCTGCGACTCGGCCAGGCGGCGGGGCGCTTCTTCAACCGCGGCACCCATCGCCATCGGGTGGTCATCGGCAAGGACACGCGGCTCTCGGGCTACATGCTGGAGCCGGCGCTGACGGCGGGCTTCGTCTCGGCCGGCATCGACGTGGTGCTGGTGGGGCCGCTGCCGACCCCGGCCATCGCGCTGCTGACGCGCTCGCTGCGCGCCGATCTTGGCGTGATGATCAGCGCCTCGCACAACCCGCACGAGGATAACGGCATCAAGCTCTTCGGCCCGGACGGGCTGAAGCTCTCGGATGAGCAGGAGAGCGCCATCGAGGCGCTGATGGAGGGCGATCTGACCGCGGCCCTGGTGACGCCCGAGCGGCTGGGCCGCGCCTCTCGGCTGGACGACGCGCCGGGCCGCTACATCGAGGCCGCCAAGGCCAGCTTCCCCCGCGGCCTGACCCTGGAGGGCCTGCGCATCGTGGTCGATTGCGCGCATGGCGCGGCCTACAAGGTGGCGCCCACCGTGCTCTGGGAGCTGGGCGCCGAGGTGGTGAGCGTCGGCGTGGCGCCCGACGGCTTTAACATCAACCGCAACGTCGGCTCCACCTCGCCGGGCCAGCTCGCCGCGCTGGTGACCGAGCGCCGGGCCGACCTGGGCATTGCGCTGGACGGCGACGCGGACCGCGTGGTGCTGGTGGACGAGAAGGGCCAGCTCATCGACGGCGACCAGATCCTGGCGCTGATCGCCGCCTCCTGGGCGCAGCAGGGCCGGCTCAAGGGCGACGCGCTGGTCGCGACCGTCATGAGCAACATGGGGCTGGAGCGCTTCCTCAAATCCAAGGGCCTGGCGCTGCACCGCACGGCCGTCGGCGACCGCTACGTCAGCGAGCGCATGCGCGAGACCGGCTGTAACCTCGGCGGCGAGCAGTCGGGCCATGTGATCCTGAGCGATTTCGGCACGACCGGCGACGGGCTGGTGGCCGCGCTCCAGGTGCTGGCCGTGCTGGTCGAGCAGAAGCGGCCGGCGAGCGAAGCCTGCCGGCTGTTCGAGACGCTGCCGCAGCGGCTCGTGAACATCCGCTTCACCGGCGCCTCGCCGCTGAAGGATGCCGGCGTGCAGAGCCTGATCGCGGCCGAGGAGAAGGCGCTCGGCGAGGCGGGCCGCGTGCTCATCCGCGCGAGCGGCACGGAGCCGGTCATCCGCGTGATGGTGGAGGCGGAGGAGGAGGGGCGACTGAACCAGGTGCTCGACAGCCTCTGCGGGACGATCCGCTCCAAGGTCAGCGCCTAGGCCCATGAAAGGCCGCGTCCTCATCTGCGCGGGCTCCGACTCCGGGGGCGGCGCCGGCATCCAGGCGGACATCAAGGCCGTCACCGCGCTGGGCGGCTTTGCCATGACCGCGATCACCGCGCTCACCGCCCAGAACACGCTTGGCGTGCAGGGCGTGATCGGCGTGGAGACAGGCTTCATCCGGCAGCAGATCGCCTCCGTGCTGGACGATCTCGGCGCCGACGCGATCAAGACCGGCATGCTGCACGACACCCCGACGATCGAGGCCGTCTGCGACGAGCTCGCCGCCCGTGCACCGGGCGTGCCGCTGGTCGCCGACCCCGTCATGGTGGCCAAGGGTGGCCATGCCCTGCTGGCGCCGGACGCCGTCGCGACGCTGAAGCGCCGCCTGCTGCCGCTCGCGGCGCTGGTCACGCCCAACCTGCCCGAGGCGGAGGTGCTGGCCGGCTTCCCTGTCACGGACGAAGCCTCGATGCGCGAGGCGGCCAAGGCCATCCTCGCCATGGGCGTGCCGGCCGTGCTGCTGAAGGGCGGCCATCTGGAGGGCGATGTCCTGGTGGACCTGCTCGCCACCGCCGAGGGCGTCGTCCGCTTCGAGGACCGCCGCATCGCCACGCGCCACACCCATGGCACGGGCTGCACCCTGGCCTCGGCGATCGCGACCGGCCTCGCCCAGGGGATGGCGCTGGAGCCGGCCGTCGCCCGGGCGCGCCGTTACGTGCGCGCGGCCATCCTGGCCGCGCCGGGCTACGGCGGCGGGCATGGCCCGCTCGATCACGGGGTGACGGTGGATGCCGGACGTTTCGACTAAGCCTGGCGTCACCCTTGCCTATGTTCCGCTCCCGCTGCTGGCCGTTCCGATGGGGCTCGGCGGGCTGGGGCTGGCCTGGCGGCAATTCGCCACCACCGCCGGGTGGGCCTGGATCGTCGCCGAGGCGCTGATGGCGCTGACGGTCCTCGCCTGGGCCGTCATCACCGGCCTGCACGCGGCTCGCGCGATCGCGCATCCCTTCATGGCGCGCGAGGATTGGCTGCACCCCTTCCGCGGCAGCTTCGCCGGCGCCATCGCCATCGGGCTGATGCTGGTGGCCTCCGCCTTCATCCCCTTCGCGCCGGCGCTGGCGCGCGACGTCCTGCTCGTGGCGGTGGCGCTGCAATGGGGCATCGGCCTCGCTTTGCTGGCGCGCGTACTGCGGGGCCAGGGCAGTCCGGAGATGCTGGCGCCGCCGCTGCTCATCCCGCTGGTCGGCAATATCGTGGCCACGATCTTCGCGGTGCCGTTGGGGATGCCGCAGCTCGGCTGGATGCTCTTCGGCATCGGCGGGACGCTCTGGCTGGCGCTGCAGCCGCTGATGCTGGGCCGGCTCTTCGAGGCCACGCCGCCACCGGTGCTGCGGCCCGCGTTGTTCATCCTGCTGGCGCCGCCGGCGGTGGGGGCCCTCGCCATCGAAGCGCTGTTGGGGCAGGGGCCGTTCATGTGGGCGCTCTACGGCTTCGCGGGCTTCACCCTGGCGCTGCTGGCGATCGTCCTGCGCCACATAACGGTCTCCGGCTTCAACCCGGGATGGTGGGCCTTCACCTTCCCGCTGGCCGCCTTCACCACCGCGACCCTGCGCGTGGCCCCGGGCTGGGCCGGCGCCGCGACGCTGGCGATCTGCACCCTGGTGGTCGGCGCGATCGCGGTGCGGACCCTGGCGAGCGCCCGGAGCTTCTTCCGGGCGCCGTGAACGTCTGCCTGGCGCGCGATTCAGACCTCCGGCGCCGTCATCACGCTCGGGTCAGGCCACCACCTCCCGCGAGGTGATCTCGTACTGGAACTGCGGCGGGTTCAGGCAGTCCGGCTGGCCGGCCAAAGTGAAGGCGCAGGGGTACATCAGGAAGGCGAAGTTCGGCTTCTGCTGCGCGCCGGCCTCGGGCAGGACGATGTCGGTGGCGCTGTTGTAGCCCACCCAGTTCATCTCCCATCCGCCGAAGAGCTTTTCCCGGAGATCGCGGATCTCTCCGCTGCCGAGCGCCAGCTGGTGGTCCAGGATCACCTTCCGCACATCGGCCGGGTCCAGCGGGAACCAGCCCTCACCTTCGAGATAAACCTCCGAGCGGCAGTGCTGCGCGCGGGAGATGTTGCCGGCCGCCCCCATAGTGCGGAAGTACCGCGAGGCGGCGACGCGGATGCCGTAGACGTCGCGTGCGGGAAAGCCGGCGGCCCGAGCGAGCCCGGTCATCAGCCCGTTGATATCGGCGCATTTGCCCGAGAGATTGCCGCTTTCCAGCATCGCCTTGATGTCGCCGAAGCCGCAGCCGGGCGTGTCCGGATTGCGCGAGGTGTTGTCCACCACCCAGTCGTAGATCGAGCGCAGCTTCGCTTTCGGGTCGGTGCGGTCGCCGATGATGCGCAGCGCCGTCTCACGGACGATGCCGTCGATCGGCACGCTCTCTGTCGGCTCGCTCCAGAAGCGGCGCTCGGCGGAGGTCACGGGCAGCAGCGCGTTGCCGCCGGCGCGGTCGCAGGTGGATACGGTCTGCACCAGCTCGACGGTCTTGGGCGTCGTGGACTGGCCGTCCCAGGTCAGCTTCAGCATGTCGGCGCCGTAGTGGGCGTCGCGCACCACGCGAGCCTGACCCGTCGCCTGCCAGCGCAGCTCCTGCGCCGCCTGGTAGCCGCCCGCGCTCTGCGCCAGCGGGAGCCAGAGATGGGCCACGCCGGGGTCGGGCAGGGTCACGCGGGTGACGAGCTCGAAGCGGCGCCAGCCCGGCGGGGGCGTGGAGTTGGCCTGCTGGGCCTGGGCGCTCGTCAGGCCGGACGAGGCGCTGGCCGCCAGCCCGACGGCGGCGGTCGAAAGAAAGGCGCGGCGATCCATGAGGATTCCTCCCTCCAGATGATCGGCCCGGACCGGGCACCCATCTTGGCAAGCGGCGATCTCGCGTGCAGCGGCAACCGGCTTGCCCGGAAGCGATAGCATCCGCCGGGCCGGATGACGAGGATTGCGTGGCCCCTGGCCGCTCAGGCCCCCAGAAAGGCGGGGTCGAAGATCTCCGACAGCCCGGTCTGTTCGCCGGTCGTCACGCGGTCCACCCTGCCGAGGGCCGCGTCGAGCAGCGACTCCATTCCCGGCGGCAGCGACAGGCCGAGCGCGGTGAGATCCGTCGCCACGGTCTCGCCGGCGGCCATGTACCGGTTCGAGGCGCGCAGGTCGGGCGCGCCGCGCATCCGCACCAGCAGGATGCGGCCGGCCATGGGCTCGGCGCTGTGCGACAGCAGAGCCGCGCCGCATTGCACGCCGCAGAGCACGGCCGCGGGCGGGCCGGGCAGCGCGAAGCTCATGAAGAGCGGCAGCCCGGTCGCGGCGTCGCGCAGGGGCAGGTGCAGGGTCCGGCCGGCGATGGCGGCCTCGCCCCGGAAGAGCGTCGCGCCGATCGGCAGATCCTCGCGGTACTCGGCGTCTACCGCGCCGGTCCGCGTGCGGCTGAGCTGCAGCGATCCGCGCAGGATCCGCCCACTGAAATGCGGCGACCAAGCCACGGAATAGGCCGCGTAGAGGCCCGCGATCTCCACCCCCAGCGCGCCGGTAGTCCTGGCCGGGGCGCGCGTCACGGGCTCGGCTCTGGAGCCGAAGCGCGTCAGCAACTCGGCCCGAAACTCCTCCAGGCTGGAGGCGGCGATCCAGGCGCCGTCCCGCGGCAGCGAGAGCACCTTCGCCCAGTCCTGGTAGACCTCGGCGAAGCGGGGCTCGGCCCTGCCCTGCAGCCATTTCTGCGAGCGCTGGAGATCGAAATAGGTCGAGGCATTGACCGCACGGAACCGTCCGCACAGCTCCTTGAGGCTGCTGCAGCCGAGGGCCTGCGTCGTCAGTCGCAGCTTCGCGGCGATCTCGGTGGGTGCGGACATTCCTCGGCGGAGCGGATTTTCTCGAAACTCTTCTAAATTCTTGCACAGAGGAGGTCCAGGCTTCGGGACAGCCCGATGGAGAAATCGTGCTCGGACATGCCGTAACATGCTCAGGAAAAAGTATTTCCATCGGCATTCCGCCCTGTTCCGCAAATTCCACTCCGGTCAGCGCGGCCGCTGCCGGCATGGTCTGTCATCGTGAGATTCAACCCTGGAGATAATGCCATGCCGATCGCGCCGCCGCTTCCCGAGCCGTTTCCCTGGCCGCGCTGACGTCAGGTCGGAGAAGGGAATGTCGAACCGGGGCTATCAGCAATACGAGCAGCAGCTGCGCCTGCCGCAGGCCTTCGCCTATCAGTGCGACATGCTGGTCTGGCGGAACAGGCCAGGCCTCGGCGCGTTGAACCACCCCGGTCATGCGGCCCTGGTCGTCCGCCGAACCGTCAATGAAGGGCCCTGGCATGGCCGGGCCGGCTTGAATTTCGGCCTCGGAGAGACGGAGCCGCAGATCGCCCCCGAAAACCATCGGTATGTGAGCTTCTGGCCCTATGGCGAGATGGACAGCGCCTTCGACCGGACCTCCGCTAGGTTCAACAAGAACCACCTGGAGGACATGTACAACGAGCTCGGCGGCACGGGCCGGCGGATGCTCGCAGGGGACCGGACGCAGCCGCGGGAGGGCCAGATCGTGATCGGCCAGGACCGCGACCTGCAGGATGTCTGGGGCCAGCGGCACGAGGCCACCGTGTCGGTGATCGGCCTGAGCGGCGCGCGCGAGGACAGGCTGGGGCTCGCGCTCAACCGGATCGTCAGCTGGGCGGTCCGCTTCCGGACGGGCGAGGAGTTCAGCTACGTCTTCGCAAGCAAGACGCAGAACTGCGCGGGCGTCGCGGTGCGTGCCATGCAGGCCGGCGGGGCCGATGCCTTCACGCCGCTGGGGGGCAATCCCGCCAAGCCCAGCTTCTACATCGTGCCCAATGATGCCCAGCGCTGGGCGAATGCGGTGCGCCTCGGCGTGGAGGAGTGCAACCGGATGCTGGCCGAGCTGCGGAACCGGACGCGGCACATCCGCATCTCCAGGGCGTCCTCGAAGGCCAGGGACCTCATGCCCATCCAGGAATGGAAGGCCAAGAGCGACGTGGCGCGGATGGGCCGCGGCCGCCTGACGAGCGCCATCGACAAGGCCCTGACGGAATACCACGAGAAGAATTGGGCCTCACATTTCGAGCACCAGCTCAAGCGCCTGGTGACGATCATCAAGAACCTCCACGACCATCTGCGCGAGGACAGCAAGCGCGACACCGCCTACCTCCTGCTCGCCAGCCAGGTTGTCGATGTCGTCGCCGTCGTGTCCCGCACCGCCGATCGCCACTGGCCCACCGATAACTACTACGGGACCAAGTACGACATCGTCTGAGTCCTGGGTCCGCAGGAGCCATCCGCGGCCGCGCGATCGGGCATTCCGCCCGTTCCACGAATTCCATTCCGGCTCAGGCGGTCGCCGCCGGCATGGTCTGCGCCATCAGATTCAAACCCGGAGACAATCCATGCAGTTCGCGCCGCCACGGTCCCAGCCGTTCCACCCGCATCGCTGATTTCGGATCGGAGAACGGAATGTCGATCAGGGGCCATCAGCAGTACCGGGAGCAGCGAAGCCTGCCGCAGGAGCTGCCCTTCCAGTGCGACATGCTGGTCTGGCGCAATGCGCCGGGCCTCTCCGCGCAGGACCATCCCGGCCACGCCGCCCTGGTGCTTCGCAGGACCGTCAATGAGGGGCCGTGGCACGTCCTGGGCAGCAGGCTTCGGCATGTGACCGCCGGCGACGTCAACCCGGCGATCAGGCTCACCGATCAGCGCTATGTGAGCTTCTGGCCGGGCTTCGGCGGAGGTGACGGCTACTTCGGCGTGCGCAACGGCATGTTCCGGAAGGACCATCTCGAGGACATGGAGCACGAGATGAGCCCGAGCGGCCGGACGCGGCTGAGCAACAATCAGACCGACCCCCGACAGGGCCAGATCGTGGTCGGCGAAGACGAGGGCCAGGACGTCTGGGGACAGCTGCCCCAGGCCACCGTCTCGGTGCCGGGCCTGACCGGCGCGCGCGCGGACAGGCTCGGGCTTTCCCTCAACCGGATGGTCGCCTGGGCGGCCCGCTTCCGGCAGGGCGACGAGTTCAACTACGTCTTCGCCAGCAAGACCAACAACTGCTCGGGCGTTGCGGTGCGGGCCATGCGGGACGGCGGCGGGGACGCCTTCGCCGCGCTCGGGGGCGGTCCTGCCGAGCCCACCTTCTACCTCGCGCCCAACGACGCCCAGCGCTGGGCGAATGCCGTGAGAATCGGCGTCGGCGAGTGCAACCGGATGCTGGGCACGCTGCGGAACCGGACGGCCTTCATGGCGGCGCCGCCGCCCGGCCTGGACCTCATGTCCGCCCAGGACTGGAAGACCCGGAGCGACGTGGCCTGGACCATCCGCGGCCGCCTGACGGCCGCCATCGACAAGGCGCTGAAGGACTACCACGGGCGGGACTGGGAAGCGGGATTCCAGAAGAAGCTCAAGGCCCTCGTGACCATCATCAAGAACGTCCACGACCACCTGCGCGAGGACAGCAAGCGCGACGGCGCCTATCTCCATCTCGCCTGGCAGATCCTCGCCGTCGTCGGCCGATTGGCGCGGAGCGGCGACGAGCCCTGGAAGCCGGACAATTATTACGGCGACAAGTACAGCATCAACTGAAGCGGATCAGTCCGCCCGGATGTTTCCGAGACGCACGACCTCCTCGTAGCGCGCGAGCTCCGAGCGCACGAGCGCCGTCAGCTCCTCTGGCGTCTTGTGCCAGGGCGTCATACCGACGCGGTCGAGCGCTGCGCGAAAGGCCGGATCGGCGAGCATCGCATCCAGCTCGGCGGTGATGCGGCGCAGGACGGCCGGATCCGTCCGCGCCGGCGCGAAAAGCGCCTGCCAGGCCAGCATCTCGAAGCCGGCGAATTCCGGCAGGCGCGCCAGAGGCGGTAGGTCCGGCAGGCCCGGATGCGGCTCCAGGGAGGAGATGGCGAAGCCCTTGATCCGGCCGTCGCGCAGCAGCGGCCCCGTGCTGGTGACGGTGAGCACCGCGAGGTCGAGGCGGCCGGCCATCAGGTCCGTCGGGATCTGAGCGGCGATGCGGTAGGGCACATGCTCCAGCTTCGCGCCGGAGCGCCGCGCGATGATCTCGCCCCAGAGGTGCAGCGAGGTGCCGGTGCCCGAGCTGGCATAGGTCAGCCCGTCCGGGAGCGACCTGGAGAGGGCGATGACGCCGGCCATGTCGGCGGCGGGGAGGTCCGGGCGGCCGACCAGTGTGAGTGGCAGCGAGGCCAGCATGCCGATCGGCGCGAAGTCGCGCAGCGGGTCGTAGCGGACGGCCCCCGGCGTCACGAAGGGCGAGATGGTGAAGGGGCTCTCCACGCCGACCAGCAGCGTGTGTCCATCCGGCGCGGCGCGGGCCGCGCGCTCCGTGCCGATGGTGCCGCCGGCGCCCGGCGCGTTCTCCACGACGACGTTCTGGCCGAGCCGGCGCGTCAGCTCGCTCGCCGCCAGCCGCGCGACGGTGTCCACGTTGCCGCCGGGCGCGAAGGGCACGATGAGCGTGATCGTCCGCGACTGCGCCAGCGCGGGCGCGGCCAGGAGGACGGGCGCGGCGAGCAGGGCGCGGCGGTTCATGCGATCTCTCCTTGCGGGAAGCACTCGGCGGCCAGCGCGTCGAACTCCTCGGCGAAGGCGGCCTCCAGATGGCGGCGCGAGGGCTCCGGCAGGAAGGAGCCGCGGATGCCGTTCAGCATGAAGCCGCGCAGGTCGGCGAGGCCGAAGCCGAAATCCTCCACCATCATCCGCCAGCAGCGCGTGGGCGTGACCTGGTGCAGCGGCGGATCGTCGGTGTTGGGGTGGATGAGCAGGCCGACGGCGGGCATGCGGCGGATCGGGTGGTCCTGTGCCCAGCGCTCGGGCGGCAGGGTGCGCAGGTAGTAGGAGTTGGTCGGCACCACCGTGAAGAGCACGCCGCGCTCGGCGCAGCGCGCCGATATCGCGGGGTCCTCCAGTACGGTGTAGCCGTGGTCGATGCGCTCGACCCCCAGCAGGTCCAGCGCGGTCTCGACGTTGCGGGGATGGCAGCCGAACTCGCCGGCATGGGCGGTGAGGCGGAAGCCACCCTGCTTCGCCAGGCGCCAGGCCTTCCAGAAGAGCTCGGGCGGGCGGTCCGTCTCGCGGTAGTCGATGCCTAGGCCGATGATGGGGTCGCGGCGGTGCGCCAGCATCCATTCGACGAGCTGCGTGGCGTCCTCCGGCGTGGCCTCGCGGTCGATGGCGGGGATGAGCAGGGCGGAGACGCCGAAATCCGTGGCCGCATCGGCGAAGCCCGCCAGGATCGCGTCGGCACCCTTGGCATAGGGAAAGATGTGCTCGGTGCCGGTCGGATTCCAGAAGATTTCCGAGTGGCGGACGCCATGGGAGGCGGCGTCGTGCAGATGCTCATAGGCGATGCGGTGCAGGTCGCCGGGCTGGCGCAGCACGCGCTGCTCCAGGGCGCGAAGCACGTGCAGCACACCCTTGGGCTTGGCGTCGCGGGCGTAGAGCGCCTCGGTCTCGGCCTCCATCATGCCGCTGCGCGCGGCCATCTCGGCGAAGGTGGACTGTCGCACCGCGCCCAGCAGGTGCACGTGCAGGTCCACCTTGGGCATGGCGTGGCAGAAGGATTCCAATGTGTCCGACATCCGGCGGACACTGCCTCGTGACCCTTCCGAAGGGAAGGCCAAGGGAGGGCCGGGTGACAGGAGCCGCGGCCCATGGCACGAACCCGCCTATGCTGAAGCCGCAAAATCCCTGCTTCTCCTCCGGCCCCTGCGCCAAGCGCCCAGGCTTCTCCCTCGCCGCGCTCGAGGGCGCGCTGCTCGGCCGCAGCCACCGCGCTGCCGCGCCCAAGGCGAAGCTCGCCGAGGTCATCTCGCGCTCCAAGGCCATCCTCGGCATGCCCGCTGACTACCGCCTCGGCATCGTGCCCGCCTCGGACACCGGCGCCGTCGAGATGGCGCTGTGGAGCCTGCTCGGCCCGCGCGGTGTGGACGTGCTGGCCTGGGAGAGCTTTTCGGCCGAATGGGCGCAGGATATCGCCTCCGAGCTGAAGCTGGTGGAGCCGCGCCTGCTCCGAGCGCCCTATGGAAGCCTGCCCGACCTGGGGAAGGTGGATCCGAAGCGCGACTGCGTCTTCGTCTGGAACGGCACGACCAGCGGCGTGCGCCTCGTCGCGGCCGACTGGATCGCGGACGACCGCGAGGGCCTGACCATCTGCGACGCGACCTCGGCAGCCTTCGCCATGGAGCTGCCCTGGCCCAAGCTCGATGTCGTCACCTGGTCCTGGCAGAAGGTGCTGGGCGGCGAGGCGGGCCACGGCATGATCGCCCTCTCGCCCCGTGCGGTGCAGCGGCTGGAGGAGCACACGCCGCCCTGGCCCATGCCGAAGATCTTCCGGCTCACCAAGGACGGAAAGATCAACGAGGGCATCTTCAAGGGCGACACGATCAACACGCCCTCCATGCTCTGCGTGGAGGACGCGCTGGACGGGCTGCGCTGGGCGGAATCCGTGGGCGGGCTGCCGGCGCTGATCGCGCGGTCGGAATCCAACCTGGCGGCCGTCGCCGGCTGGGTGGAGCAGAGCGGGTGGGCGCGCTTCCTGGCGATGGACCCGGCCACGCGCTCCCGCACCTCGGTCTGCCTGAAGATCGTGGCGGACTGGTTCACGGCGATGGACTACGACCGGCAGGTCGAGGCGGCGAAGCGGCTCGCGGCGATCCTGGAGAGCGAGGGCGTGGCGCTGGATGCCGGCAGCTATCGCGATGCGCCGCCGGGGCTGCGGATCTGGTGCGGCGCCACGGTGGAGCGCTCGGATGTCGAGGCTCTGCTGCCTTGGCTGGATGTGGCTTTTGCTAAGGTGGCCCAGGAATTCGCGGGCTGATCTGCGAGGGGCTCCGCCCCTCGGTTGTCTCGCCTTCGGCGCCAACCCCGCCGGGGCTTTTGGCCCTCGAGCCTTTTACGAAGGAAGGTGCAGGAAACGAGTTTCCTGCTGGGGGAGTTTGAGGGGGGCGACGCCCCCTCAAGATCTTCAGCGCAGTCCGAAGAAGCTCAGCACGGCTGCGATCACGACGACAAGCCCGACGATGTAGATGATGAGGTTCATGGCAATCTTCCTTCTGCTGCTTCCGTAACTGCGAAAGCGAGGGAAGGTTTCGGCGTCAGACCTCGACCACCACGTAGTCCTGCTCGATGCTGACCGGGAAGGTCTCCGCCTGGAGCTGCAGCGCCTCGCCCTTCTCCACGCAGGCGGGGAAGGCGCGCACCTTCATCCGCCGCGGGTCGAACTGCGATTTTCCCGTGCGGATGTCGAACTCCCAGGCGTGCCAGGGGCAGCGCACGAACTCGCCGGACCGGCTGTAGCTGTACTCGCCGGGACACGGGCTCTGGATCAGCGCGACGGCATTGCCCTGCGACAGCGAGCCGCCCTGGTGCGGGCAGCGGTCGGAGAGCGCGAAGAACTCGCCGTCCAGGTTGAACAGCACGATCTTCTTGCCGTCGACCTCCACCATCCGGCGCTCGCCCGGCGCGATCTCGGCGACGGGCGCGATCACGTGACGGGCCATCAGAAGCTGTACACCGACTTCGCATTGGCGCCGTAGATGGCGGCGCGCTTGGCCTCGGGGATGAAGCTCGGGATGGCGAAGCGCGGGTCGTCGAAGTCCCAGTGCGGATAGTCGCTGGCGTAGAGGATCTTGTCCCAGCCGATCCAGCCCATGCAGTCGAGCAGCTGCTCCGGCCGCGGCGGCTCCTCGACGGGCTGGGTGCTGACCCAGATGTGCTCGCGAATCTGCTCCGAGGGCAGCCGCTTCAGATGCGGCAGCTCGTGCCGCAGGGACGGGAAGTGCTTGTCGAGCCGCCAGGCGACGCTGGGCATCCAGCCGAAGCCGCACTCGATCAGCACGATCTTGAGCTGGCGGAAGCGCTCGAACACGCCCTCCAGCACCATGGAGGCGACGAGCGACTGGCAGGAGGTCGCGTGCTCGCTGACCTCCTCTATGTAGAAGCTCGGCCAGCCGCCATTGGTCATGGCCCAGCCGGAATAGCCGAAGGCGTGGATGCCGATGGGCAGCCCCACCTCCTGCGCCGCCTCGAAGATCGGCCAGTATTTCGGGTTGCCGAGCGGGTGGGAGGTGCGGCTCATCAGCAGCACCTGGCAGAAGCGGGAATCGCCGCCGCGCAGGCGAATCTCCCTGGCGCTCGCCTCGGGATCCTCATAGGCGACCACGACGGAGGCGCGCAGGCGGTCGTCCACCGCGACCCAGTTCGCCAGCTGCCACTCGTTCACTGCATGCGCCATGGCGACGGAGAAGGGGTTGTTCTGGTCGCCCTGGGCGGTCGGCTGCAGCGGGTTCAGCACGCCGAAGTCGATGCCGTGGAAGTCCAGGTGCTGCGAGGCGACCATGGCGGGGATGCTGGCCGGCTGGGTGCCTTCGGCGGGCCAGGAATCGACGCGGCAGGCCAGCGGCTGCGACTTGAAGTAGGGCGTGCCCTTGGCGAAGCCGTGCCGCGGCCGGATGCCGTAGGTGTGCCAGCGCTCGCGGGCCTCGGCGGAAAGCCACTCATCGTAGTCGTGCGGCGAGCGCGGGCGCGGATGGATGTCCACGTCGATGAGGCCCTGGGTGGCGGCGAGGGGACGGCCCGGGGCCGCCTGCGGACGGATGACGTTCATGCGACAGTCTCCTGTGCGAGACGCTTGTAGGTGGAGAGGGCGTTCTCCACGCAGATCTTGCGGGCCAGCTCGGGCCCGATGCCCGGCGGCAGCTTTGGCGCGCCGTCGAACTGCCAGTGCGGCCAGTCGCTGGACCATAGCAGCATTTCGTCGCTGCCGAGGTGGTCGATCAGCCGCTTCACCGTGTCCGCGTCATCAGGCGCGTCGAAGGGCTGCACGGAGAGGCGGACATTCTCCTTCACGACCTCGATCGGCGAGCGGTCGAGCCAGGGCACCTCGAAGCGGACGCCCTTCCAGCCCTTGGAGAGCCGCCAGAGGAAGGCCGGCAGCCAGCTCACGCCGCTTTCCAGCAGGACCACCTTCAGCGTCGGGAACTTCACGAAGACGCCCTCGGTGATCATCGAGGCCATGGTGCTCTGGAAGCCCTGCTGGTTCGCCATGTAGTCCTCGGCGTACCAGGACGGCCAGCCGAGCGAGGTCACGGGGTTGCGGTAGGTGCTGCCGGCGTGGATGGCAAGCGGCAGGTTATGGCGCACCAGCGCCTCGAAGATGGGCCAGTTGTGCCGGCGTCCCAGCGGCGTCTCGCCCATGACCAGCACCATGGCCTGCACGAAGCGCGGGTCCGGCGCGCAGCGCTCGATCTCGGCGACGGCGTGCTCGGTGTTGAACATGGGCAGGATGATGGAGCCGGAGAGGCGCGGATCGGCGTCCAGCCACTCCTTCTGCGTCCAGTCGTTCAGCGCCCGGGTGAAGCCGTTGGCCATGTCCTCGTTGAAGACGAGCTGCACGCCGTAGAGCGGCGTCACGATGCCCCGGGCGATCCCCCAGGGCTCCAGAACCTGCTCCTGCAGCTGCCGCACGGTCGCGGCGGGCGGGCGCGATTCGGAACGCCAGTCGGCGCGCACGCTCTTGGGCGAGCGGGGCGGGTAGGACTGGGTGTCGAAGCCTTCCATGCCGCGCATGGCGATCTGGTCGCGCCAGACAGGCTCGAGATAGGGAGCCAGCGCCGAAAGTCCCGGAACCATGGGATGCAGGTCGACGTCTATCGTGCCCCTCGGAAGATCTACGCTTGGCGATTCCATGATCATTTCCTCTCGGGGCATGAGTGTGCCATGCCCCGATCGGTCACGAAAGTCCGGACTTATCGATAATCTGATCCGGATCAGTAGCCGCGATAGCCGCGGCGCGGCGGCTCCGGCGTGGTCGCGGCGCCGATCGCGGCACCGCCGAGGGCACCGACGCCCGCACCGATCAGCGCACCCTGGCCGCCTCCGGCCAGTGCGCCGACCGCGGCGCCGCCGCCGGCACCGAGGAGGGCGCCGCCCGCGGCGCGCTGGCCGGGGCTGTAGGGGTTGGTGCAGGCCACCGTGCCGAGGCCGATTCCGGCCATGACGAGCGCGAGGCGGATCTGTTTCCCGATCATTGGGCGTTTTCCTTCTACAGGTTGCAGATGTTGATCTTCCGATCGGTGATCAGATCGGCATAGGCGGCGCGGGTGCGGGCCAGGCGGGGATTCGCCGTATGCGCAGCCAGCGCGGCGTCGTCGGCATAGACCTCGACCAGCATGACCCGGCTCAGATCCGGGCCATCCTTGTCCTTTGGCTGCAGCACATCGAAGCGCTCGCAGCCGGGCTCGTCCTGGAGCGTGCCGGCGGCATGCTCCCGGATGATCTTGTCGAAGGACCCGTGGGCGCCTTCCTTGATATGGAACTCAACCACGAGACAGATCTTTGCCATGACGTTTCCTCGACCTTTCCATTCGGCCCGGATGGCCGGCGGATCAGGCCGAATCTAACGGCGAGGAAACGCGGGTGAACACCCTCCGTTGCATGGCAATCTCGTGCCGGCGCTGCCATAATTCGCCCAATAGGAGGATTTACGATGTCCAATGTCACCCGGCGCGCGCTCGGCGCGTCGCTGTCGCTGCTGTCCGCGCCCGCATTCGCCCAGCCGGCCTGGCCGGCGCGCAACATCACCATCATCGTGCCCTTCTCGCCCGGCGGCAGCACCGACGTGCTGACGCGACGCATGTCCGAGAAGATGACCCAGACGCTCGGCCGCCCGGTGCAGGTGGAGAACCGCCCCGGCGCCAACACCATCATCGGCGGCGAGGCCGTCGCCCGTGCCCAGCCCGACGGCTACACGCTGCTGATGTCCTCCGGGACGACGCTGACCATCAACCCGATCGTGCAGCGCAACCTGCCCTATAGGATCGAGGATTTTTCCCCCATCACCCTCTGCACGACCTATCCCTTCGCGGTGATCGCGCGGAACGACGGTCCGCGCGACATCCCGGCGCTGATCGCGGCGGCGAAGGCGCGGCCGGGCCAGATCACCTACGGCACCAACGGGCCGACGACGCTCACCAACGTCGCGATGCTGATGGTGCTGCAGGGGCTGGGCATCACCATGCAGGACGTCACCTACCGCGGCGACGCGGCGGCGATGAACGACTTCGTCGCCGGCAACCTCGACCTGCTGGTGGTGGCCGGCAGCACGGCGATCCCGGTGATGCGCAACGGCCAGGGCCGCATCCTCGGCTGGACCAGCCTGCAGCGCATGCCGCAGACGCCGGACGTGCCCGCCTTCGCCGAATATGCGCCGGGCGTGGAGGCGCTGAGCTGGTTCGGCCTGCTCGCCCCGGCCCGCACGCCGCAGCCGGTCATCCAGGCGCTGAACGCCGCCGCCGTGCAGTCGCTGACCGACCCGCGCATCCGCGAGAGCATCATCGGCGACGTGCAGAACGTGATCGGCGGGACGCCCGAGGAGTTCGCGCAGTTCCTCCAGGCCCAGCAGGCGGCATGGCGGCCGGTGCTGAGCCGGATGGAAGTGCCGCTGAACTAGGCGGATCGCCCTTCCGCCTGTGGGGTCGTCTTGCGGGATGAGCACGCGCTTTGCTCGGCCCTGACCCAGCAAGCGGTCAGTAGTCCCAGAAGGCCGGCACCCAACGAAAGACGTCGCCGTCGGCCGCCACCCGGCCGATGGATGGGAACGGCAGGTGAGTGGCCACCAGCATCTCGCCGGTCGCCGCCAGTTCCCGCAACAGACGGATCCGAACACGAGCCGCCTCCTCCGGATCGTGTTCGAAGCCGTTGAACCACTCGGGGTGTTCGAATCCGACCGTGAACACGAGGTCGCCGGCGAAGGTCAGCCGGTCGTCGCCGGACGCCAGGCGGACCACGCTGTGCCCGGGGGTGTGGCCGCCGGTGCGATAGGCGACCACGCCCGGCGCCACCTCGCATGCCTGATCGAACGGCCGCAACTGGCTCCGGTACTCGTCCAGGAACCGCGTGGCCGACCGCCGAAGCGCGTCCGGGAACCCCGGCGGCATGGAGACGCGGGAGAAATCGGGCGACTCCCAGAACTTGACCTCGGCGGCCGCTACGTGGATCCGCAGGTCCGGACGCAGCCGCTCCTTCACCCCGTCGACGAGCAGCCCGCCGACGTGGTCCATGTGCATGTGGGTCAGCACCACATCGGTCACGGAGCCAAGATCGATGCCGGCGGCCTCCAGTCGCAGGTTCAACCGACCGGACCGCGGCAGGTTCGGGAACTCCACCCCCATCCCGGCGTCGATGAGGATCGTCCGGTCGCCGCTGCGCACCACGACCACGTTCAGCGCCCAGTCGAACGCGTCCGGCGGCAGGAACATGTCGTCCAGCCAGGCCGCCCGGACGGCCGGGTCGGCGTTGTGGGCCAGCATCGGACTTGGCAGCAACAGCACCCCGTCGCTGACCACCAGCACGTCAATCTCGCCGATCCGCAGCGCGTAGCGCGACGGAACCAACTCGTCAGGCCCCCGGCTACCGGGGTGTGAGGTGATGTCTAGGCTCATGCTTGCCTCCTGCTCCGCCGCCTTACGCGCGGCATCGACGACGCTATGTTGAGGCGTGTTTGCGGTCGATTGGCTCGAGGGATAGGGCGAGCTGTCCGATGGGTTAGATCGAGGAATCGATCGGTGCGGCGAATGCGGCGAGCACGCCGCCAAAGCCTCGAAACCCGCAGCCGGGCGCCAGCCTTGGCTCAGCGATCGTAGCGGTTACAGGCTGCCGTGCAGGGGCCGTGGCGGTCCGGCTGATCGCGCCGCGGAGAGCCGGTGCAGAGGTGCGCAGAATGGAACGGCGCATGGATGATGCGGCGGTCATCAGCGCGCGCCATGCCGCGCGGGCTGCTGGGCAGTCGCGGCGCGATCAGCCGCCACTTAACTTCCGAAAGATCACGACCGCTCCCCAGCTGTTCATGGGGCCAGAACCTACCTCCGTATCGCGACGAGCACGGCGTTTCCGAAGCGCGTGAGCATGGCCGCGGCCTCACCGCCGCCGGGCCGGCGCGGCACGGAGACACGCAGCTTCAGGAAGCGGCCACGCAGCACGCCCACGCAGGCGTAGCTGTCGTTGGTGTTGCCGTTCTGGAAGGCGAGGACATAGGCATCGCAGCGGAGCGCCGGCGGCTTCCCTCCGCCAGGGAGATCGGCTGCGCGCGCCCGCTGCGCGATGGTGTAGCTCCGCGTCTGTCCGGCCCGTTCGATCTCCTGGCCGGCGGTGACCAGCTCCTGCTCCACGGCCGGGTTGCCGGCGCCTTCGGTCAGGTCCTTCCGGCCGCGCGCATAGACATAGACCGTGCCGATGGCACCGCTCGCCGGTTCGCGGAACTCGATGGCGGCGCCGAGGCCCGCACCGCCGGGCCGGGCCTCGAAATCGTTGATCCCACCGATGCGGGCGAAGCCGCCGAGCTCCTGCGGCAGGGCCTCCAGGATCTGGACCGGTCCAGCTGGCGCCGCCGTTTGAGCGGTTGCCGCGAAGGACATCGTCAAGCCCAGCAGCGCGGCACGTGTCAGCGATCGGAAGCCCATCCGTGCCTCCCGGGGATTGTGTCAGGCGAGCCGTCCCCATGCCACAACTCCGGCCCGCAGCGCCATGATCGAGGTGGCCAGCGCCTCCCTAGGCCCGCCGCCGCATCGCGCTGAGCAGCCACAGCAGCAGCACCGCGCCCAGCGTCGAGACCACGAGGCTCGGCACCCAGCCGCGATAGGCGAAGCCCAGAAGGCTCGCCACCCATCCCCCCAGCAGCGCGCCGACCAGTCCCACGATGAGGTTCATGATCAGCCCATGGCTGCGCGACATCAGCCGCTCCGCGATCCAGCCGGCCAGCAATCCGATGATGATCGCGCCGAAGAAGCCTACGCCGTTCATGTCATTTCTCCAGAATTCGTCCGTTCGCGCCTGCCGCGCCAGCCCAATGCCGCGAAGACAGCCAGCACCGCCATGATCCAGGCGGCCTGCGTCCTGTCCTGCTCCAGCGAGAGCGCCAGCCTGGGCCGCGTCCGCGCGGCGACGAGCGCGGGCGGCAGGGTCTCGATCGCGACCGGCGGCGGCTTCGGCGCCGCGGCCGGCACCTTGCCCGACCAGGCTCGCGTGAACTCCGCGCCCAGCAGGAAGATCACCGCGGAGTAGTAGAGCCAGAGCAGCACGATCGCGAGCGCGCCCGCCGCGCCGAAGCCGCGGGCGGCGTCGGAGCTGCCGATGTAGAAGCTGATCGCCATCTTGCCGATGCTGAACAGCAGCGCCGTCACGAAGGCGCCCACGAAGACGTCGCGCCACTGCAGCTTCCGGTCCGGCAGGACCTTGTAGATCGCGGCGAAGAGCGCCGCGATGAAGCCGAGCGACACGCAGAAATTCACTGCGCCGACGAGGATGTCGAGCCCGGGCATGCGGTCCTTCAGCCACTGCTCGAAGCTGGAGATGGCCGTGCTCACGACCAGCGAGACCAGCAGCAGGAAGCCCGTCGTGCCGACCAGCCCGATGCTCAGCGCCTTGGCCCGGACGAAGGCCGTGATGGCGGCGGCCGTGCTGGTCTCCTCCGTCGGCGGTACCTCGGTCTTCCAGATGGCGTTGAGCGCGCCCTGCAGCGCGCCGAAGGCGCCGGAGGCGGTGAGCAGCAGGGTCACGACGCCGAGGGCCAGCGCGAGGCCGCCTTTGGCCTCGCCCAGCGCGTCGTCCGACATGCGCTGCACCGCCCCGGCGGCGTCGCTGCCGATGAGGCCGCGCATCTGCTCCGCCAGCGCCGCGCGCACCTCCTCCTCGCCGAAGACGAGGCCGGCGAGGCCGCTGATGAGGAAGAGCAGCGGCCCGAGCGAGAAGAGCGCGAAATAGGCGATGGCGGCCGCGCGCGTCAGCGCCTCATCGGCGAGAAAGCCCTCCACCACATCCGAGACGAAGGCATAGCTGCGCGCGAGCATCGACCCGATCCTCCTGTGGCGGCTCAACCTTCCAGCGCGGGCGCGGTTGCAGCGCGCCGCAAAGCTCGCGGCCAGAGCAACTCGACGGGTAGGGCGGACGCTCCGAGAATCCGGCCGCACAGCGGCCGGCGCCGCCAATCCACCTACCGGTTCGCACTCCAGCGGCGCGGCGAAGGCAAGCGCGCGGAGCGCGCGCCCGCCGTTTGAGGGCAAAGAATCAATGCAATCTTGGCGCCTTTAGGTGCCGCGCGCGGTCGCTGCTGGTGATGGCGAGATCGAGCTGCCGGCTGCCGCGGGCCAGTGTCAGCCGCACCTCGGCGCCAGCCGGGCCGGCGGCGCGCACGGCCGTCCAGAGCGAGGCGAGGTCAGTCACCGCCTGGCCGTCCACCGCGATGATTCGGTCGCGCGGCTTCACGCCGGCGCGCTCGGCCGGGCCGCCCTTGGCGAGCGAGCCCACGCCCACCGCCTCGTCGTCCTCGGTCGCGTAGAGGCCGAGCCAGGGCCGCGCGGGCCGGCCGGAATGGCCGGTGCGGCGCAGCGTTTCCAGGATGGGCAGCAACTCGCTGATGGGCACGACCATGTTGAGGTCCAGCCGCTTGCCGCCCTGCTGCCCCTGTTGGAGGATCAGCGAGCCGACGCCGACCAGCTTGCCGTCGCCGCCGAACAGCCCTGCGCCGCCCCAATGCGGATGCGCCGGCGCGGTGAAGATCGCGTCCTGCAGCAGGTATTCCCAGTAGCCGGCGAAGGGCTGGCGCGCGGCGACCGTGCAGGCCAGCGCGTGGCTGCGGCCGCCGGCCGCGGCCAGCACGGCATGGGTGCCATGGCGCATCGCCTCGGAATCGCCGAGCGGCGCCACCTTCTGCCCGGGCAGCCGGCCCAGCGCCTGCACGAGGCCGAAGCCGGTCTCGAAATCCATGGCGAGCGGCGTGCCCTCGACCACACGGCCGTCATTCGTCGTGATCCAGACCGTCTCGGCCTCGGTGATGAGGTAGCCGATGGTCAGCACCAGCCCGCCCGCGTCGATCCAGACGCCCGAGCCCTCGCGCTCCACGCCCAGCGCGGGGGCCGAGGTGGCGTCCGGCGGCACCAGCGACTTGATGGCGACCACGCTGGCCAGCCGCTCCTCCAGGTCGAAGGAGAATTCCGAGGGATCGGGCTGGAAGGCTTCCGGGACTTCCCATTCGTCTTCGTCATCGGCCATGGGGTTTCGTCCTCCTGATGCTGCTCATATAGCGCCCAGCAGGGAACGGGCCAGGGCGAAGGCCTCGCGAACGGTCGCGGCGCGGATGGCGGTGCGGTCGCCGGGGAAGATCTTCCTTGCATGGATCGTGCCATGGCCGGCCATCGCGGCGCCCAGATGGACGAGGCCCACGGGCTTCTCCGGGCTGCCGCCGCCGGGCCCCGCGACGCCCGTGCAGGAGAGCGCGATGGAGGCGCCGGAGCGGGCCAGGGCGCCCTCGGCCATGGCGCGCGCCACCTCCTCGGATACGGCGCCGACGCGGGCGATGAGCTCGGCGGGCACGCCGACCATCGCGGTCTTGGCTTCGTTGGAATAGGTGACGAAGCCCGCCAGCACCACGGCCGAGGAGCCGGCGATGGCGGTCAGCGCGGCGGCGATCAGGCCGCCAGTGCAGCTCTCCGCCGTGGCGAGGGTGAGGTTTCGGGCCTTCATCGCCTCCAGCAAGGCGGCGGCCTCGGCGAGGGTTGCATCGTCGAGCATCATGCGATCCCCACTGCGGAGAGAATGAGCAGAACGGCCGCGGCCAGGGCGCCCGCGATCACGTCGTCCGCCATCACGCCGAAGGGCCCTTTCCGGCGATCGGCCCAGCCCACCGGGCCGGGCTTGAGGATATCGAAAGCCCGGAACAGCGCGAAGGCCAGCGCCACGCCGATCCATCCCGAGGCCGCGGCCAGAGCCAGCGACTGGCCGGCCGCCTCGTCCACCACGACCCAGCCGGGATCGGCCGCCGCTTCGGGCAGCCGTGCCACGGCCCAGTATCCAGCAACCGCGAAGACCAGCGCCGCGACCAGCGACACCCATGCCGGCAGCAGCGCCAGCGGCAGCACGGCGGCCGAGCCCCAGGTGCCAGGCGCCGGCCGCAGGAAACCGATGCCGCCCAGCGAGGCGATCGTCCTCGATGCGCTTAGACCTACCGGGCCCACGCGGCCATCGGATGCTCGAGGGAGGAGGTGGCGGGGTTCTTGGCGCGATAGACCGCGACGTTCTCGATCACGCGCTGCACGTAGTTGCGCGTCTCGGAGAAGGGGATGAGCTCCATCCAGTCCAGCAGCCGGACGCTGCCGGAGCGCGGGTCGCCGAAGGTGCCGATCCACTCCGTCACGCGGCCGCCGCCGGCATTGTAGGCCGCCGCGGCGAAGGCCATGACGCCGCTGAAGCTGTCGAGCCGGTCCTGGATATAGGCCGAGCCCAGCCGGATATTGTGCGTGGGGTCGGTGGTGAGCCAGGCATACTGATGCGGCACGCCGAGGCGCCGCGCCACGGACTGCGCGGTCGAGGGCAGCAGCTGCATCAGCCCCCGGGCGTTGGAGGTGGAGACGGCATCCACCTGGAAGTTGCTCTCCTGCCGGGTGATGGCAAAGACCACCGCCGGCTCGGCATAGCCCTCGGGCGCGGTATAGGGGGCGGGCCAGCCGTCCTCGACCAGCATGGCGCCGTTCGCGCCGCCGCGCCGCGCGACCCAGACGGCGAAGTCCGGCCGGCCGATGACGGTGGCGAGGCGGGCGATCAGCAGACGCTCGCCGTTGTTGGGCGCCACCTCCTCCAGCCGCAGCAGGAAGGGGCGGGCGCGGGCGGCCTCGCCCATCTCGCCGAGCGTTATGATGAGGCGCGGCAGCTCGCGATTGAGGAAGGCGCGGGCCTCGGCCTCGCTCGGGCGCGGCACGGGGAGGTTAAGGATCCGCGAGGAGATCTGCGCGCCGCTCTCGCCCAAAGCGAGCGCTCCCATCTGGCCGTAGAAGGTCACCGGGAAGCCGGCGGCGCGCTGGAAATGCGCGGCGGCCCGGGCGGGATCGCGCTCGGCCCGGCCCTGCCAATAGGCGGCGCGGGCCTGGGTGATGGCGCTGCGGCTGCCCTCGGCGAGGCGCTGGAAATGCGGCATGGCCCGCGCGGGATCGTCGAGCAGGCGCAGCGCGATGAAGCCGGCCAGGAACTCCGCCTCCTGCCGCGGCTCGCCGGCCAGGGTCTGCCCGTGCTGCGAGGCGACGACATAGGCGGTGCGCGCATCGCCGAGGCGGATCAGCTTGCGGGCCAGCACCTGGCGCTCGGTCCAGATGGCGCGCTGCGCCTCGGCCGGGAGGCCGACCTGCGAGGCGGCGCCGGCGGCCCAGGCGGCGGCCGCGTCGCTGTCGCGCTCGGCGCGGCGCAGCATGCGCGCGCGCTCCAGCGTGGCGCCGGCGTCGCGTGATGCGGCGGCCGGATCGAGATCGGTGGCGCCGCCGCCCGTGGCATAGGCAAGGCGGAGCTCTGCCAAGGCCCGCTTCGTCTGATCGAGCATCGGCAGCAGCCGCTGGCCGGCGGCGAAGTCGCGGCCGAAGGAGAAGCGGTTGAAGCGGCGCCAGTGATCGTCGGGCGTCAGCAGGGAGCCGGCGCGCTCGAGGAAGGTGGTCTCGGCGAAG
Source organism: Roseococcus sp. GW821-FHT12F05 (assembly GCF_058806835.1). Classification (NCBI taxonomy): domain Bacteria; kingdom Pseudomonadati; phylum Pseudomonadota; class Alphaproteobacteria; order Acetobacterales; family Roseomonadaceae; genus Roseococcus; species Roseococcus sp. GW821-FHT12F05. The sequence continues at coordinate 160,699 of NZ_JBXAQB010000011.1, forward strand.
GCGTCGGAGCCGGTGTCGTCGCCCCAGGCGCGGGAGGCGGCGGCGCGCGCTTCGGCCTGGCGGTTGGCATTCAGCAGGGCGGTGATGTAGCGCGTGGCGCCGTCCAGCGTGCGCGGCGGCCGGCCAAGGAAGAAGCGCAGTGCCAGCGCATCGTCGGGGTCGCTGGCCAGCAACTCCTCGGCGCGGCGGGAGAGGGCGTCCTGGCTCGGCCAGTCGGCGGCGGTCTCGATGAAGCCGATGATCTCGGCGGCGCTGGCGGCCCCGCCGCGCTGGCTCAGCCGCATCCAGGTCACCATCTTGGCGACGAGCGGATCGGCGACCGTGGCGGCGGACTGCGCCTCGCTCCAGCGCTGCGCCTGGGCGGCGGCGAGCGCCTGCCGGCCCGCCTCGCGCGCCGGCTGGGCGAGGGCGGGGGCGGCGGCGAGGAGAAAGGCCAGGAGGGCGATGAGGCGGCGCATCGGTGCATCCTAGCCCCTCGGCGCAAGGCTGTAATCCGGTCGGCGCGCTTGTTGCGAACGGGCTACGGTCTTATGTGTCGAAGCCGCATAGGCAGAGCCCATGCGTAAACACACCCCAAGTGCGCAAAGCACACAAGGAACCGCCAATGTCCAACCTTCGCCTGCAGGGATCGCTGACCGCCCTTATCACGCCCATGCATGCCGACGGCAAACTGGACGAGAAGGCCTTCGCGGACCTCGTGGAATGGCAGATCGCCGAAGGCACCGAGGGCCTCGTGCCCGTCGGCACCACCGGTGAATCCCCCACGCTGAGCCATGACGAGCACAAGCGCGTGGTGGAGATCTGCATCGAGACGGCCCGCGGCCGCGTGCCGGTCGTCGCCGGCGCCGGCAGCAACAGTACCTCCGAGGCGATCGACCTCGCGCGCCATGCGAAGCAGGCCGGCGCGGATGCGACGCTGGTCGTCACGCCCTACTACAACAAGCCCACGCAGGAGGGGATGTACCTCCACTTCAAGGCGATCGCCGACGAGGTGGACCTGCCGCTCATCATCTACAACATCCCGCCGCGCAGCGTGATCGACATGACGCCCGAGACCATGGGGCGCCTCGCGAAGCACAAGAACATCATCGGTGTGAAGGACGCGACGGCGAACCTCGCGCGCCCGCTGCACCAGCGCATGACCTGCGGGCCGGACTTCATCCAGCTCTCGGGCGAGGACCACACGGCGCTCGCGCTGATGGCGGCCGGCGGGCATGGCTGCATCTCAGTGACGAGCAACATCGCGCCGCGCCTCTGCGCCGACATGCACAAGGCCTGGCGCGAGGGCCGCATCAAGGACGCGATGGTCATCCAGGACCGCCTGGTTCCGGTGCATGACGCGCTGTTCTGCGAGACCTCGCCGGGCCCGGTGAAATATGCGGCGAGCCTGCTCGGCCGCGGTACGGATTTCTGCCGCCTGCCGATGGCGCCGATTGCGGAAAGCTCGCGCAAGCGGGTCGAGAGCGCGATGCGGGGCGCGGGGCTGCTGAACTAGAAGGAAGACCAGGGGCTCTGCCCCTGGACCCCGCCAAGAAACTCAGTTTCTTGGATCTTCGATCAGTGAAAGGGTCCAGGGCCAAAAGCCCTGGCGGGGGCTGGCCGCGAAGCGGAGACAGCCGAGGGGCAGAGCCCCTCGCTTTTCAGAGGATCATCATGGCTGCGGAACCCCGCAAGAAGAAGTCGATCATCAGCACTGGCACGGCGGCCCAGAACCGCCGGGCCCGCTATGACTACAAGATCGGCCAGACCTTCGAGGCCGGCATGGTGCTGCACGGGCCCGAGGTGAAGAGCCTGCGCCTCGGCCGTGCCTCCATCGCCGAGGCCTGGGCGGGCGAGCGCGATGGCGAGATGTGGCTCTACGGCTGCCACATCCCGGAATACCAGGCCGGCAGCTTCATGGCGAAGTTCGACCCTGTCAGGCCGAAGAAGCTGCTGCTGCACCAGAAGGAGATCCGCACCCTGGCCGGCGCGGTGACGCGCGAGGGCGCGACGCTCGTACCGATGGAGATCCTCTTCAACGAGAAGGGGCGCGCCAAGGTCGTGATCGGGCTCGCGCAAGGCAAGAAGATGCACGACAAGCGCGCCGACATCGCCAAGCGCGACTGGCAGCGCGACAAGGCGCGGGTCCTGCGCAACAAGACCGGCGATTGATCCGCCGGGCGCTCCTCGCGGCGGCGGTGCTGCTGCTCGGCGCCTGCGCCCCGGAACAGACGCTTTCCGCGGACGGCACGGGCGAACTCGTCGAGATCCCGGCGCCGCACACCGACCGCGCCTTCGTCACCCGGATTTGCCGCCCCACCACTTCCGGCCCGGCCCGGCTTGTCGTGATCAATCATGGCTCGCCCGTGGATGCCCTGGCGCGGAGCGCCATGCGCCCCGCCGCCTGCGACAACGAGGCGGTGCGCTGGTTCACCTCGCGCGGCTATGTCGCCGCCATTCCCCTGCGGCGCGGCTACGGACCGACGGGCGGCACCTGGGCCGAGGATTTCGGCGGTTGCTCGCGCGGCAATTACGGCCCGGCCGGGCTGGAATCCGCACGCGACATCCTGGCGGTCACCCGCGCGATGCAGGCGCGGCCCGATGTGGCGCGCGGGCCGGCGCTGGTCGTGGGACAGTCGGCGGGCGGCTGGGGCGCGCTGGCGCTCTCCAGCCTCAATCCGCCGGAGGTCGGCGCGATCGTGAACTTCGCGGGCGGCCGGGGCGGCTGGCAGGGCGGCGTGGCGAACAGCGTCTGCCGCGAGGACCGGCTGGTCGCGGCGGCGGGCGATTACGGCCGAACGGCGCGCGTGCCGACGCTGTGGATCTACGCGGCCAACGACAGCTTCTTCAACCATGCCCTGGCGTCGCGCATGGTGGAGGCCTATCACGCGGGCGGCGGCAAGGCGGAGTTCTTCGCCGCGCCGGCCTATGGGCGCGACGGGCATGGCCTCTTCTACGGCCAGGGCGGCAGCGCCACCTGGGGGCCGCGGGTCGCGGCCTTCCTCACCCTTCGAAGCTGAGGCGCCGGTCCCGGATCACACGGCTCCACTTCGCATTCTCGGCGGCGACATGCGCGCGGGCGCCGGCCTCGTCGGTGCCGCGCAGGAGAAAGCCGGCGGCTCCGGCGCGGGCGATCACCTCGGGCTGGGCGATGGCCGCGTTCGCCACCTCCGTCAGCCGCTCCGCCACGGCATCGGGCGTGCCGGCCGGCACCCACCACATCACCCAGCTATAGGCCTCGAAGCCCGGCACCACGCTCTCGCCGATGGTCGGCAGGTCGGGGAAGGCGGGCACGCGCTCGGCCGTGCCGACGGCGAGCGCGGGCAGGGCGCGGTCGGTGATGAGCGTCTGCGCCGAGGGCATGTCGATGATAGAGAAGTCCACCCGCCCGGCGCGCAACTCGGTCAGGCTGGGCGCGCTGCCACGGAAGGGGACATGGGTGATCTCGGCGCCCGTCAGGCTGCGGTAGAGCTCGCCGGCCAGATGCGCGGGATTGCCGACGCCGCCCGAGGCGAAGGTGAAGCGTCCCGGGTTGGCCTGGAGCTGCGCGTGCCATTCCCTGATGTCGCGCGCCGGAAAATCCGGCCGCGTGACCAGCACCGTCGGCGTGATGGCCAGCATGGAGAGCGGCCGGAAATCGCGCACGGGATCGTAGGGCGGCGGGCTCATCATCAGCGGCCCGGTCAGCGAGGCGATGACGGCGACCAGGATGGTGTGCCCGTCCGGCGCCTCTCGCGCCACCACGCCGGAGCCGACGGTTGCGCCCGCTCCCGCGCGATTCTCTACCACCACGCTCTGCCCCAGCGCGGCCTGGGCGTGCGGCGCCATGAGCCGCGCCAGCAGGTCCGGGCTGCCGCCGGCGGGGAAGGGGACGATCATCCGGACCGGGCGGGACGGCGCCCAGCGCGGCTGGGCCAGGGCGGGTGCCGCAAGGGGTGTCGCCAGGGCGGCAATGAGGCTGCGTCGAAGCATCGTGGTCTCCACGTCGTTCTTCGTGACGACAGTTCCGTCCCAGGAGATGGAGATAATGCAATGCGCCTCGCGGGGGCCAGTATCATCTTGCATCCGCGCGCCGAAGGGGCACGTATCGCACCAGCGAAGGGGCAGGATGATGAGCGAGCAGACCGACGGCGTGACCCTCTCCGGCTCCATCAAGGAAAAGCTGATCGCCAGCAAGGAGAAATGGGCCCGCGAGGGCCGGCTCCTCACCGGCGAGACCTCCACGCCCCAGGCCGACCGCCTGCCGCCCGGCCAGCGTCTGGTGAAGGATTTCCCCGTGCTCGACCTCGGCGTGCAGCCGGAGGTCAAGCTCGACCGCTGGCGCCTGCGCATCGAGGGGCTGGTGGAGGAGCGCCAGGCGCTCAACTGGGACGCCTTCAACGCCCTGCCGCAGCACGAATGGAAGAACGACATCCACTGCGTCACCGCCTGGTCGCGCTACGACAACGTCTGGCACGGCGTCTCCGCGCGCGACCTGCTGATGCTGGCCCGGCCGACGCCCGAGGCGCGCTTCGTCGTCTTCCATTCCTATGACGGCTACACGACCAACGTGCCGCTGGAGGTCTTCGCGGGCGAGGACGTGCTGGTCGCGCATTCCTGGAACAACGCGCCGCTGGAGCGCGTGCATGGCGGCCCGGCCCGCATCGTCATCCCGCGCTACTACTTCTGGAAGAGCGCCAAGTGGGTGACGCGGATCGAGCTCCGCGCCGACGACCAGCCCGGCTTCTGGGAGGTCCGTGGCTACCACAACAGGGCCGATCCCTGGCTGGAGGAGCGCTATGGTTGACCGACGCACGCTGCTGGCGGGGCTGGCGATGAGCTCTCCCGCGATGGCCGAGGGGGTGGACGCCTTCGGCTTTACCTTCCAGGCCATCGAGGGCGGCCCGCTGCCGCTCGCGCAGTTCCGCGGCCGCGTGCTGCTGGTGGCGAACACCGCGAGTTTCTGCGGCTACACGCCGCAATACGCCGCGCTGCAGCGCCTGCACGACCGCTACGAGGCGCAGGGCCTCACCGTGGTCGGCGTGCCCTCCAACGACTTCAACCAGGAGAGCACGGACGCCCAGAAGATCCGCGAGTTCTGCGACGGGATGTTCGGCATCACCTTCCCGATCACGGCGCTGAACCATGTGAAGGGCGCCGAGGCGCACCCCTTCTTCGCCTGGGCGGCGCGCGAGGCGGGGCCGGTGCGCTGGAATTTCCACAAGTATCTCGTCAGCCGGGATGGCCGGCAGGTGCAGGGCTTCTCCACCCAGACCGAACCGGAATCGCCGGCGGTGATCCGGGCGGTGGAAACCGCGCTGGCCGTCCCGGCAGCGTGATCCTGGTCGGCATCGGCGCGAACCTGCCGGGCCTGGACGGCTCTGCCCCTCGCGAGACCTGCCGGGCCGCCGCGGCTGCGCTGGACGCGCTCCCCGGGCTCCGGCTCCAGGCGCTCTCGCGCTGGTGGGAGAGCGCGCCCATCCCGCCCATGCCCGGCGCGCCCTGGTTCGTGAACGGCGTGGCCCGCCTGGCGGGCGAGGCCGATCCGGCGGAGCTCCTGACCGCGCTGCACGCCATCGAGGCGGAGCACCATCGCGCCCGGCCCTATCCCAACGCGCCCCGCACCCTGGACCTGGACCTGCTCGACCTGGACAGGCTGGTCCGCGAGGGGCCATCGCCAATCCTGCCCCACCCCCGGATGGCCGATCGTGCCTTCGTCCTTCGCCCTCTGGCCGAGGTGGCTCCGGACTGGCGTCACCCGGTCACGGGCGAGGGGATCGCGGCCCTCATCGCCGCGCTCCCGCCCCAGGATCTCCGGCCGCTTGACCCCGGAACGGCTTGCGGAGTCGCGTCGTAACGCTTATCTGGAGGGTTCGCCGCGGTGCAGCCAGTCTGCGCCCGCCCCCCTATGCCCGAGGTATCTCATGGCGCGCGTCACCGTCGAAGACTGCATCCTTCAGGTCCCCAACCGCTTCGAGCTGGTTCTGCTCGCGGCCCAGCGCGCCCGCAACATCAGCCGGGGCGAGACGCTGACGATCGACCGCGACAATGACAAGAACCCCGTCGTGGCCCTGCGCGAGATCGCCGACCAGACGGTGGAGCTGCCGGCCCTGGAGCAGGACCTCATCAAGTCGCTCAGCCGCGCGCCGGAGCCGGAGCCCGTCGAGGACGAGGTGATGGACCTCATCGACACCAACGAGAACATCTTTGGCGTCATGGACGTCAACGAGGAGTTGCCGGCCGAGATGGGCGGCGAGGACTTCTCGCCGGACGACCTAGAGGCGCAGCTCGCCGCCGAACTGGGCGGCCAGTCGGACTGAGGGGGATCGCTTGACGCCGCGCGCCACCCCGGACGACCCGGCGGTTGCGCGCGCGCCCGAAGGCCTGCCCGCCGGAAGTCTGACCACCGGCGCCGCCGCGACGCCCGGCCTCGACGCCGTGCTCGAATTTTGCTCGCGCATCACCGAGGCCGACCCCCGCCTCGACGCCGACCTGATCCTGCGCGCCGGCCGCTTCGCCGCCGAGGCCCATGCGGACCAGAAGCGCCAGAACGGCGAGCCCTACATCATCCATCCCGTCGCCGTGGCCGAGATCCTGGCCGGCTACCGGCTCGACACCGCCACCATCGCGACGGCCCTGCTGCACGACGTCGTCGAGGACACCGACCACAAACTGCCGGAGATCGAGCGCCTGTTCGGCGCCGAGATCGCGCGCCTCGTGGACGGCGTCACCAAGCTTTCCCGCATCGAGGTGCAGAGCGAGCGCACCAAGCAGGCGGAAAACCTCCGAAAGCTGCTGTTGGCGCTGAGCGAGGATCTGCGCGTCCTGCTCGTGAAGCTCGCGGACCGGCTGCACAACATGCGCACGCTGAACTTCGTGACGAAGCCGGAGAGCCGGCATCGCACGGCGCGCGAGACGCTCGACATCTACGCCCCGCTCGCCGAGCGCATCGGCATCGAGGGGATGAAGATCGAGCTGGAGACGCTCGGCTTCCGTGAGCTGCACCCGGATGCCTGGGCCACCATCGCGCAACGGCTGACCTACCTGCGGGGACGCTCGGCCGACATCATCCCCGACATCGAGCAGGAGTTGCGCGAGGCGCTGGAGATGAACGGCGTCCCGGTGGAGGAGGTCCAGGGGCGGGAAAAGTCGCCCTACTCCATCTGGCGCAAGATGCAGGCGAAGAACGTCGCCTTCGAGGGCCTCTCGGACGTGATGGCCTTCCGCATCATCGTGCCCGAGCGCGCCCATTGCTACCTCGCGCTCGGCGCCATCCACGACGCCTTCAAGGTGATCGCCGGCCGCTTCAAGGACTACATCTCCACGCCCAAGACCAACGGCTACCAGTCGCTGCACACGGGCGTGCTGCTGCCGGGCCGGCGCGACGAGGCGAAGATCGAGGTGCAGATCCGCACGCGCGAGATGCACCACATCGCCGAGTTCGGCCTCGCGGCGCACTGGATCTACAAGCAGGGCGGGCAGGCCGCGCCCGCGCGCAGCTTCCCCTGGGTGCGCGCGCTCATCGACATCCTGGAGAACGAGCCCGAGGCCAACCAGGCCATGGAGAGCACGAAGCTCGAGCTCCATCGCGAGCTGGTCTTCTGCTTCACCCCCAAGGGCGACCTGATCGAGCTGCCGCGCGACGCAACGCCGGTGGACTTCGCCTATCACGTCCACAGCCAGGTGGGCGACGCCTGCGTGGGCGCCAAGGTGAACGGGCGCATCGTGCGGCTGCACGACAAGCTGGAGAACGGCGACCAGGTCGAGATCATCACGGCCAAGGGCGGGCAGCCCAACCCGGCCTGGATGAAGTTCGTGAAGTCGGGCAAGGCGCAGGCCCGCATCCGCCGCTTCGCCCAGGCTGAGGAGAAGCAGAAGCAGCGCGACGAGGGCCGCACCCTCATCGTGAAGATGTTCCGGCAGAACGGGCTGGAGTTCACGGAGAAGCTGCTGGAGCCCGCCGTGAAGGCGCTGCGCCAATCGGGCGTGGAGGAGCTGTACCACGCGGTCGCCTCCGGCAGCATCTCGGCGCGCGACGTCGTGCATGCGGCCTTCCCGGAGCTGCGGGCGCCGCAGCGTGCGGCGGAGCCGATGGCGCTCATGGCCGGCCGCGCCCGGCTCGGCCGCTCGGGCTCGCAGAAGCAGACCTCGGTGCCGGCCGCGCCGATCACCGGCGTGGTCGCGGGGATGCAGCTCCACTTCGCGCAATGCTGCCACCCCATCCCGGGCGACCCGATCGTCGGCATCGTCACCACGGGCAAGGGCGTGACCATCCACACCCAGGACTGCCACATGCTCGAGAACTTTTCGGCGACGCCGGAGCGCTTCCTCGACGTGGACTGGGAGCAGGGGGCGGTCGGCCCCGCCACGCATGTCGTGCGCCTCGCCGTGGCTGCGGTGAACGGGCAGGGGCTGCTCTCCGGCGTGGCGAATGCGATCAGCAAGCAGAAGGCCGTGCTGACCAACCTGCGCCTCGGCCGGCGCGAGGACGACGAGTGCGACCTGAACATCGACGTCGAGGTGCGCGACACGAAGCACCTCGCCGAGCTGATGGGGACGCTACGTGCCTGCGAGGGCGTGATCCGTGTGGACCGGGCCCGGAGCTGAGACGACAATGACGAGCAGAATGGCGTGCGGTTCCAAGAAGCCGGCCGCGACTGCGGCTGGCGCCACCCACTCCACCCTCCGGCCGGACGTTCCGGTGGCCCGGCGAGGCCAGGCCGCCGGGTCGGGGCTGCTCGCCCCGACCGCCCGTCGCCTGAGGATGTGAAAACACCTCCATGATTCTCGGGATCGGCAACGACGTCTGCGACATCCGCCGTATCGAGGCGGTGATGGAACGCCATGGCCAACGCTTCCTGGAGCGGGTCTTCACCCCCGTTGAGCGCGCCAAGGCCGAGCGCCGGGTGGAAAAGATCCGCTCCGGCACCTACGCCAAGCGGTTCGCCGCGAAGGAGGCCGCGAGCAAGGCGCTGGGCACCGGCTTCCGGGCCGGCGTCTTCATGCAGGACCTCGGCGTGGTGAACCTGCCCTCCGGCCAGCCCACCCTGCGGCTGACCGGGGGCGCCGCGGCCCGCCTCGCCGCGATGACGCCACCCGGCCACCGGGCCGAGATCTCGCTGACCATGACGGATGAGTATCCTTACGCCAGCGCCATCGTGATCATCTCGGCCGTGCCATTGGCCGCCCCCTGACATCCGCTCTTCCTTGACACCCGACGGCCCCTGGGTTCAATCCCGGCCCTCAAACGCGCGGTCCCCCTTCCCATGGCGAAATCCACCACACTGATGGTCAAGAAGAAGTCGGGCGGCTGGCTCGAGAGCGTGAAGACGGTCGTCTATGCCGCCCTCATCGCCATCGGCATCCGCACCATCGCCTTCGAGCCCTTCAACATCCCCTCGGGCTCCATGATCCCGACGCTGCTGGTGGGCGACTACCTCTTCGTCTCGAAATACTCCTACGGCTATTCGCGCCATTCGATGCCCTTCAGCCCCAACCTCTTCGAGGGCCGGATCTTCGGCGCCATGCCGCAGCGCGGCGACGTCGCGGTCTTCAAGCTGCCGCGCGACACCAGCCAGGACTACATCAAGCGCATCGTCGGCCTGCCCGGCGACATCATCCAGGTCCGCCGCGGCATCCTTCATATCAACGGCCAGCCCGTGCGGCTGGAGCCGCTCGGGCCCTATGTCGCCGAGGGCGACGGTCCCCGCATGACGGTGCAGCTGCTGCGCGAGTTCCTGCCGAGCGGCCGCTCGCACCTCATCATCGAGCAGTCCAACGACGGCCCGCTCGACAACACGCCCGAGTTCCGCGTGCCCGACGGGCATGTCTTCGCCATGGGCGACAACCGCGACAACAGCCTCGACAGCCGCGTGCCATCGGCGGTGGGCTTCGTGCCGGTCGAGAACCTGGTGGGCCGGGCCGAGTTCATCTTCTTCTCGGTCGACGGCAGCGCGCGCTGGTGGGAGGTCTGGGCCTGGCCCTTCGCCATCCGCTACTCGCGCCTCTTCTCCGCGGTGCGATGACGGATACCCTTCAGGAACGCCTCGGCCATCGCTTCAGCAACCCGGCGCTGCTCGAGCAGGCGCTGACCCACCGCTCGGCGGCCGATCCGCGCCGCCGCATGCTGGATTCCAACGAACGTCTGGAGTTCCTGGGCGACCGGGTGCTCGGGCTGTGCATCGCGGAATGGCTGGCGGAACGCTTCCCGCAGGAACGTGAGGGCGACCTCGGCAAGCGGCTGGCGACCCTCTGCTCCCAGGACATCATCGCGCCGATCGCCGAGAAGATGGGCCTGGCCGAGGCGCTGCGCGTGCCGCCCTCCGAGGGCCGCACCGGCCTGCGTGCCCGCGCGACTGTGCTGGCGGATGCGCTGGAGGCGGTGCTGGGCGCCATTTACCTGGATGGCGGGCTCGATGTGGCGCAGAAGGTGGTGCGGCGCGAATGGGCGGCGGCGATCGAGGTGGACGCCAAGCCGCCGGTCAGCGCCAAGAACCGGTTGCAGGAGTGGACCTTGGGGCGCGGCCTTGGCCTGCCGGACTATCAGCATCAGTCGGTCACGGGGCCCTCGCATGCGCCGGTCTTCGTCGTGACGGTGCTGGCGGCCGGGCGCTCGGCGCAGGGTATGGGCGAGAGCAAGCGCGCGGCGGAACAGGCGGCGGCCGAGGCATGGCTTGCGGGAATCAAGGAATGAGCGAATTCGGCCGTCGCCTGCCGGCCGCGGGGCGTAGGGTTGGTGTGGCGGCTGCGCCCCACGGCCATAATGGTTCGGCTGCGGAAGCATGGCTCGCGGAGATCAAGGAATGACCGACGAACCCGAGGCGGCACCCGCCGCTCCCCCGCAGGCCGCACCCTCCGTTCCGACGGAGAAGCAGCGCTGCGGCTTCGTCGCCATCCTCGGCGCGCCGAATGCCGGAAAGTCCACGCTGGTGAACGCCATGGCGGGCACAAAGGTCACCATCGTCTCGCCCAAGCCGCAGACCACGCGCTTCCGCGTGCGCGCCGTGATCATCGAGGGTGAGGCGCAGATCGTCCTGGTCGACACGCCCGGCATCTTCGCCCCCCGCCGCCGGCTGGACCGCGCGATGGTCTCGGCCGCCTGGGGCGGGGCCAAGGACGCGGATTTCGCGCTGCTGGTCATCGACGCCAAGACCGGCGTGACCGAGGCCGTGCGCGCCATCATCGAGAAGCTGGCCGAGCAGAAGCGCACCGTCTGGCTCGCGCTGAACAAGGTCGACCTGATCCCGCGCGAGACTCTGCTGCCGCTGGCCGCGACGCTGCACGAGATGCTGCCATTCGCCGAGACCTTCATGATCTCGGCCGAGAAGAACAAGGGCCTCGACCGGCTCCGCGAGAAGCTGGCCGAGGCCATGCAGCCCGGCCCCTGGATGTTCCCCGAGGACGAGCTCTCCGACCTGCCCAACCGCATGCTGGCCGCCGAGGTCGTGCGCGAGCAGATCCTGCGGCAGACGCATGAGGAGGTCCCGCACTACGCCTCCGTCGAGACCGAGACCTGGACCGAGCGGCCGGACGGCAGCGCGCGGGTGGACTGCACCATCTACATCGCCCGGGCCTCGCAGAAGGCCATCCTGATCGGCGACGGCGGCTCGCGCATCAAGGAGATCGGCCGCAAGGCCCGGCTGGAGCTGACCGCGCTGCTGGAGCGGCCCATCCACCTCTTCCTGAACGTGAAGGAGAGGCCGGGCTGGGACGAGGAGCGCGGGCGGATCCGGGCGCTCGGCCTGGAGGATGAGGGCTGAGCGCTGAGTGGGAAGCGCCGGCGATCGTGCTCGCCTCCCGCCCCTACGGAGAGGGCGGCGCGGTCGTCACCCTGCTGACCGAGGCCCACGGCCGCCATGCCGGCCTGGCCAAAGGCGGCGCCTCGCGCGCCCAGGCCGCCCTCTGGCAGCCCGGCAACCTGATCGAGGCCCGCTGGGTCGGTCGCCTGGCCGACCAGCTCGGCGCCGTCTCGGGCGAGATGGTCCATGCCGCCGCCGCCCGCGCCCTGGATGATCCGCTGGCGCTTTCCGTCCTCACCGCCGCCTGCGCCGTGGCCGAGGGCGCGCTGCCCGAGCGCGAGGCGCATCCCGCCTGCTTCCATGGCCTGGTCCGCGTCATCTCGGCTTTGGCGCGCGGGCCGGAGCACGCCCTGCCGCTGCTGGTCCAGTGGGAGGCCGCGCTGCTGGCCGAGCTGGGCTATGGCCTCGACCTGACCAACTGCGCCGCCACCGGCACGACGGAAGGCCTGATCTGGGTCTCCCCGAAGTCCGGCCGTGCCGTCAGCGAAGCCGCCGGGGCGCCCTATGCCGGCAGGCTTCTGCCCCTTCCCGCATTTCTCCGCGACGATACAAAGCCGTCAGATGTCCAGGAATGGCTTGCAGGACTCCGCCTGACCGGCTTCTTCCTCGCCCGCGACGCCTTCGGACTCCAGCACCGCCCGCTCCCCAACGCGCGGGTGATGCTGGAGGATCGCGTGACCATCATGACTGGATCGAGTGAGAATGCCTGACGACCTCGCACCGAAAGACCCGGGCAAGATCCGCGAGACCAACCTCGGCGAGGCGCTGAGCGAGCGCTACCTCGCCTACGCCATGTCGACCATCATGGCGCGTTCCCTGCCCGACGTGCGCGACGGCCTCAAGCCCGTGCACCGGCGCCTGCTCTGGGCGATGCATCAGCTCAAGCTCGACCCGGCCTCCGGCTTCAAGAAATGCGCGCGCATCGTCGGCGACGTGATGGGCAAGTACCACCCGCACGGCGACAGCTCGATCTACGAGGCGCTGGTGCGCCAGGCGCAGGAATTCGCCGCGCGCTACACGCTGGTCGAGGGGCAGGGCAACTTCGGCAATATCGACGGCGATAACGCGGCGGCCATGCGCTACACCGAGGCGCGGCTCACCGAGGTCGCGCAGGCGCTGCTCACCGGCATCGACGAGGATTCGGTCGATTTCCGCGCCACCTATGACGGCGAGGACAAGGAGCCGGTCGTGCTCCCGGCCGCCTTCCCGAACCTGCTGGCCAATGGCGCGAACGGCATCGCGGTCGGCATGGCGACGAGCATCCCGCCGCATAATGCGGGCGAGCTCTGCGGCGCCGCGCTGGAGCTGATCGCCAACCCCAACGCCACCACGGCCGACCTGCTGAAGCACGTCCCCGGTCCCGATTTCCCGACCGGCGGCGTGCTGGTCGAGAGCGCCGCCGCCATCGCCGAGGCCTACGAGACGGGCCGCGGCGGCTTCCGGCACCGCGCGAAGTGGGAGGTGGAGAAGGGCAAGGCGGGCGTCTGGACCATCGTCGTCACCGAGATTCCGTACCAGGTCCAGAAGTCGCGCCTTATCGAGCAGATCGCGCTGCTGCTCGAGGAAAAGAAGATCCCGCTGCTGGCCGATGTGCGCGACGAGAGCACGGAGGCTGTGCGCCTCGTGCTGGAGCCGCGCAACCGTTCCGTCGAGCCCGCCGTGCTGATGGAGACACTGTTCCGTGCCACCCAGCTGGAGAGCCGCTTCAGCCTCAACATGAACGTGCTGGACGCGACGCGTACCCCGCGCGTCATGGGCCTGCGCGACGCGCTGAAGGCTTGGCTCGACCATCGCCACGAGGTGCTGCTGCGCCGCACCAACCATCGCCTCGCCGCCATCGCGCGCCGGCTGGAGGTGCTGGGCGGCTACCTCATCGCCTATCTCAACCTCGACGAGGTGATCCGCATCATCCGCACCGAGGATGAGCCGAAGCCGAAGCTGATGGCCCGCTTCGAGCTGTCCGAGGTGCAGGCCGAGGCCATCCTCAACATGCGCCTGCGCGCCCTGCGCAAGCTCGAGGAAATGGAAATCCGCAAGGAGCACGACAAGCTCAGCAAGGAGCAGAAGCAGCTCCAGGGCCTGCTCGCCAGCACGGCGAAGCAGTGGGCGGCGATCGGCAAGGAAGTGGAGGACGCGCGGAAGAAGTTCGGCTCGGGTGCGCTCGGCGACCGCCGCACGGCCATGGGCTCCGGCGTGCCCGCTGTCGTGGTGGACGAGAGCGCCTTCATCGAGCGCGAGCCGCTCACCGTTGTGCTGTCGGAGAAGGGCTGGATCCGCGCGCTGAAGGGGCACCTCGCCGAGGATGCGGAGCTGCGCTTCAAGGAGGGCGACGCGCTCGCCTTCCGCATCGCCGTCCAGAGCACGGACCGCCTCGTCATCTTCGCCAGCAACGGCAAGGCCTACACGCTCCGCTGCGATACGCTGCCGCGCGGCCGCGGCGACGGGCAGCCGCTGCGCCTCATCGTGGACCTGCCGAACGAGGACAGCGTGCTCGCGATGTTCCTGCCGGAAGCGGCCCAGAAGTTCCTGGTGGCGGCCAGCGACGGCAAGGGCTTCCTGGTCGAGGGCGGTGAGTTCCTGGCGGAGAAACGCACCGGCAAGCAGATCATGGCGCTGGAAGGCGCGACCCGCGCCGCCCTCTGCGTCCTGGCCGAGGGCGATTCCGTCGCCGTGCTGGGCGACAACCGCAAGCTGCTGATCTTCCCGCTGGAGCAGCTGCCGATCATGACGCGCGGCCGCGGCGTGCAGTTGCAATCCTACAAGGATGGTGGGCTCGCCGACGCGAAGGTCTTTGCCGCCGCCGAGGGCCTCTCCTGGCAGCTCGGAGAGCGCACGCGCACGGAATTCGACCTGACGGCCTGGCGCGGCAACCGCGCCGGGGCAGGAAAACTTCCGCCCAATGGCTTCCCACGCAGCAACCGGTTCGGAAACTGATCCATGCGTCTGCTCCTGCCTGTTGCCCTGATCCTGCTTGCCGCCCTGCCGGCCGAGGCGCAGCGGGGTGGTCCGCATGACGGCTCCTATGTCGGCCATCGCGTGCAGGAGTGCCGCCGAAGCGGCAAATCGGGCTCACAGCTGCTGACGGCCGAGGTGCATGGCTCGACGATGACCATCCCCGGCTTTCCGGGCGACGCGCCGATGGATGCGCCCATTGATGCCAGCGGCGCTGTGCGGCTGCCGCGTCTCGGCACCTTTGGCGAGGGGATGGGGCAGATCTTCGAGGGGCCGAACAATGCGCGGCGCTTCACCGGCTCGCATCCCGGCCGCAACGACTGCCAGCTCACCTACGACCTGATCCGGCGGCCTGTCGGGCGGCGATAGGCGCCGCCGGCGCCTTACCATCTTACTCGGTGCGGACCGCGCGGTTTCGGACAAAAGCCCGATCCGCGCGCGCAATGCGCCCCCTGGCCCGGTCCTTCTACGAGTAAATACCTGATAAGTCAAGGATTTCCGTGCCGAGTACCTTAGCCCTTCCGCGTCACCGAAGGGTGCGAGGCGCTCAGCTCCTCGGCCACCCGGAAGAGGTTCCGCACCGTCTCCGAGCGGTCGGCGCTGCGCTGGGCGAGGCCGAGCTCTGCCCGCAGGTCGCTACCGGTGAGCGTCAGGAAGCGCACCGCGTCGGGCCGCAGGTGCCGCATGCAGGCCGGCACGACGGCCACCCCCATCCCCGCCGCCACGAAGTTGATCGCCGCCGCCAGCTCCGGCGCCTCCTGTCCGACGCGCGGCGAGAAGCCAAGCCGCAGGCATTCCGAAGTGATCTGGTCCGACAGGCCCGAGCCGCCGCGGCGCGGATAGAGGATCAGCGGATCGCCGCGCAGCTCCACCAGCCGCACGGAGCGGCGGCCGGCCACCGCATGGGCGACCGGCATGGCGGCCACCAGCGGCTCGGTGGCGAGCCAGCGTACCGCCAGCGCGTCGTCAGCGAGCGGCGGGCGCACGAAGGCAGCATCGAGGCGATCGGCCTTCACCGCATCGGTCAGTAGCGCGGTGCGGTGCTCCTCCAGCGCGACCTCCACCTCCGGCCATGCGGCGCGGAAGGTCTTCAGCACTTCGGTCACGAAGGGGCTGAAGGAGGCCGAGGAGGTGAAGCCCACGCGCAGCTTGCCGACCTCGCCGCGGCCGGCCCGCTGGGCCCGTGCGGCGGCGTGGGACACGCGGTCCAGGATGGCGCGCGTCTCCTCCAGGAAGACGGCGCCGGCGGAGGAGAGCTCGATGCGCCGGCCGATGCGGTGGAACAGCTCGATGCCCAGCTCCGCCTCCAGCGCCTTGATCTGCTGGGTCAGCGGCGGCTGCGCGATGCCGATGCGCGCGGCGGCGCGGGTGACGTTCAGCTCCTCGGCGACGGCGAGGAAGTAGCGAAGATGACGCAGCTCCATTCCATATGCTGCGCCTATGGATATCGCCTCGGCAATATATTGGACCGGCGGCAACGACGCGCCTAGGACTCCCGGGGAACGACCTCCTGAGGAACGCCAGCATGAGCGAAAAGCCGCCCCTTCTCGAAAACGCCACGCGCGACCTTGCGCGCTTCGCCGCGAACCTTCGCTACGAGGACCTCCCGGCCGAGGTCGTCGCGCATGCGAAGCTCTGCCTGCTCGACGGCATCGGCGTCTGCCTGCAGGGCTCGGCGCTGCCCTGGACGCGCATCCTGCAGGCCACGGTGGAGGTGGAGGGCGGCAGGCCCGCCGCCTCGCTCTGGGGGACGGGGCTGAAGGGCTCGGTGTCGCAGGCGGCGCTGGTGAACGGCACGGCCGGCCACGCCTTCGAGATGGACGACATGCACAAGGAGTCCATCCTGCACCCGAACTCGCTGACCTCGCCGATCGCGCTGGGCTATGCGGAGGCCGAGGGCGCAACCGGGCGCGACATGCTGACGGCCATCGTCGCCGGCTACGAGGTCGGCACGCGAGTCGGCAATGCGGCGACCATGGCGCTTTTCCTCGACGGCTTCCATCCGCAGGGCACCAGCGGCACCTTCGTGGCCGGGGCGGCCGCGGGGAAGATGCGCAAGCTGGACGCCGGCCAGATGCAGAACTGCCTCGGCATCGCCGGCTCCTGCGCGGCAGGGCTGATGGCGGCGCAGGAGGGCGCCATGGTGAAGCGCCTGCATGCCGGCCGCGCGGCGCAGTCGGGCGTGCTGGCGGCGGAGCTGGCCTCGCGCGGCTTCACCGGCATCAGCAACATCCTGGAGGCGGGCTATGGCGGCTATCTCAGCTCCTTCTCCAGCAAGCCGGCGCCGGAGAAGCTGACGCAGGGCCTGGGCTCGACCTGGGAAACGCTCAATGTCGGCTTCAAGATGTATCCGACGGTGACCAGCATCCACAGCGCGCTGGACTCGCTGCGCATCCTGATGGCGCAGCACAAGCTTACCGCCGCCGACATCGCGTCGATCGACGTGTCCTGCAGCCACATGACCCATGTGCACACGGCCTGGGCCTACAAGCCGGCGGGCATCACGGCGGCGCAGATGAACCTGTTCTACGGCCTCGCGGTGACGGCGCTGAAGGGCAAGATCACCACGGCCGACCTCACCGAGGACCGGCTCGCCGATCCCGACATCCTGAAGTTCATCACCCTCATCACCGCGTATGACGATGCGGAGATCGAGGCGATGGGCGCGCCCTTCCGCCACGCCTGCCGCATGACGGTGACGACGCGCAGCGGCGCGAAGCTGTTCCACGAGGAGCTGGCGCGCCGCGGCAGCCCGGAGAATCCCGTGAGCGTCGAGGAAGTCCGGGAAAAGTTCCGCGGCAACGTCGCTGGGTTGATCCCCGGGGCCGAGGCCGAGCGCATCATCGCTCTGGTGGACGGCTTCGAGACGCTGACCGATGCCGGGCCGCTGCTCGCGATCCTCGGCGCCGACCGTCGCCAGGCCCTGGCGAAGGCGGCCGAGTGATGCAGCGTCGCCATCTGCTTCAGGGCGTCGCTTCGCTGCCGCTGATCGGCGGCGCGGCTTATGCGCAGCCGCAGGCCGTCTCCATGGTCGTGCCCTATGCGCCTGGCGGCGGCACGGACATCGTCGGCCGCAGCTTCGCGCAGCTCTTCGCGCGCGAGCTGGGCCGCACCGTCGTGGTCGAGAACCGCAGCGGTGCCGCGGGCCATATCGGCACGGTCTATGCGGCGCGGGCGCGGCCGGACGGCAACACGCTGCTCTACTGCGTCAGCACGCATATCGTGGTGAACCCGCACCTCCAGCCCAATTCCGCGAACGAGCTGGTCGCGGCGATGATCCCGGTGACGCAGGCCGCCTCCTACCAGTACGTGCTGGCGGTGGACCCCGACCTCGGCGTGAACACGCTCGCCGAGCTGATCGACCTCGCGAAGCGCCGGAACCTCGCCTATTCCAGCGCGGGCGTCGGCAGCAACAACCACCTGGCCGCCGCGGTCTTCTCGGATGCGGCGGGGGTGCAGATGGAGCACGTGCCCTATCGCGGCAGCCTGCCGGCGCTGCTCGACGTGGTGTCGCACACGGTGCAGCTGATCTTCAGCTCGCCGGCGCCGGCCATCCCGCTGGTGCGCGAGGGCAAGCTGAAGGCGCTGGCGGTGACTGGCGACCACCGGCTGCCCGCGCTGCCGGATGTGCCGACGCTGACCGAGGCGGGGCTGCAGGGCGCCGTCATCAACGGCTGGCACGGCGTCTTCGTGCCGCATGGGACGCCAGCGGCGGTCATCGCGACCTACGAGGCGGCCGGGCGCCGCGTCATCGCCACCGAGGAGTTTCGTGGGCGCATCGCCGTCGAGGGGATGGAGCCGCCGCCGGAGCGCTCGATGCCGGAATTCGCGGCGGCGATCCGCGAGGAGACTGCGTTCTGGGGGCGCAAGCTGGCGCAGATGCAGATCCGGATGGAGTAGGGGCCGGGGCCACAGGCCCCGATGCCGCCGGCGCCTTTTCGTTCGCCAGGGCTCACTTCAAGGCCGTCAGGCCACGGACTCGTCCGGGGGGAGGATCATCACCCGCGTCCCCAGGGGCACGCGCCGATAAAGGTCGATGACATCCTGGTTGATGAGGCGGACGCAGCCTGCCGAGGCCATGGTGCCGATGGTCCAGGGCTCGACGGTCCCGTGGAGCCGGTAATAGGTGTCGTAGCCGTCCTGGTAGAGGTAGAGCGCCCGCGCGCCGAGCGGATTGCGCCCGCCGCCGGGCATCCCGCCGCGCAGGTGGCCGTAGCGCTGCGGGTCGCGCCGAAGCATCTCGGGCGTGGGACGCCAATTCGGCCATTCCGCCTTGCGCTCGACAGTGGCCTCGCCGGTCAGGCTGAAGGCCTGCTCGCGGCCCACCGCGATGCCGTAGCGCATCGCGCTGCCGCCCTCCTGGACCAGGTAGATGTAGCGGGCGCCGGTATCGACCACGAGGGTCCCCGGCTCCTCGTCGCGGGGATAGGCGACCTCGCGCCGCAGGAAACGGGGATCGATCCGTTGCAGGTCGACCGCGGGGATCGCGAAGCGCTCGCGGCCGCTGGCCGCATAGATCGTCCGGTAGGGGAGTTCCTCGGGCGGGACGAAGACCGGCCTTGGCGGCGCGACGGGTGGGGGCGCGGCTTCGGCCAAGGGCTGACGTTGCGGAGGTTGCGGCGCTGCGCAGGCGGTCAGCAACGCGGGGAAGCCGGCCAGGAGGCTCCGCCGGTCAAGGCTCATGCGGGGTCAGAATCCTTATGAAGACCTCCGCAAGTTCAACGCATCGCCGCACCTGCATCAAGCGTGAAAGCTTCCCGGAAAGTGGCACGCCGCTTTCCGCCCCGCCCCCAGTTCCGCCAGCGGCGGCCTCACCTCCGCGCAGACCGGCTGCGCCACGGGGCAGCGCGCGCGGAAGGCGCAGCCTGTCGGCAGCGACAGCGTCGAGGGCGGCTCACCCGCCAGGATCACGCGCTCGCGTCCCGGCTCGGGCACGGCCGAGGTCAGCGCCACCGTGTAGGGATGCAGCGGCCGCGCGAAAAGCTCATGCGCCGGGCCTTCCTCGACGATGCGGCCGAGATACATCACCGCCACGCGGTCGCAGAAGGCGCGCACCACGGCGAGGTCGTGCGCGATGAAGAGGTAGGACAGGCCGAGCCGCTCGCGCAGGTCCAGCATCAGGTTCAGCACCTGCGCCTGCACGTTCACGTCGAGCGCCGAGACCGGCTCGTCCGCGACCACGAGGTCCGGCTCCAGCGCCAGCGAGCGCGCGATGGAGACGCGCTGCCGCTGCCCGCCGGAGAATTCATGTGGGAAGCGCTGCGCCCATTCCGGCTTGAGGCCGACGGTCGCCATCAGGTCCAGCACGCGCCCGCGCGCCTCGGCTTTCGTCTTCGCGCGGCCATGGGCCAGCAGCGGCTCGGCTAGCACGTCGCCGACGGTCATGCGCGGGTTGAGCGAGGCGTAGGGGTCCTGGAAGACCATGCCCATGCGCGGGCGCAGGGGGCGCATTTCGGCGGCGGTGAAGTTCGTGATGTCCTGCCCGTCGAACTCCAGCGTGCCGGAGGTCGGTGCGTGCAGCCGCGTGACGAGGCGCGCGAGGGTGGACTTGCCGCAGCCGCTCTCGCCCACGATGCCCAGCGCCTCTCCGCGACGCAGCGTCAGGTCTACGCCGTTCACGGCATGCACGACGGGCACCGGTCCGAAGAAGCCGATGCGGCTGAGGGGAAAATGCTTCACCAGGTCGCGCCCCTCCAGCAACGGGCGCTCCTCGGGCGCGGGCGTGCGATAGGCGGCCTCGGCCGCGATGGGCGGCGGGGGGAGGGGGCTGCCGTCCATCGTCACCCAGCAGCGCGCGCGGCGGCCGGGGGCGACCTCCATGAGCGGGGGATGGTCGGTCTCGCAGCGCGCGAGCTTGAAGGGGCAGCGCGCGGCGAAGCGGCAGCCGGGCGGCGGGTCGAGCGCGCTCGGCGGCCCGCCCTCGATGGAGACCAGCCGTGCCCCCGCCGGGCTGTCCAGCCGCGGTACCGCATTCACCAGCGCCCAGGCATAGGGATGGCGCGGATCGGTAAGGACGGCCGCCGTCTCCGCCTCCTCGACAATCTCGCCCGCATACATCACGGCCACGCGCCGGCAGACCGTGCCGATGACGCCGAGGTCGTGCGAGATGAGCACGATGGCTGTGCCGAACTCCTGGTTCAGCCCGCGCATCAGGTCGAGGATCTGTGCCTGGATGGTGACGTCGAGCGCCGTGGTCGGCTCGTCGGCGATGAGCAGCGCGGGATCGTTCGCGACGCCGATCGCCAGCATCACGCGCTGCCGCATGCCGCCGGAGAATTGGTGCGGGAAGGAGGCCGCCGCGCGCTCCGGCGCGGCCACGCCCATCCGGCGCAGCAGGTCCACCGCGCGCAGCTTCGCTTTCGCCGGCGTCTGGCGGCCGTGCGAGACCATGTGCTCCGTCACCTGGCGCAGGATGCGGATGACGGGGTTGAGCCCGGTCATCGGGTCCTGGAAGACCATGGCGGCGCGATCGCCGCGCCAGCTGCGCAGCTCCTCGCCGGACATCTCCAGCACGTCGCGGCCCTGGAAGCGGACGGAGCCGCCGATGATGCGCGCGGGCTCCTCCAGCAGGCGCATCAGCGAGAGCGCGGTCACGCTCTTGCCCGAGCCGCTCTCGCCGACGATGCCGAGCGTCTCGCCGGGGCCGACGGTGAAGGAGACCCCGTCCACCGCGCGCACGGCGCCGGCATCGGTGAGGAAGACGGTCTGGAGGTCCGTGACCTCCAGCACGGGGACGGTGCCGGGATTCCTCAACGTCCGCGTGTCCGTGGGTCGAGCCAGTCGCGCAGACCGTCGCCGAGGAAGTTGAAGCCGACGACGACGGTCAGTATGGCGAAGCCCGGGAAGGCCGCGACCCACCATTGCTCCACCAGCTCGCGCCCCTCGGCGACCATCGAGCCCCATTCCGGCGTCGGCGGCACCACGCCGAGGCCGAGGAAGGAGAGGCCCGCGAAGGTCAGGATGGCATTGCCGAGGTCGAGCGTGACCAGCACGGCGAGCGGCCCCAGCGTGTTGGGCAGGATGTGCCGGCCGAGAATGCGGATGGGCTTCAGCCCCAGCACCGTCGCGGCCTCGACGTATTCCTGGCTGCGCTGCACCAGCGCCAGCGCGCGAGCGAGGCGCGCGAATTTCGGCCACCAGACGACGAGCATGGCGAGGATCGTGTTGGTGCTGCCGATGCCGAGCGCAGCGGCGATGGCGAGTGCGAGGATGATCGGCGGGAAGCACAGCACGAGGTCGGTGAAGCGCATCAGCGCCTCGTCCACGAAGCCGCGCGCCCAGGCCGCGACGATGCCGATCGTGACGCCGATCGCCGCACCCAGCAGCACCACCGAGAAGCCCGCGAGCAGCGAGAGCCGCGCGCCGAAGATGAGCCGCGAGAGCACGTCCCGACCCAGCACGTCGGTGCCGAGCCAATGCGCGGCTGAGGGCGGCGCGAGGCGGTTCACGATGTCCTGCGCATGCGGCGGGTAGGGCGCGATGAGCGGCGCGAAGAGCGCAATGAGGATCCAGGCGAGCACGATCGCGCTGCCCACCCAGGCCGGCCCGTAGCGGCGCAGCCGGCGGCGCCAGCGCGGCCGTGTCGCCGGCATGGCGACCAGTGTGGCGCTCAACGCCGCACCCGGGGGTCCAGCGCCGCGTAGGAGAGGTCCACCAGCAGGTTCACCAGCAGGTAGGTCGCCGAGACCACCAGCGTGATCCCCATGATCGCCGGGAAATCCAGCGCGGCGGCGGACCGAAACGTGTAGCGTCCGAGGCCGGGCCAGGAGAACACCGTCTCCGTCATGACCGCGCCCGCGAGCAGGTTCGCATAGGCGAGGCCGCCCAGCGTCACGACAGGCACTAGCGCATTGGGCAGCGCGTGGCGCAGCACGATCACGCGCGCCTTCAATCCTTTGGCGCGCGCCACGCGCACGAAGTCCTGGCCCAGCGCGTCGAGCATCGCGGCGCGCGTCGTGCGCGTGATCAGGCCGATCGTCGCCGCCGCCAGGACCACCGCCGGCAGGATGAGATGCGCCGCCGCGTCCCACCAGGCTTCCCAGTCGCCGGCGAGTGCGGCGTCGAGCAGGAAGAGTCCCGTCGGTCCTTCGGGCGGGAAGGCGATGGGGTCCATGCGCCCCGGGCCCGGCGCCCAGCCGAGCCAGCCGTAGAAGATCGCCAGCATGATGAAGGCGAGCCAGAAGGTCGGCGCCGAGACGCCCAGCAGCGAGATCGCCCGAGCCAGGGAATCCACCCAGGTGTCGCGCCACACGGCGGCGGCGATGCCGAGCGGGATGCCCACGCCGATCGCCAGCAGGAAGGCGATGGTGGCGAGCTCCACCGTCGCCGGCGCGTATTGCACGATGTCGTCGAGGACCGGGCGGCGCGTGGCAATCGAGATGCCGAGGTCACCATGGACCAGGCCCTGGAGGAAAATGCCGTAGCGCTCCCACAGCGGCAGATCGAGGCCCCATTTCGCCCGCCATTCCAGCACCGTCTGCGGGTTGGAGGCCTGGATGTCGCCGAGCTGCGCCAGCACGGGATCGCCCGGCACCAGCGCGGAGATGAGGAACACCACCAGGCTGGCGAGCAGCGCCATCGCGACGGCGGACAGCAATCGGGTCGCGATATATCGCGGCAATGAACGTGAACTCCCCTGTTGCGGCCATCCTGCCCTCGGCGAAGGACCGCAATCAACTTCGGTGCGTTAAGGGAACGGCCCCTTACGCAGGAGTCACGTGCGCCATCTCGAGCTGCCATCCGGCGGCGGTCAGGGGGAAGGCCTTGATGTTGTTGCGCACCGCGATCTGGTAGATCGGCTGGAACAGGATGAAGTGGTGCGCCTCGTCCACCACCTTGCGCTGCCACTCGATCCAGAGGTTCGCCGCGGTGTCGAGGTTCTGCTCCTCCGAGGCGCGCTTCACGAGGTCGGTCATTTCCGGCGGCACCGTCCAATGGACGCGCCTCGCGACGCGCTCCACCACTGCGCTCGCCCAGAGGTCATTGCAGACGGCGGGCGGGTTCCAGAAGGTCAGCACGCCGCCAGCCTCGCGGCCCTGGGTGTAGACGGTGCGGATGTTCACCTGGTCCATCGGATTGAGCCGCACGCGGATGCCGACGCGCCCGAGATCCGCCTGCAGCTTCTGCCCCAGCACCTGGTAGGAGATGCCGGCGACGGCCGCGTTGCCGTAGGCGATCTCCATCTCGAAGCCGTCCGGCACGCCGGCCTGCTGGAGCAATTGCCTGGAACGGTCGAGATCCTGTTTGAAGCCGATCTCGCGCGCGATCTGCTCGGTGCTGCCGTTCACGCCGATCGGCAGGAAATGCGCGGGACGCAGGGCGACACCGCCGAGCAGGTTGTTGAGGATGCCGTCATAGTCGATGGCGTGGCCGATCGCGTGCCGCGCCTCCTTCTTCGCCAGCACCGGGTTGGCAGCCGGGTTCTGCGTGACGGCCATGTAGACGAAGTCGAGGCTCGGCAGCCGCTCCATCCGCACGTTCGGGTCACCGCGCAGCGTCGCCATCTGCTCGGGGATGAGGTTGAAGGCCGCATGCACGTCGCCGCGACGTACCGCGAGGAGCTGCGCGGCGCTATCGGACAAATGCCGGATGATGACGCGCTCGAAGGCTGGCGCCGTGCCCCAGTAATTCGGGTTGCGCTGGAGCTGGATCTGGCCGTTCCGCTCCCAGCGCGCGAGGCGGTAGGGACCTGTGCCGGCGGAGTTGTTGTTCAGCCATTCCGTCGCGCGGTCGGTGTCCTTGGCGCCGGGACCGGAGGTGGCGCCCTGGCGCGTCAGCACGGCCTTTTCCGTGATGCCGCAGCCGGGGTTGCAGAAGATCGGCAGCACAGGCGCGTTGGGGGAGTTCAGGATGAAGTCGACGGTCTGCGCGTCCACCACCTCCACGCGATCGACGGCCTTGATGTACTGCTGCGTCTGTTCCTGCATGCCGAGGATGCGGTCGAAGGAGAATTTCACGTCCTCCGCCGTCATGGTCGCGCCGCTGGCGAAGCGCACGTTGGGCCGCAGGGTGAAGCGCCAGCCCTTGCCGTCGGGCGTGCGCGCCCAGGAGGTCGCGAGCATGGGCTTGGGGTTGATGAGGTCGTTCGCCTCCAGCGTCATCAGGCTGTCGTAGCAGGCGGCCAGCGTCATCGGCGGCGTGTACTGCGCCTGGCGGACCGGGTCGAAGGTGATGGTGTCCGAGATGTCGAGGCCGATGACGAGGGTGTTTCCCCGCGCCTGCGCTAGGGCGTGGCCCCCCGGCAGAAGCGGCAGCGTCGCGGCGGTGGCGCCCAGAAGCCGCCCGAGGTCGCGGCGCGAGAGTGACGTGACGGACATGGCGGATTCCCCCTGGGCGGCCCTGTATCCGGGCCGTGCGGCGCAGATGCTAGGTCGTTGCGGGGGCGGCGGGGAAGGGGGAAAACACGTGGCTTAGCCTGGCTCAGCCGGCGATGACGGCCTCTCCGGTCGCCGGGATCTCCTCGCCGAGCGGGCGCCAGCTGCCCTGCACCAGAACCTCGGCCGGCTTGTAGCCGGCCTTGTAGGACATCTTCCGGCTCTCCGGGACCCAGTAGCCCAGATAGACGTAGGGCAGGCCGCTGCGGTTCGCCTCGTTGAGCAGCCACATCACGGCGAAGGCGCCGAGGCTGCGGCGGTCCTCCTCGGGCGCGAAGAAGCTGTAGACGGCGGAGAGCCCGTCGGAGAGCCAGTCGGTCAGGCAGCCGCCGAGCAGCCGCCCGCCCGGCTCACGGAACTCCACGATCCCCGTGGTGATGGGCGTGTCCTCGACCATGGCGCGGTAGTCGTAGAAGCCCATCGCGGCCATGTCGCCGCCGGCGTGGCGGGTCTGCTGGTAGTGTTGGAACAGGGAGAATTGCTCGGCCGTGGCGCGGGCGGGCGTGGCACGGACCTCGACGTCGGCGTTGCGGGCCAGCACCTTCCGTTGCGTCCGGTTGGGCACGAAATCGGCCGCGCGGACGCGGATGGGGATGCAGGCGCGGCAGCCGGGGCACACCGGCGAATAGGCGATGTTGTGGCTGCGGCGGAAGCCGGCGCGCGAGAGCTTGTCGTGCAAGGCCTCGGAATCCGGGCCCGTGAGCTCGGTCACGATCTTCCGCTCCGTCCTGCCGGCCAGATAGGGGCAGGGGAGTGGCGTCGTAGTGTAGAAGAACTGCGGGCGTCGGGTGCGGCTTTGCAAGGCTCCAATCTCGCCGCTTGTGCGGGGGATTTCAATAGGATCGCGCGACACGGCCGCGGGCACCGCCGAGCGGCCGATCGAGCGCCGCTGACGATTCGCCCGCGGTGCCGTCGCAATCCGGGGCGCGCGGCCCCATCTCACCCCAAGGCGGAGCCATCCAGGCGACCTTCCGCGCAAATGGAAGGAACAGGAATGGCTCGCCACAAATTCTGCGTCGGTCAGAGCGTCGCCCTGATCGCGAACGGCTTCTTCAAGGCGAAGAGCGGCCCGTACAAGGTGCTGCGCATCCTGGCCAATGACGGCGTCGACTGGGAGTACCACGTCAAGCACGTGGGCGACGGGCATGAGCGGATGGTGCGGCAGAGCGAGATCCTGGGCGAGGCCGCGCCCGGCTGACGCCGGGGCGGCCTGGCCGCATGGAGCTACTTCCGTCGTGCCTGCCGCGCGGCGTATCGGGCGTCGCGCGCCAGCTTCTGTTCCTTCACCAGCGCGATGGCCTTGGTCTTTGCGGCGAGCGCATTGGCGGCGAGCTCGCGCTCGGCCTCCTCCGCAAGGGCACGGCTGGCGGCGGCCTCGGCCGCCGCGGCGGCTGCAAGCTCGGCGGCAGCGAGCGCCTGGGCTTCCGCCGCGGCGCGAACCTCAGCCTCGCGCTTCGCGATGCGTTCCCGCCGCGCTTCGGCGAGAGCCACGCGCTCTTCGGTCCGTGCGATGACGGCGGGGTCGTCCTGTCGTGGCAAGAGCGCAGCGAACCGTGCCTGGGCAGATTTGCGCGCCGCTTCCGACGCCTTCGCGCGATCCTGATGGCGGTCGCGCTGTGGGCTTTGCATGGAGATGGGGTGGTTTCCTGTATGTGAAGGTCGTGGGGAGGCCGCGGCGCCGCCTCAGCCGAGAATGGCGAGGACGATGTCGCGTAGCTCGGCCTGGGACAGGCCGATGGAGGAAGCCGCCTCGGAGGGCGACTTCACCTGGGGCAGCTGCTGCTTGGAGTGGATGCCCGCGCTGTTCTGGACGTGATGGTTGGTCTGAAAGTGATTCATGTGTGTGTTTCCGGCGGGCGCTCTCATTGGCACCCTGCCGTATCCTTGATCGATATGGTTCGTCCGCTGTCCAGGACTGGACACCGGATCAATCTTTCCGTGAGAGGGCCGGCGATGGACGCAAGATCTGCGTCAGACATGCGGGCCCGAGCCAAAAAGGCTGATGCGCCCTTGTAGGGGGCGGGAGCCGGAATGGCAAGAATTTTCGTGTGACGATTGGCAGAAGCCGCAAACGGTTGCTGCAAACCTCCATTCCTGATGTCGGCGAGAAAGGTGGGGAACTCCGGATGGCCGGCCTGTTTGGCCGGAATTTATCGATTTTTTCCGGAATATTTGTCTCGTCGGCGGGAGCGGCGAGGAAGGGGCGTCCGGTGCGGCTTCGCCGCCTATGGCGTGGATTTGACTCGCTTCCGCCCGGCGCCGGCCTTGCCGTGTCCTTTCCGGGCCTCGGCCAGGAAGCCCTCGATGTCGCCGGAGAGGATCCAGGGCAGATGGCGGTCCACCTTCTCGTCGGGCCAGTCCCACCAGGCGGTCGCCTTGAGGCGGGCCGCAGTCGCCTCGTCGAAGCGCCGTCCGATCGGGCGCGCCGGGTTCCCGGCGACGATCGCGTAGTCCGGCACGTCCCGTGTCACCACCGCCCGCGCGGCGACGACCGCCCCGTCGCCGATCGCGACGCCGGAACCGATGAAGGCCCCGTCGGCGATCCAGACGTCGTTGCCGATCGTCACGTCGCCCCGCGTCACATGGTCCTCGTTGCCCGGCGGCGCGCTCGGCCAGTACTGACGCAGCGCGCAGAAGGGGTAGGAGGAAACGGAATCCGTCCGGTGGTTGCCGAGCGCGATGACGACACCTCCTGCGATCGAGGTGAATTTGCCGATGCGCAGCCGGGCCAGGTTCGCCTCGTAGACCTTCGGAGCCCCGTAGGTGTGGTCGCCGATCTCCCAGCCGGAGGTCTCGATGAAGGCCTGGAACCTGTCGCGGGTCCTGGTGTGGTGAGGGCGGTCCCGCCAGTCGATCCGGGTGACGCGGCAGAACTCCCGGCCGCGCCCGTCGAGCCCGACGAAGCCGTCGCCTTGGGGCGTGAGCTGGCGGGGCCGCCGCCGTGGGCCCCGGAGCAGGAGGAGGTCGCTCCTATCGGCCAGCCAGGCCCTGGCGCCGAGCGGGTTCGGCTCCGGCACGATCCGCCCCTCGGGGAGGAAGCGCATCAGCCAGGGCTGCTCCTCGCCCGGCATGACCACCTGCCAGCAGTCCGTGGGCGAGGGGATGCCGGGCTTCGGGCGCTTCGCCATGGGGCGCCTCAGCCCTTGGTCCGGGTTTCCGCCAGCAGGCACAGGATCTCGAACATCATCGTGGCGCCGACCATGGCCGTGTTGCCGAGCGGATCGAAGGGCGGCGAGACCTCCACGAGGTCCGCGCCGAGAAAATTCAGGCCGCGCAATCCGCGCAGCAGGCGCATGGCCTCGCGCGGCGTGAAGCCGCCGACCTCGGGCGTGCCGGTGCCGGGGGCGAAGGCCGGGTCGAGGCTGTCGATGTCGAAGGTGAGGTAGGCCGGGCCGTCGCCGATCACGCGGTGGGCCTCGGCGATCACGCCTTCCGGCCCCAGCTCTTCGCATTCCTCGATGCGGAGGATGCGGATGCCGGCGCCCATGGCCCATTCCATGTCGTCGGTCTCGTAGAGTGTGCCGCGGATGCCGATCTGCACGACGCGCTTCGGATCGAGGATCCCCTCCTCGATGGCGCGGCGGAAGGGTGTGCCGTGCGTGTAGCGGCTGCCGCCGAAATAGGTGTCGGCCGTGTCGGAATGCGCGTCGAAATGCACCATGCCGAGCGGCGGCAGCTCCGGCGCGGCACGCTTCAGGCCGCGCAGCAGGGGCAGGGACATGAGGTGGTCGCCGCCCGCGCCCAGCACCCAGGCGCCCGTGGCGCGGATGGCGGCGACGCGCGCCTCGACCAGCTCCAGCGTCTTCATCACGTCCACCGGGTTGGTCTCGGCATCGCCCAGGTCAGCCACGCGGCAGAGCTTGTAGGGCTCGACCAGGCTGACGGGATGCACGCGCCGCATGAGCGTCGAGGCGTCGCGCAGCGCGCGCGGGCCGTGGCGCGTGCCGGGGCGATTGGTCACCGCACCGTCGAAAGGGATGCCGAGGATTGCGATGTCGATCCCCTCCGCCGATTCGCGGATGGGTAGGCGCATGAAGCTGGCCGGCGCGGCGAAGCGGGGGGTAACCAGCCCGTCCACGGGCCGCAGGACGTCGTTCGGCATGCTCGCTCCTCAGGGCTGCGCCTGGAGAGCCTGAACGTCGCGTCGCGCCCGGGCAAGCCGACTCAGTCGCCGGGACGCAGGCCTGCCGTCTGCACCACGCCCCGGAATTTTTCGAGCTCGGCGGCCCAGAAGGTGGCGAAGTCACGCTGGCCGCGGAAGACGATGGGTGTGGCGAGACGATCGAAGCCGGCGATGACGGCCGGCGCGGCCAGGGCGCGGCGGCAGGCGGCCTCCGCGCGAACCAGGAATTCGGGCGGCGTGCCGGCGGGGGCGAAGACGCCGGACCAGATGGAGTAGACGATGTTCAGGCCGTGCTCGCGCAGAGTGGGCGTGTCGGGAAATTCCGGCACACGGCGCTCGGACATGATCGCCACCGCATGCAGGTTGTTGCCGCGCAGCGTGCCGGGCTGGTCAGCGAAGATGGAGACATCGCCGCGTAGCAGCGCCGTCACCGCCTCCGCATTGCCGCGATAGGGCACGTGCGTCATCTCGACGCCCGCCGCGCGGGCCAGCGCCACTGTCGCGATATGCGGCAGCGAGCCCGGGCCGGTGGAACCGAAGTTGAAGGCGCCGCGGGCCTCGCGGGCGCGGCTGAGCAGGATCGGAATGTCGCGGATCGGGCTGTCGGGCGCGGACATCACCACGACGGGCGTGTCAGCCACCTGGCAGATCGGCGCGAAATCGGCGGGGCGATAGGGGAGGTCGGCGCGGAAATGCGGCTGGATCGCCATGGCGGCGATCGGCGAGATGAGCAGGGTCTGCCCGTCCGGGCGGGCACGCGCCACCTCGGCGGCGCCGATGCCACCCGCGGCCCCGGCGGTGTTCTTGATGACGACCTGGGCGCCGAGCGCGGCCGAAAGCTCCGGCGCGAGGATCCGGCCCATGAGGTCGGTGGGCCCGCCGGCCACGAAGTTCACGACGAGGGTGATGGGCGCCTGGGCTTGCGCCCGGACCTGGGCCGGCAGCGCGAGGCCGAGCGTCATGGCGCCGGCGAGCAGGAGTCGCATGGAGGTGTCCTTCCCTGTTCGGCGGCGTCTGTCGGCCGCTCGAGCGGCGAGCCTAGGTCCTGCGGAGCGTCGCCGTGAAGCGGTACTTCCCCGACGCGGGCGCATGCGCTACTGAGGCGGCGGTCGGGACCCGTAGCTCAGCTGGATAGAGCGCTGCCCTCCGAAGGCAGAGGTCGATGGTTCGAATCCATTCGGGTCCGCCAATTTTCCATGAAGCATCCGATCAGCGACACGGGGCCGAGCGCTCGTCACGTCGTGCGCCCGGGGGCCGTCCTAGGTTGAGGAGGCCGCCCAGTTCACCCGCTGCTCCGCCAGCGGCCCGACTGCACCCGGGCAGCGCATGCCGCCCGAAATCGCCGGCAGCTACCGAGGTGCGGCCGGCGTCGAGGTCCCCGGACCTTCGCCCATGATCAGCAGGACCGTCGGCTCGTCCTTGGCGCCGTCGTAATGGATGCCGCGCGCGAAATGCGTGACGAAGCTCCCCGCGCCGACCGGAACCGTGGCGGCGGGGTTGAACTCCGTGCCGGTCCCCATCCACCAGGTGCCCGAGAGCACGGCGATGAAGCGGTCATGCGGATGGGAGTGCGGGCGGGACATATGCCCCGGCAGCCAGCGCGTCATCACCACATAGAATCCGGGCCGCGAGGGATCGCCGACCAGCACAGCCTGCTGATTGCCGTTGGCCGTCACCGGCCCCCAGGGGATCTGGTCCGGCAACCGGAAGGCGATGGCCGCGGGATCCAGGCTCTGCCCTTGCCCCTGGCCCATCGCGGACAGGGAGAGCATCGCCAGCAGCAGCGCGCGTTTGAACATGAGCGTTCCTCCGGGCGTTGCTCAGGCCGGGACTGCGGCCGGGGAGGCGCCCGTCCGCCCCGGTTTCCGCGCCGTCGGAATCGGTCGCACCCGTCGCCCGAACCGTTCGGCTTCCTCGCCATGAAGGTAGCCCGACAGGCGGACGCGGTGGCAATCGATTTCGAGGGGATGCTGCAGCGGGTGGGGAAGGGCGCGTCGGCTCCGGACACATGGGCCGCGCGCTTCCGCCGCCGGTTGCCCGGGCCGCGCATCGATTGAGGCCGCGACCCCCTGTCCTCCAGATATGCAATTGCGTATCATTTGCAATAGATCGCCACTCGGCGGTCCAAACCGGATCCGAGGCGCACCTCCTTGCCAGACACCAGCCTGATCGTCCTCAGCGAGGGCGAGCCCCTGACCCTCACCTACGAGGGCGCCGCCGCCTATCACGGGCATGCGGCCCTCGCGATGCTCGCGCTCACCTACCAGGGGCTGCGGGGCGCCCTGGCCCGCCTCTCGCCTGAGGGTCCGGCGCCGAGGGTGCAGCTCTCGGTGCTGAGCGGCCATCCCGGCCCCGGCGTGCGGGACGCGATCGAGTTCGTCACCCGCGCCACCACGCGCGGCGCCTACCAGGTGGACCGCAGCTTGCCGGAGGCGCGCCTCAACCCTCACCTGGAGATCTCCTACAGCTTCCGGATCACGCTCGGCGACCGGACGGTCCAGGCTGCGCTGCGTCCGGGCGTCCTGCCGGACCGCTTCTTCGAGCTGGTCGGCACGCCAGCGGAGCGCCACACCCCCGAGACCCGGGCCGAGGCCGCCGCCCTCAAGCGCAGCATCGCCGCGCGCGTGCTGCAGGAGGCCCCCGAGGCGCTCTATGAATACCGCTGAGATCGCGGCTGCCCCACGCACGGCGCTGCTGCTCACCTGCGGCCACGCGGGCGAGGCCGGGGCGGCATTGCGGCGCTTCTCCACGCCGGAGCGCCAGGTCGTCGCCCTGGACCAGTATGCGCTCGACGACACGCCGCTGGAGGACTTCGCCGGCCTGCTCATCGGCATGCACAGCGACCAGCGCTTCCTCGCAGCCCGCGCGGACCGGCTGGAGCGCTACCTGCGCGCGGGCGGGACGGTGGTGGCGAGCGGCCACCATGCCTACCCCTTCCTGCCGGGCGTCTCGCTCTTCCACCCCGCGGCCGCCGGCCATCTGCGGGACCTCGAGATCCACCGCGAGGCGGAGCACGCGATCTGGGAGGGCGTGACCGCGCGCGACCTCACCTTCCGCCGCGGCGTCGCCGGCTTCTACGGCCGCGGCTGGCACGAGCCGCCGGAAGGCGCGCTGGTGGTCCACAGCCTTGGCCCGCAGCGCATGCCTCTGGACATCCTCTGGCGCGTGGGCGCGGGGCGCGCGCTGCTGCACGGCGGCAACGACCTCTGGCAGTTCGGCGGCGGCAGCGGCGATTCCGCCGGGCGGATCGCGCCGCAACTGCTCGCCTGGATCCTCGACCGGACGGAGATCGCCTGATGCTCGCGGTGCTGGACGGCGGGACCTACTATCACCACGACGCGATCCACGGCCCGCGCTACCGCGCGCTGTTCGACCGCGTGATCTACACGCCCGAGCTGGCGCCGGACTCGCTCGACGGCGTCTCGGTGCTGCTCGTGGCCGATCGGAACAACCCGGTGCTGCTGCGGCGGCATGCCGGGCTGCTGCTGGACCATTGGCGCCGCGGCGGCACCCTGGTCGTGCTGGGCGAGAACGAGTCGGAGAGCTGGCTGCCGGGCGTCGCCTGGTTGCCGCGCCCGACCAACTTCTGGTGGTGGCTGGAGCCGGGGGCCGTGCCGCCGCACCTTTATCCGCGGCCGGATCACGAGCTCTTCCGCCACATCGCGCCGGCCGACGCGGTCTGGCACTTCCATGGCGTGCTCGCGCCGCCCGCCGGCGCCGAGACGCTCATCGCCGTGCCCGCGGATCCGGAGGGGCGCGACACGGGCGGTGCGCTGTTCTACGACGACCGCGTCTCGGCGCCGGGCCGGCTGATGGTCGCGACGCTGGACCCCTTCTACCACCACGGCAGCCACTTCATGCCGGCGACCACGAAGTTCCTGGACGGCTTCCTGCCTTGGATGCGGGAGCTCTCGCGGGGCTGAGCCTGGAGAAAACAGATGCAGAGGGTGCTCGTGGTCGGCTGCGCCGGGGCGGGAAAATCGACCTTCGCGGTCGAGGCGTATTTCCGCGCCTCGGGGAACGAATGACGCCCTCCATTTCGCTCCGCGACGCATCCCCGGACGACGCCGAGGGCCTTGGCGCCATGCACGTCGCCGCCTGGCGCGAGACCTATGCGGGCCTCGTGCCGGACGGGATGCTGGCGGGCCTGTCGGCTGAGGGCCGGGCCGCCACCTGGTCCCGGATGCTGCGCGATCCTTCCGCCTTCGACGGGACGGCCGTCCGCATCGCCGAAGAGGGCGGGTGCATCGTGGGCTTCGGCGCGACCTGCCGGCAGCGGGATCAGGGCCTGCGGGAGGCGGGCTTCGATGCGGAGATCAGCGCGATCTACCTTCTCCGGTCGCACCAGGGCCTGGGCCTCGGTGGTGCCCTGATGCGGGACATGGCGTCTGCGCTGCGACACGGCGGGCATGCGGCGGCGAGCTTGTGGGTGCTGCGCGGGAACGCGGCCGCCCGCGGATTCTACGCGCATCTCGGCGGCGAGCTGTTGCCGGCCGAGAAGGTCGACCGGCGACCGGAGGCCACCCTGGTCGAGGTCGCCTATGGCTGGCGCGACCTCGCCTTATTGGCCGCCGGGCCGGCGTGACCGTCCCGGCGGGTCTCCGGCCCCGCCTCAGAAGCGGTTACGCAGCGCGAAGGTGAAGCTGCGTCCCGGCTCCAGCAGCGGGTTGGTCGTGCTCTCGCGGAAGGCGACGTTCGCCGCCGTCGCGGCGCTGCGGTAGGAGGCGTCGAGCAGGTTGCTCGCCGTCACCGTCAGCGTCGTGTTGCCTACCACCGGCGAGACCAGCCGGTCGAGCCGCATCTCGGCCGAGAGGTTCAGCACGCCATAGGCGGCGGTCTTGAACTCCTGCGTCGCATCGACCCGCGACTTGCCGGCCGCCCAGTCCACCGAGCCCGTAAGCGCCACGCCGCGGTCCGCGAGCACGTATTGCAGCCCCGCCCGGCCGCCGAAGGGCGCGATGTAGGGGACGGCGGTGTGGGTGGTGGTGTTGGTGGCCCGGAGCGCCGTGACGTTGCCGAAGAAGTTCAGCGCGTCGTTGAGCTGCCAGCGCCAGTCGGCCTCGACGCCCGTCATCTCCACGTCGCCGACATTCTGCCGCTGGGTGGCGGCGAAGCCCATGTAGGTGGTCGGCACGTTCAGCAGGAAGTTCTCGAACTGGCTGCGGAAGACCGTGGTGCGGATGGTGGCGCGCGGGAAGTGCAGGCGAACGCCGCCCTCGACGTTCACGCCGCGCTCCGGCTTCAGGTCCGGGTTGGGGATCGTGTAGGTCGAGCCGGACAGCCCCTGCGAGAAGAGCTCCGCCGTCACGGGATAGCGGAAGGAGGTGCCGACATTGCCGACGAGCTCGATGACCTGCGTCGGTCGGTAGGAGAGGCCGACGCTGCCGGTCGTGGCCGAGGCGGTCGTGCTCTGCGCCGCGCGGAAGGCCGGCAGCAGGTTGGGCGAGGCGAGCGGCGACTGCGCGGGGTCGGAGACGACGAAGTCGAAGCGGCCCGCGGCGAGGACCGTCAGCTGCCGCGTCGCGTCCCATTCCGTGTTCACGAAGGCGCCGAGATTGAACTGCTGCGCGTCCGGCCCGCTCTTGCGCCGCGCGGAGGGCGTCATGCTGACCACCTGGCCCGCGGCGTTCATGCGCGTCACCAGCGAGGAGGCCTCCGAGCCCGGCCGGTTCTCAGTGATGAAGTCCATGCCCACGGTGGTGCGCGTGGACTGCCACGGGATCATGCCCGCGACGCGGCCGCCCCAGACGGTGGGGCCGATGACGTAGCTGTTCGAATCGGTGATCTGCCGGGCCGTCGCCGTGTTGCGGTTGGTCAGCTTGGTGAAGAACTCGTTGCGGTAGAGGCTCGCATCGACGGTGCGGAACCAGCCGGTGTCGAAGATGCCCGAATAGGCGAGCCGCCCGGAATAGAGCTGCAGCGTGGCCTCGCGCTGGATGGAGAGCGGATAGGCCGGCTGCGTTCCCGCCCGGCCGTCGGTCACGCTCGTGGCGCGCAGCGAGAATTCGGCGCGCTGGTTCGTCGTGGGCGAGTAGCCCAGCACGATCGACGCGCCGCCGGTCTTGTAGTCGCTGTTGCCGACCCGGCCCTGGCCGGAGCGGTAGTCGTCCGCCTGGCGGCCGTTGACGCTGATGCGCGCGTCGAAGCCCGCGCCGGCGCCCTCGATGCCGAGTCCGCCCTGCACCTGGTTGCCGTTGGTGCCGTACATCAGGAAGCTGTCGCCGCCGGTGAAGCGGAAGCTCGGCGCGAAGGGATCGCCCGAGGGGCGGCGTGTCACGAAGTTCAGCAGCCCGCCCAGCGCGTCGCTGCCGTACATGGAGGAGGCCGGCCCTCGGATCACCTCGATCCGCTCGATCTCGAAGGGCGAGAGCAGCATCAGCTGCAGCGTGTTGCGGCCGCGCGCCCGGTCGCCGTCGATGTACATCGGCACGCGGAAGTCGTTGGTGTTGAGGCCGCGCAGGAAGACCGTGCCGTTGATGCCGCCGGCGCGGTTGATGCTGACCCCCGGGACATCCCGAAGCAGCTCCAGCGTGCCGGCGGGGTTGCTGCGCTCGATCTCCGCGCGGTCCACCACGGAGACGGACTGGGTGCGCGCATGGGGAAGCTGCGCCGCCGGCGGCACGGCCCCGAGGGGCTGGAGCTCGCCGCGGGGACCGCCCGTCCCGCGGACGTTGATCTCGTCGAGCTGGATCGCCGGAGTCGGTGCCGGGGCCTCCGCGGGCGGGGCTGTTTGCGCCAGGGCATGCCCGGAGGACAGCGCGGCCAGGAGACCGAGGATGGAAGGTCGGCTTCGCATCTATCTGAGATCTTTCTCGGAAAATGAGTTGGCATGACCGGATCCCGACCATGCTGCGGTGCGAAACTTACGCCTCGTAAGTTAAATTGACAATGCGAGTCATTCGCAATTAAGAGAGCCCATCGCTTCTGGAGACGACGGATGGAACAGGCCACGATGCGTCGGGGAGCCCGGCGCCTCGCCCTCGGGCTCGCCTGCCTGGCGGGGCTTTCAGGGGCGGCTTCGGCCCTGGAGGTGACGGACCAGCGCGGCCGGACCCATCGCCTCGAGGGGCCGGCGGGGCGCGTCGTCTTCCTGCCCATGCCGCACCCCTCGACCTACATGGCGATCGACGGGACGGAGCGGCATGTTGTCGGCATGAACCCTGCCTCCGCCACGGCGCTGCGCGACGGCGTCCTGTCCCGCATCTTCCCGGGCGCGCGCTCGATCGCGACGGACATCACGCGCGGCGCGGGCTTCACGCCCAATGTCGAATCGATCCTCGCCCTGCGCCCGGATGCGGTCTTCCAATGGGCCTCGCAGGGGCCCGAGCTGCTGGAGGTGCTGGACCGCGTGGGCCTGCGCGCCATCGGCGTGCGCTGCTGCAGCCAGGAGGATCTGGAGACCTATTCGGGCATCATGGGCCGCCTCGCCGGGCAGGAGGAGCGCGCGGCGGAGATGATGCGGCGCCAGGCCATCCGCCGGGCCGAGATCGCGCAGGCCATGGAGGGCCTGCCCGAGGCCGCGCGCCCGCGCATTGCCTATTTCGGCCGCTACACCGACGCGATGCGGGTCAGCGGCGCCGGCTCCTACAATAATGGCTACATCCGGCTCGCCGGCGGGCGCGGCGTGGCCACGGGCACCGGCAGTGGCGGCACCGTCACGCTGGAGCAGGTGCTGACCTGGAATCCCGAGGTCATCCTGCTCGGCAACTTCGACACCGCCATGCCGGCCGACATTTATGGCGATCCGCGCTGGGCCAGCCTCGAGGCCGTGCGCAGCCGGCGCGTCTACCGCATGCCGCTGGGCGGCTACCGCTGGGATCCGCCGAGCCAGGAATCCGCGCTGACCTGGACCTGGATCGCGCAGCTCCTGCATCCCGGCCGCGGTGCGTTCGACCTGCGCGCGGACATGCGCGACTGGTACCGTTTCCTCTACCGCTATGAGCTGACCGACGACGAGATCGACGGCATCCTCTTCGCCGCGCAGAACAAGGATTCCGCGGGCTACGGACGATTGCTCCGCCGATGAGTGCCGCCGCCATGCCGCGGACGACGCTGCTGCGGCCCGCGCTGCTGTGGGTGGGCCTTGCGGCGCTGCTCACCCTCACCCTGCTCGCGTCGCTGGCCGCCGGGCGCTACGAGGTCCCGATCCGCCATGTGGCGGCGATCCTGGTGGCGCCGCTGCTCGACCTCGCGCCCAGTTGGACGCCGACCGAGGAGCTGGTGGTGCGCACCGTCCGCCTGCCGCGCCTGCTGATGGCGGGGCTCGCAGGCGCGGGTCTCGCGCTCTGCGGCGCGGTGCTGCAGGGCATCTTCCGCAACCCGCTGGTGGGGCCGCAGACCATCGGCGTCTCTTCCGGCGCCGCGCTGGGCGGCGTCACCGCGATCCTGCTGCTGGGCTTCGGCTGGCCGGTGGCAATCGGCGCCTTCCTGGGCGCCATCGCGGCCCTGCTCGCGGTGCTGGCGATCCACGACGGCAAGGGCCTCTCCGCCATCCTGACCCTGGTGCTGGCGGGCGTCGTGGTCAGCGCCTTCTGCGGCGCGCTGGTCGGCTTCGCGACCTATATCGCCGATCCGGAGACCCGGCTGCCCGGGTTGGTTTTCTGGCTGATGGGCAGCTTTTCCGCCGCCACCTGGCCGAAGCTGGGGCTGCTGGCGCTGTGCACCCTGCCGGCGGGGGCCGTCCTTCTCGCCATGCGCTGGCGCGTCAACCTGCTCTCCCTCGGCGACGAGGAGGCGCGCACACTGGGCGTGCGTCCCGGGCGCGACCGGCTGATCCTCTTCGCCGCGGTCTGCCTGATCGTGGCGGCGCAGGTGGCGGTCAGCGGCACCGTCGGCTGGGTCGGGCTGGTGATCCCGAACCTGTGCCGGCTGGCCATGGGGGCGGACCATCGCCGCCTGCTGCCGGCCTCCGCGCTGCTGGGCGCGAGCTTCCTGATGCTGGCCGACACGGTCGCCCGGAGCCTGACGGCGGCCGAGATACCGGTGGGGATCGTGACGGCCATCGTCGGCACGCCCGTCTTCGCCTACCTGCTGCGCCACGCCGCCCGGTCGAGGGCACGCGCATGATCGAGGTCGAGGAGGCCGGCCACTGGTACCGTCCCGGCCGATGGCTGTTCCGGCATCTCGGCTTCTCCGTGCCGGCGGGCGGGGTGCTCGCGGTGCTCGGGCCCAACGGGCGCGGCAAGACGACGCTGCTGCGCGGCCTCTGCGGAACGCTGACGCTGCGCGAGGGCCGGCTCTCCACGGGTGGGCCGGTGGGCTACGTGCCGCAGGCGCTGGCCAGCGACGTCGGCTACACGGCCCTCGATATGGTGCTGATGGGCCGCAGCCGCTTCATCGGCCGCTTCGACACGCCCCGCCCGGCGGATCTCGCGCGGGCCGAGGCCTGCCTGGAGGAGGTCGGCCTCTCGGCGGTCGCGGACCAGCGCTACGACCGGCTGAGCGGCGGGCAGCGGCAGCTCGTGCTGCTGGCGCGCGCGCTGGCCTCGGACTGCACGGCGATGGTGCTCGACGAGCCCGCCTCGGCGCTCGATCTCGCCAACCAGGGCATCATCCTGCGGCTGCTGCTGCGGCTGTCCCGGGAGCGCGGTCTCGCGATCCTCTTCACCACGCACCAGCCCGACCATGCCCTCGCCGTCGCCGATCAGGCGCTGCTCATGCTGGAGGCCGGGGCGCATGTCTGCGGAAGGAGTTCGGACGTCCTGAACGAAGCGAATCTGGAGCGGCTCTATGCCGTGCCCGTGCGGCGGGTCGCCTGGTGGCATGACGGCCAGCACGGCGAAACGGTTGTTCCGCTGCACGGGTTGAGCTCTGGCGGAAGGGCGGACGTCTCCTAGAGAAAACGCCCGGCCTCACCGGGCCGCGGTGTAGCGGTTCTCCGGCACGCGCAGGCCCAGATTCTCGCGCAGCGTCCTCCCCTCATAGGCGGTGCGGAAGATGCCGCGGCGTTGCAACTCGGGGATGACGAGGTCGGTGAAGTCCTCGAAGGGCCTCGGATAGTGGTTGCAGATCACGTTGAACCCGTCGGCTGCGTCCTTCTCCAGCCATTCCTGCAGCTCGTCGGCGATGTATTCGGGCGTGCCGACGAGCACGCGGTGCCCCTGCGCGGCGGAGACGGAGCGCGCCACCTGCCGCAGCGTCATGTCGTGCTTCCGCGCCATGTCCATGATGAGCTTCTGGCGGGCCTTGGCGGAATTGGCCTCGGGCAGATCGGGCATCGGCCCGTCGAGCGGGTAGGAGAAGATGTCGATTCCGCGCGTGAAGCGCGCCAGCGCGGCCAGCGCCACGTCGTCGGGCAGCAGGGATTGCAGATCGTCGTACTTCGCCTGGGCTTCCGCCATGGTGCGGCCGACGACGGGCGTGATGCCCGGCATGATCTTCAGCTCGTCGGGCGTGCGGCCGTATTTCGCCATGCGCCCCTTCACGTCGGCGAAGAACTCGCGCGCGGGCTCGAGCTCGGTCTGCGCGGTGAAGACGAGATCGGCCGTGCGCGCCGCCAGCTCCCGTCCCGGCTCCGAGGAGCCCGCCTGCGCCACCACCGGCCGGCCCTGCGGCGTGCGCGAGACGTTGAGCGGCCCGCGCACCCGGAAATGCTTTCCCTGGTGGTGGAGGAAATGCATCTTCTCCTGGTCGAACCAGACGCCGCTCGCCTTGTCGCGCAGGAAGGCGTCCTCCTCCCAGGAATCCCACAGCCCCGCGCAGACCTCGTAGAACTCGATGGCGCGCTCGTAGCGCAGCGCGTGGTCCACATGCTGGTCGAGGCCGAAATTGCCGGCCTCGTCCTCGGTCTGCGACGTCACGAGGTTCCAGCCGCAGCGCCCGCCGCTGATATGGTCGATTGTCGCGAAGCGCCGGGCGATGTTGTAGGGCTCGTTATAGGTCGTGGTCGCGGTGGCGATCAGCCCGATATGCGAGGTGCCGACCGCCAGCGCCGCGAGGCAGGCCAGCGGCTCCAGCTTCACGATGCGGCTGAGCCGCGTGCGCGTCGTGTCGCCCGCCAGCATGGCGTCGCTGCCCGCCACCGCCACCGTATCCTGGAAGAAGATGGTGTCGTAGAGCGCGCGCTCGGCCATCTGGGTGAGGCGCATGTACCAGGCGAAGTCCATGTCGGTTTCCGGCACCGCGTCCGGATGCCGCCATCCCGCGAGGTGGTTGCCGGGCACGCTGAGGAAGGCGCCGAGCTTCAGTTGTTTCTTCTGGCCACTCATCTGCGGTCTGCCGTGTTCTGCTGCACCGGCCGGATGCCGGTCGCCATGGTGTACTGGTCGCCGCGCGGGATCAGGGTCAGGCCGCGCCGCGTGCCCCAGCCGGACTGGACGAAGAAGACCGGCACCAGGGCCGCCTGCTCCATGACGCGGCGCACGGCCCGGCGCGTCAGCGCCTCGCGCGCCGTGTCGTCCATCTCGCGCTCGGCCTCGGCGAGCAGGCCGTCCAGCACGGGGTCCGAATAGCCGCCGCGATTCTGCGGGCCGTGGCCCAGCGCCGCATTCTCGGTGCGCAGGAGCGTGTTCATGCCCTCCGTCGCGACGCCGGTGGTGGAGAAGAACATGGCGATCGCGGCCGAGAACTCGGAGCCCGCGCCCGGCGAGCCCCGGGCGCGGCGGAAGAAGATGGCGGTGGGCAGGCCCTCGACCGTGGTGCGGATGCCGATGGCGGTGAACATCTGGCCGATTGCCTGGCAGGAGCGGATGTCGCCGGCGAAGCGGTCGGCCGTGCACTGGATGGTGAGGCCGAAGCCGCGGGGATAGCCGGCCTCGGCCAGCAGGCGGCGCGCCAGCGCGGGATCGTAGGTGGGGAGCGGCAGGTCGGGGTCGTTGCCGATGAAGCCGGGGGGCGCGATCTGCCCCGCGGGCAGGGCGCCGCCCTCCATGGCGCGCGCGGCGAGCCCCTCGCGGTTGATCGCGTGGGAGAGGGCCTGGCGCACGCGCACGTCGCGCAGCGGGTTGCGGTCGAGCGGCCTGCCGTCCTCGCCGGTGACGAAGGGCGTCACCGTGCGGCTGCTGTCGAGCGACATGTAGAAGTTGAAGCCGGAGGTCGCGGTGACGAGCTGGCTGCGCGGGTCGCTCCGCACGCGGGCGTAGAGGGAGGGCGGCACGGCGTCGATCACGTCCACGTCGCCCGCCAGCAGCGCCGCGACGCGCGCGCTGTCGTTCGGGATGAAGCGATAGGTCACGCGCTGCCAGGGCTCGGCTGCCCCCCAGTAATGCGGGGCGCGCTCGATCACGACCGACTCGTTCTGGCTGAAGCGGACCCAGCGGTAGGGACCGGTGCCGATGGCAGCGCGGCCGCCGTTGAACTCCGTCTCGGCGGCGTTGCTGCCCGTGGCGGCGGCCGAGACGATGCCGACGGAGGTGAGATAGGCGGGCAGCATGGGGGTGGGCGCGGCGGTGGTGATGCGCAGCGTGCGGTCGTCCACCGCCTCCATGGCGGTGATGCTGCGCAGCAGGGAGGCGTAGGTGCGCAGACCCTGGGCGTCCTTCGCTCGCTGGATGGAGAAGATCACATCCGCCGGGGTGAGCGGCGATCCGTCATGAAAGGTGACGCCGGGTCGCAGCCGGAACTCCCAGACGGTTGGCGCGATAGGCTGGCCTGTCTCTGCGAGGCCGGGGATCGGATGAA
This sequence comes from Roseococcus sp. GW821-FHT12F05, assembly GCF_058806835.1. Taxonomy (NCBI): domain Bacteria; kingdom Pseudomonadati; phylum Pseudomonadota; class Alphaproteobacteria; order Acetobacterales; family Roseomonadaceae; genus Roseococcus; species Roseococcus sp. GW821-FHT12F05. The sequence continues at coordinate 202,521 of NZ_JBXAQB010000011.1, forward strand.
GGTTAGCGTCCTGGAAGTAGAGCGGCTCGTAGACATGGAGCTGGACGTTGCGGTTCGGGCTGTAGCTCTGATGCGGGTCGGAGCCGTCCACCGCCGCTTTCATGCCGATGCGAAGCTCCTGCGCTTCGGCGGTGCATGAGAGCAGCAGCAGAAGCGCGAGGAGCCGGCGCATCACGCGGCCTCGTAGCGGTTGCGCGGCATCGAGATGCCCAGGTTCTCGCGCAAGGTCCTGCCTTCGTACTCGGTGCGGAAGATTCCGCGACGCTGCAGCTCCGGCACCACGTACCGACAAAAGTCCTCGAGCGGCTTCGTGTAGAAGGGGAACATGAGGGTGAAGCCGTCGCAGGCCTTGCCCTCGAACCACTCCTGCATGACGTCGGCGATGCGCTGCGGCCCGCCCACGATCATCTGATGACCCAGCGAGGTGCCCATGTAGCGGGCCACCTGCCGGATGCTGAGGTTCTCCCGTCGCGCCTTGGCCATCAGATGCTCCTGCCGCGCCTTGGCGGCGTTGCTCGGGGGCAGGTCCGGCAGCGGGCCGTCCGGCGGATAGCTGTAGATGTCGAGGTCGCCGCAGAGCCGGGCCAGCAGTTTCATCGCCGTCGCGTCGTCGATCAGCGCGGCGAGCTGGTCATAGGTCCGCTGCGCCTCCTCATCCGTGGCGCCGGTGATGGCCATGAAGCCGGGCATGATCTTCACGTCATCAGGGTTACGGCCATGCGCGGCGGCGCGGCGTTTCACGTCGGCGTAGAAGGCCTGGCCCTCTTCCAGCACGCTCTGCGCGGTGAAGATCATGTCGGCCACGCGTGAGGCGAGCCGCTTGCCGACCTCCGACGAGCCGGCCTGCGCGATGATCGGCCGGCCCTGCGGGCAGCGCGGCAGGTTCAGCGGGCCGCGCACGCGGAAATGCTTTCCCTCGTGGCCGAGGATGTGCGCTTTCTCGGGATCGAGGAACTTTCCGCTCGCCTTGTCGCGCGGGAAGGCGCCGTCCTCGAAGCTGTCCCAAAGGCCGGCGACAACATCGAAAAATTCCTCGGCGCGCTCGTAGCGGTCCGTGTGGTCGGGATGGCGATCGTGGCCGAAGTTCACCGCCTCGTCCTCGATCTGGGAGGTGACGAGGTTCCAGCCGGCGCGCCCGCCGCTGATATGGTCCACCGAGCCGAAGCGGCGCGCGATGGTGTAGGGATCGCCATAGGTGGTCGTCGCCGTCGCGATCAGCCCGAGATGCGTTGTCACCGGAGCGAGCGCGGCAATGAGCGTCGCGGGCTCGGGGAAGACCTGCCGTCCCGCGGCAGGCCGCCAGGGGCCGGCGCCGTCGAGGTTGGCGCTGCCGTTCACGGCCGCGGTGTCCTGGAAGAAGACGCAGTCCAGCTTCGCACGCTCGGCCGTCTGCGCGGCGGCGACATAGTGCGCGAAGGACATGTCGGTCTCGGGCAGGGCGTCCGGGTGGCGCCATCCCGCGGAGTGGCTGCCGGGGGTGAAGAAGAAGGCGCCCAGCTTCAGCATGGAGTTGGTCATGGGGCGGGACGAACCTCGGTGGCCATGGTGTACTGGTCGGCGCGCGGTGTGAGCGTCAGCGGCCGGCGCAGGCCCCAGGACGCCTTCATGTGGAAGATCGGCAGCAGTGCCTCCTGGTCGACGGCGTAGCGCACGGCCTGCTGCATCGCCGCCTCGCGCGCGGCGGGATCGAAGAGGCTGTCCGTGCGCTCCAGCAGCCCGTCGAGCTCCGGGCTGGAGTAGCGCGTGCGGTTCCAGCCGCCATGCGCGCGCTGGCCGTTCACGGTGCGGACGAGCGAGGTCAGCCCCTCGCTCGCGAGGCCGGAGGAGGAGCCGAAGATGGAGAGCATCGCGCTCAGCTCCGGTACGCCGTCCGGCCCGAGATTGGCGCTGCGGCGCAGGTAGACCGGCATGGGCATCGCCTCGATCGAGGCGCGGATGCCGATGGCGGTCAGCATCTGGCCGATCGCCTGGCAGGTGCGGGCGTCGCCGGCGAAGCGATCGAGCGTGCAGTGGAGGTTCAGGTTGAAGCCCTGGGCATAGCCCGCCTCCGCCATGAGCCGCCGCGCGAGCGCCGGGTCGTAGCGCGGGATCGGAAGGTCCGGCACATGGCCGATGAGCCCATCGGGCGCGATCTGCCCGGTGGCGGTGGCGCCGCCTTCCATCGTGCGCTCGGCCAGCGCAACGCGGTTGATCGCATGCGTCATGGCCTCGCGCACGCGGTGGTCGCGCAGCGGGTTTTGGGGCAGCGGCTGGCCATCGGCGCCCGTCGCATTGGCGATGCGCGAGCTCATGCTGTCGAGGAAGAAGTAGTGGGTGAAGATGGAATCACCGGTGACCAGCCGCGTCTGCGGGTTGTCGCGCACCCGCGCGTAGAGGCCGGCGGGGATGGTGTCGATCACGTCCACGTCGCCGGCCAGTAGCGCCGCGACGCGCGTGCTGTCGTTCGGGATGAAGCGGAAGATCACGCGCTCCCAGGGCTCGGCCGGGCCGCGCCAGGCGGGATTGCGGTCCAGCACCACGTCCTGCGAGGGCGTCCAGCGAATCCAGCGGTAGGGGCCGGAGCCGATGGAGGCGCGGCCGCCGTTGAAGTCGGCGTCGCTGGCATCGACGGCGGCCCTGGCACTGACGATGGCGATGGCCACGAGGAAGTCGGGCTGCAGCGGCGTGGGCGTGTTGGTGCGCACGATGAGCGTGCGCGGGTCCGGTGTCTCGACGGCCACGATGTTGCGCACGGCGCTGGCATAGGTGCGTGGGCCCACGGCGGCCTGGGCACGGCGGATGGAGAAGGCCGCATCCTCCGAGGTCAGCGGCGAGCCGTCGCTGAAGGTGACGCCCTCGCGCAGCTTGAACTCCCAGGTCAGCGGGTCGATCGAGCGCCAGCTTTCGGCGAGGCCGGGATGCGGGCGCAGGTGCTCGTCCTGCGTCAGCAGCGTCTCCCAGACATGGATGCCGACATTGCGGTTGGGCGTGAAGGTGAGGTGCGGATCGGCCGCATCGACAGCGGCCTTGAAGGCGATGCGCAGCGTCTGCGCGGAGGTCGGCAGCGCGGCCAGCGACAGCGCCGCGGCGAACAGAAAGCCCCTCATTGCGCAGCGCTGCCCAACGCCGCCGCTATCGCCGCGCGCCGATGGGTGGGGTAGGGGACGCCCAGAATCTCTCTCAAAGTCGGTCCTTCATAAGCTGTGCGGAACAGGCTGCGGCGCTGCATCTCGGGCACCACCAGGTCGACGACGTCCTCGAGCCCGCCCGGCAGCCAGGGTGGGAGGATGTTGAAGCCGTCGGCGGCCTCCTGGGTAAACCATTCCTCCATCGCATCCACGATGTCGGCCGGCGTACCGATGACGGTGCGGTGGCCGTTGCCGCCGGCGACGGAGAGGTAGAGCTGACGGATGGTCAGGTTCCCGCGCGCGGCAATATCGAGAAAAATCTGCGCGCGGCTGTGCATGCGACGGTTGACCGGCGCCGGCACCGGTCCGTCGAGCGGATAGGCGGAGAGGTCGCCGAGATAGTTGGCGAGGGCGCCGAGCCCTACCAGCGGCTGCACCAGCTCCTGCAGCACCTCGTAGCGGTCGTGCGCTTCCTGCCGCGTGCGGCCGGGGATGGCCATCAGCCCGGGCATGATCTTCAGATGGTCCCGCTCGCGCCCGTACTTCGCCATGCGGCCCTTCACGTCGGCGTAATAGGCCTGCGCGTCCGCGAGCGTTTGCGCGGCGGCATAGACCACATCGGCCGTGGCGGCGGCGAGCTCGCGGCCCTGGTCGCTGGCGCCGGCCTGCACGATCACGGGCGTCCCCTGCGGCGTGCGCGCGACGTTGAGGGGACCGCGCACCTGGAAGTGCTTGCCCTGGTGGTTCAGGACGTGGAGCTTGCCCGGGTCGTAGTTGAGGCCGCTCTCCTTGTCCCGGACGAAGGCGTCGTCCTCCCAGCTTTCCCACAGCCCGCGCACGACATCGACGAACTCGGCGGCGCGGTCGTAGCGGACGTCGTAGCCGGGCGCCTTGTCGCGGTTGAAGTTCTGCGCCTCCATGTCGGTGACGCTGGTGACCACGTTCCAGCCCGCGCGACCGCCGCTGATGTGGTCGAGCGAGGCGAATTTCCGGGCGACGTGATAGGGCTCGTTGTAGGTGGTCGAGGCCGTCGCCACGAGGCCGACGTTTTTCGTGACCATCGCCAGCGCCGAGAGCAGCGTCAGCGGCTCGAACTGCACGTTTTTCGAGGTGCGGGCGAGCGCGCCTGCCGGCTCGTCATGGAAGCGGATGCCCACGCCGTCGGCGAGGAAGGCCATGTCGAAAAGCCCGCGCTCGGCGGCCTGTGTCACGCGGATGAAATGCGGCAGCTCCATATTGCCGCCGGCGGGTGCGTCCGGATGGCGCCAGGCGGCCAGGTGGTAGCCGAGCCCGATCATGGAGACGCCGAGCCGGATCTGTCTCTTGCTGGCCATGTTCTACAAGCCTCGCGGGTGTCCTTCGGCCCGACTTCGCGGACCGATTTCTCTGCGAAACGAAGCAAGTCTCATGCCACCTGTGATTGCAGAAACCGGTTGGATTGCTCCGCGATACGGAGGCTTCGCGGTTGACGCGGCGGCCCCGTCGCCGCACGCTCCGCATAAGGAATTTCTGGACGGGAGAGAGCCAGCGCACGCCGAAGGGTCAGGGACCCGAGGAGGAAGAATGCGCGGCCTGTCGATCGATAACCTGTCCCGCCACGAGAGCCGCGCATGAGCGAGCTCCACTGGCTCACCATCGCCGAGGCCGGGCGGCGGATCGCCGCGCGCCAGCTTTCGCCCCTGGAGCTCACGCAGGCCCTGCTGGACCGCATCGGCGCGGTGGACCCCGCGCTGAACAGCTTCATCGCCGTGACGGCCGAGCTTGCCTTGTCGGAAGCGCGGCAGGCGGAGGCGGAGGTGATGGCCGGGCGCCATCGCGGCCCCCTGCACGGCGTGCCCTATGCGCTGAAGGACATCTACGACACTGCCGGCATCGCCACGACCGGCCATTCCGCGCGCTGCCGGGACCGCATCCCGGCCGAGGACGCGCCGACCGTCGCGAAGCTGCGCGAAGCGGGCGGCATTCTGCTCGGAAAGACGGCAACGCATGAGTTCGCAACCGGCGGCCCCTCCTGGGACCTCCCTTGGCCGCCCGCGCGCAATCCCTGGGACCTCACGCGCTTCCCCGGTGGCTCCTCCTCCGGCTCGGGCGCGGCGGTCGCGGCGGGGCTGGTGCCGGGCGCGATGGGCTCGGACACCGGCGGCTCCATCCGGCTGCCGGCGGCCTTCTGTGGCACGGCCGGGATCAAGCCGACCTATGGCCGCGTCAGCAAGCGCGGCGTGCTGCCGCTCTCCTTCACGCTGGACAATGCCGGGCCGCTCGCCTGGACGGTGGAGGATTGCGCGATCCTGCTGCAGGCCGTCGCCGGCCACGACCCGCTCGACCCGGCCAGCGCCGAACTGACGGTGCCCGATTTCCGCGCTTCGCTGCACGAGGGCGTGAAGGGCCTGCGCATCGGCCTCGTACGCCATTGGTACGAGACGGACGGCCGCGCCTCGGACGAGGTGATCGCCGCGATGGAGGCGACCGCCGAAGTGCTGCGCGCGCTGGGCGCAGAGGTGCGCGAGGTCACGCTGCGGCCGCTCGCCGAGTACCAGTCCTGCATGCGGATCATCACGCTGTCGGAATCCTTCAGCATCCACGGCGACCGGCTGCGCGGAAGGCCGTCCGACTACGGCGAGGTCTTCCGCTACCGCATCATGCCCGGCGCCTTCGTGACGGGGACGGACTACGTGCAGGCGCTGCGGCAGCAGCGCATCCTGGCGCAGGGCATGTACGACGCGTTGCGCGAGGTCGACGCGCTCATCACGCCGAGCAGCTGGGGCGAGGCGCCGGTCATGGCGCCGATGCGGGCGGAGGCCAACTTTGCCTCGCCGCCGCTGACCAACCCCACCAACGTCTCGCAGCTGCCGACGCTCTCGCTGTGCAACGGCTTCTCCGTCAGGGGCCTGCCGCTCTCGCTACAGATCGCCGGCCGCGCCTTCGACGAGGCGACGGTCTTTCGTATCGGCCAGGCCTACGAGGCCGCGACCGCCTGGCGCGCGCGCCGGCCGGCGCTGCCCGCCGCTGCCGTGAACGACACGCCAGCAGACCAGGCCGCGCCACCGCCGGGCGATGCGGCTCGGGTGATCTACGAGATCCTCGCCGCGCGTGCTGCGCTGCCGCTGGATTCCAGACAATTCGCGCAGATCGCCGAGGCCTCGCCCCATGTGGAGGCCATGGCCGCCCATCTGCCGCGCGACCTCACCTTCGGCGCCGAGCTCGCCACCAACTTCGCCTTCGACGGGGAGTGAACGCCATGCCCGACACCAACCCGGCCGCGCTGCATTACCTCCCGATGTCGGAGGCCTCGCGCCTCATCGCCGCGCGCAAGCTTTCCCCGGTGGAGCTGACCCGCGCCTTCCTGGCGCGGATCGAGGCGATCGACCCACAGCTCGATTCCTACCTCCTGGTCACCGCCGAGCGCGCGCTGGAGCAGGCGCGGCGGGCCGAGGCGGAGATCATGGCGGGCCATTACAAAGGCCCGCTGCACGGCATTCCCTATGCGCTGAAGGACATCTACTGCACCGCCGGCATCCGCACGACGGGCCATTCGCGCAGCCAGCAGGATTTCGTCCCCGCCGAGGACGCCGAGACCGTCGCGCGGCTGAGCGCGGCCGGCGCCGTGCTGCTGGGCAAGCTCGCCACGCATGAGTTCGCGCATGGCGGCCCAAGCTTCGACCTGCCCTGGCCGCCGGCGCGCAACCCCTGGGACCGCAGCCGCATCACCGGCGGCTCCTCCTCCGGCTCCGGCGCGGCGGTCGCGGCCGGCCTCGCCATGGGCGCGATGGGCTCCGACACCGGCGGGTCGATCCGCAATCCCGCCGCGCTCTGCGGTCTGGTTGGGCTGAAGCCGACCTACGGCCTCATCAGCCGGCGCGGCATCTGGACCAACAGCTTCTCCTACGACCATGCCGGGCCGATGACCTGGACCGTCGAGGATTGCGCGCTGATGCTGCAGACCCTCGCCGGCCACGACCCGCTCGATCCCGCTAGCGCGATGCGTGCGGTGCCCGACTACCGCGCCGCGCTCGCCGGCGACATCAAGGGAATGCGCATCGGCGTGCTGCGCCACCAGTTCGAGGTCGAGGCGCCCGTGCCGGATGTCGTGCGCGCGGCGCTGGAGGAGGCCTTCGGCGTGCTGCGCGGGCTCGGCGCGGAGCTCGAGGAGGTCCGCATCCGCCCGGTGCAGGACTATGCCGACGTGAAGATCACCGGCGCGGAGAGCGAGCTCTACGCGGTGCACGAGCCCGGCCTGCGCGCCAACCCCGGCCTCTTCGGCGAGGATTTTCTGGGGCGCTCGCTCGCCGCGATCCTGATCCGCGGCGAGGACTACGTGAATGCCCAGCGCGGGCGTCGCGCCATGGTGGCGGAGGCGAAGCCGCTCTGGGACCGCTACGACGCGCTCGTCACCGCCGGCCCCGGCCCCGCGCCGGTGCTGGAGAGCTGGCGGACCATCCACTTCTGGCAGAAGTCCTCGCTGACCACGGCCTTCAATGTGCTCGGCGGCCCGGCGCTGGCGCAATGCATGGGCTATACGCCCGAGGGGCTGCCGCTCTCGATGCAGCTCGTCGGCCGGCCCTTCGCGGACGCGACCGTGCTGCGCATCGCCGACGCCTATGAGCGCGCGACACCCTGGCGCCAGCGGCGGCCCGCGCTGGACGAAAACGCCTCCTTCTCCAAGGTCTTGCCGCCTGTGCCGGACCCGACGCCCGCCGAGATCTCGCCAGCCGAGCGCGACGCGATCGCCCTGATCGCGCGACGCGCCGGCCTGACCCTGAATGAGCGCCAGTTCGAGCTGCTCGCCGCCGCCGCTCCCTATGTGGAGGCCATGACGGGAAGGCTGCGCACGCCGCGTCCCTTCGAGGCGCTGCCCTCCAACGTCTTCCGCTTCACCGGCTACACGGGAGCCTGAGCGCCATGACCGATGTGACCCGCCGCTCCACCCTCGGCCTCGCCGCGAGCGCTTTCGCCACGCCGGTCCTGGCGCAAGCCCCGGGCGGCGAGCTCCGCATCGGCATGACGGCGTCGGACATCCCCACCGCGCGCGGCGCGCCGGACCAGGGCGGCGAGGGCATCCGCTGGATGGGCTTCACCATCTACGACAGCCTCGTCTACTGGAACCTCATCCAGGAGGAGACGATCCCCGACATCGTCCCCGCTTTGGCCGAGCGCTACTATCCGAATCCTGCGGACAACAAGGAGTGGATCTTCGAGCTGCGCCGCGGCGTGAAGTTCCACGACGGCTCGGATTTCGACGCGGATGCGGTGATCTGGAACCTGGAGAAGCTCCTGGTGAAGGAGGCGCCGCACTACGATCCGCAGCAGAACATGACGCTCTCCTTTCGCATCCCCGGCATCAAGACTTGGCGGAAGATCGACGACTTCAAGGTGGCGATCGGCAGCGACACGCCCGATGCCTCGATGCTCGACCAGGTCGTGTTCCTGCACATCTCGAGCCCTGCGCAATGGCGCAGGCTCGGCAACTGGGAGGCCTTCGGCCGCCAGCCCTCCGGCACGGGGCCCTTCAAGGTGCAGGAGATCGTGCCGCGACAGCGCGCCGTGCTGCTGCCCAACGCCGACTACTGGGACGTGGCGCGCCGGCCCAAGGTGGACCGCCTGCTGCTGCTGCCGATCCCCGACGCCAACACCCGCGTGGCCGCGCTGCTGACCAACCAGGTCAACTTCATCGAGGCCCCGCCGCCCGACGCGCTCGACCGGCTGCGCGCGGCGGGCATGGTCATCAAGACCAACCCCTATCCGCATGTCTGGCCCTATATCCTGCGCATTGCCGGCGAGAACACGCCGATGACGGATGTCCGCGTCCGCCGCGCGCTGAACCTCGCGATCAACCGCGAGGAGATGGTGCAGCTCCTCGGCGGCACGGCGGCGCCCGCGCGCGGCATGGTCCTGCCCGACAGTCCCTGGTTCGGCCATCCGCAGTTCCAGATCCGCTACGACCCCGCCGAAGCGCGCCGGCTGCTGACCGAGGCCGGCTACGGGCCGCGCAACCCGCTGAAGATCAAGTTCCTCATCTCGCCCTCGGGCTCGGGCCAGATGCAGCCGCTGCCGATGAACGAATACGTGCAGCAGAACATGCGCGAGATCGGCGTCGAGCTCACCTTCGAGGTCGTCGAGTGGAACGCCATGCGCGGCCGGCGCAGCCGTGGGCCCCTCGACCCCAGCGCGCGCGACGTCCACGCGCTGAACAACAGCTTCGGCACCGCGACGCCCTTCGACGCCTTCTTCCGCCACTTCAGCTGCGAGAACGGGGTGCCGCAGGGCGTCAACTGGTCCGGCGTCTGCGACCCGCGGCTCGAGGCCATGATGCGGGAGGCGGCCGGCACCTTCGACGCGGCGGAGCGCGACCGCCTCGTCTCGCGCATCCACGAATACGTGGTGGACAACGCCTACTGGATCTTCGTCGTCTACGACGTGAATCCGCGCGCCCTGCGGCCGGAGGTGCAGGGCTTCGCGCAGGCCAAAAGCTGGTATCAGGACCTGACGCAGATCCGCATCCGGCGCTAGGCTCAGGACCTATTAATTCGGATGGTGTTGTGATTCACAGTCTCTGACGAGGAGGCTGTGATGGGTGCATTGT
>NZ_JBXAQB010000012.1:0-199300 GCF_058806835.1 Roseococcus sp. GW821-FHT12F05
CCCCCTCCACCGCCGCCGCCCGCGCCGGCCGCCACGCCGGCGCCGCCGACTCCGCAGCCCCCGCGTCCCACGGCCGCCGCGCCGCCGCCGGAGCCCGCGCCCTCGCCGGTGCCGCTGCCGCCGCGGCCGCCGCAGCAGGTGGCCCAGGTCCCGACCCCGCCGACCCCGGCCGCGCCCACGCCCGCGCCGCAGCGCCCGACGCCGCCCCTGCCGCTGCCGCCCCCTCCGGTGCCGCCGCCGCCCGAGCCCTCGCAGGCGCCGGGAACCGGCCAGACGCCGCCCGTCCAGCGGCCGCAGGAGCGCAGCCAGTCGGTGCTCAACACGCTGGAGCGGCTGCGCCAGGCGCAGCAGCAGCAGCAGGCGCCCACCGCGCGGGCCAATCCGCGGCCGCCCAGCGCCCCGGCGCAGGCCGGCGGCACGCCCACCGGCGTCGCCAACCTGACGGCGGCCGAGCGCGCCGGCCTCGCCGACAAGATCGGCGAGTGCTGGGCCGTGGACGCCGGCGCGCCCAACATCTCGAGCATCGTGGTCGAGCTCCGCGTCCAGGTGGATGCGGGCGGCGTGGTGCGCCAGGTGCTGCCCAACGGCTCCCCGCCCAGCGACCCGCGGGCGCGCATGGTCTATGAGGCCGCCCGCCGCGCCCTGCTCGACCCGCGATGCAACCCGCTGCCCCTCCCGCGCGATAGGCTGGAGGCGCTGCGGAACACCATCTTCCGCTTCAACCCGAGGGAGCTGGGACTGCGGTGACGCGTCGAGCCCAGATCAACCCTTGACCCGGCCTTCGCAAAGGCCAAGGTGCGCCCCCGGAGGGGCCCAGGTAACCGGAGTATCCGAATCGTGACGCTCAACGTGAATCGCCGCTCGCTGCTGGCCGGCGGCGCCGCCGCCATGGTGGCGCCCGGCATCTGGACGACGCCGCTGCCCGCCCTGGCGCAGACCAGCGGCGGCAGCCCGCCGACCATCGTGGACATCACCCGCGCGCGGACCGAGCCCATCCCCATCGCCATCCCCGACATGGCGGGCACGGGCGCCGAGGGCGCGCGGCTCGGCCAGCAGATCTCGCGCGTCATCACCAACAACCTGCGCAGCTCGGGCCTGTTCCGGCCGGTGGACCGGCAGGCCTTCATCCAGACGCCGGAGGCCGCGGCCGCGACGCCGCGCTTCCAGGACTGGCGCGTCATCGGCGCGGTGGCGTTGGTCACGGGACGGGTGGACGGCAGCGGCGACCGGCTGCGCGTGGAGTTCCGCCTCTGGGACATCCTGCCGGAGCAGCAGGCCCTCGGCACGGCCTACAACGCCACCAGCAGCAACTGGCGGCAGATCGCGCACATCATCTCGGACGACATCTACAAGCGGATGCTGGGCGAGACCGGCTACTTCAACACGCGCATCGCCTATATCGCCGAGACCGGCCCGCGCGACCGGCGCGTCCGGCGCCTCGCCATCATGGACCAGGACGGCGAGAACAACCGCTTCCTGACCGACGGCCAGTTCCAGGCGCTGACGCCGCGCTGGCATCCGGACGCGACGCGCATCGCCTTCATGTCCTACCAGCGCAACGAGCCGCGCGTGTACCTCTTCAACCTGCAGAGCGGGCGGCAGGAGGTGCTGGGCAATTTCGGCGGCATGACGCTCTCGCCGCGCTTCTCGCCGGACGGGCGCTCGGTGGTGCTCTCCGCGATCCGCGGCGGCGACGCCAACATCTTCCTGGTGGACCTGGGCTCGCGGCGCGAGCGGCAGCTCACCAGTGGCGGCGGGCTGGACGTCTCGCCCAGCTTCTCGCCGGATGGCACGCAGATCGTCTTCAACTCCGACCGGGGCGGCGACCAGCAGCTCTACGTCATGGATGCGGGCGGCGGCGGCGCGCGGCGGATCAGCTTCGGCAACGGGCGCTACGCCACGCCGGTCTGGTCGCCGCGCGGCGACCTGATCGCCTTCACCCGGATCGGGCGCGGCCAGTTCGCGATCGGCGTGATGCGGCCGGACGGCTCGGGCGAGCGCATCCTCTCCGAGGGCTGGGGCATGGAGGGACCGACCTTCGCGCCCAATGGCCGCGTGCTGATGTTCTACCGGGAGTCCCCCGCGCGGGACAATCGCGGCGCAGGCTATTCGGCCCGGATCTCCTCGATCGACATCGCCGGCTTCAACGAGCGGCAGATTGTGACGCCGACGGATGCAACCGATCCGAGCTGGTCACCGTTGATCAGCTGACTTCGGCGGCAGGTCGTTTCGGCTGCTTATCGATTTGCGCCTTCGTCCAGTCGTCGTGGCGGCATTGTAAAGAATAGTCGCCCTGCGCGTGGCGCGCGGCCTTCCGCCTTGATTGCGCCATGGGGGAGGGTTAGTGCTGCACCGCGCGATGTTGCGCCTGCGAAGGCGGGACGGTCGCGGTAAGATGGTAAGATAGCAAGGCAGTAAGGAGAATATCATGGCCGCCACGAAGACCTTCCTCGCTGCCGTCGCGGCCGCAGGGCTGCTCGCCGCCTGCTCCTCCGACCCCGAGACGACGGCCTCCACCGGCGGTGCGGGCGCGGGCAGCGGCACGATCCGTCCCGGCAGCCAGGAGGACCTGGTCGCCAATGTCGGCGATCGCGTCTTCTTCGACTTCGACCAGAGCAGCGTCCGCGCCGACCAGCGGCCGGTGCTGCAGCGCCAGGCCGCCTGGCTTGCGCAGTATCCGCAGAACCAGGTCATCGTCGAAGGCAACACCGACGAGCGCGGCACGCGCGAGTACAACCTCGCCCTCGGCCAGCGCCGCGCCAATTCCGCGCGCGACGTCCTGGTGGCGAGCGGCGTGGCCGGCTCGCGCATCCAGACCATCAGCTACGGCAAGGACCGTCCGGACGCGCTGGGTTCCAACGAGGAAGCCTGGGCGCGCAACCGGCGCGCCGTCACGGTGGTCCGCTAAGCGGTTCGCATCATGCGGCGCATTGCGGTCCTGCTCGGCCTGACGTTGCTGGCGGCGCAGCCCGCCAGCGCACAGATGGACAGCCGCGAGGGCATCGCGCTGCAGAACCAGATCCTGCAATTGCGGCAGGAGATGGAGCAGCTGCGCCGCAGCGGGGGCAGCGTGCCGCCGCCGGCGCCCTCGCGCGGCGGATCCGGCGGCAGCGGCGAGCTGGTCGGCTCCCTGCTCGATCGGGTGAACAACCTGCAGGAAGAGGTCAGCCGCCTGCGCGGCCGGGTGGACGTGCTGGAGAACCAGAACCGGCGCCTCCGCGAGGATTTCGAGAAGTACCAGGGCGACATGGAGTTCCGGCTCGGCCAGGGCGGCGGTGGGGGTGGCGCTGCGGCGCCCGGCCGGCCGGCCGCGCCCGTCGCCCCCGCGCTCGCCCCGCCTCCCACCACCAGCACCGGCGCGCCGCCGCCGCGCACGCCCGACCGCGCCATCGCGGAGGGGAATGCGGCGCTCGGCCGCCGCGACTATCCCGCCGCCGAGGCCGCGGCGCGCGAGGTCCTGGCCAGCCGCTCCGGCGCGCAGGCCATCGCGGCGCAGATGCTGCTGGCCGACGCGCTGACCGGCAAACGCGACTTCGGCAATGCCGCGATCGCCTACAACGAGGCCTTCACCCGCGCCCGCACCGGGCCGCGCGCGCCGGAGGCGCTGCTCGGGCTGGCCAATTCCTTCCAGAGCCTCGGCAACAAGCGCGAGGCCTGCGACACGCTGAACGACCTGCGCAGCCAGTTCCCCAACCTGCGCCCGCCGCTGGCAACCCAGGCGACGGCGGCGCGGCAACGTTCGCAGTGCCGGTGATGTGACCGGCGCCTCGCCGGTCACGAGCGCGGAATTCGCCGCGCTGATGGCCCCGCTGGGGCCCTTTTCCGATCTGATCGCGGCGGGCTGCTCCGGCGGCCCGGACTCGCTGGCGCTGACGCGGCTCGCCGACACCTGGGCACGGGAGCGCGGGGCCTCGGTGCTGGCGCTGATCGTCGAGCACGGGCTGCGCGCGGAAAGCGCGGCGGAGGCCTCGGCGCTGGCGGAAGGTCTGGCCGCCGAGGGCATCGCGACGCGCATCCTGCCGCTCGGGCTGCCCCCCGGCCCGGGATTGCAGGAACGGGCCCGGCGGGCCCGCCGGGCCGCGCTCCTCACCGCCTGCCGGGAGGCGGGCGCGCTGCATCTGCTGCTCGGCCATCACGCGGAGGACCAGGCGGAGACGGTGCTCTTCCGGGCGCTGCGCGGCAGCGGGGATGCCGGCCTGGCCGGCATGATGCCCGTGACCATCGCGCCCGAGGCGCTCATCCTCCGGCCCCTGCTGCCCATCCCCAAGGCGCGGCTGGCCGCGAGCCTCGAGGGATGGTCGGTCCGCCCCGTCCAGGATCCCTCCAATGCCGATCCGCGCTTCGCCCGGGCCCGGCTGCGCTCGGCCGGCGGGACCGTCGCGGCCTCGGCGGTGGCTGAAAGCTTCGCGCGGCGCCGCGCCCGGCTGGCGGTGCGCGTGGCCGAGCGGCTGGCGGCGTCCGTTCGCCTCCTGCCCGAGGGCTGTGCCGAGATCGCGCCGGACCGGCTGGGACACGACGCCGTGGCGCGCCGGCTCATGGCCGCGCTGATCCGCGCCGTGGGCGGCGGGGAGCACGCGCCGGCCGAGGCCGCGGTGGCCGCCCTGCTGGCCAGCGGCTCCGGCTCCCTCGGCGGAACGACCTGGCTGCGCGGCGGAAGATGGCTGGTCCCGGAGGCCGGGGCCGGACCGGACCGCTTCCGTATGACCGTACCGGAGGGCTTGATCGCCGGCACGATCGGCCCGGATGCCCCCGCCTTCCGCGGCCGGGCGCGGCACCTACCCGCCGCCGCCCTCGCGGCCCTGCCGGCTTTGCGACAATCCGGAGACGGAATGCTGGCCGCGGCGGCACACTTGGCCTATCTTCGTCCTGAAATGGCGGTAAATTCTCCGCCAGTCTTCGCTCCCCCCGGCGGCCCCGTCACCGAATGTCACTTCGCAGGGTGAATTCTCTTCGGCTTCCGGGATTTTTTGGGGCGGCGGACACACTATGTTCACCAGATGCCGGTGCAATGGCCGGCAAAGGGGATCGCGCGACGTGAGCAATTTTGGCCGGAACCTGGCCCTGTGGGTGATCGTGGCGCTGCTGCTGGTGGCGCTCTTCAACCTCTTCCAGCCCTCGGGCACGAGCAGCCGGGCCCAGACGCAGGTGGCCTACAGCGACTTCATCAACGAGGTGAACGCCGGCCATGTGCGGGACGTGGTGATCCAGGGCCGGACGGTCTCGGGCCAGCTCACCGACGGTCGCGCCTTCAGCACCTACACCCCCGAGGATCCGCAGCTCGTCTCGCGCCTGACCGACAAGGGCGTGCGGGTCGTCGCCCGTCCCGAGGAGAGCGAGGTGAACCCGCTGTTCCAGATCCTCATCTCCTGGTTCCCGATGCTGCTGCTGATCGGCGTGTGGATCTTCTTCATGCGCCAGATGCAGGGCGGCGGCGGGCGCGCCATGGGCTTCGGCAAGTCCAAGGCCAAGCTGCTGACCGAGAAGCACGGCCGCGTGACCTTCGAGGACGTGGCCGGCATCGACGAGGCCAAGGCGGAGCTCGAGGAGATCGTGGACTTCCTGCGCGATCCCGCGAAGTTCCAGAAGCTGGGCGGCAAGATCCCCAAGGGCGTGCTGCTGGTCGGCCCTCCCGGCACCGGCAAGACGCTGCTCGCGCGCTCCATCGCGGGCGAGGCGAACGTGCCCTTCTTCACCATCTCGGGCTCTGACTTCGTCGAGATGTTCGTGGGCGTCGGCGCCAGCCGCGTGCGCGACATGTTCGAGCAGGGCAAGAAGAACGCGCCCTGCCTGATCTTCATCGACGAGATCGACGCGGTCGGCCGCCATCGCGGCGCCGGCCTCGGCGGCGGCAATGACGAGCGCGAGCAGACGCTGAACCAGATGCTGGTCGAGATGGACGGCTTCGAGTCCAACGAGGGCGTCATCATCATCGCGGCCACCAACCGGCCGGACGTGCTGGACCCCGCGCTGCTGCGCCCCGGCCGCTTCGACCGTCAGGTGGTCGTGCCCAACCCCGACGTGAACGGCCGCGAGAAGATCCTGCGCGTGCACATGCGCAAGGTGCCGCTGGCTTCCGACGTCGATCCCAAGGTGATCGCGCGCGGCACGCCCGGCTTCTCCGGTGCGGACTTGGCCAACCTGGTCAACGAGGCCGCGCTGCTGGCCGCGCGCACGGGCCGCCGCACCGTCGGCATGGCCGAGTTCGAGGCCGCCAAGGACAAGGTGATGATGGGCGCCGAGCGCCGCAGCCTCGTCATGTCCGACGACGAGAAGAAGATGACTGCCTATCACGAGGCGGGTCATGCGCTGGTCTCGATGCACGAGCCGGAATGCGATCCCGTGCACAAGGCCACCATCATCCCGCGCGGCCGCGCGCTGGGCCTGGTGATGAGCCTGCCCGCTGGTGACCGCTATTCCAAGCACAGGTCCAAGATGGAGGCCGAGCTCGCCATGGCGATGGGCGGCCGCGTCGCCGAGGAGATCGTCTTCGGCAAGGACAAGGTGAGCAACGGCGCCTCGGGCGACATCAAGATGGCGACCAACCAGGCGCGCATGATGGTCACCGAATGGGGCATGAGCGACCGGCTCGGCATGGTGGCCTATGGCGAGAACAGCCAGGAGGTGTTCCTGGGCCATAGCGTGACGCAGTCGAAGAATCTCTCCGAAGAGACGGCGAGGATCATCGACAGCGAGATCCGCAAGATCATCGACACCGCCTATGGCCGGGCGACGACCATCCTCACCGAAAACCGCGACGAGCTGGAGCGGCTGGCCAAGGGGCTGCTCGAATACGAGACGCTCTCCGGCGACGAGATCCGCACGGTGCTGCGCGGCGAGCCGGTGGTGCGCAACCGCCCCGACGAGCCGGCCTCCACGGGCCGTGGCAGCGTGCCGAGCTCGGGCCGCACGCCGCGGCCGGACACCGGTGGTGGGCTCAACCCGCAACCTGCGGGGTGAGCTTGCCCGAGTGGCTCGAACCGCTGGGCCTGCTGAATGGCCCGGCGGCCTTCGCCGCGATCCGTGATGGGCTCGCCCTGCCGCTGCAGGGCGGGCCCATCGCGTTTTCGCTGGTCCGCGGGCCGGAGGGCTCGATCATGCCGCCGCCGGAGGACCACCCGGCGCTGGAGCGGCTGACGCGAGGCATGCCGGAGTTTGCCGGCATCATCAGGCATCGGGCGCGGCCGCTGGTCATGGGCATCGTGAACTGCACGCCGGACAGCTTTTCCGGTGACGGGCTGGGCGAGGGCCATGCCGCCGCCATCGCGCAGGGCCATACCATGCTGGAGGCCGGCGCCGACATCCTGGACATCGGCGGCGAGAGCACGCGGCCCAACGCCGCGCCGGTGACGGTGGAGGAGGAGATCGCCCGCGTGCTGCCGGTGATCCGTGCGCTCGCGACCTCGGCACCGGTGAGCGTCGATACGCGCAACGCCCGCACCATGATCGCCGCGCTGGAGGCGGGGGCCGAGATGGTCAATGACGTGAGCGGGCTGCGTCACGACGCGGCGGCGCTGCGCGTCGTGACGCAGTCGCGCTGCCCCGTGGTCATCATGCACGCGCTCACCACCGATCCGCGCACCATGCAGCGCGACATCCGCTACGAGGATCCGGCCACCGAGGTCGCGCGCTTCCTCGAGGCGCGGGTCGAGACGCTGGAGCGGCTGGGCATCCCGCGCGGCCGGATCGCGGTGGATCCGGGCCTCGGCTTCGGCAAGCGGATCGAGGACAACCTCGCGCTGGTGGCGCGGCTGCCGCTGCTGGCGAATATCGGCTGCACCATCCTGCTGGGGGCGTCCCGAAAAACCTTCATAGGCCGGGTCACCGGGGTGGAGCAGGCGGGGCAGCGCGTGACGGGAAGCCTTGCGATCGCGCTGGCCGGGGCTGCGAACGGCGCGCATATCCTGCGTGTGCACGATGTGGCCGAGACGGTGCAGGCGCTGAAGATGGCCGAGGCGCTGGCGGCAGGATTCCAGGAGGGCGCGTGATGTTCCGAGGGATCGCGGCGATCGTCATCCTCTGCGCCGCGCCGGCCTCCGCGGCGCTGCCGCCGCAGTATCAGCGTGCCGCCGAGCTCCAGGCCGCGCTGCAGGCGGCCCTGCCGAAGCTGGGCATCCGGCCGGTGGACGCCATCGAATATGCCGGCGCCGATCTCTATCGGGTCCGTGCCGGGCATTGCACGCTGGAGGTCCGCATCGTGACGCGGCCCGATGCGCCGGCCATCCCGGGGCCGCGGCAGTTCACCGCGGTCGCCGGGGAGCCCTCCTGCTAGGCCGGATCGTAGGTGTGGCACTCGTAGAGGATACAGCCGTCCTCGCTGCGGAAGGGGCCGTGCCAGGCGCCCGGCGGGCGTGAGGCATAGGTCATCGGCCCGAATTTTTCGCCGCCCTTGCCCTCCGCGTCGTTGCCGACCCAGAGGTCGCCGCTGACGAGGAAGACCTCCTCCCAGTAGTCGTGCACGAAGGGCGCCGTGGTGAAGGCGCCGGGCTGGAAGCGCAGCAACCGTGTGCGGCAGCCCTGCCTGTTCGCCTCGTCCAGCGTTCCGGCCAGGATTTTCTGCTGGATGCCGGGCGGATAGCCCGCGGGTGTTTCCCATCCCGCGTCGAGGTCCAGCGCGTGGAATTCGAGATGGGCCTTGTTGATCGCCACGATGCTGCTCCTGCACGGGTGCCTTTTCCGTCGCCGCAGGATGCCGCCGCTTTGGGCATTTGTCGCCGGGCGGCAGGGTGCGACCCCGAAAATAGGCGTTGAGATAGCTAAGTTAGTTAAACTAGCTTTCCGCCATGGCAAGACGGAAATCCAATCCCGGCGACGCGAAACCGGCGCCCTCCGTGCCGCTCACCGTCACGCGCGCCGAGCTGCTGGAGAACGGGTCCGACGCTGCCTTCCGCCGGCTGATCAACGGGCTGCTCGGGCTCGCCTCGCGGCACCAGGCCTTGCGCGACGGACATGCGGCACGGATCGGGCTCGCGGGGCCGGCCTATTCCATCCTCATCTCCATCCTGCATCTCGGCACGGAGGGCGTCGTCTCGGTGGGCGGCGTGGCCGAGCACATGAAGGTCAGCGCGGCCTTCATCACCGCGGAATCCAACAAGCTCGAGGCGCAGGGGCTGATCGAGAAGCGGCGCGACCCCGATGACGGCCGCCGCGTGCTGCTGGCCGTGACGCCGGCCGGCTTCGCGCGGCTCGCGGCCCTGGCGCCGACGCAGCGGGTGCTCAACGACATCCAGTTCGCGCCGCTCAGCCGCACGGAGTTCCGCACGCTGCTGCGGCTGGTGGACAATCTAAATGCCGCGTCCGACCGCGCGCTCCTGGCGCAGCAGGCGCTGGACGTCGATGCCGCATGACACAAGAACGGAGGAACCCATGGCCGATGTGAAGACGGGGGCGCAGCACGTTGCGAGCCTGCGCGATGGGCGGGCCGTCTATCTCGACGGCGCGCTGGTCGCGGATGTCACGACGCATCCGGCCTTTCGCGGCGCCGTGCAGTCGGCCGGAAAATTCTACGAATACCAATCGCGGCCGGAGAACATCGAGGCCGCGACCTTCGATTGCGGCGGCGGGCGCCGCGCGAGCCGCGCCTGGCAGATGCCGCGCAGCTACGCCGAGCTCGTCACGCGGCGCAAGGCGATGACGGAATGGGCGCGGCTCTCCTGCGGCTTTATCGGCCGCAGCCCGGACCATGTGGCTTCGGCGCTGATCGGCCAGGTGATGGGCATCGAGGTCTTCGAGAAGCACGGACCCGCGCGGGCGAAGGCGTTGCGCGACTACGTCGCCGAGGCGACGCGGCAGGACTGGTTCCTCACCTATGTCATCATCAACCCGCAGGCAGACCGATCGAAGCCCTGGGGCGAGCAGGCGGAGCCGGATCTCTCCGCGCGCATCGTGGACGAGGATGCGTCTGGCATCACCATCCGCGGGGGAAAGATGCTCGGCACCTCGTCGATCATGGCGAACGAGGTGCTGGTGGCGAGCCTTCAGCCGCTGAAGCCGGGCGAGGAGGCGCTGGCCTTCTCCTGCGCGCTGCCGATGAATGCGAAGGGGCTGAAGGTGCTCTCGCGCAAATCCTACGAGGCGCATGCCGTCAGCGAGTTCGACAACCCGCTCTCCTCGCGCTTCGACGAGAACGACGCGGTGATGTGGTTCGAGGATGTGAAGGTGCCGTGGGAGCGTGTCTTCGTGCATCGCGACACCGACATGTGCCGCGCCCAGTTCCACGACACCTGGGGCCACACCATGCAGAACTACCAGGCGCAGATCCGCCTGGCGGAGAAGCTGCGCTTCCTGACCGGTGTGGCGCGGCGCGTGACCGAGACCATCGGCACGGTGGGCATGCCGCCGGTCCGCGATGCGCTGGGACGGCTCGCGGCGCAGGCGGCGGGCGTCGAGGCGACGATGCACGGGATGGAAGCCGCGGGCTCGCAGCAGGGCGAGTGGTACGTGCCCAACAGGCACATGATGTATGCGGCGCAGGTGCTGACGCAGGAGCTCTACCCGCAGATCGTCAACACGATCCGCGACCTGGCCGGCGGTGGGATGATCATGCTGCCCTCTTCCATCGCGGATTACGGCAACCCTGAAATGGCGAAGATCATCCGCACGATGCAGCAGTCGCCGGCGGCAACGCCGGACGAGCGGGTGAAGTTCCTCAAGCTGGCCTGGGATGCCGTCGGCAGCGAATTCGCGAGCCGGCATCAGCAATATGAGATGTTCTATGCTGGCGCGCAGTTCGTCACGCGCGGGCACTCGTTCCGGACCTACGACTGGAAGGGCGCGACGGCGATGGTGGACGGACTGATGGAGAGCTACGCGCTGCCATCAGCGCCGGGGCGTGCGGCATGATCACGCAGCAGCTGGTGAACGGGCTGATGCTGGGGGGCATCTACGTCCTCATCGCGGTGTCGTTCACGCTGTTCTTCGGCTGCCTCAACTTTCTGAACTTCTCCGTGCCGGCGCTGTTCATGATGGGCGGCTTCCTCACCTGGGCCGGCGTGGCGGAGGGGCTGCCCTGGCCGGTCGCGGTGCTGGTTGCGCTGGCCGTGGCCGCGGTCGCGTCGCTGGTGGTGGAGCGGCTCACCTGGCGTCTCCAGCGCGGCGGGCCGCCGCTGGTGCCGCTGGTCTCGTCGCTCGGCTTCCTCATCCTCTTCGAGAATCTGGTGCTGGTGCGCTGGGGCTCCGACGCCCGTGCGATCCGTTCGCCCTTCGGCGATGCGAACATCCGGATCGGCGATCTGGTCATCGGCGTGCCGCAGCTGGCGGGGCTGCTCATTTCCATCGGCCTCGTGATCGCGCTGCAGCTTCTGCTGTCGCGCACCAAGCTCGGCCGCGGCATCCGCAGCGTCGCGGAAAACCCTGAAACGGCGACCATGCTGGGCGTGGAGGTCGGGCGCGTGGTGCCGCGGCTCTTCGTGCTGGCCGGGCTCTTCTGCGCGCTGGCGGGGGTGCTGTTCTCGCTCTCCTACCAGCTCGTCTCGCCCTTCATGGGCGATCAGGTGGCGCTCAAGGGCCTCTCCGCCATGGTGCTGGGCGGGATGGGCAATATATGGGGCGCGGTGATCGGCGGGCTGATCATCGGGCTGGCGGAAATCTTCGCGGTGAGCCTGCTCTCCGCCGACCACGTGAACGTCGTCGTCTTCGGCATCCTCCTGGCGAGCCTGGTCATCAGGCCGACGGGCCTGTTCGGCGACCCCGCGCTCGGTCAGCAAAAGCTGTGAGCGGCTACACCGCCGCCATCCTGACGCTGCTGGCGATCAACGTGATCGCGGCTTATGCGGCCTGGCTGCCGCTGGCGGCGGGGCAGGTGAATCTCGGTACGGCCGGCTTCATGGCGATCGGCGCCTATGCCTCGGCCGTGATGTCCAACGAGTACGAGTGGTCCGTCGCCGCTTCCGTCGCGACGGGCGCGGCGGCGGCAGGGCTGCTCGCCTTCCTCATCGGCGGGCCCGTGCTGCGCACGCGAGGGCTCTACCTCGCTTTGGCGACGCTCGCCTTCAACGAGGTGGTGCGCGGCATCCTCATCAATCTCGACGTGGTGGGCGGCGCGGCCGGCTATCCGGTGATCGAGCATCTGGGACTTGTGCCCATCGCGTCCTGCGCGGCCGGCGTGATCCTGCTGGGCTGGTGGCTGAGCGCGAGCCGCTTCGGCATGACGCTGCACGCGATCGAGCAGGACGAGACGGTCACCTCCCTCTTCGGCGTGCACGTGCCCTTTACGCAGCTCGGCGCTTTCACGATCGGCGGCGCGTTGGCGGGGCTGGCGGGGGCGCTCTACGGATTCCAGTTCAACTTCGTCGAGGCGCAGCATTTCTCGGTCCTGCTGTCCGTCACGATCGTGCTGTCCGTCGTCCTGGGCGGCACGCAGACGGCCTGGGGCCCGCTGATCGGCGCGGCCTTCTTCACCCTGCTGCCGGAGCTGTTCCGGGGCGCGGCAGCCTGGCGCTACGTGCTCTTCGCGGCGGCCGTGATCCTGGTGATGGCGGTACGCCCGCAGGGCATCGTCACACGCGCGGACCTGATGCGGCTGTTCCGCCGGATGCGCCCCGCATGAAACGCCCGATCTTCGAGATCTGTGGGTTGAAGAAGAGCTTCGGCGGGCTCGAGGTCGTGCGCGGCCTCGATCTCGCGGTGGAGGAGGGCGAGCGCGTCGCGCTGATCGGCCCGAACGGCGCGGGGAAGACGACGGCCTTCAACCTCATCAACGGCTACTACGCGCCGGACGAGGGGCAGATCCTGCTCGACGGCGACGACCTGGTGCCGATGAAGCCGCGCAACCGCATCCGGCACGGGCTCGCGCGTTCCTTCCAGAACATCCGGCTGATCGGCCACCTCACCGTCGAGGAGAACGTGCTGCTGGGTGCGCATATCCGCGCGGGTGGCATGCTCGCGAAGCTCATGCCCATCGGCTTCGGCCCCGGGCGCGCGCTGCGCGAGGAGGCCCGGGCGCGCCTCGCCGAAGCCGGGCTGAGCGCGCATGCGAAGGGCCTTGTCGGCGGCCTCGCCTACGGTCTGCGCAAGCGTGTGGAGATCGTCCGCGCGCTGATGGCGCGTCCGCGCGTCCTGCTGCTCGACGAACCCTGCGCCGGCCTCAATACGCAGGAGCGCGGCGCGCTGCTGGACGAGCTGCACCGCGTGGCGGCGGGCGGCGTCACGCTGCTCGTCGTGGAGCACGACATGCATTTCGTCGGCGGGCTCTGCACCCGCGCGGCGGTGCTGAACTTTGGCGAGAAGATCGCGGAAGGAACGCCGGCCGAGGTGGCGCGCGACCCCGCCGTCATCGAGGCCTATCTAGGCCACGCGCCGGAGCGCTACGCGCATGCTTGAGGCCAGCGCACTCGCCGCCAGCTATGGCCCCATCCGCGCGCTGAGCGAGGTTTCGGTGAGCGTCGGCGAGGGCGATGCCATGGCGGTGCTCGGCGCCAATGGTGCCGGCAAGACGACGCTGCTGCGTACGCTGCTGGGCCTGATGCCCTCCAGCAGCGGCACCGTCCGCTTCGCCGGCGAGGATGTGTCCCGGCTCTCGCCCGCCGAGCGTGTCCGGCGTGGCCTCGTCATGGTGCCGGAAGGACGCCGCGTGCTGACGAGCCTGACGGTGGAAGAAAACCTCCTCATGGGCGCTTATCCGCGCCGCGACACGCCCGCGGCGCGCGAGCTGGACGCGATCTACGACCGCTTCCCCAACCTCGCGCGGCGGAAGCGGATGCACGCGGCCGTGCTCTCGGGCGGCGAGCAGCAGATGCTGGCCATCGGCCGCGCGCTGATGGCCAGGCCGCGCCTCATCATGCTGGACGAGCCCTCGCTCGGCCTCTCGCCGCGCCTCACCGCCGAGGTCTTCGAGCTGATCGCGACCCTGAACGCCGAGGGCATCGCGATCCTGCTGGTCGAGCAGAACGCGCTGCTGGCGCTGGAGGCCAGCCGGCATGCGCTGGTGCTGGAGCTCGGCCATGCGGTGATCTCCGGCGCTTCGAAGGACTTGTTGCGCGACGACCGCGTGCGCGGCGCCTATCTCGGCGGCGGCGCATCCCATACCGAACCCCACCAGGAAGGAGTTGCCCCATGATCCGCCGCCGTCCATTTCTGCTCGCCGGAGCGCTCGCGCTGCCGGCGCTGCAGGCCCGCGCGCAGGGCGCTCCCCTGCCGCTCGGCTTCACCACGTCCAAGTCCGGCAACTGGGTCTCGCTTACCCGCCGCAACGAGATCGCGGTGACTCTCGCCGTCGAGGAGGTGAACGCGGCCGGTGGCGTGAACGGCCGCCCCATCGCCATCCGCACCTTCGACGCCGCCTCGCGCCCCGAGCAGGCCGCCATCGCCACGCGGCAATTCGCCGAGGATGACGGCGCGCTGGCCATCATCGGCCCCTTCAGCAGCAGCGAATGCCGCGTGGCCTTCCCGGTGGGCGACCGGCTCGGCATTGCGCAGATGGCGATCGCGAGCTCCGCGCCGGGCCTGGCGGCGCCCTTCAAGTTCGCCTTCCGCAACACCTCGGACGAGGCCTATCTCTTCGAGCGCCTGTTGCCCATCGCGCGCGAAAAGGGCGTGCAGACGCGCAACGCGGGCATCGCCTACACGACGGACGAGGTGATCGGCCGCTCCATGGGCACCGACGTCTTCCCGCGCCTGCTGCAGGCGGCGGGCATTCCCGTCACCGGCACCGTCTCCTTCCCCGTCGCGGCCTTCGACATGTCGGCGCAGGTGGCGCAGCTGCGCGGCGCCAATCCGGACCTGATCTGCATGGGCGGCCCGCCGGAGCCGGCCATCGTGCTGGTGCGCGAGATGCGGCGCCAGGGCATGACCGGCCGCATCGTCGGCGGCACGACCATCGTGGACGTGAACCTGCCCTCGCGCATGGGCACCGATGGCAACGGCACGCTGGTGGCCTCCACGCATTTCTACAACTTCGACTCGCCCACCGCGCTCGCCTTCCGCGACGAGTTCGTGAAGCGCGCCCGGGCCGCCGGCGAGACGGGCGATCTGCGCCCCGGCATGTACGACGCGGCCGCGCACAGCATCGTGCATCTCTACGCCGAGGCGATGAAGCGCGCGCGCGTGACCGGCGAACGCCCGCGCCTCGCGGCCGAGCGCGCGGCGATCCGCGACGAGCTGCGTGCGCTGCGCAACGTGCAGACCATCGAGGGCACGCTGGCTCGCTTCACCGAGCAGGGCGACGCGCTGAAGACCACCTATGTGCTGGAGGTCCGGGACGGCAACTTCGTGCTCGTCGGCACCCGCCCCCCGCCCGGCAATGCCTGAGTCCTCATAAGGCTTGCCGCGCCCGGCGCGGCAAGCCAACCTGTGTCCGGGAGAGGGGGCGAGAGTTGCATGGAGAGGCCGGGCCGCGAGGCACCGGCCCTGCTGTCGTTCCAGGGAGGCTCCGATGTCGATTGCCCGCCGCCATCTTGCCGCCGCGCTCGCGGCGCCCGGCTTCCTCAGCGCGGCAACGCGCCAAGCCATGGCGCAGGATCCGCGCAAGGTGGTCCGATCCGTGCCGATCGGCGACCTTCGCGCGCTCGATCCGATCTGGACGACCACCTACCTCACGCGCAACCACGCCTATCTCGTCTTCGACACGCTCTTCGCGCTGGACGCGCAGAACAAGCCGCAGCCGCAGATGGTCGGCGGCTTCGAGCGCAGCGGCGATGGGAAAACCTGGACCTTCCAGCTCCGCGACGGCCTCCGCTGGCATGACGGCACACCCGTCACCGCCGCGGACTGCGTCGCCTCCATCCGCCGCTGGGGCGCGCGCGACGCGATGGGCCGCGCGCTCATGGCCGTGACCGACAGCCTGGAGGCCAGGGATGCGCGGACCTTCGTGCTCACGCTGAAGCGGCCCGTGGGCTTCGTGCTCGACGCGCTCGGGAAAATCGACAGCAACGTGCCCTTCATGATGCCGGAGCGGCTGGCGCGCACGGACCCCAGCACGGCCGTGACGGAGATGGTCGGTTCCGGCCCCTTCCGCTTCCTGCGGGAACAATGGATTCCCGGCGCGAAGACCGTCTACGAGCGCTTCACCGACTACGTGCCCCGCAGCGAGCCGCCGAGCCAGGCGGCGGGCGGCAAGGTCGCGAAGATCGATCGCGTCGAATCGCTTTACACGCCGGATTCCGCCACCGCCGCGGCGGGCCTCGCGACGGGCGAGTTCGATATCATCGAGAGCCCGGCGCCCGACCTCCTGCCGCGGATGGCGCGTCAGCGCGACGTGGTCGTCGCGCCCAATGATCCGCTCGGTTACACGCTCTTCGTCGCGATGAACCATCTCTTCCCACCCTTCGACAATGTGGGGGCGCGTCGGGCGCTGATGATGGCGATCAAGCAGTCGGACGTGATGAAGGCGACGGTGGGCGATTCGCCCTCGCGCGACTGCGGCGCGCCCTTCGGCTGCACCAGCGAGGAGGGCGCGCAGTTCGCCGAGCTCGGTTGGCCCGAATACAACATCGCCGCGGCGCGCGAGGCCTTCCGGGCCTCCGGCTATGACGGACGTCCCGTGGTCGTGATGGATCCGGCCGACAACGCCACGCTGCACCCGCCGGCGCTGATGCTCGCCGACGCGCTGCGGCAGATCGGCGCCAATGTCGACCTGATCGCGATGGACTGGAGCGGACTGGTGCAACGCCGCGCCTCGCGCAGCCCGCCGGCGCAGGGCGGCTGGAACTGCTTCATCACCAATGCGACGATCACCGGCATCCAGAACCCGCTGCTCAACACCTTCCTCGCCAATTGCGAGGGCGCCTGGTTCGGCTGGCCCTGCGACACGCGCGTGCCGGAGATGAATGCGGCCTGGGCCAGCGAGACCGATCCGGTGAAGCAGCGCGCGATCCTGAAGGAGCTGGAGCGCCTGCACATCGCGAATGTGACGAACATTCCGCTGGGGCAGTACCGCAGCATGATCGCGCATCGGCGCAACCTGCGTGGGATGATCCCGGCGCCGGCGCTGTTCTATTGGAACATCGAGAAGACCTAACGGGGCGGTACTGCTCCGAAGACGGTCGCCGCCTCGATCTGCAGGGCATCGGCGGGGCGCGGGAAGGGGGCCGGCGAGGCGTCGTCTTCCTGCCGCTCGCGGCCGATGCGCTCGAAGAAGACCTCGAGGCCGCCGGGCATCATCAGCCATAGGAAGACCATGGGGGCGTCCGGCGAGGCCTCGAAGCGGTGCAGGCGGCCCTTGCCGAGGAAGAAGCAGGTGCCCTTCTCCATCGGGTGCCTCGTTTCGCCGTCGAGCAGCGCCTCGCCGCGGCCTTCGAGGACAAGGATGACCTCCTCGTTCTCCGGGTGCATGTGCTCGCGCACGAAGCAGCCGGGATCGACGGTCTGCGTGCCCATGGAGAAGGGCGTCTCCGCGCCGATCTCGTTGGAGGCGAGCAGGCAGCGCACGAAGCCGTTGGCAGGCACGGGCTGCCAGTAGGAGCGGCCGCCCTCGGGCGGCACGATGACGAGCGGGGATGTTGGCATGCGCCGATCCTCCGCGAAGGAGGGCCGGCGACGCAAGCGTCAGACGGGGCTGCCCGGCGGAAATTCCGGCTTGCGGCGGGCGCGCATGGCGGCGACGCCCTCCGGCAGCTCCGGCCCGTTGAAGCCGAGGAATTCCATGGCGACCGCGGCCTCGAAGATCGGGCGCGCCTGCTGCAGCCAGAGGTTCATGGAATGCTTCGTCCAGCGCAGGGCGGATTGCGGGCCTTCGGCGAGCTTCACCGCGACATTCAATGCCTTCGCCTGGAGATCGTCGTCCGGCACGGCCAGGGAGACGAGGCCGATTCGCTCGGCCTCGATGCCGTCCAGCGGTTCGCAGGTCATGAGGTAGTATTTCGCCTTCGCCATGCCGCAGAGCAGGGGCCAGATGATCGGCGCGTGGTCGCCGGCGGCGACGCCGAGCTTGGTGTGGCCGTCGATGAGCTTGGCGGAGTGTCCGGCGATGGTGATGTCGGCCATCAGCGCCAGCACCAGGCCGGCGCCGACCGCGGGGCCGTTGATGGCGGAGATGATCGGCTTGGAGCAGCCGATCATGTTGTAGACCATCTCGCGCGCCTCCTTCCAGACGCGGATGCGCGTCTCGAAGTCCTGCATCATCTCGGTGACGAGATCGAGGTCGCCGCCGGCCGAGAAGCCGCGCCCGGCGCCGGTGATGATGACGACGCTGACGGTGGGGTCGGCGTCAATCTCGCGCCAGACGTCGGTCAGCGCGCGGTGCATCTCGGGCGCGAGGGCGTTGAGCTGGTCCGGGCGATTCAACGTCAGGCGCAGCACGCGCTGATGCGGGCGATCGGCCAGTACGTTCGGAAGGTGGTCGTAGCTCACGGCGTCTTCTCCAGAAATCGTTGGAAGCGGCACGAATTCTTCCTTCGTGCCGAGCGCCCGAACGGGCGCCGCCGCCAGCGCGGCGAAGCCAAGCGCGCGCCCGGCATTTGAGGGCACGAGAAAGTCAAGCCGGCGATCTTTCACCGGCATCGCGGGCGAGGATGGCCAGAGCCAGCTTGTGGCGCTGGATCTTGCCGGTCGGGGTGAAGGGCAGCTCGTCGAGCACGACGAGGCGCTCGGGCAGCTTGTAGGTGGCGAAGCCGTCGCCCAGGAACTCCAGCACGGCCGGCAGGTCGAGCACCGGATGGCCCTCGCGCGGCACGAGGCAGAGGCAGGCGCGCTCGCCGAGCCTGATATCGGGCAGGCCGACGATGGCGCAGTAGAGGATGGCGGGGTGCGTGTAGAGCACCTCCTCGATCTCGCGCGGGAAGAACTTTTTCCCGCCGCGGTTGATCATCTCCTTCACGCGGCCGCTGATGCGCAGGTTGCCTTGTGCATCGACGAAGCCGAGGTCGCCGGAGCGGAACCAGCCGTCGGCGGTGAACGCCTCGGCATTCGCGGCAGGATTCGCGTGGTAGCCGAGATGCACGGAGGGGCCGTCGGCGGCGATCTCTCCCTCGCTGCCATGCGGCACGTCGTTGCCCTCGGGGTCGAGCAGGCGCAGGCCCATATGGCTGGCGGTGCGGCCGACGGAGCCTGCGACCTCTTCCGGATCGTCGGTGGCGCGGGTGTAGGTCTGATAGCCGTCCTCCAGCATGCCGTAGAGCTCGAGGAAATGGCCGGGCGCCGCGGCGCGCCAGGCGCGGATGGTCTCGACGGGCGCGGAGGCGCCGCCGGAGACGACGAGGCGCAGCGCGGAGAGATCGGCCTCCTTCATCTGCGGCAGGGCGAGGATGGCGGTGAGCGAGGCCGGCGCGGTGGGCACGTAGGTGCAGCGCTCGCCGGCCAGCAGTGCCAGCGCGGGTGTGGAGGAGAAGCGCTCCAGCAGGACGGCGGTCGCGTTCGCCATCACCGACTGCACGAGGGTGAGGTAGCCCCAGTTCAGCCCGAGCGGCAGCCAGACCATCATGCGGTCCTCGGCACCGAGGCCGACATCGGTGTTGAGGATGCGCGCGGCGGGGAGCGTGGTGTCATGGCTGTGCATGACGCCCTTGGGATTGCCGGTGGTGCCGGAGGTGAAGGCCATCCGCATCACCGCGTCCGAGGACTGGCGGAACGGTGTGAAATCCTTCGGCGGGCCTTCTGCGGCGATCACATCATCCAGCGCGACAACGCCGTCGCGCGGTGGGGAACGGAAGCTGCCGACGAGCTTCAGCTCCGGCAGCTTCTCCCGCAGGTCGAGCGCCATCGCGAGATGGTCGAAGCCGCGGTAATTCCCGCAGGTGACGAAGCCGCGCGCCTCGCTGAAGCGCAGGATGTATTCCAGCTCGCGCGCCCGGAAGTCCGTGGAGACGGTGACGGCGACGGCGCCCACGCGCTCCAGGGCGAAGAAACAGGGTGCGAACTCGATCCAGTTGGGCAGCTGGATCGCGACCACGTCGGTCTCGCCGATGCCGAGCTCGCGGTAGCGCGCGGCCATGCGGTCGGTGGCGTCGCGCAGCTCGGCATAGGTGACGCGGTTCGTGCCGTCGGTGATGGCGATCTTGTCGGGCGTGGCGTCGGCGGTACGGCTCAGCAGGTCGAAAAAGGTCTCGCCAGTCCATTGGCCGATGGCACGCCATCTGGCGGCGCGGGCCTCGTCGCGTCTGGGCTCGAAACGCATGGTCAGCTCCTCACATCGTCAGCCAGCGGTGGCGCAGATCGTCCTCGGCGGTGCGGAAGGCAGCGGCGCTGTCGTCATGGACGATGCGGCCGCGCGCCATGATGAGGATGCGATCGGCCACCGCCTCGGTCAGCCGCAAATTCTGCTCGACGAGGAGTACGGCGACGCCCTCGCCGGCGAGCTGGCGCAGCACATGGGCGAGTTCCTGCACGACCATGGGCGCCAGGCCCTGGCTCGGCTCGTCCAACAGCAGCACGCGGGGATCGGTGACGAGGGCGCGCGCGATGGCGAGCATCTGCTGCTCGCCGCCGGAGAGCGCGCGGCCGGCATTGGCGCGACGCTCGCGCAGGTTGGGGAGGAGGGCGAAGAGACGGTCCTCGGGCCAGTTGCGAGACGGCTTGCGCTGGCCGACGGCGAGGTTCTCCATCACCGTGAGCTCGGGAAAGATCTGGCGGCCTTCCGGCACATAGCCGAGGCCGGCGCGGGCGATGCGGTGTGTGGGCAGCCCGATCAGCTTCTCGCCGCTCAGCGTGATCTCGCCGGAGAGGCGCGGCAGCAGGCCCATCAGCCCGCGCAACAGCGTCGTCTTGCCGACGCCGTTGCGGCCGATCAGCGCCGTGACCTGGCCGGACCCCGCGCGCAGGTCGGTGCCGCAGAGGACCTGAGCCGGGCCGTAGCCACCGGTGATGCCGCGCAGCTCCAGCATCAGTCGAGCCCGCCGAGATAGGCCTGCTGCACGGCCTCGTTGGCGCGGATTTCGGCGGCGGGGCCGTCGGCGATCTTGCGGCCGCGGTGCAGCACCACGATGCGCGGCGCGAGGGCGAAGACCACGTCGAGGTCGTGCTCCACCAGCAGGACGGCGGTGGCGGCTTGCGCCATCACGCCATGGAGCAGGTCGACGGTGCGGCGCGTCTCCTCGACCGACATGCCCTGGGTGGGTTCGTCGAGGATGAGCAGGCGCGGCTCCTGGGCCAGCGCGACGGCGACCTCCAGCAGGCGCTGGTCACCATGGGCCAGCTCGCCGGCTCGCGTGGCGGCGCGGTCGGTGAGGCCGAGGCGCTCCAGCCAATGCATCGCGCGCGCCTCACCCTCCCGCATCGCGGCGCCACCGCCGAAGGGGCGCCAGCGCAGGGCCTCGCGCGCCTGCACGCCGAGGCGGACATTCTCGAGCGCCGTGAGGCCGGGACAGATCGCGGTGATCTGGAAGCTGCGCGCCACGCCGCGCGAGGCCAGCGCGGGCGCGGAAAGGTCCGACACGTCCTCGCCATGGAAGCGCACGCTGCCGCCGCTCTTGCGCAGGTTGCCGGCGATCATGGCAAAGAGCGTGCTCTTGCCCGCGCCGTTGGGACCGATGACGGCGCAGATCTCGCGCTCGCCGAGGTCGAGGTCCACGCCATCGACGGCGCGGAAGGCGCCCCAGGCGCGGGTCAGGCCGCGGCATTCGAGCAGGCTCATGATGCGCGCCTCGCCAGGCCCATCAGCCCTCGCGGCGCAAAGATCACCACGAGGATGAAGAGCAGGCCGAGGAACAGGCCCCAGCTCTCCGTCAGCGCGGAGAGCTCGTGCTCGGCATAGAAGAAGACGAGCGCGCCCAGCATCGGTCCGATCAGCGTGCCGGCGCCGCCGAGGATGACCATGACCAGCACATGGCCTGAGACGGTCCAGAAGAAGAGGTCGGGCGAGACATAGCCCGCGAAGCCGGCATAGAGAGCGCCCGCGATGCCCGCGAGGAAGTAGGAGAGCACGAAGACCGTCAGGCGGATGCGACGTGGGTCGTGACCGAGGGCCTCCGCGCGCTGCTCGTTCTCGCGCACGGCGGCGACGATGCGGCCGAGAGGTGAGGTGATGAAGCCGTGCGCAACCAGATAGGCGGCGGCGAGGAAGGCGGCGACGAGGAGGTGGTAGCCGTCGCGCCCGGCGAGGAAGTCCCGCAATCCCGCGCGCGGAATTCCGGCGAGGCCGTCGGAGCCGCCCGTCACCGCATTCCACTTGAACACCACGGCATAGCCGAGCTGCGCGAAGGCCAGCGACAGCATGGCGAAGGTCACGCCACCCGTGCGCACGCAGAGCCATCCGATCGGGATCGCCAGAACCGCCGTGCCGAGGCCCGCCAGCAGTACGGCGAGCGGCAGCGGCACCCCCCAGGACAGCATCATCGCCCCGCCCAGATAAGCGCCGAGCGCCCAGGGCCCCGCATGGCCGAAGGAGGTGAGGCGCGCATGGCCCACCAGCAGGTCGAGGCTCAGCGCAAAGAGGGCCAGGATCAGTGCCTCGGTCAGCAGCGTCGTGGCGTGGCCTGGCAGCACGAAGCCCAGTGCGCCGGCGAGCGCGATCAGCAGCAGCACGAGACGGGGATCGGCCGGCCTCATTCCGCGCGCCCGAACAAACCGCCGGGGCGCGCGACCAGCACGGCGATCATCAGCGCATAGGTCATGCCGAGCGCGAGCTCCGGCACGTAGTAGTTGCCGAAGGTCTGCGCGAAGCCGACCAGCAGGCTGCCCGCGGCCGTGCCGATGAAGCTGCCCATGCCGCCGATCATCACGATCACGAAGGCGTCGATGATCACGTTGGAGCCGAGGCCGAGCGAGGCGCTGAGCAACGGCGCGGCCAGTGCGCCGCCGAGCGCCGCCAGCGCGCAGGCCATGGCGAAGACGGCGGCGCGCACGCGGCCCACGTCGTTGCCGAGCGCGGCCGTCATCGTCGGATTCTGCGAGGCGGCGCGCAGCAGCAGGCCTAGGCGCGTGCGCTGTAGCCCGGCCCAGCAGAGCAGCGCGCAGGCGAGGCCGGCGCCGATCAGCAGCAGGCGGTAGATGGGGAAGGGCTCGTCCATCACGAAGACGATGCCCGAGAGGGAGTCCGGCAGTTCTGCCTGACGTGCGTCGGCGCCCCAGATCAGGCGAATGGCCTCGGTCAGCACGAGCGCCAGGCCGAAGGTGACGAGCAGGAAGGCCGAATGCTCGCGCGCATAGAGGCGCGAGAGCGCGCTGCACTCGAAGGCCAATCCCAGCACAGCGGCGGCCAGCGGCGCTGCGATCAGGGACAGGAGAAAGCTGCCCGTCGCCGTCTGTGTCGCCACGCCCACATAGGCGCCCAGCATGAAGAGCGCGCCGTGGGCGAAGTTCACCACCCGCATGATGCCGAAGATCAGGGTCAGGCCCAGCGAGATGAAGAACAGCAGCGCCGAGAGCGACAGCGCGTTCAGCGTCTGCAGCGTGAAGAGGGCGAGCGGATCCACCCGAAATCCTTCAGGTGAAGTTCGAGGCGCGGCAGGCGGGCGTGACCTCGGCGGCCGTGAAGGTCGAGATCACCTCCGGCACCGGATGCGGGAAGCCGTCGCGCCGCGCGACTCGGACCACGAAGCCCTGCTGCTCGGCCTGGCCGTCGCAGGCGCGGACCTTGAGCGGGCCCTTGATGGAGCTGAGCTCGAGGTCGCGCAGCGCGGCGACGACCTGCGGCGTCTCGGTGGAGCCGGCCTTGCGGATGGCGGCGGCCAGCACCTCGCAGGCCTGCCACTGCTCGCCGTCATAGGTGTCGGGCAGCTCGTTGTACTCGGCGCGGAAGCGGCTCACGAAGGTGTTGTTGGCGGGGATGTCGTAGGCGAAGGAATAGCGGCTGCCGCCGACCAGCCCGATCGCCGCGTCGCCGGCGGGGCGGGTGAAGAGCATGTCCACGGTCTCGGTCACCACCGGCATGCGCTCGAAGAGCCGGTACTGCGCGGCCTGGCGCAGGAAGGCGGTGCCGTCGTCGCCGGTGAGCGCGATGTAGAGCGCCTGCGGATTGGCCTGCCGCACGCGGGTGATGAAGCTGGAATAGTCGCGCGTGCCGACGGGTGCGAAGACGCTGCCGATGGAGCGCTTGCCGATGCCGCGCAGCAGCCCCTCGAAGGTCTCCACCGAGGAGCGGCCCCAGGCATAGTCCAGCGAGAGCGAGAAGAAATCGGTCTGCGGCGAGTTGCGCAGCCAGAGCGCCAGCGCGCGCGCGCCCATCGGGCCGGAGGTGTTGGCGCGGAAGGCGTTGGGCACCCAGGATTCCGCGGTGATCGAGCCGGCGCCGTTCACGGAGGAGATGAACAGCGCGTTCCATTCGGCGAGCTTGGGCATCACGGCCAGCGCCTCGCTGCTGGCCATCAGGCCGAGCAGGATGTTCACGCGGTCGCGCTCCACCATCTCCTGCGCCTTGCGGAGGCAGTTGGCGGGCGTGCCCTGCGTGTCCTCGAAGAGGAACTCGATGGGCCGGCCGAGCAGCCCGCCCTCGGCGTTCATTGCCTTCTGCCAGAGCCGGCAGCTGCGCACGACCTGCGAGCCGAGCGCGGCCCAGGTGCCGGTCATGGCGGTGGGCACGCCGATCTTCAGCGGCTGGCCTTGCGCGCGGGCGGTACCCACGCCGATCAGGGTGGGCGCGGCGAGCAGCGCGGCCAGCGGCCGGCGGGCGATCTTGGTCATCTTTGTTCCTCCAGGTTCGGCGCCGGTATTCCGGTCGCCCTTCATTCACGCATCAGCCGGCGATGATCTGGCCCCCGTCGAGCTGCAGCACCTTGCCGGTGAGGTAGCTGCACGCCGCGCTCATCATGAAGCAGGCGACGCCCGCGACCTCTTCTGGCGTCCCGACGCGCTGAAGGGGGATGCCCTTCACGATGCGGGCCGTCGTCTCGGGCCCCCAGGCGTCGAAGGCGGTCTGCGCCATGTCCGTCGCCGTAAGGCCGATGGCGATGGCATTGGCGCGGATGCCGTGCCGTGCCTCTTCCTTGGCCGTGACGCGGATCAGCGCCTCGACGCCGGCCTTGGCGGCCGCGCCCTGGGCATTGCGCGCCTGGCACATCTGCGAGGCGATGGAGGAGATGGCGAGGATCGCGCCGCTGCCGGACTTCCGCAGATGCGGGATGGTCGCGTGCAGCGCGAAGAAGCAGCCGTTGAGGTCGACGGCGATGTAGCGCTGCCAGTCGGTCGGCGACATCTCGGCGATGCTCGCCCACTGGCCCATCGCGCCCGCGGCGTGGGCGAGCAGCGAGATCCCGCCCATCGCCTCCGCCGCCGCGTCGATGGCGGATTGCGTGGCCTCCGGATCCGCGAGGTCGGCCTGCACGGCGTGCGCCTGGCGGCCCTTGGCGCGCACGGCCTCCAGCACGGCCTCCGCTTCCTCGGCTCGGCTGCGGTAGAGGATGGCGACATCGGCGCCGCGCTCCGCGCCGGCCAGCGCGATGGCGCGTCCCACGCCACGGCTGCCGCCGATCACCAGCAGGCGCTGCCCTTCAAGTTCCATCGGAGATGCCCAGTCCGCGCATGAGGAAGGCGACGACCTCCGCCTCAGCCTCTGCGCCGGGCATCATGTCGCGGATGTGCCAGCGACGGAGCGAGAGCATCACCGGCAGGAAGGTCACGATGTCGGCGGCCAGCTTCCCGGCGCCGGGAAGCTCCATGCCGGCCGCGCGCGCTTCCTCGATGAGCTGGCCGAAGCGCTCGATGAAGAGCTCCGTCTGCGCCAGCACCGCCCGACGGGATTCGCCGCCGAGCGCATGCGTCTCCTGGTAGATGAGCGCGATGTCGCCATGGCGCTCGCGCATCGCATGCACGAAGGCGGCGAGGGCGGCGCGCAGCCGCGCGCGCGGTTCCGTGAGCCCGTCGATCGCCGCTTCCACGTCGCGCGCATAGGCCGCCGTCATGTCCTGGTGGACGAGGTAGAGGATATCGTCCTTGGTGCGGACGTAGTTGTAGAGGCTGCCCTGCGAGAGCCCGGCCTCGACCGCGACGTCGCGGATCGTCGCGCTGTGGAAGCCCTTGGCGCGGAAGACGCGGGCGGCGGCCTGCGCGATATGCGCGCGGCGCTCGGTGACGAGCTCGGCGTCCTTCACCTGAGCCGCAATGATGCGGGGCTGTGCCATGCGTTTCCTCTCCGGCGCCGAGACTGCGCCCAGCCTTGTCCCTACGTCAAGAAAAAATGAGTGAGCGTTCAGTCATAATATGAAAGCGACGCTGACCTATCGCTTGGAGCAGGTTTTCAGGAGGTCAGGGGCGCGTCAGGCGCCCCCGTGCAGCACCACGCCTTCCGCGCGCAGTCGGGCCAGTTCCTCGGCGCCGAGCAGCGGAAGCAGCAGCGCGTCATTGTCCTGGCCCAGGGCGGGGGCCGGGTTGCGCAGGAGGCCGGGCGTCCGCGACAGGCGCGGGATCTCGCCATGCATGGGCAGCCAGCCGCCGGGCATCTCGTCGTCCGGCACCTCGATCAGCGCCTCGCGCTCGGCGATGTAGTGGTCCTCGTCGAGGCCGGCGACATCCATGATCGGGCCGATGGTCACGCCGTCGCGGTCGAACTGCTCCAGCGCCTGCGCCATGGTGATGCCGGCGATATAGTCGCGCACCACGCCGTCGATTTCGTCGAGGTGCCGGATGCGGTCTGAATTGGTGCGGAAGCGCGGATCGTCGATGAGCTCCGGCCGGCCGAGGCTCTTCATCAGCTTCACGAACACCCCCTGGGTGGAGCTCGACAGCCCGACCCAGCCGCCGTCCTTCGTCTGGTAGGCGTTGCGCGGCGCGGTGTTGGTGCTGCGGCTGCCGGTGCGCGGCTTCTTCTGGCCGGAGATGCGGTAGTTCGCCATCTGCGGCTCGAGCATCGCGAAGATCGGCTCGAAGAGGGAGACGTCGATCACCTGGCCCTCGCCGGTGGCCTTGGCGTGATGCAGCGCGATCATCGCGGCCGAGGAGCCGTAGAGCCCGGCATAGGCATCCGCCATGAACATGGGCGGCAGCACCGGCTCGCGGTCGGCGAAGCCGTTGATGGCGGCGAAGCCCGAATAGCCCTCGACGAGCGTGCCGAAGCCGGGCTTGTGCGAGAAGGGCCCCGTCTGGCCCCAGCCGGAGACGCGCACGACCACCAGCGCCGGGTTCAGCGCCAGCAGCACCTCCGGCGCCAGGCCCATCTCTTCCAGCACGCCGGGGCGAAAGCTCTCCACGAAGATGTGCGCTGTCGCGGTGAGGCGGCGCACCACCTCGATGGCTTCCGGGTTGCGCAGGTCGAGGCAGAGGCTGCGCTTGTTGCGGCAGAGCGTCTTCCAGGAGGTCTCCACCCCGCCGGTCTTCCAGGCACGGAGGGAATCGCCGGCCGGCGGCTCCACCTTGATGACCTCGGCGCCGTGGTCGCCCAGCACCTTGGTCAGGATATTGCCGGCCACGAGGCGCGAGAGGTCCACCACGCGGAGGGAGTCCAGCGCTCCCTTCGCCTGCGCATCGAATTGGCGCCGGCGCAGCTTCGCGGTCATCGTCACAAACCCCTTCAAGGGCTCAGACGCTATGGGCGGGCAGAGGGCGGGTCAATGCAGGGGCGGAACGCCAGCTCAGCTCCGCGGCGCGCCGCATTGCACCGCCGCGACCCAGCAGGTGGCGCCCGGATCCTTCGAGCGGCACTCAGCCATCGCTTCGGACTCGGCTTCCGCCCGGTCGCCGGCCACGCCGCTGCTGACCGAGGTCACCACATAGGTGTTGGGATCGGAGGTCATGACGAAGGCGCCGCGGGCGCGCCGCACGCCCTGGGCCACCGCCCCGCAGGCCTCCGTGAACTCGGCGATGATCCGGCAGCCGGGGCCGCCGGCGGTGCAGCGCTGCTCGGCGAGCCGGTAGGCGGCGAGGCGATCGTGCTCACCCACCACGAGGCCGAAGCTGCCCGAAGGCTGGCGCGCGGCGTAGATCACGCCATGGCCGTTCGGCGCGGCCGGGACCGGCACGCCGGTGCCGGCGGCGCGGACCCCGCGGCCGGAGAGCACAGCCTCGGAGCGGCCCTCGCCCTCCCCGAAGACGGCCGCGGCGCCGCAGCGGATCGTGCAGGCCTGCGGGGCAAGCGGGTTGACGCTCTGCGCGGCGCGGGAAAGGCAGTCGGCGCGGCAGGCCTGGGCCAGCTCCGCGACCGCGCGGCTGATGCGGTCGCCGCTGCCCAGGGGCATGGCGGGCGAAGGCGGGAAGGCTGAGGAAGACGGCGGTGGTGGCGAGAATGAAGCGGCGCATCGGTCGATCTCCAGGGCAACGTTTCGTGGCCCGGCCTTCTGACGCCCCATCGCCGCAGGAGCATCGCGCGATGCGTGCAAACCTGTCGCATTTGTCGCGCGGGACGTGCGCGCCCGGCCGCGCGACAGACGCGACAGAACGGTCAACCCATCCTATGGCACCCTTCGGCCTAACCCTGTCCCCTCGTGAGACTCCGTGAACGAAGACGCCACGCTCCTGGCTTGCCTCCTGGATCATATGCCCTCCGGTCTGCTGCATATCGGCCCCGACGGGCGAGTGCTGCGGGCGAACGGCCGGCTTGGCGAGTTCTTCGGCGTCACGCCGCCGCGGCAGGGCAGCGCCCTGTCCGCCTGGCTCGACCGCCTGGATGCGGCGGGGCGGCTGCGCCGTCCGCTCGACCGCGCCTCGATGGAGGCGCCCTTCGCCGGTCCGCCCGGCAAGAGCCGCTGGCAGCTGGTGGGCGGCGGCATGCTGGAGCTGTCGGTGCAGGCGCTGCCCGACGGCGCGCGCCTCTGTCTTTGGACCGAGTCGCCGACCGACGAATCGCTGGCCGAAGAGCGCGCCCGGATGGCGCATATGCTGGAGAACATCACCGACAGCGTCGTGCTGATGGATGCCGAAGGCCGCATCCTGCAGAACTCCAACAACAGCGGCGCGCTGCTGGGCATGCCGGACCACCTGGCGCAAGCGGGCAGCACGCACCAGGAGATCATCCGCTTCCTCCACCGCCGCGGCGATTTCGGCTTCGAGCAGGACGAGGAGAGCTTCATCGCCGAGCGCCGCGCGCGCATCCTCGCCGCTGGGCGTCTCACCTATTCCGAGCACATGCCCAACGGCCGCTGGGCCGAGTACAATTTCCGGCCGCTGCCCAACGGCGAGCTGCTCGTCATGGTGCGCGACGTCACCGAGCTGCGCGAGGCGCTGGCCCGCCTCGAGGCCGAGCGCGCCGAGCGCGAGGAGGACCGCCGCCGCGCCAACCTCCTGCTGGAGAACACGCGCGACATCGTGATCCTGACGGCGGCCGACGGGCGCATCCTGGAGAGCTCCAGCCGCAGCAACGCGATGTTCGGCCTGCCGCCGGAGCTCTTCGCGCCCGGCGCCCATCGCCGCGACATCCTGCGCGCGCTCTACCGGCGCGGGGATTTCGGCTTCGAGATGGGCGAAGAGGAGTTCATCCAGGACGTGCGCGCTCAGCTCGCGGCGCCGGTGCCGCTGCAGCGCACGCGGCAGATGCCCGACGGGCGCTGGGCGGAGTTCAACCTCATCACGCGCGAGGACGGGATGTTCGTCATCAGCGTCCGCGACGTGACGGAGCTGAAGGAGGCGCAGCTCGCCCTGGAGCGCGAGCAGGAGAAGCTGCGGCTCGTCGTGGACAACATGTCCGACGGCGTGATGCTCTTCGACGACGAGATGCGCTGGCGCATGCTCAGCCGTCCCCTGATGAAGTTCCTCGAGCTTCCGGAGGAGTTCTACAAGCTCGGCACCAAGGCACGCGACGTCATCGGCTGGCAGATGAAACGCGGCGATTTCGGCCCCGCGCCGGAGGATCCGGACGAGTTCGAAGAGGCGCTGGATTCGCGCATCGCCAATCTCCGCCAGTCCGGCGGCGCGCAGTACATCCGCAAGACGCATGCGGGCTACTGGCTCGACGTGCGCATGCAGCAGCTGCCCAACGGCGGCATGCTGGCCTTCTATCGCGACGTCACGCGCCTCAAGCAGCAGGAGGAGCAGACCGAGGCCGAGCGCTCGCTGCTGCGCGAGGTGCTGAACAGCATGCAGGAGATGGTCGTCCTGCTCGATCCGGAGGCGCGGATCCTCCTCTCCAACGGCTGGGGCCGGAACCTGCTGGACCTGCCGGAAGCCCTGGTGCAGCCAGGTGCCATGATGGCCGACGCGATGGCGCATATGTACCGCCGGGGCGACTTCGGCTTCGACGTACCGGAGGAGCAGATCGTGCACGGCCGGGTGCGGGCGGTGCTGGCCGGCCCGGTCCATCTCACGCGCCGCACCGCCTCGGGCAAGTGGCTGGAGTTCACCTACACGCCGATCTCGGGCGGCCGCGTGGTGACCGTCGGGCGCGACGTCACCTCGCTGAAGGAGAGCGAGCAGACGGCGATCGCGGCGCGCGACGCGGCGGAGGCCGGCGCGCGGGCCAAGGCCAACTTCCTCGCCGCCATGAGCCACGAGATCCGCACGCCGATGAACGGGGTGCTGGGGATGCTGGAGATTCTCGCACGCAGCGAGCTGAAGCCCGACCAGGCGCGCAGCGTGCATGTGATGCGCGAGAGCGCCGAGGGCCTGCTGCGCATCGTCGACGACGTGCTGGACTTCTCGAAGATCGAGGCCGGCCGGCTGGAGATCGAGGAGCTGCCCTTCTCGCTGCGCGGCCTGATCGAGGGCACGGTGGAGACCCTCGCCCCGGCGGCGGCAGCCCGCGGGCTGAAGCTCTTCGCGGACCCGCCTGAGCCGGGGCCGGACTGGCTCTCCGGCGATCCCACGCGCGTCCGGCAGATCCTGTTCAACCTGATCGGCAATGCCCTGAAGTTCACCGAGCGCGGCTACGTGCGCATCTCCGCCGAGACCCGGGTCGAAGGGGGCACGGCGCTTCTGAGCCTGCGGGTCCAGGACAGCGGGATCGGCATGGATCCCGGCACGCTGGCGCGGCTCTTCCAGCCCTTCACCCAGGCCGACAGCTCGACGACGCGCCGCTTCGGCGGCACCGGCCTTGGCCTGTCCATCGTCCGGCGGCTCGCGGAGCTGATGGAGGGCGAGGTGAGCGCCGAGAGCGAGCTCGGCCGGGGCAGCCGCTTCACCGTGACGCTGCGGCTCGGCCTGGCCTCGCAGGCGGCGAAGGCGGAGCGTCCATGGGCCGAGCCCGGCGCGCCGCCGCAAGCCGAGAGCCTGAGCGGCCAGGACGGCGTGCTGGTGGTGGACGACCATCCCGTGAACCGCGAGGTGATCGGCCGGCAGCTCGAACTCATCGGGCTGCAGTCCGACATGGCGGAGGGCGGCGCCCAGGCGCTGGCGCTCTGGCGCCTGCGGCGGCACGGCATCGTGCTGCTCGACATCCATATGCCCGGGATGGACGGCTTCGAGATGGCGCGGGCGATCCGGCAGGAGGAGCAGGCGGGGGACCTGCCGCGCACCACGCTGATCGCCGTCACCGCGAACGCGCTGAAGGGCGAGGCGGAGCGCTGCTATGCGGCCGGGATGGACGGGTTCCTCGCCAAGCCGGTGACGCTGGACGGCCTCTCGCGCATGCTGGGGCGCTGGTTGCCCGGGCTGCCCGGCGCCCATCAGGGCGGCACGCTCTTCGATCCGGACGCGCTGCGCAGCCTTTTCGGCCAGGATCGCGAGCGCCTCTCCTCCATCCTCGAGAATTTCTCGCAGACCGCGACACGCGACCTCGGCGCGTTGCAGGCCGCCCAGGCGCTGGACATCGTGGTGGAGATCGCGCACCGGCTGAAGGGCGCGGCGCGCATGGTGGGCGCGCGGCTGCTGGCCGAGCAGGCGCAGGGCGTGGAGCATGCGGCGCGGGCCGGCGGGCTGGGCGCGGCCCAGGCGGCGGCCTCGCAGCTGCCGGCACTGCTGGAGGAGACGATGCGGGTGGCGCGGCCATCGCTGGCGCCGGTGGAAGAAGCGTCGCGCTGAGGGCTTAATTGCTTCGGGGAAGAGCCTGAAGCGATCCGGGTTCAGTCCGTCGGCGGCACGAAGATGTAGCCGACGCCGCGCACCGAGCGGATCGCCTCCGGCTTGGAGGGATCGGCCTCCACCTTGCGGCGCAGGCGCATGATGCGGTTGTCGATGGCGCGGTCGAAGACCTCGGCCTCGCGATGCGCCGCCGTCTCCAGCAGCCATTCGCGGGTGAGCGGGCGGTTCGGGTGCTTCACCAGCAGCTGCAGCAGGTCGAACTCGCTGGCCGAGAGCTGGTCCTCGCTGCCGTCGGCCATGATGAGGATGCGCCGCTCGAGGTTCAGCCGGGCGGTGCCGACGCGGATCTCGGTGAGCAGCGGCGGCGGCGGCGGCGCCTCGGAGGCGCGGCGCAGCAGGGCCTTGATGCGGGCCAGCAGCTCGCGCGGCTCGAAGGGCTTGGTGACGTAGTCGTCGGCGCCGGATTCCAGCCCGACCACGCGGTCCACCGTGTCGCCGGCGGCGGTCAGCATGATGATGCCGATGCGGCTGGAGCGGGAGCGCGCCCAGCGGGCCAGGGCGAAGCCGTCCTCCACCTCGTTCAGATGGACGTCGAACAGCGCCAGATCGGGCAGGGACTGGGCATGGGCGCGCTTGAACTCGGCACCCGAGGCGTAGGGCTGCGGCCGCAGCCCATGCTGCGCCAGG
This sequence comes from Roseococcus sp. GW821-FHT12F05, assembly GCF_058806835.1. Taxonomy (NCBI): domain Bacteria; kingdom Pseudomonadati; phylum Pseudomonadota; class Alphaproteobacteria; order Acetobacterales; family Roseomonadaceae; genus Roseococcus; species Roseococcus sp. GW821-FHT12F05. Next base: position 32,371 of record NZ_JBXAQB010000012.1, read on the forward strand.
TATTCCGAGACGATGCGCCGCTGGAGCGGGTCGTCCTCGACGAGCGCAAGACGGAGCGGGCCGCTCATAGGCGACCTCCCCGGACCGGCTTCGCTGCGACTCGCCCTATCGACATGGCGCGCAGGATGACAAGGGCCGGCGGGATTGCAAGTATTTGGTTGCAGCGAAAATACCGCGGCCGTGTCTTCAGGTGCGCGTGCCGCACCGCGCGGCCACGATCCGGCACGACGCGGCCCGGTCGAGCGAGCGGCAGGACGACAGGGCGTCGGCCTCGGCATCGGCGCGGTTGTCGGCCGATCCGCCATGGGTCGAGGTGACGACGTAGGTGTTGGGGTCCGAGGTCATGAAGAGGGCATTCGGGCTGCGCCGGATCCCCTGCGCGACGGCGCCACAGGAACCGGCGGCTTCGGCGATGACACGGCAATCCGGGCCTGTGGAGCGGCAGCGCTGCTCGGCGAGGCGGTAGGCCGTCAGGCGATCCGTTCCCACCCCCATGCCATAGCCGGCCGAGGGGGTGCGGGCTGCGAAGACGACGCTGACATGGCCCGGAACGAGCTGGGCCGCCATCTGGACGGGCTGGACGGAAACGCGGGCGCCACGACCGGACACGACGGCCCGGCTGCGCCCCTCGTCACGTGCGAAGGACAGGGCGGCGGCGCAGCGGATCTGGCAGGCCTGGACCGGCTGGGGACGGCCCGAGCGCGAATTCTGCTGCAGGCAATCCGCCTGGCAATGGCTGGCGAGGGCGTTCCGCGCGCGGCTGGCGCGATCGGCAGGGGCGGCCATGACGGGCAGGGTCAGGAGCGTCAGGGCGGCGGTGAGGACGAGGCGATGCATGGGTTTGCTCCCGTGCATTTGGTTCATGCACCTCCATACAACGTCCGCAACTATTGGTTGAAGGCATGAGGGTCGAAATATATTATTCGAATTGTGTCTGTTCTTAAGGTGCCACTTTAAGTGGTGTAACGGTCGTCTCGCCCATCAGCGCCAGGCCCTCGGCCACCGAGACGAATTCGCCGCCCGCGACGACCCGCCCAGCGCCGAAGCGGTCCTCGAACAGCCGGCGGACGGCCGGGACGAGTGAGGTGCCGCCGGTGAGGAAGACGCGGTCCACCTGGTCCGGCGCCATGGCGGCGTCATCAAGGGCAGCGTCCACGGCGCCGGCGATGGCGGTGAGCTCCGGCGCGATCCAGGATTCGAAATCGGAGCGGGCGATGTCGGTCTCGACGATGAAATCCGCGTGGCGGAAGCTGAGGCGGGCCTGGTCCGCGCCGGAGAGCGCAGCCTTCACGCCCGAGACGGCGCGGTAGAGCGCGTAGCCCGCCTCGTCCTCGATGAGCCGGACGAGATGCGCCAGCTTCTGCGGCTCGGCGGCGGTGCGGGCCACGTCGGCGATGTCGCGCAGCGTCTTCGGCGCGCGCATCAGCGAGAGCAGGTGCCAGCGCGCGAAGTTCACGTACCAGCTGGGCGGGATCGGAAGATCATTGCCCCAGGGCCGGTAGGTGCCGCCCTTGCCGAGCAGCGGCGAGACCACGTGGTCCATGATGCGGAAGTCGAAGGCGTCGCCGGCGATGCCGACGCCGGAATGGCCGAGCGGCGTCACGCGGCGGGGCGGACCGGGATCGAAGCGCAGGACGGAGAAGTCACTCGTGCCGCCGCCGAAATCGGCGACGAGGACGGTGGCAGGCCGGTCGAGCGACTGCGCGAAGCGATGGCCGGCGGCGGCGGGCTCGAAGGCGACCTGGACGTCCGGCAGGCCGGCGGCGGCGAGGGCGGCGACGAGGCGCTGGTTGCCGAAGGCGTCGTCCGCCGTCTCGCCGACGAAGCGCACCGGGCGGCCGACGACGACTTGCGCGCCCGCGAGCTCGTCCTGGAAGGGCGCCAGGAGATGGCGCAGGAAGGCCGCGATCAGGTTCTCCAGGTTCCAGGAGCGGCCGAGGATGCGCGTCTCGGAAAAGCTGCGCTGCGCCAGGTAGCTCTTCATCGACATGATGAGGCGGGCGTCGAAGGGGTCGTCGAGATAGGCCTCGATCGCCCTCGGGCCGGCCGCGTGACGCGTACGCCCTTCGGTGTCCATCCAGAAGCAGAGGACGGAGCGGAAGACCTCGGCGGTGTCGTGCTTCAGCACGGCGACGCTGCCGTCCGCGCGCAGGGCGGTGACCACGCTGTTGGTGGTGCCGAAATCGATGCCGATGACGGGGGACATTCTTGCGACCGGATGGGGAGGGGCGCGCCTTGAAGCCTGTACGCGCCGCTTTGGCAAGCCTACCGGCCGAACCAGCCGCGGACCATCCGCATCATCATCGCCCAGATAGAGGGCTGCGCCGGCAGCGCCTCGCCACGCGCGGCGCGTTCGAGGTTGCGCGCGAATTCGGAGGCGAGGCCGGCGACCAGCCCGCGCACCAGCCCGGGCCGCGAGAACTGCGCCAGCGGGCCGGTCAGGCGCCAGCCGAGATCGAGCTTCAGCAGGCAGCCCTTGCCGGCAGGCTCCAGCCGCCAGGTGACCTCGCCCTCCGCCCCGTTGCCGCCGTCGCGGCCCTGGCCCCGCAGCGTGCCGCTATGGGCCGCGTGATCGAAGGTGAGGGTGCCCTTGCCGGCGAAGCGTGCGGTGAAGGGGCCGAGGGCGGCGGCGACCTCGCCCTCGACAGCCTCGCCTTCCTGGCGGATCAGCCGCGCACCGGGCAGGCAGGCGGCGACGCGCGTGGGGTTGGAGAGGATGGCCCAGGCATCGTCCAGGCCGAGGGCGATCGTCTCCTGGTGCTCCAGCCGGTTGGCGAGCGGCGTCGCGGCGGATTCCATGCGGGGCATGGCGGCGGGTGGCGGCGTCGAAGGCGCCTCGCGACGGGGCTGCGCGGCTACCGTTGCCGGCCGGCTCGCCGCGACCTCGGCGATGGCGCGCACGATGCCGCGATAGCCGGTGCAGCGGCAGAGGTTGCCGGCGAGCTCGTCGCGGATGCGCGCCTCGTCCACGGCGCCGAGACGCGTCACGATGTCACGCGCCGTCATCATCATCCCCGGCGTGCAGTAGCCGCATTGCAGCGCGTGATGCTTGCTGAAAGCGGCGCGCAGGGCCTCGGCGACGGGGTCGTCGTCCAGGCCTTCGATGGTGGTGACCTCCATGCCCGCGGCTTCGTGCGCGTAGAGCAGGCAGGAGCGCGCGGGCGAGCCGTTCACCATCACGGTGCAGGCGCCGCAGACGCCCTGCTCGCAGCCGAGATGGGTGCCCGTGAGTCCGCAATGCTCGCGCAGCACATCGGCGAGATGCGTGCGGGCTGGGGCGGCGAGAGTCCGTGCCTCGCCGTTGACGGTCAGGGTGATCACGGGGCTTCCATCATGGCGATCGCGCGCTGGACGGCGATAGTGGAGAGGCGCTGCTGGGCTGTGTCGAGCCATGTCAGGCGCGCCGGGATGTCGTCGACGGAATCGAGCAGCGCCGGCGGTCCGTCCACCGCGCCGGCGAGGAGGCGGCGCGGCGTCTCGATCGCGACCCCGATGGCCTTGGCGAACTCGCCGATTTTTCTGTTGATCTTGCAGTAGCCCCAGCGTGCAGAGATGCGCGGAATCTCCACGGCGAGGATGATCTCGCCAGGCTTCAGCGCCGTGGTGAAGGAGGCGAGCATGAAGGCGTCGGCGGGGATGCGCCGCTCACCCTCCGCGCCGAGCGCCACGATGGTCGCGCCCAGCGCGGCCATGACGTTGGGCCAGTCGCCAGCCGGATCGGCATGGGCGAGGCTGCCGCCGATCGTGCCGCGGTTGCGCACGGCGCGATAGGCGATGCCATGTGCGACGTGGCGCATCAGGCCATTGGTCACGTCGGGCACGAGGCCGTCCTCGATCTCGGCATGCGTCGTGGCGGCGCCGAGGCGGAGATGGTCCGCCTGCTCGGAAAATCCGCGCAGCCCGGGCAGGCGCTTCACGTCCACGAGCAGCGCAGGCCGCACGAGACGCAGGTTCATCGTGGGCGCAAGCGACTGCCCGCCGGAGAGCGGTTTCGCGCCCGCGCGTGTCAGCAGGGCGAAGGCGTCCTTCGCCTCGGCGGGCGACGCATGCTCGAAGGCGGCGGGCTTCATGCGAGGGCAGCCAGGATTCGCTCGGGGCTGGCGGGCAGGTCCGTGACCTCGCGGCCGAGATGCGCGATGGCACTGTTGATCGCGTTCACGATGGCGGCCGGCGGGCCGATGGCCCCGCTCTCGCCGATGCCCTTCTGGCCGAAGCGGCTGATGGGGCTCGGCGTCTCCATGTGCAGGATCTCGATGTCGGGCACCTCGGCCGCGCCGGGCAGCATGTAGTCGACGAAGGTGGAGGCCAGCGGCTGGCCGGCGCTGTCGTAGGGCATCTCCTCCAGCAGCGCGGTGCCGATGCCCTGCGCGGTGCCGCCCAGCACCTGGCCGTCGGCGATCATCGGATTCAGCAGCACGCCGCCATCCTCGACGATCACGTAGCGCGTCAGCGTCACATGGCCGGTGGCGGCGTCGAGCTCGATCTCCACGGCATGCGCGGCGTAGCTGAAGGTGCCGGTGTCGCGCTTCGTCTTGTGGCCGACGGTGCATTCCAGCCCCTCGGCCTGCATCGGCTCGGTGAGGTTCTGGGGAGCGCGGAAGAAGGTGCGCGCGATCTCGGCGAGGCTGACGCTCGCGCCGCCCACGCGGACGGCGCCGTCCTCGAAAACGGCCTCGGCGGGATCGGCCTGCAGGAGATGCGCGCCCATGGGCAGGAGGCGCCGGCGCAGCTCGGCGCAGGCGTCACCCACCGCGCCGCCGGCCATGACGGCGCTGCGGCTGCCCCAGGTGCCGGTGGAATAGGGCGTCAGTGCCGTGTCGCCGTGGATGAGCTGCACGCGGTCGACCGGCACGCCCAGCACCTCATGCGCGACCTGCGCCAGCGTGGTCTCCATGCCCTGGCCATGGCTGTGCACACCGACGCGCAGCTCCAGCCCGCCATCGGGCGTGAGGCGCGCCTGGCAGGCCTCCGCGCCAGGCACGAAGGGGATGCCCCAGCCGTGATAGACGCTGGTGCCGTGCGCGCCCTGCTCGCAGAAGACGGCGAAGCCCTGGCCGATGAGGCGGCCCTTGTCCCGCGCCTCGGCCTGGCGCGCGGGGAAGCCCGTCGCATCGACCGCTTCCGCTGCGCGCCGCATGGCTTCGGGATAGTCGCCACTGTCGAAGATCTTCTTCGTGACGTTGACGTAGGGCATCGCCTCCGGCGGCGGCAGGTTGCGCAGGCGCAGCGTCACGGGATCCACGCCGGCCTTTCGCGCCACGGCGTCCAGCGTGGTCTCCAGCGCGTAGCACACGCCCGTCCGCGCCACGCCGCGATAGGGCAGGATCGGCGGCTTGTTGGTGGCGACGCTCCAGGTCCGGCAACGGAAGCGTGGCACGACATAGGGGCCGGGGAGGATGGAGCCGATCTGCGCCGCCTCCAGGCAGGCGCTGAAGGGATAGGCGGAATAGGCGCCGCTATCCACATGCGCCTCGCAATCGATGGCGAGGATGCGCCCGTCGCGGTCGGCATGGACGGTGATGTCGTAGTGATGCTCGCGGCAATTCGCCTGGCCGGAGAGCGCCTCGCGTCGGTCCTCGATCCAGCGCAGCGGCGTGCCGCCGAGGCGCCGCGCGAGCCAGCCGATCGCGACCTCCTCCTGGAGGAGGATCCCCTTGTAGCCGAAGCCGCCGCCGACATCGGGGCTGATGACGCGCACCGCGGATTCCGGCAGGCCCAGGCATTCGGCGAGGCCCGTCTTGGTCACATGCACCATCTGCGAGGAGGAGTGCATCTCCAGCTGGCCGAGGCGCGGGTCCCAGCGCGCGACCATGCCACGCCCTTCCATCGGCGCCATGTGCTGGCGGGCCGTGCGCAGGCGCCGACGCACGACGATGTCAGCGTCGATGTCGGAAAGGTCGTCCGCGACGTTGGCTTCCAGCACGACATTGTCGGGCCAGCCCTCGTGGATCGGCGGGCCGGCGCGATGCGCGAGCATGTCGGTGGCCGCGGGCAGCTCCTCGATGTCGAGGGCGATGGCCTCGCAGATGTCCTCGGCCTCGGCCCGCGTCGCGGCCATCACCATGGCGATGGGGTCGCCGACCTGTCGCACGCGGCCATGGGCGAGCGGCCACTGGTCCGTCTTGCGGAAGCCGGGCAGCGAGGAGGGCGCGCGGATGGGCAGCACGCCGTCGAGGTCGGCCATGGTGAAGACCTGTCGCTCGAAGCCGACGGGCTTGCCGATGGACCGCACGATCCCATGCGCCACCGGGCTGCGCAGGAAGGCGATCTCGCGCAGGCCCGGCATCGCAATGTCGGCGACGTAGCGGCCGCGTCCGCGGAGGAAGCGGTCGTCCTCCTTGCGGAGGACGGCCGCGCCGACGCCCTGACCTTCCCGCATGCTCAGGCCGCGATGGCCGCCGGCAGGATGGGCGCCGTGGCATCGTAGCGCACCCCATCCTTCAGGCAGAAGGCGGGCTGCAGCAGGCGGTCGGCGATGACCTCCGTGCCCTCGTTGTCGGCCATGCGGAATTTCCCCCGCAGGTCGTTGAGGACGGAAACATCCGCCGCGGCGCCGATGCGCAGCGTGCCGATGCCGTCGTCCATGCGCAGCATCGCGGCGGGGCCGGTGGTGACCATGCGGATCACCTTCTCGAAGGGCACGCCGAGCGCGAGCATCTCGCTCATCGCCAGGGTCAGCGAGAAGCGGGCCTTGCCGGTGAAGGGATGATCCTCTTCCGGATCCGAATGCTTGTCGGGCGTGCCGGGCGCGGGCATGCGGGTGTTGTAGCCGTGCATGTCGGCGCCCAGCGTGTCCGGCATGATGCCGGCGTCGAGGCTGATCCGCGCCATCTTGAAGGAGAAGTGGGAGCCATGCCCCACATCCGTCTTCAGCCCGGCATCCAGTGCGGCCTGCACGATCTCGTGCACCTTGCCCGTGCGCGCATCCACGAAGCCGCCGGGATGGCGCGTGAAGGGATGCGCGAGGATGTCGCCGGGGCGCAGCAGCGGGATGATCTGCGGCAGGATCTCGTCGGGATCGACGCCGTTGGTGCCGCCGGTCGGCGTCGGCCAGAGCTGACCGAAGTGGCAATAGACCGGCAGGTCCGCCTCGCGCCCGATCTGCGCGGCCTTCTTCATCACCTCGAGGCCGTAGCGCGCGATGCCGCCCAGCTCCGCATGCGCCTTCACGCCGCGCACGAGCCCGGGATGGGCGTGCGCCATCTTCACGGTGGCATCGACATCCACGTTCTCGGGACCGTAGAGCGTCGGGTAGTAGTGCCCCTCCAGCCCGCCCACGACATAGGCGCTGATGAAGCTGAAGACGCGCGATTTCGCGGGCTTGGCGATGAACTCGCGGAAGCCCGGCAGGGTCATGCAGGAGGCGCCGCCCTGATCCACCAGCGAGGTCACGCCGCTGTCCACGCCGGCCATGTCGGCGGGCAGGCCGAAGCGGCCGGACACGTAGGTGTAGATATGCGCGTGGGTGTCGATCATGCCGGGAAGGACGATCTGGTCCTTCACGGAGATGACCTCCTTCGCCGTGCTGGGCAGGATCTCCGTCTCGATGGCGGCGATCCTGCCGTCCTTCACCGCGACGTCCATGACGCCGTCGATGCCGGAGGCGGGGCAGACCACTCGGCCGCCTTTCAGCAGGGTGTCGTATTGCATGGCCTATTCCTCCTCAGTGACCGAATCTGCGCAGGATGATCCGCTCCAGCCCGGCGACGATTCCGTAAAGCAGCAGGCCCACCACGCAGAGCATGGCGATGGAGGCCAGGACGAGCGCCGTCTCCGCCTGGCTGGCGGCGAAGAGGACGAGATAGCCGAGCCCGGCCTGGGCCGTGATGAACTCGCCCACGATGACGCCGATGATGGCGAAGGTCACGGCAATCTTCAGCCCGGCGAAGATATGCGGCAGGGCATAGGGGAAGCGCACCGAGAGGAAGACCTGCCAGGACCGCGCCGTCAGCGCCTTGCAGAGGCGGAGCATGTCCGGCGGCGTGGCGTTGAGCCCGGTCTGGGTCGCGATCACCACGGGGAAGAAGGCGATGAAGACCGAGAAGGCCAGCCGCGAGGAGGAGCCGATGCCGAGCCAGACGATGAAGAGCGGCGCCAGCGCGATCTTGGGGATGAGCTGGAGCAGCACGACATTGGGATAGAGCGTCACATAGGCCCATTTCGAATAGGTCAGCAGCAGGGCGATGCCCATGCCGAGCACGGTGGCGAGCACGAAGCCCAGCGCCGATTCCCCGCCCGTCGGCACCGCGTGCTGCAGCAGGAAGGGCCAGGTCTGCAGGATGCGCCGCCAGACGCGGCTCGGCGCGGGCAGGATCACCTCCGGCACTGCATACCACGTCACCATCGCCTCCCAGAGGCCGATCACCGCGGCCGCGAAGAGCAGCGGCAGCAGCAGGCGCGTCAGCGGGTGGTCGGCGAGGCTGCGTCGCTCGGCCGGAGGCAGGGCGGTAGCCGCCTCCTGCGGCGGGATGAGCACAGTCTCCGTGGCGCTCATGCCGCGGCCCGGATGCTGTGCTCGATCATGCCGCGCAGCCGCGCCACGATCGCGATGAACTCCGCGCTGTCCTGCACGGTCTCGTCGCGCGGGCGGGCGAAGGGGATGCGGATGTCGGCCACGACGACGGCCGGACGGCGCGTCATGACCAGCACGCGGTCGGAGAGCATCACCGCCTCGCGGATGCTGTGGGTGATGAAGATCCCGGTCTTGCGGTGCCGGGCCCAGAGGTCGAGCAGCACCAGCGCCATCTCGTCGCGCGTGATGGCGTCGAGGGCGGAAAAGGGCTCGTCCATCAGCATGATGGAAGGCTGCTGGATCAGCGAGCGGCAGAGCGCCACGCGCTGCCGCATGCCGCCGGAGAGCTCGCGCGGGCGCTTCTCCATGAAGTCGCCGAGGCCGACGGAGGTCAGCAGCTCCTCGGCGCGCGCGACGTAGTCCTGGCGCGGCAGCCGCATCATCTTGATCGGGAAGAGCACGTTGTCGCGCGCGGAGAGCCAGGGCAGCAGCGTCGCGTCCTGGAAGACCAGGCCCACATCCCGGCGGGGTCCCTCCAACGGCTTGCCGTCGATCTCGATGCTGCCGGCGGTGATGCTCTCCAGCCCCGCCAGCATCATCAGCAGTGTGGACTTGCCGCAGCCCGAGGGGCCGAGGATCGAGACGAACTCGCTCTCCGCGATGTCGCAGGAGACGCCCGCCACCGCCTCGACCGGACCGGCCGGCGAGGCATAGGTCTTGCGGACTCCGCGGAGGCGGATCACCCGAGCATCGCCTTGAAGGGCGCGAGGCGTGTGCTCTGTGCTGCCCACTCGGCCGGCGTCAGCTTGATCTTGCCGGCGAAGCGGTTGGTGATGATGGCGTCGGTGGCCGGGCGCTTGGCGTCGGCGGGCGCACCGAACTCCATCACGAGGTCGGTCATGGCGTTCCAGGCGGCCATGTCGGTGATGCCGAGGCCGCCGTCGATCGCCTCGGGCCGCAGGATCGTCGCCTGCATGATGCCCTGGGACAGCCGCGCATTCTCGCGTCCGCCCGAGGTGATGCCGATCTCCGGCACCTGCTTGACGAACATGTCCAGCGCGCGTTCCGGCTCGCGGAGCTGGAAGGCCGTAGCCTCCAGCAGCGCATCGGTGATTGCCTCGGCCTGGGCCGCGTTGGCGCGCAGCGTCTCGGGCCGCGTGCAGATGACGTTGGCGTAGAAGTTCAGCCCGGCGGAGGAATAAGGGATGAAGCGGCTCTGCGCGTTCTGCGCCTGCATCACCGGGATGCTGGAGGAGGCGATGGAGGTGATGGCGTCCACCTGCCGGTCGATCAGCGAGCGCTCCAGCACGCGGTTGTCCACCTGCTGAATCGTGATCTTCGAGAGGTCCACGCCGGCGCGGCGCGCGAAGGCCGGCCAGAAGGGGTATTCCGCTGATGTCGGCACGGCGCCGATGCGCTTGCCATCCAGGTCCTTCGCGGTGCGGATCGGGCTGTCCGCGCGGATCATGATGCCCATGGTCATGTCGTAGTTGACGGTGGCGAGGCCGGTGATGGGCAACTCGCGCGCCGCGGCCAGGATCATCGGGCCGGCGCCGACCACGGCGTAGTCGAACTGGCCCTGCGCCAACGCCTGCGCGGCGGCGACGGAGCCGAAGCCGCGCGAGGTCTCGACGTTCAGGCCGCGTCGGGAGAAGGCGCCCATCTCCTTGGCGATGTAGCAATAGGCGGTCGAGCCCTGGGCCAGCCAGGGCAGCGTCAGCTTGATCGCGGCCTGCGCGCGGGCCACATGCGGCGCGGCCAGCAGCGTGGAGCCGGCGATGAGGGCCGAGCGGCGCGAGAGCGTGGGCATGGCGATCTTCTCCGGCAGATGTTACGTATGCTGAAGATATGCGCGGCGCAATCCGGCCGGCGCAATCGACTTCGGAGGCCTGCCTTGGAGCTCGACGGGACGCCTGCACGGAATCGCGGCAGGGGCGCGGCGGCGACGCCCGATTCCTCGGCAGAAGAGGCCTGGCCGCTCGCCGATCGACCGGGCTTCCTCATCCGCCGGCTGCACCAGCTCCACGTCGCGCTCTTCATGGAGCTCACCGCGGAGTTCGGCGTGACGCCGGTGCAGTACAGCCTGCTCAGCGCCATCGCCGCGCGCGGCACGGCCGACCAGAGCACCCTGGCCGCCGACGTGGCGCTCGACCGCAGCACGGCGGCCGGCACGCTCGGGCGGCTGGAGGCCCGCGGGCTGATCCAGCGCCGGCGCGACGCGTCGGACGGGCGCGCCATGCTCTGCACGCTCACGCGGGCCGGTCGCACGCTGCTGCCGCGCATCGAGCCCGCGGCGCGCGAGGCCCATCGGCGCACGCTGGCTGCGTTGGACGGCGAAGCCGCCGCGCAGCTGCAGCGGCTGCTGCGTGCCGCGCTGGCGACGGCGTAGAAGCCTCTTCCTCGATCCCGCTTCGTCTGCTCATATCCGCCGCAGGGAGAACAACGCCGGCCTTTCCTCACTGGAGGTCCGATGCCCGTTCTGTCCCGCCGCTCCCTGGCCACGCTCACCTTCGGCCTCGCCGCGCCCCGCCTTGCCCTGGCGCAGTCGGCGCTGCCCTCCGGCACGGTGCGGCTGGTCGTGCCTTACAATCCCGGCGGCATCACCGACATCCTCGCGCGCGGGTTGATGCAGCCGATGACGGCGACGCTCGGCCATACCGTCGTCGTGGAGAACCGCCCGGGGGCCAATGGCAGCATCGGTGCGACGCTGGTCGCGCGCTCGCCGGCGGACGGGCTGACGATGCTGGTGGGCGTCACCGACACGCATGCGGTCAACCCGGCGGCGATGCGCAACCTGCCCTACGTGCCGGAGCGCGACTTCATCCCGGTGAACCTCATCACCCGCGTGCCGCTCGCGCTCGCGGTCGGGCCGACCCAGCGGAGCCTTGCGGACCTCCGCGCCTTCGTCGCCGCGGCCAAGGCGCGGCCGGGCGGGCTGACGCATTCGAGCTGGGGCGTGGGCAGCGTCTCGCAGATCGCCATGCTGCGCATCGCCGAGACGGCCGGGATCGAGCTGCTGCACGTGCCCTTCACCGGCGCGGCGCCGGCGGCGCAGGCGCTGGCGGCAGGCCAGGTGGATTCCATGATCCTGCCCGCCGGCGCGGCCGAGGCGCTGGCGCGCGATGGCAATGTCCGCGTGCTTGCCGTGCTCTCGCCGGAGCGCCTGCCGCTGCTGCCCAACGTGCCGACGATGAAGGAGCAGGGCGTGGACCTCTCCGTCAGCATCTTCCAGGGCCTCTTCGCCCCGGCGCGCACGCCGGCGCCGGTCGTGGCGCTGCTCAACGAGGCGGTGGCGCGCGGCCTGCAGGATCCGCAGATGCTGGAGATCCTGCGCGGCCAGGCCTCCGTGGCCGAGCCGATGACCACGCCGCAGCTCGCCGAGCTCGTGAAGGAGGAGCAGGAGGCCTGGGGCCGCGTGATCCGGACCGCGAACATCCACCTCGACTAGGCACGCGCCCGTGCGGGGCTATGCTGCGGCGCATGATCGTGAACAGCACCGCGGACGTGCGGCATCTGGAAGCCGATGTCCTCATCATCGGCGCGGGCGGCGCGGGGATGTACGCCGCGATCGAGGCGGCCCGGCGCGGCGCCGAGCGGGTGCTGCTGCTGGACCGCAGCCTGATCGGCCGCGGCGGCGCGACGGTGATGGCGCAGATGACCGTCGCCGCCGCCGTCGGGCCCGATGACCACTGGCAGCATCACCTCGCCGACACGCTGACGGCGGGGCGCGGGCTCTCCGATCCGAAGCTGGCGGCGCTGCTCTGCGAGGTCGGCGCGGAATGCATCCTGGAGATGGATGCGTGGAAGGTCGGCTGGGCGCGCAGCGGCAACGGCTTCGCCGCGGTCCAGGCGCCGGGGCATGACCGGCCGCGCTGCGTCTATGTGGATTTCCTCGCCACCGGCCCCGCCGTCTCGCGTACGCTGCGCGCGCAGGTGCAGCGCGTGGGGCCGGCGATCCGGCGCATCGGCGAGGTCGCGGTGACGGACCTCATCGTGCAGGACGGTGCGGTGACGGGCGCGGCCGCGCTGCATGTCGCGACGGGCGAGGCGCTGACCATCGGCGCCGGCGCCACCATCGTCGCGACGGGCGGGCTCACGCGGCTCTACGCGCGCAACAGCGCGAGCCTCAACATGTCGGGCGACGGCTATGCGCTGGCGCTGCGCGCGGGCGCCGTGCTGCAGGACATGGAGTTCGTGCAGTTCTTCCCGATCGGGCACCTCGCGCCGCGGCTGATCGGCATGGACCCGATCATGTGGGATCCCTTCCGCTACAAGCTCGGTGGCCGGCTGCTGAACGGCGCGATGGAAGACTTCCTCGACCGCTGGGGCGGCGATGCCGAGAACGGCAAGTACAGCACCACGCGCGACCTCGCGACCTATGCGATCACCAAGGAGGCCGAGGCCGGCCGCGGCTCGCCCGCCGGCGGGGCCTGGCTCAGCTTCACGCATGTGCCGGAGGCGGAGCTCCGCAGCGCCTTCGGTCCGGTGATCGACAGGCTCGCGGCGAACGGCATCGACCTCACGCGCGACGCCATCGAGGTCTCGCCCATCGCCCACTACCACATGGGCGGCGTGCGCGTGGATACGGCGATGCGCACCAACATCCCGGGACTGCTGGCGGCCGGCGAGGCCGTGGGCGGCGCCAATGGCGCGAACCGGCTCTCCGGCAATGCGATCACCGAGGCGCTGGCCTATGGGCGCGTCGCGGGTGCCGAGGCGGCGCGGATCGCGGCCTCCGGGGAGACGCCCGCCTTCTCGCGTGCCGCCGCCGCGACCGCGACCGGGCGCCTGCACGCGAGGGCCCCCGAGGCGAACACCGCCGAGATGCTCGCGCGGCTGCAGCGGCTGATGTCCACGGATGTCGGTCCGTTCCGCACCGCAGCCGGTCTGGCGCGCGCTGCGGCCTCCTTGGAAGCGATGCGCGAGGAGATCGGCGATGCGCCGCCCGGCGTTCCGGGCGTGCCCCATGACCTCGCGCGGCTCGACTGGTTCGACCTGCGCCAGATGATCCTCGTGGCCGAGACGGTGGTGCAGGCCGCGACAGCGCGCACCGAGAGCCGCGGCGCCCATCAGCGCGAGGACTTTTCCGAGACGGACGAGGCCTGGCGCGTGAATCAGCTGCTGGAGATGCGCGGGGAGCGCCTCACGCTCTCTCGCCTGCCGGTGGCCGCCTGATGCCTGTCGCCACGCTCTCCATCCATCGCGGCGGCATCGGCGATGCGCCGCGCCGCGACGAGTTCGAGATCGCTTTCGAGCCCGGCGAGTCCGTCCTCGATGGCCTCCGCCGCCTGCGCATCGCCCGCGATCCGACGCTCGCCTTCCGCTACGCCTGCCTCAACGCGAATGCCTGCAAGGAGTGCATGATGCTGCTGGACGGCAAGGTCATCTACGCCTGCACCGCTCGCCTGGAGCCACGCGAGATGCGGCTCGATCCGCTGCCCAACAAGACCCTGCTGCGCGACCTCGCCACCGTCATCGCGCCGCCCGACGAGAGGCTGGAATGAGCATGCTTCCTGGAACCATCCCGCCCGGCATCTTCGGGAACAACCGCACCATGGTGACGCCGCATTACGCGGTGATGCCGCCGGAGGGCATCCTCGAAAGCCGGCTCCCCGGCTTCGTGAAGACCAAGGTGCATTTCCACACGAGCCCCCAGATGGGCGCGCGCTTCGCCCAGGCGCTGCTGGTGATGGAGCCGGGCGGCGGCACCACGGCACCGCGCGAGGACCGGCTGGAGCACTTCTTCTATGTGTTGGACGGCCAGGTGGAGATCGGCGTGCCCGCGGAGACGCGCTCGCTCTCTGCCGGCGGCTTCGCCTATGTGCCGGCGGGGGCTGCCTACACGATCCTCGCCGACACGGCGGCGCGCATCATCTGGATCAAGCGCCGCTTCGAGCCGGCGCCCGGCCTAGCGCCACCCGGCCATCTCTTCGGCAGCCGCCAGGAATCGCCGCGCGTCGTGAAGCACACCACGGGGCGCGCCTGGCAGTATCTGCTCGGCGAGGCGCGGATGGAGATGGACATGGAGGTCAACATCCTGTCCTTCGCGCCCGGCACCTACTTTCCCTTCGTCGAGACGCATATCATGGAGCACGGGCTCTACATGCTCGAAGGGCAGGGGCTCTACCTCCTTGGGCGCGACTGGCACGAGTGCTGGAAGGACGACTTCATCTGGATGGGCCCCTACGTGCCGCAGCAGTTCTACGCGACCGGATGGGGCGAGACGGCCTATCTGCTCTACAAGGACGTCAATCGGGACGTGGCGCTTTAGACCATGATGCGTTCGCATTCGCTCAGGCATCATGGTCTAGCCTTTTGTTTTAGCGCGTGATTCAGACCCCCGGCGCCTTCGCGCCTTCGGTCATCACGCTTTAGACGGACATCCGCCGCGTCAGCCCGACCGCGCGGTCCATCACCAGCAGCAGAACGAAGGCCACGGCGACGAGGACGCCGGAGGCCGCGGCCACGCGCACGTCCAGCGCCGTCTCCATCATGCCCCAGAGGCGGATCGGCAGCATGTCCGTCTGCGCCGAGGACAGGAACAGCGACACCGGCACGTTGTCCAGCGAGGACACGAAGGACAGGAACGCGCCCGCCGCCACGCCGGGCATGATCAGCGGCAGCACCACCTTGCGGAAGGTACGCCAGGGCGAGGCGCCGAGCACCTCGCTGCTCTCCAGCAGCGCGGGGTTGAGGCTGGCCGCGCTCGCGCCGACGGTGCGCAGCGCGAAGGGTGCGGCGATCATCGTGTGGCCCGCCACGAGCAGGAACAGCGAGGGCGGCTGACGCAGCCAGGAGAAGAACATCAGCGCGGCCAGGCCGAAGGCGATGCCCGGTAGCACCAGCGGCGCGAGGAAGGCGCCCTCGGCGACGCGCGCCCAGGCCGCCCGCGTGCGCGCCACGGCGAGCGCCGCGCCCGTGGCCAGCGTCGTCGCCGCGATGGCCGTGAGCGCGGCGACCATGAGGCTGTTGCCCGCCGCCACATGGATCTGCGCGGACCGCACCGGATCGAAGAGCTCCCGGTACCACTGGAAGGTCAGGCCCGGCGGCGGGAAGCGCAGCGCGCGCGAGCTGGTGAAGGAGGTGATCAGCACGATCAGCACCGGCCCCACCAGGATCAGGAACCCGATCGCGGCCAGCGCCAGGATGACCAGCGCGACCAGCCTGTCCGTGCCCGTGAGCCTATGCATGCCGTGCCCCCCGCCCGACGAGCGACAGCGCGCCCGCCACCATCAGCACTGAACCCATGAGCGTCAGCGCCATCGCCGCCGCCATCGGCCAGTCGAAGACCACCATCGCCTGCTGCCAGACCTGGGACGGCAGGTAGTTGAGCCGCCCGCCGCCGATCACCGATTGGGAGATGAAGGCCGTCGCCGCGCTGGCGAAGACCAGCGTGGCGCCGGCGATCAGTCCCGGCAGCGCCAACGGCAGGATCACGCGGTGCAGGGTGCGGAACAGCGATCCGCCGAGGGAGACCGATGCGTCGAGCAGCGCCGGATCGATGCGCGCGGTGGCCGCGATGAGCGGCAGCAGCATCAGCGGCATCTCGATCTGCGTGAGCGCGATGATCAGGCCGGGCTCCGTCTGCAGCAGTGCGACGGGTGTGGAGGTCAGCCCCGTCGAAAGCAGCACCGAGTTGATGACGCCCTCACGCCCGAGGATGACGATCCAGGCAAAGGTGCGCACCACCACGGAGGTCAGCAGCGGCAGCACCGCCGCGATCAGGATGGCGCGCTTCAGCGCCGGCCCCGCCGCCATGTGCACCAGCGCCAGCGGCACCGCGAGCAGCGAGGTTGCGATCACCGCCAGCGCGCCCAGCCGCAGCGTGTTCAGCAGCGACTGGATGTTGAAGCTGTCGCCCAGCACCTCGCGCCAGGCGCGCAGCGTGAACTGCGTCATGTTCTCGTCAGTGGCGACCGAGGTGCCGACGAGCAGAAGTAGCGGCGCGAGGAAGAACAGCGCCTGCGCGATCGCAAGCGGCAGCGCGAGCCGCCAGACGCCGTTCCCCGTCATGCCCGGTTCAGCCCGCCATCTCGCGGTTGAAGCGCTGGATCCAGGCGTTGCGCAGCGGGTTGATCACTGCCCAGTCATGCGTGACGAAGTTGGTGATGTCGGCGATGGAGCGCATCGGCACGTCCGCGCCCGGCGTCACCTCCTTGTTCACCGGCACGAAGAAGTAGGGGTCGGCGGAGAGCGCGGTCTGCACCGGCGTGCTGATCATCGTGTCGATGTAGGTGTAGGCTTGCGGGATGTTCCGGCTGCCCTTGGCGATGTGCATCGTCGTCACGAAGGCGGCGGCGCCCGTCTCCGGTACCGCGAATTCGATGGGCACGCCGCGCGAGCGCAGCAGCGTCACCGTGTAGGTGTTGGTGTACATCACGTCGATCTGCCCCTGCTGGAACAGGCCGGGCATCGCCGCCGGCTGCGCCACCGCCGCCACGCTCGGGCGGATGCGGCGGAGCTCGGTGAAGAGCGGGTCCATGTTCTGCTCGGAGCCGCCGAGCGCCTTCGCCATTTCGATCAGCGAGATGGTGCCGAAGGTTGTCCCGAAGCCGGTGAGGCCGAGCTTGGACGCGTATTGCGGCGTGAAGAGGTCGCGCCAGCCGGCCGGCTTCGGCACCTTCTGGGGGTTGTAGGCGATGCCCACCACCTGCGCGGCCACCGCCGCGCCGTAGCGGTCCGCGTAGCCGGTCGGCAGCACGCCCGCGCTCGGCAGCTTGGTCGGGTCGAAGGCCTCGAAGAGGCCGAAGTCGATGCCGCTCACGCGCGGGCCCGGATCGAGCACGAAGACGTCGAAGGGCGGCGTCCCGCGCGAGGCGCGGGCCTTGGTGATCTGGTCCACCGCGAAGAGTGGATCGAAGGATACGGCGATGTTGTGCTGCTCGCGCAGCCGCGTGGCGAGCACGGCGCGCAGCGCCTCGTCCCAGCCGCCGGGATAGACGGCGGCCGTCATGGCGGCCTGCGCGCGCGCGTCGGCGAAGGGCAGCGCGGCGCTGCCGAGTCCCGCAGCGAGCAGGCTGCGGCGATGAATCGGGCTCATGCGGATTCTCCTTCGGGAAAGAGGCTGGGGCGCGCGCCGGGCAGGAGGCCGAGGCGGACGGGGCCGGGCGCCGGTGGCGCGCCGCGTCGGGATTCGTGCAGTTTGAGCTCGGCGGTGCCGGCCTCGACGTCATGGATCGTGGCGGGGCCGAGGGGCAGCGAGAGGCGGAGGCGGCCGGACCAGGTCGCGGGATCGGCGTCGTCGGCGGCGCGCAGGGCCAGCTGCTCCGGCCGCGCGCAGAGCAGCACGCGGTCACCGACGGCAAAGCCTCGCGGGCTCTCGACCGGGACGATGGCACCGACATCCAGGCGCACCAGATAGGCCGCGCCCTCGCGCGCCTCGATGCGGCCATGCAGCCGATTCGTGGTGCCGACGAAGCCCGCGACGAAGGCCGAGGCCGGCCTGTCGTAGACCTCGGCCGGCGCGGCGACCTGCTCGACGCGGCCGGCATTCATCACGGCCATGCGGTCGGCCATGCTCATCGCCTCGTCCTGGTCGTGTGTGACGAGGACGCAGGTGACGCCGAAGCGGCGCTGGATGCGCTTGATCTCGAGCTGGAGATCAAGCCGCAGCGAGCGGTCCAGCGCGGCGAAGGGCTCGTCCAGCAGCAGGATCGAGGGCTCGATGGCCAGCGCGCGGGCCAGCGCGATGCGTTGCTGCTGGCCGCCCGAGAGCGCGCCGGGCTTGCGCTCGCCATAGGCCTCCATGCGAACGGCGGCGAGCGCGGTCTCCACGCGGCGGACGATCTCGGATTTGGGGCGCCCGCGCGCTTCCAGCCCATAGGCGACGTTCTGCGCCGCCGTCATGTGCGGAAAGAGCGCGTAGGACTGGAAGACAATGCCGACGCCACGCTTGCCCGGCGGCAGCTGGTCGATCGGCGCGCCGTCCACCAGGACGCGGCCGGCCTCCGCCTTGATGAAGCCGGCGACGGTGCGCAGCAGCGTGGTCTTGCCGCAGCCGGAGGGGCCGAGGAGCGCCAGGATCTCGCTGGGCGCGACGCTCAGCGTGACGTCGCGTACGGCGAGCGTCTGGCCGTAGCGCACGCGGATGCCGTCCATGTCGAGCCGATGCCCGAGGCGGGCCGCACTGTCGGTGCCGTCAGCCATGGGCGGGTGCACCGCGCATCGAGGTCTTTCCAATCTTGTATGCAAGATGGAAGCAATGCTCGTGCCAGCGCGTCATTCCGCGGCGACGAGGGCGCGCCGCAGCCGGCTCAGGTCATCCTCCTCACCGAGGGCCTGCAGCTTCCTCCTCCAGCTGCTCAGATGGAAGGCCATGCATGCCTCCGCCTTGGGCATGTCGCCGGTCTCGAGGGCTTGCACGATGTCCTCATGCTCGGCGAAGGAGTGGACCGCCTCTTCGGGCGTCTGGTGCTGCAGCGCGGCCAGCGTCGTGCAGACCGTGAGGTCGTGCAGCGCGGCGGCGAGCCTGTGGTTCCCGAGGCACTCGGCCAGGCAGACATGGAAGTCGCCGAGCAGCATGGTGCTCTGGCCCGCATCGTCCCGCCCCAGGGCGGCGCGCTGGCGGGTCATGTGGGAGCGGATGCGCTCCATCTCCCGCGGCGCCAGGGCGGGCGAGCAGCGCAGGAGGCCGGTCTCGATCACCAGGCGCGCCTCGAAGGCCTGGCGCACCTCCTCCTCGCCGGGTTCGACGACGAACCAGCCGCGCCGTGGCCGCACCGCGACGATGCGGCGCGCCGCGAGCCGGATCAGCGCCTCGCGCACGATGGTTCGGCTGCAGCCGAACAGGGTCGCGAGCTCGCTCTCGCCGAGGCGCTCGCCGGCCGCGAGCCGGCGCGTCAGCACGGCGCGCACGATGCGTTCGCCGATGTCTTCAGCCGTGGCCATGACCGGGCCCTCCACATGCTCATCTGGTATACAAGCAAGACCTGGGCCGCGCGGCATGCGGCGTGCATGGTGGGCGGCATGATGCGTGACCTTCTCGGCTATGGCGGCGCCTGGCCCGATTTCCGTTGGCCCAATGGCGCCCGCCTCGCCGTCTCGGTGGTGGTCAACTTCGAGGAGGGGGCCGAGCAGCAGGTCGGCGACGGCGACCCGCAGTCGGAGCGCATGGGGGAGGTGCTGAGCGTCGTCGCCCCCGGCACGCGCGACATGGGCCAGGAGCAGATCTTCGCCTACGGCATGCGCGCCGGCCTCTGGCGGATGCTCGACGCGCTGGACCGGCATGGGCTGAAGTCCACCTTCCTGATGTGCGGCCGCGCGGTGGCGCGCGCGCCGGCGCAGGCCGCGGAGGTCGCGCGGCGCGGACATGAATGTGCGGCGCATGGCTGGCTCTGGCGGCCGCATGCCGACTACGCGACATCAGAGGAGGAGGCGCGCGACCTGGACCGCAACATCGCGGCCATCGCAAAGGCCTGCGGCGCGCCCCCGCGCGGCTTCTTCTGCCGTGGCTCCGAAAGCATCTGGACCCGTGGGCTGCTGGCGGAGCGCGGCTTCCTCTACACCTCCAACGCCTTCGACGACGACCTGCCCTATCGCGACCCGAAGCATCCGGGCTTGCTGGTGGTGCCCTATGCGCTCGACACCAACGACATGAAGTTCTTCCATCCGAACGGCTTCGTCCGCGCGGGCGAGATGGTGGAGTATCTGGAGGATGCACTGGAGATCCTGCTGGCCGAGGCCGCCGCCGGGAAGCCGCGGCTGCTCAACATCGGCTACCACCTGCGCATCGTGGGCCGCCCGGCACGCTTCCTGGCCTTCGAGCGCGTGCTGGCGCAGCTGGCGAGCCTCGGCAACCAGGTCTGGGTCGCGCGGCGCGACGCGATCGCGGAGGCCTTCGCCTCAGCGGTGCGCTGAGAAGAAGCGCGCGATCTCGCTCGCGGCGCGATCGGGATCCTCGCGGTGCGGGAAATGCCCGACGCCCTCGAACATGGCGAGGTCGAGGTCCGAGAATGTCTCGCCGAGGCGGTCCGTCCAGGCATAGGGAAAGAGCGGGTCGTGCTCCGCCCAGCGCACGCAGGTGGGCACCGTGATAGGCGGCAGGGCGGGCGTCTCGCCCTTCATCATCGAGATGCGGCCGGCATGCGCGGCGCGATAATAGGCGAAGCCGCCCTCCAGGTTGCCGGGCTTGAGGAAGTTGTCGGTGAATTCCTCCAGCACCTCGTCGAACGCGTCCTTCCGGTGCGACCAGTGGCGCAGGAAATGCGCGAAGTAAGTCCGGCAGGAGTCGCGCGTGGCGCCGACGAGGGCGGGCGCCATCTCCATCTGGTGAAAGGACTGGTACCAGATCTCGCTGAGCCGGTCGGGCAGGCCCATCCGCGCACCGATGCCGGGATAGACGAAGTCGAAGAAGAACAGCCCGGTCCAGCGCTGCGGCGCCATGCGCGCGAGCGGCTGCATCACCGCGCCGCCCACGTCGTGGCCCACGACACCCGCGCGCTCCACACCGAGCGCGTCGAGGATCGCGACCAGATCGGCGGCGTGCTCGACCGCGCCGAAATCGGCGCGCGGCTTGTCGCTGTCGCCGAAACCGCGGAGATCCGGCGCGATCAGCGTGAAACGGTCGGCGAGGCGCTGCATCACCGGCTCCCAGGTCAGCCAGAATTCCGGCCAGCCATGGATGAGCAGCAGCGCCGGCCCCTTTCCGGTCCGTGCGACGTGCAGCGTCGCGTCCCGCACGGAGACGGAAAGGTGCTCCATCACTTCGCCTTGTAGGGGTGCGTCGCCACCCAGTGCTTCGCGATGTCCACACGGCGTGTGATCCAGACGTCCGGCCTGCTCGTCATGTAGTCCAGCAGTCGCTGCAGCCCCATGGCGCGCGCGGGATGGCCGATCAGCCGCATGTGCAGGCCCACCGACATCATCTTCGGCTTTCCTTTGGCTCCCTCGTCATAGAGCATGTCGAAGGCGTCGCGGATGAAGGAGAACCACTGGTCCGAGGTCCCCATCCAGCCCGAATATTTGCCGTCGTTGTTGGTCAGCGAATAGGGAACGACCAGATGCGGCTTGCCCTCCACAGTCAGCCAAAGCGGCAGCTCCTCGCCGTAATAGTCGCTGTCGTAGAGGAAGCCGCCCTCCTCGACCACGAGGCGGCGCGTGTTCACGGAAGGTCCGTAGCGGCAGTACCAGCCGTCCGGTCGATGGCCGACCGTCTGCTGCTGGCTCGCGACGGCGAGGCGGATGTGCTCGCGCTCCTCGTCCTCGCTGAGCTCGAAATGCTTCACCCAGCGCCAGCCATGCGAGCAGACGTCAAAGCCGCTGGCGCGGATGGCGGCGGCCGCTTCCGGGTTCTGCTCCAGCGCCAGCGCGCAGCCGAAGACGGTCATCGGCAGGCTGCGCTCCTGGAAGAGGCGCATCAGCCGCCAGAAGCCGACGCGGCTGCCGTATTCGAACATCCCCTCGCCGGCGAGGTCGCGGCCGGTCTTCACCTGGCCGAGGCCCATGGATTCCGTCAGCCCGACCTCGGTATAGCCGTCGCCGTGCTGGAAGGACGGCTCCGAGCCCTCCTCATAGTTCATCACGAAGTTGACGGCGATCTTCGCGCCGCCGGGCCATTGCGGATCGGGCGGATTCGCGCCGTAGCCGATGAAATCGCGTTGGACCTCGTAGGGCATGGGACCTCGTTCGGAATGTCGGGAAACTCTCCCGGCAATCGGGCGGACGTTCAAGTCTCCTCGAGCAGCCGGTAGCCCACGCCGGGCTCCGTGCGCAGCAGCCGCGCCGCCTCGCCGAGCTTCTGGCGGAGCTGGCCGACATAGACGCGGAGATACTGGCTGTCCTCGGCATGCGCGGGGCCCCAGACCTCGGTGAGCAGGCGGCGCTGCGTCACCACCTTGCCGAGGTCGCGGGCCAGGGCCGCCAGCAGCTCCCATTCGCGCGGGGTCACCGCGACCTCGGCGCCTTCCACGCGCACCATGCGATGCTCCAGATCCACCTCCAGCGGACCGGTGGTGATGGTGGGAGAGGGCGTCTCGGCGATCAGCGCGCGGCGCGTCGCGGCGCGCAGCCGCGCCAGTAGCTCCGCAAGGCCGAAGGGCTTTTCGACGTAGTCGTCGGCGCCGGCGTCGAGGGCTGCGACCTTCTCCGCCTCGCGGTCCCGCGCGCTGACGACGATGACCGGAATCTGGCTGAAGGCGCGCAGCCGCTGCAGCACCTCCTTGCCGTCCATGTCCGGCAAGCCGAGGTCGAGCAGGATGCAGGCCGGGCCGCGCGCGGCGGCGAGGCGTAGGCCCTCGCGCGCATTGTCGGCGCGCAGCGGCGCGTAGCCGGCGGCCTCCAGCGCGGGGCCGAGGAAGCGATGGATCTGCGGCTCGTCGTCGATGACGAGGATGGCGGGCGGTGCGGGGCTCATGTCGGGAATCGCAGGGTGATGCGGGTGCCGCGACCGGCGGCGACAGGGCTTTCCGCGGCGATGCGGCCACCCATGGCGCCGACCAGGCCCTTGCAGATGGAAAGGCCGAGGCCGGAACCGGCGGCCACGCTGTCGCTGCGGTTCGCGCGGAAGAAGGCATCGAAGATGCGCGGCAGGTCCTCGGACGGAATGCCGGGGCCGTCATCCTCCACCGCGAGCACGACCTGCGCGCCGTCCTGCCGCGCGGCCAGACGGACCGTGCCGCCCGAATACTTCAACGCATTGTCCACGAGGTTCTCCAGCACGCGATCCAGCAGGGCCGGATCGAGGCGCGGTTTCGGAAGGCTGGACGGCACGTCGATGTCGATGCGCCGGCCAGGATAGGTCTTCTTCGCCCGCTCCGCGGCATTCTCCATCGCCTGCCCGACATCGAGAGGCTCGCCGCGCGGGGTGAGCTGTCCCGTCTCCAGCCGCACGATGTCGAGGATGGCCGACATCCAGCGCGCCAGCCGGGTCGCCTCCTCCTCGATGCTGGCGAGCAGGTCGGCGCGGGTGGCTTCGGACAGTTTCGAGATGCGCAGCGTCTCCGCCGCGCCACGGATCACGGTGAGCGGCGTGCGCAGGTCGTGGCCGAGGCTGGTGAGCAGCGCCGTGCGCAGCGCCTCCGTCTCGCCACGGGCGCGGTCGCGAGCGGCGGCATCGACAAGCCGCGCGCGCTCCAGCGCGACGGAGACCTGGTCCACCAGCGCCGCCAGAGCGCGATCGGCCTCCGGGTCCGGATGATCCTGCTCCGGGCGGATACCGAGCAGGCCGAGCATCGCACTCTCGCCGTCACGCAGCGCGGTGAGGGGAATGAAGCGCCAGGCGCTGTTGGGCAGGGTCGACGTGCCGCGGCCGGCCTCGCGCCCGTTGGCCATGGCCCAGCGCGCCGAGGCCATGGCGCTGTCGTCCAGCGTGGCATGGTCCGGCGTGATGGCGCGCAGCACGGGCTCGTCCGTCGAGGCTTCGCGCGCGAACTGGCCGGGGAGAGTGGCGGCCAGCGCATCGTCCAGCGGCAGCAGCAGGCAGGCGGGGCCGCCGGCGATGCGCGACGCTTCCTCGACGATGGCGGTCTGCAGCTCCGGCAGCGTGGCCTGCGCGTTCAGCCGGCGCGAGAGCGCGGCGAGGCGCCGCAGCGCGGCGAGGCGCGCGGCCGCCAGGCGCACGTTCCGGCCGAGGCGTCCCGTCGTGCCCGTCAGCAGCGCGGCGACGGCGCCAAACATCACGGCGCCCAATACGTCCTGCGCGGAGGCGATGGTCAGCGTGTAGCGCGGCGGCAGGAACAGATAGTTCCAGGCGAAGAAGGACAGCACCGCACCGAGGCTCGCCTGGACGGGGCCGGTGATCGCGGCGATCGCGACGATGGCGGCGAGGTAGACCATGCCGAGCCCGGCCTCGGGAATCCTGCCGTCCAGCGCGTCGCAGACCAGGGTGGCGCCGCCCACCAGGAGCGGGATGGCGAACCAGCTCGTCCAGGCGGGCCAGGGCCGAGGCGGCGGCGTGGGGCGGACGGCGGCATTGGGCACGACATGCAGCGCGAACTCCGTCGCGCGGCGGGCCAGCGCCATGATGAGCGTGCGGCCGAGGAGCCGCCGCAACAGCGGCGGGTTGCCTCGGCCGACGACGATATGCGTCGCATTCCGGGCGCGCGCATGGGCGAGAATCGCGGTGGGAAGGTCGCTCGCCGTCGTCACCTCCGTCTCGGCGCCGAGCTGCTGCGCGAGGGCAAGGCCGGGGCCGGGATCGCCGGGCTGGCCGGGCTGCTCCACATGCAGCGCCAGCAGCGGCGCGCGCAGCGCCACGGCGATGCGCTTCGCCTGGTGCAGCACTGCATCCGCCGGTGCATTGCCCGGCACCAGGGCCAGCACGCGGTCGCCCACCGGCCAGGGGCCGGCCACGGCGTTGCGGCGCATCCAGCCGGTGACGTCGGCATCCACGCGGTCGGCGGTGCGGCGCAGCGCCAGCTCGCGGAGCGCGGTGAGCGCGCCTTCCTTGAAGAAGCCGCGCATGGCCCGCTCGGCCTGCTCGGGGCGGTAGATCTTTCCCGCGCGCATGCGCTCCAGCAGCTCGGCGGGCGGGATGTCCACCAGCTCCACCGCATCGGCGCCGGCGAGCACGCTGTCCGGCACCGTCTCGGCGACGCGCACGCCGGTGACGCGGGCCACGGCCTCGGCGCTGCTTTCGAGGTGCTGGACGTTCATGGTCGTCCAGACCTCGACGCCCGCGTCGCGCAGCTCCTCGACATCCTGCCAGCGCTTGGGGTGGCGGCTGCCGGGCGCGTTGGTGTGCGCGAGCTCGTCGAGCAGCAGGATGGCGGGATGCCGCTGCAGCGCGGCGTCGAGGTCGAATTCCTGGAGCACCTGGCCGCGATAGGCGATGGCGCGCAACGGCAGGAGGGGGAGCGGGGCGATCGCCGCCTCTGTCTCCGCGCGGCCGTGGGTCTCGACGAGGCCCACCAGCACGTCGCGCCCGGCGGCCAGGACGCGCTTGCCCTCGGCCAGCATCTCGACGGTCTTTCCCACACCTGGCGCGGCGCCCAGGAACACCTTGAGGCGGCCGCGCCCCTCCCGCGCCGCAAGCTCGGCGAGGGCATCGGGGTCGGGTCGGGCGGATTCGGTCTCGGCCATCCGCCCGACTATAGCGCCAAGTCGCTCAGCGCAGGTTCTGAAGCGCCAGGTTGAGCCGCAGCACGTTCACGCGCGGCTCGCCGAGCAGGCCGAACTCGCGCCCCTCGACGAACTGCTGGACCAGCGCCGCCACCTGCGTCGCCGGCAGGTTGCGGGCGGTGGCGACGCGCTGGACCTGGGCCCGCGCATTCTCCGGGCTGATATGCGGGTCCAGGCCCGAGCCGCTGGCGGTCACGGCATCGGCGGGCACGTCGCGGGCGCCGCCGAGCCGTTCCTTGATCGTGTTCAGCAAGGTTTCGCTGGTCGGGCCCTGCTGCGACGCGGCCGAGGAGGACGCATCATAGGGCGCGGCCGAGGTTGCCGAGGGGCGCGGGTGGAACCACTCGTCGCCCTCGAAGTTCTGGCCGATCAGCGCTGAGCCGATAACGCGGTCGCCCTGCCGGACGAGGCTGCCGCCGGCCCGCTCGGGCATCACGCGTCCGGCGACGGCGGTGACCGCCAGCGGAGCCGCGACGCCCAGCAGCAGCGTAGAGCCGAGCAGCAGGGAAAGAAGGGGGCGCAACATGTTCAGGCAACTCCCAGGACAGTGAGGATCACGTCGATGATCTTGATGCCCACGAAGGGCGCGACGATTCCGCCGACGCCATAGATCAGCAGGTTCCGCCGCAGCAGCGACGCCGCGCCGACGGGCGCGTAGGACACGCCGCGCAGCGCGAGCGGAACCAGGCTCACGATGATCAGCGCATTGAAGATGACGGCCGAGAGGATGGCGCTCTGCGGGCTCGTCAGGTGCATCACGTTCAGTGCCATCAGCCCCGGATACTGCGCGACGAAGATCGCCGGCAGGATCGCGAAGTACTTCGCCACGTCGTTGGCGATGGAGAAGGTCGTCAGCGCGCCGCGCGTGATGAGCAGCTGCTTGCCGATCTCCACCACCTCGATGAGCTTGGTGGGGTCGCTGTCGAGGTCGACCATGTTGCCGGCTTCGCGCGCGGCCTGGGTGCCGGTCTGCATGGCGAGGCCGACATCGGCCTGGGCCAGGGCCGGTGCGTCGTTGGTGCCGTCGCCGGCCATGGCGACCAGGCGTCCTTCGGACTGCTGGGCCCGGATGTAGTCCAGCTTGTCCTGCGGCTTGGCCTCGGCGAGGAAGTCGTCCACGCCCGCCTCGGCCGCGATGGCCGCCGCCGTGAGCCGGTTGTCGCCCGTGACCATGACGGTCCGGATGCCCATCCGGCGCAGCTCGGCGAAACGCTCGCGGATGCCGGGCTTCACGATGTCCTTCAGCTCGATCGCACCGAGGATCCGGCCGTCCTTCGCCACGGCCAGAGGCGTGGCGCCGGCGCGGGCGATGCGGTCGATCCCGGCCGCCAGCTCCGGCGGCACGGGCTTCTTCAGCGCCGCCGAAAGGCTGTCCACCGCGCCCTTGCGGTAGGAGCCCTGCGGCAGGTCCATGCCCGAGAGACGGGTCTGCGCGGTGAAAGGCACGGGGCGCGCCTCGGAAGGCATCGGCGGGGCCACGACGCCGTGCCTGTCCTTCGCGAAGGCGAGGATGCTGCGGCCCTCCGGCGTCTCGTCGGCGAGGCTTGCCAGCACGGCGGCTTCGGCCACCTCCTGGATGTTCACACCGGGCGCGGCGATGAAGGAGGCCGCCGCGCGGTTGCCGAAGGTGATGGTGCCGGTCTTGTCCAGCAGCAGCACGTCCACGTCGCCAGCCGCCTCCACGGCGCGGCCCGAGGTGGCCAGCACATTGAAGCGCACCAGCCGGTCCATGCCCGCGATGCCGATGGCGGAGAGCAGCCCGCCGATGGTCGTCGGGATCAGCGTCACCAGCAGCGCGGAGAGCACGACCACCGAGGCCGCGGCGCCGCTGTAGCTGGAGAAGCCGACCAGCGTGGCGACGGCGATCAGGAAGACGATCGTCATGCCCGCCAGCAGGATGTCGAGCGCGATCTCGTTCGGCGTCTTCTGGCGTGAGGCGCCCTCGACCATCGCGATCATGCGGTCGAGGAAGGTGCTGCCGGGCTCGGCGGTGATGCGGACCAGGATGCGGTCGCTCACCACGAGGGTGCCGCCGGTGACGGCGCTGCGGTCGCCGCCGGCCTCGCGGATGACGGGCGCGCTCTCGCCCGTCACGGCGCTCTCGTTCACGCTGGCGATGCCCTGCACCACCTCGCCGTCGGAGGGGATGATCTCGCCGGCCTCGACCAGCACATGGTCGCCGCGGCGGAGCTCCGAGGCGTTGCGCGGGGCGGTGATGACGGGATCGTCCGGGTTCGGGACCCAGCGCGCCACCGTCTCGCCGCGCGAGGCGCGGAGCGAGGCGGCGCGCGCCTTGCCGCGGCCCTCGGCGACGGCCTCCGCGAAGGTCGCGAAGAGCACGGTCATCCAGAGCCACAGCGCGACGCCGGCCTGGAAGCCCCAGGTGCCGCCGAGCGCGGCGTCGCGGATGGCGAGCAGCGTGACGAGGATGGAGACCACCTCCGTCACGAAGATCACGGGGTTGCGGACCAGCTGCCGCGGATTGAGCTTTCGGAACGCGTCCCAGACGGCGGCCCGGATGATGGGGCCGTCCAGGAGGGCGGGTGCGGTGGTCATGTTCGTTCTCTCAGAAGGTGGTGCCGGCGAGCATCGCGAAATGCTCAGCGATCGGACCGAGGGCGAGGGCGGGCAGGTACTGCAGCCCGCCGAGGATCAGGATCACGCCCGCCAGCAGGCCGGCGAAGAGCGGGCCATGGGTGGGCAGCGTGCCCGGGCCTTCCGGCGTGCGCGGCTTGGCCGCCAGGCTGCCGGCAATGGCGAGCACGGGGATCACGTAGCCGAAGCGGCCGAGCGCCATGGCGATGCCGAGCGTCGTGTCGAGCCAGGGCGTGTCCGCCGTCAGCCCGCCGAAGGCCGAGCCGTTGTTGCCCGCCGCCGAGGTGTAGGCGTAGAGCATCTCGGTCAGGCCGTGCGGGCCGGCATTCGCCAGCGAGGACGAGCCGATGGCGATGTTCAGCGCGACGGCCGAGAAGCCCAGGATCACCGCCGGCAGCACGAGCACCGCCAGCATGGCGAGCTTCACCTCGCGCGCCTGCACCTTCTTGCCAAGATATTCGGGCGTGCGCCCGACCATCAGGCCGGCCACGAAGACGCTGAGCAGCGCGAAGACCACCATGCCGTAGAGGCCCGAGCCCACGCCGCCCGGCACGATCTCGCCGAGCTGGATGAGGAAGAGCGGGATGGCGCCGCCCAGGGGCGTGAAGCTGTCGAACATCGCGTTGACAGCGCCGCAGGAGGCGCCGGTGGTGGTGGCCGTGAAGAGCGCCACGAGCGCGTTGCCGAAGCGGACGTCCTTGCCCTCCATGTTGCCGAGATCCGGCGCCACGCCGGCCGCGATGTGCAGCGGGTTGCCGCCGGCCTCGGCCGCGTAGATGCCGAGCGTTGCGACGAGCACGAAGCCCACCATCACGGCGAGCAGAGCGCGGCCCTGCCGGCGGTCGCCGACGATGCGGCCGAAGGCGAGGCAGAGCCCGAAGGGAATCGCCACCTGCAGGATGATCTGGAAGGCTGTGGCCAGCGCCGAGGGCCCCTCGAAGGGGTGCAGCGAGTTCACGCCGAAAAAGCCGCCGCCATTGGTGCCCAGATGCTTGATGGCGAGCTGGAAGCCGACGGGGCCGAGCGGGATGGTCTGCTCCGCGCCGCCGAGCGTGGCCGCGGCGGCGCTGGCGTCCAGCGTCTGCGGCACGCCCATCGCGATGAAGGCGAAGGCCGCGACGAGGGAGACCGGCAGCAGGATGTAGAGCGTGACGCGCGTCATGTCCGCCCAGAAATTGCCGAGCTGCTGCAGCCCGCCGCGCGCGAAGGCCCGCGCCACCGCGAAGGCCAGCGCGATGCCGGTCGCGGCGGAGAGGAAATTCTGCACGGCGAGGCCGGCCATCTGGCTGAAGTGCGACATCGCCGCCTCGCCGGAATAGGCCTGCCAGTTGGTGTTGGTGACGAAGGAGATCGCCGTGTTGAAGGCCAGGAAGGGCGGGATCGCGGCGAAGCCCTGCGGGTTCAGCGGCAGCACGTCCTGCAGGCGCAGGATCATGTAGAGCAGCGCGAAGCCGCCCGCGTTGAAGGCCAGCATGGCGAGGAGGTAGCGCTGCCAGCTCTGGCCCGCGGGGTCCACGCCCGCGGCGCGCAGCAGCGCGCTGTCGAATTTGGAGAGGACACCGAGGCGCCCCTCCGCGATGGCGGCGAGCCATCTGCCGACGGGCACCGCCGCGATCACGGCGATGCCCAGCACGAGCGCGATCTGCGCCCAGCCGTTGAAGGTCATGTTCAGAGGCTTTCAGGCCGCAGCAGGGCCCAGAGGAGATAGACGAGCAGGCCGAATGCGACGGCGCCGCCGAGCCACAGTTCGAGCGTCATGGTCACACGCGCTCGCAGGCATGAACGTAGAGGGCGAGCACGGCGAAGAGGCCGAGCCCGCCCGGGAGAAGCAGGATGTCGAGCATGGCTGTCCCTATGGGTTCAGGGTGCAGACCATGCCGCCGCGGCGCGTAGCGCCGCGATATGGAAGGCGGGGCCGTCGTGTAAGTGCGACGTAAGGGGTGCGCCTGATCCGTGGACCAGGCACCCGAGGCTCAGTCGATCTTGATGTCCAGGGCGCGGATCGGCTCCTCCCACCGCGCCCGGTCCTCGGCGATGAAACGGGCGAAGGCCTCGGGCGTATTGGTGGCGAGCACCGCGGCCTGCGTGCGGAACACCTCCATCACGGCCGGCACGCGGGTCGCTTCGGCGATGGACTGGGCCAGCTTGTTGGCCGCCTCCATCGGCGTGCGCGCCGGCGCCAGCAGGCCGAACCAATTGCCGCCCTCGACCGAGACGCCGGCCTCGCGCAGCGTCGGCACGTCGGGCATCAGCGGCACGCGCTCCGCCGAGGAGACCACGAGCACCTTCACGCGCCCGTCGCGCGAAGCGGCCTCGGCGCCGCCGGCGGTGAGGAACATGCTGTCCACCTGGCCGGCGATGACCGCCGTGATGCCCGGCGCCTGGCCGGTGAAGGGCGCGTGCAGCGCCTCCAGATTGGCGGAGCGGAGCAGCAGCTCCATCGTCAGGTGCGAGGTGCTGCCAACGCCCCAGGAGGCGAAGCTGACCCGGCCCGGCTGCGCGCGGACCTTCGCCATGAAGCCGGCGAGGTCGTTGACACCCATGGCCTGGTTCACCGCCAGCGCGAAGGGAGCGCGGGCGAAGAGGCTGACGGGCTGGAAGTCCGCGGGGTTGTAGGCGAGACGGCGATAGACCAGCGGGTTGATCGCATGCGTCTCGGCATTGCCGAGGATGAGCGTGTGCCCGTCCGGGGCGGAGCGCGCGACGAATTCCGTGCCCAGCGCGCCGGTCGCGCCCGGGCGGTTCTCCACGACGATGGGCTGGCCGAGCGAGGTCTGCATGGGCTGCGCGAGCGCCCGCATGACCACGTCGGCGAAGGCGCCCGGCGGCCAGGGCACGATGACGCGCACGGGCCGATCCGGGAAGGCGGCCAGCGCCGGCGTGGCGAGCGCGGTCGTGCCGGTCAGCGCCAGCAGCGCGCGGCGGTTGATATTCGTGTTCATGATTTCTTGATCTCCACCCCTGCCCAGTTTTCCAGGATCTTCGCGACCGACGTGAAGTCGCTTTCCTTGCCGTAGGTGGCGGCGGTGACGCCCAGCATCTGGAGCACGGCGCTGCCGACCACCATCGGGACACCCATCCCCTCGGCCTCGCTTACGCAGAGGCCGACATCCTTCATCGAGAGCCCCGTGGTGAAGCCGAAATCGAAGGTGCGGGGGATGACGGCGCGCGGGAACTTGTCCTGCGTGGCGGAGTTGCGGCCGCTGCTGGCATTGATCACCTCGCACATCAGCGCGGGATCGAGCCCGGCCTTCACGCCCATGGCGATCGCTTCAGACGAGGCGACGAGCGCCGTGGCGGCCAGCATGTTGTTGCAGAGCTTCATCACCTGCGCCGAGCCCGGCTTCTCGCCGCAGAAGAACGGCTTGCCGAAGACCTTCAGCACCGGCTCCAGCGCGTCGTATTCGCCGCGGGGGCCGGAGACCATGAGCGCCAGCGTGCCGGCGGCCGCGCCGGATTTTCCGCCGCTCACCGGGCAGTCGAAGACGGAGCGGCCGGCCTCGGCGAAGCCGGCGGCGACCTCGCCGGCGATGCGCGGGCCGGTGGTCGAGAGGTCCACGAAGCAGCGGGCGCGCTGGCCGGCGATCACGCCGTCCGGGCCGAGCGCCACGTCGCGCAGGATGGCGGGGGTGGGCAGGCTGGCGAAGACGAGGTCCGCGCGGTCGCCGACCTCGCGCGGGCTGGCCGCCTCGGTGGCGCCCTTCGCGACGAGCTCGGCGACGATGCTGGCCACGCGGTCGCAGACGACGACCTTGTGGCCGGCCTCGAGCAGGCGCGCCGCCATGCGGCTGCCCATCTGGCCGAGGCCGATGAAACCCAGAACCTGGTCCGCCACTCGCGGTCCTCCCTTTAGCGATACCCTGGACGAGAC
Organism: Roseococcus sp. GW821-FHT12F05; assembly: GCF_058806835.1. NCBI lineage: Bacteria > Pseudomonadati > Pseudomonadota > Alphaproteobacteria > Acetobacterales > Roseomonadaceae > Roseococcus > Roseococcus sp. GW821-FHT12F05. Next base: position 64,404 of record NZ_JBXAQB010000012.1, read on the forward strand.
GGCCATTCACGCAGCCTGGCGCCGCATGTTCAGCCCTCAAATGATACCGATACCATAATCACGACGCTTTTCCTGTCCAGCCCGTCACGTGCTGCCGCGATGGATGATCTCGAAGCGCAGATCCACTGCCACGGCGGCCGAAGAGCGGCCCTGGATGCGGTCCAGCAGCACCTCCGCGCTGCGCCGGCCGATCTCCAGCCGTGGCAGCTTCAGTGTGGTGACGGGCGGCACGAGATGGCCGAGCAGGTCGAAATTGTCGAAGGCCGCGATGGCGACCTTACCCGGCACCGGCCAGCCGCGCCGCGCGCATTCCAGCGAGGCGCCCATGGCCAGCACGTCGCCGGCGAAGAAGATCGCGTCGGGATTGCCGCCGCCCTCGACGAGCCGCAGCAGCGCCTCGGCGCCGGAGGCGAGGCCGGGCGGCATCTCCAGCATCAACCGCGGGTCGAAGCCCTGGCCCAGCTCCTCCAGCGCCGCCTTGTAGCCCCGCTGGCGGTCGCGGCTGCGCTGGTTCGCGGCCGCGGGCAGGCTGACGAAGCCGATGCGCTTGTAGCCGAGCCGTGCGAGATGCTGCGTCATGGCCTTCGACGCGTCGTGATTGGAGTAGCTCACCACCATGTCGAGCGGCTCGGGCGTCAGCGTGCCGTTCTCCACCACCGGCACGCCGGAGCGGCGGATCATGTTCACGGCGTCGGGCGTGTGCGTCGTGTCGTGCAGGATGAGTCCGGCCACGCGCTGCTCCAGGAAGGCGCGGATCGCCGCCTCCTCCGCCTCCGGGCTATAGGCGGAATCCGCGATCATGAGCTGATGGTCGTGCCGCCGCAGCACGTCGGAGATGCCCTGGATGGTGCTGGCGAAGAGCGAGTTCTCGATGCTCGGCACCACCAGCCCGATCACCTTGGAGCGGCTGGAGGAGAGGCTTCCCGCCACCTTGTTCGGAACGTAGCCGACGGCGCTCACCGCCTCGGCCACCCGCGCGCGCACGTCGGGCGAGACCTTGCTGGGATCCATCAGCGCGCGCGAGACGGTCATGGTCGACACCTGCGCGACGCGCGCCACGTCGCGCATGCGCACGGCGCCCTTGCGGGTGTCGTCGAGTGCCATCAGACGGCGCGCACCCAGCCGCCATCCACATCCAGGATGGAGCCCTGGATGTAGCTGGCGCCAGGTCCGGCGAGGAAGGCGACGACCTCGGCGATCTCCTCCGGCTCGCCGAAGCGCGCGACGCCGGTGTCGGCGGCCAGCGCGGCGGCGGCCTGCTCGGTGTCGAGGCCGCGTTCCTCCATCACCGTCGCGATGCGGCCGGTGAGGCGGTCGGTGCGGATGCTGCCCGGGTTCACGCAGTTCACGCGCACGCCGTCCTGCACGCCGCGATCGGCCATGGCCTTGGTGAAGTTCATCAGCGCGGCGTTGACCGAGCCGCCGATGGTGAAGTCCGCGCTGGTGACGCGGCCGCCGACGCCGGCGATCAGCACGGCATTGCCCTGCGCCTTTACCAGATGCGGCCAGGCCGCGCGCAGCAATCGCACGGCGCCGAAGAGCTTCAACGCGTAGCCGTCTTCCCAGGCGTCATCACCCAGCTTGAGGAAATCGCCGCGCTGTGTGGCGCCCGCGCTATGCGCGAAGATATCGAGCCGGCCCAGCCGCGCGACCGTCTCCTCCACGGCCATCGCCGCCGAATCCGCGTCGCGCAGGTCGGCGGCGATCGCGATCGCGCCGCGCAGCTTCGCCGCCTCCTCGTGCAGCGCCTCGGCCGATCGCGCGACCAGCGCCACCTGCGCGCCGGCGGCCGCCAGCCGCCTCGCGATCGCGAGCCCGATGCCGCGGCTCGCGCCGCTGACCAGCGCGACCTTTCCCGTCAGTGCCATCTATTCCATCCGGATGTCGGCGGCGCGCACCACGCGGCCGATCTTGTCCACCTCCTCGCGCATGAAGCGCGAGAAATCGTCGGCGCTGCCGGCCACGACCTCGGCGCCCATGTCGAGCAGGCGCGCCCGCTCGGCGGGCTGCGTGACGATGCTGTTCAGCCCCGCATTCAGCCGCTCGACGATGGGCTGCGGGATGCCGGCGGGGCCGACGAAGGCGTACCACTCGTCGATCACCACGCTGGGCAGGCCGGATTCGGCGATGGTCGGCACATTCGGCAGATAGGGCGCACGCTGGGCCGAGGTCACCGCGATCGCCCGGAGCTGGCCATCGCGCACATAGGGCAGGGTGGAGCTGGCATTGCCGAACATGAGGTTGAGATGGCCGCTGATCAGGTCCGTCAGCGCCGGCCCGCCGCCGCGATAGGGCACGTGCACCATGTCCACGCCCGCGGCCAGCGCGAACATCGCGCCGGCGATGTGCACGGAGGTGCCGATGCCGGGCGAGCCATAGGTGAGGCCGGGGTTGCGCTTCGCGTGCTCGACCAGGTCGCTCACCGTGCGGATCGGCGAGGACATGGGCACCACCAGGATATCCGCCACGCGGGCCAGCAGCTGGATCGGCGTGAGGTCGCGCAGCGCATCATAGGGCTGGCGCGAGATCAGCGTGGAGGAGATGACCGTGCTGATCACCATGCCGAAGGTGTGCCCATCCGGCTGCGCGCGCGCGATCTCGACGGTGCCGATGGCGCCCGAGGCCCCGCTGCGGTTCTCGACCACCACGGGCTGGCCGAAGACCTCGGACATCTTCGGCTGGAGCTGGCGCGCCAGGATGTCGGTGGTGCCGCCGGGCGGGAAGGTCACGACAAGCCGGATGGGCCGGGAGGGAAAGCTTTGCGCCAAGGCGAGGGAAGGTGCCGCGAGCACCAGCCCGCCGCCCAGGAGATCGCGTCTTCTCATATTCTGTGTATTTCCCCTCGTTGCCGGCCTTCCTGGCCGTCATTCCATTCGGATCTGCGCTTCGCGTACCACGCGGCCGATCTTCTCGACATCCTCGGCCATGAAGCTGGCGCATTCCTCGGGCGAGCCGCCCACCACCTCGACGCCCAGGTCGAGCAGCCGCGCCCGCTCGGCGGGCTGGCCGACGATGCTCATCAGCGCCGAGTTCAGCTTTTCGGCCACCGGCGCCGGCATGCCCGCGGGCCCGAGGCAGGCGTACCACTCGTCGATGGCGAAGCCGGGCAGGCCGGATTCCGCGATGGTCGGGACGTCCGGCAGGTAGGGCGCGCGCTGCGCCGAGGTGACGGCGATGGCCCGGAGCTGGCCCTCCCGCACATAGGGCAGGGTGGAGCCGGCATTGCCGAACATGAGCTGGATATGGCCGGCCACCAGGTCCGCCGTGGCCGGCCCGCCGCCGCGATAGGGCGCGTGCACCATGTCCACGCCGGCCATGAGCTTGAACATCTCGCCCGAGATGTGCACGGCCGAGCCGAAGCCGGGCGAACCGAAGGTCAGCGCGCCGGGGCGCCGCTTCGCCATGTCGATGAGGTCCTGCACCGAGCGGATCGGCGAGGCGGCGGGCACGGCGAGGATGTTCGCCACGCGCGCGATCAGCAGCAGCGGCGTGAAGTCGCGCAGCGGATCATAGGGCTGCCGCGTGAGCAGCGCGGCCGAGATCACCGTGCTCGTCACCATGCCGAAGACGTGGCCGTCATTGGGCGCGCGGGCGATCTCCGTCGCGCCGATGGCGCCCGAGGCGCCGCCCCGGTTCTCGACCACGACCGGCTGGCCCAGCGCGGCGGAGAGCGGCGGCTGGAGCTGGCGCGCGAGGATGTCGGTCGTGCCGCCGGGCGGCCAGGTCACGATCAGCCGCACGGGCCGCGAGGGAAAGGTCTGGGCCGAGGCGATGGCCGGCATCGCCAGCGCCAGCCCGGCGCCTAGGACGTCACGTCTTTTCATTGTTGTTGTCCTCCCTGTTTTTGTTGTTCTTATTCTAGCTGGCCGACCAGCCCCCATCCATCGGGATCACGGCGCCGGTGATGTCGCATCCGGCCTGGCTGCAGAGCAGCGCGGCCATGGCGCCGATGGCCTCGGCCGTGACGAAGCGGCCCGTGGGTTGCTTGCCCGCCAGGAAATGCGCGCTGGCGGCGGCCTGGTCGATGCCGGCGGATTCCATGGTCGCGCGGATTCGGCCCTCGATGTTCGGGGTCAGCGTGGAGCCGGCACAGATGGCGTTGCAGGTGACGCCGCTCTGCGCCGTCTCGAGCGCGACGGCGCGGGTCAGGCCGATCAGCGCGGTCTTGGTGGTGACGTAGCCGACGCGGCCGGTGGCGCCGATGAGCCCGTAGATCGAGGACATGTTGACGATGCGCCCCCAGCCGCGCGCCTTCATGCCCGGCAGCGCGAGGCGGCAGAGGTGGAAGGGGGCAGAGAGATTGACCGCGATGTCCTTCTCCCAATCCCCTCGCGCCATCTCCTCGACGAGGCCGAAATGCCGGATGGCGGCGTTGTTCACGAGGATGTCGACGGGGCCGAGGCGCGCCATCATCGCCTCGATGCTTTCGGGGTCGGCGAGGTCCGTGGCGTCGAAGCGCGCCTTCACGCCATGTTCAGCGATGCCGGCCAGGGCGGGCGCGGCCTCATCGGCGGTGGCGAGGCCGTGCAGGACGATGTCGCAGCCTGCCACGGCCAGGGCCGAGGCGACCGCATGGCCGATGCCGCCGACGGAGCCCGTGACGAGGGCGACGCGGCCGCGCAACCCTCCCTCGGCGCGCTGAGGCGCCATTTCTGTGACCGATACCATCTCCGGAAACTAGTCTGTGCCGGGGCTTTGCGGCAAGGGCAGCTCGGCCGGGTTTACGGAGTATCGCGCCTGCGTTACCGATATCACCAACGTCGCGGCCCGAGCCCGCGCGCTTTCGGGAAGGACATTCATGCTCGTCTCACGCCGATCGCTGGCCCTGGGCGCCGCGGTGCTTGCCACGCCTGCGCCCCTTTCTTCAGCCTGGGCGCAATCCTGGCCGCAACGCCCTGTGCGCCTCATCGTCCCCTATGCGCCCGGCGGCGGCACCGATGTCTTCGCGCGCGCCTTGGCCGAAGGGCTGCGGCCGCTGCTGGGCCAGCCCGTGCTGGTCGAGAACCGCGCCGGCGCCAGCGGCATCGTGGGCTCCGAGGTGGTGGTGCGGGCCGATCCGGACGGGCAGGTCTTCCTCGTGGACACTGGCAGCCACTCGCTCAACCCCTATGTGGCGCCAAGCCTGCCCTACAACACGCAGCGTGACTTCACGCCGGTCTCGCTGCTCTCGCGCTTCCCCATGCTGCTGGCGGCCGGCGCGATGCAGCCCTTCAGGACGGCGATGGCGCTCGTGGAGGCGGCGAAGGCCGCGCCCGCCACCATCGGCTTCGGCACCACGGACGCGGCGATCTCCTATGCCGGGAACCTCTTCACGCGGCTGGCCGGCATCCAGATGGTGGAGGTCTCCTATCGCGGCGCCGGTCCCATGCTGAACGACCTCATTGCGGGCCACCTGCCGACGAGCTGGAACAGCACCGTCGCCGCCCTGCCGCATATCCAGTCCGGGCGTGTCCGCGCGCTCGGCGTCTCGACGAAGGAGCGGACGGCGCTGATGCCCGACGTGCCGACGCTCGCGGAGGCCGGGATCGCCGGCTACGAGTTCGCCGGCTGGTACGGCATGCTGGGCCCCGCGAACCTGCCCGCGCCCATCGCCGCGCGGATGGGCTCCGCCATCGAGGAGGCGCTGCGCGATCCCGGCATCCGCCAGCGGCTGCTGGGCATCGGCGCCGACCTCAAGCCGCTGGGGCCGGACGAGTTCCGCACCTTCCTGCGGGAGGAGGACGAGCGCTGGTCACGCGCCTCGCGCGAGGGTTTGATCGTTCGCGCGCAATAGGAATCGCCAGATGACCAAGAGCCATGCCGCCGAGATCCTCGGCCGTTTCGTCGCGGATTCCCGCTGGGAGGAGATCGCGCCTGCGCTGCGGCAGGAGGCGAAGCGCTCCATCCTGAACAACCTGGGCTGCGGGCTCGGCGTCGCGAAGGACCCCGCGGTGACGACGGCGCTGGCCGTGATGCGCAACTTTTCCGGCGTGCCGGTCGCTACGGTGATCGGACAGGGCGTGAAGCTCGACCCGATGGCGGCGTCCTTCGTGAACGCCATCGCCTGCAACCTGCTGGACTATGACGACACGCATCTGCAGACGGTGATCCACCCGACCGCGCCCGTCGCGCCCGCACTGCTCGCCCTGGCCGAGCAGCGCGGCTTCTCGGGCGCCGAGGTGCTGCACGCCTTCCTGCTGGGCGGGGAGGTGGAGTGCCGGATCGGCAACGCCGTCTCTCCGGGGCATTATGCACGCGGCTGGCACATCACCGCCTCCTGCGGCGTCTTCGGCGCTGCGGCCGGCTGCGCGAAGCTGCTGGGGCTGTCGGCGGAGCAGACGGCGCATGCCATCGGCATCGCGGCCTCGGAGGCCGCGGGGCTCGTTGAGAACCTGCCGACGGCGGCGAAGAATGTCGGCGTCGGCAATGCGCCGCGCAACGGCATCCTGGCCGCGCTGCTGGCCGAGCAGGGCTACAAGGCGGCGCCGGCCTCCATCGAGGGGCCGCTCGGCTTTGCGCGCGCCACGGGCGACTCGCCGGACCTGGCGCAGATCACCGAGGGCCTCGGCACCCGCTGGGAGATCGGGCGGAACACCTACAAGCCCTATCCGGCCGGCATCGTCTTCCATGCCGTCATCGACGCCTGCCTCGCGCTGCGTGAGGAGCTGGGCGCCGCGCCGGATGCCATCGCCTCCGTCACCGTCGCCGGCGACGCCCTGCTGCTGGCGCGTGGCGACCGCGTGGTGAACAACGAGCGCGACGCGCGCGTGAGCATCCATCACAGCGCCGCGCTCGGCCTGGTGCGCGGCCGGGCCGGCGTCGCGGATTTCGAGATGCCCGCGGTGACCGATCCGGCGCTGGCCGCCTTCCGGTCCAAGGTTGCGGCGAAGCTGGACGAATCCCTGCCGCGCGGCGCCACGACGGTGACGCTGCGCCTCGCCGATGGCCGCGAGTTCCAGCGGACCGTCCTCCATCCGCGCGGCAGCTTCGAGCGGCCGATGAGCGATGCGGAGCTGGAAGAAAAATTCCGCGACAATGCCGGCATCGGCGGCTTCGCCGACCGCGCGGACGCCGCCATCGCCGCCCTCTGGGCCCTGGACGAGGCGCCTGGCGTGGGCAGGCTCATGGAAACGCTGGCCTAGGAGGAATGCCGATGAACTGGGAAGTCTTCGCCCTGCGCTACGCGCAGCACGAGCGGCAGGCGCAGGAGTGCTTCCTGCTCCCCGTGCCCGACCCGCACGAAGCCATGCCGATGGACTACTACGTCTGGGCCATACGCGCGCCCGACGGCCGCACCATCGTGATCGATGCCGGCTTCGACGAGGCCTCGGGCATGCGCCGCGGCCGCAAGCTGCTGCGCCCGGTCGCCGACTGCCTGCTTGCCGCCGGCATCGATCCCGCCGCCGTCGACGAGGTGGTCATCACCCATCTGCACTACGATCACGCCGGCAACCTCGACATCTTCCCCAAGGCCTTCTTCCACCTGCAGGAGCGGGAGATGGCCTTCGCGACCGGCAAGCACATGTGCTCGGCCTGCATCCGGCTGCCCTTCGAGGTGGAGCACGTAGTGTCCATGGTCCGCGCCCTCTATGCCGAGCGCGTGCGCTTCCACGACGGCGACGCCGAGATCGCGCCGGGCGTCACGCTGCACCGCGTCGGCGGCCATTCGGACGGGCTGCAGATGGTGCGCGTGCAGACGAAGCGCGGGCCGGTGGTGCTCGCCTCGGACGCCAGCCATTATTTCGCGAACATGGAGCGCGAGAACCCGTTCCCCATCGTCTTCGACCTGGGCGCGATGGTGCAGGGCTGGCGCCGGGCCCGCGCGCTGGCGGGCGGCGACGAATCCCTGGTCGTCCCCGGCCACGATCCGCTGCTGCGGAAGATGTATCCCGCGCTGCCTGGCTCCGACGGCGAGGTCCTGATCCTTCACGAGCCGCCACGGCCCGCGAAAGACTGACTTCCGGAACGTCCCGCGCTGCGCCATGTTTGTCGGAGCAGACAAATGGACAGCGTGCCATGCGCCGTCGCGAGTTCGCTCTCCTGCCGCCCCTGGCCGCGGCGGCGCCGGCCGGGGCACAGACCTACCCCATCCAGGCGATCCGCTGGGTGGTGCCCTATCCGCCTGGCTTCACCACCAACATCTCGCGCATCATCGGCGACGACATGGCGCGGCGGCTCGGCCAGCCGATCATCTACGAGAATCGCTCCGGCGCCACGGGCGTCCTCGGCTCGGACCACGTCGCGAAGTCGCGGCCGGATGGCTACACGCTGCTGATGGCGACCCAGGCCTCGCACACGGTGCTGCCGAACCTGATGCCGAACTTCCCCTATGATCCAGTGCGGGATTTCGCGGCGATCGGCACCATGGCGATCTTCCCCAACGTGCTCGTCGTCCGGCCCGAGCTCGGGCCGCGCGATGTGGCGGAGCTGCTGGCGCTCGCGCGCGGCCGGCCCGCCGGGTTGACCTACGGCTCCAGCGGCAACGGCTCCTCCATCCACATGGTGACCGAGGCGTTGGCGCTCGCCGCCGGCGTGCGGCTCGTCCATGTGCCCTATCGCGGCGCGACGGCGGCGCAGACCGATCTTCTCGCCGGCCATCTGGACCTGATGATCGACAACCTGCCCAACGCCATGCCGATGATCCTGGCTGGAAGGCTGCTCGCGCTGGCGACCGCGACGGAGGAGCGCACGCCGCAGCTTTCCGAGGTGCCGACGTTCGGCGAGCTCGGCCTTCCCGGCGTCGTGATGGAGGCCTGGATCGGCCTGATGGCGCCGGCCGGCACGCCCTTTCCTTACGTCGCGCGGCTCAACGGCGAGCTGAACAACACGCTGGGGACGATCGAGGTGCTCGACCGGCTGCTGGGGCTGGGCGCGATCCCGATCCTGGGGACACCGGAGGAATTTTCGGCGCGGCTCGCCGCCGACCTCGCCCGCTTTCGGGACTTTTTGCCTCGCGCGCGGATTCGGCTGGACTGATCAGCCGCCGCGGGCGTGGTCGAAGGTCACGGACTTGATCATCGCCCAGAGGGCGACGCCCGGCGCGAGCCCCAGGCGCTCCAGGGCATCACGCGTGACGCGGGCGAGCAGCGCGGTCTCGCCGATCGCGAGGTGGAGAAAAACCTCGTGCGGCGATCCCGCGGGCGCGATGGAGCGCAGCACCGCGGGCAGCACGTTCTGCATCGAGATTCCCTCCGGCGGCGCGAGCGCCACCGACACGTCGCGCGCGCGCAGCCGCAGGCGGAGGCGCGTGCCGACCGGCTCGGAATGCAGCGGTGCGAGGAGGCTGCCGCCGGCGAAATCGAAGCGCGTCAGGCCGCGCGCCGTGTCATGTGCCGCGATGGCACAGGGGATCAACACGCCGGCGTCGCGCCGCGCAGCGAGCGGCAGGTCGGTGCGGGCTGTCAGCTCCTCGACGGTCCCGGCGGCGAGCACCCGGCCGGCCTCCATCAGCACGAGCCGGTCGGCCAGTGCGTCCACCTCGTCCAGCGCGTGGGTGACGTAGAGGATGGGCAGCCGTGCCGCCTCGCGCAGCCGGGCGAGGAAGGGGAGGATCTCGGCGCGCCGGGTGGCGTCCAGCGCGGCCAGGGGCTCGTCCATCAGCAGCAGCCGCGGCCGCATGAGCAGCGCGCGGCCGAGCGCCACGCGCTGGCGCTCGCCGCCGGAGAGGCGGGCGGGTCGACGGTCCAGCAGCGCCTCGATGCCGAGCAGCGCCAGCACCTCGTCGAAGCCCGGGCCGGTGGCGCCGGAGGGCGCGCGGCGCATCCCGTAGCGCAGGTTGCTCGCCACGCTCATATGCGGGAAGAGCCTTGCCTCCTGGAAGACCAGGCCGCAGCGGCGGTGCTCCGGCGGGACCATGATGCCGCTGTTGGTGTCGAGCAGCGGCTCGCCGTCGAGAAGGATGCGGCCCTCCTGCGGCCTCAGGAGCCCGGCGACGGCGTTCAGGACGGTGCTCTTGCCGCAGCCGGAGGGGCCGAACAGCGCCGTCACACCCTCCGGCGCGGCGGTGAAGGCGGCGTCGAGCGTGAAGCCGCCGAAGCCGTGCCGCAGCGCGACGTCTAGGCCACGATGCGCTCGCATGCGCTCACTCATCATGGCCTGGCCGCCTTTGTTCCTGGCGCGTGATTCAGGCCTGCGGCGCCTTCGCGCCTCCGGTCGTCACGCTTCAGCATCAGAAGCGCCCCAGCAGCCGGTGCATGCGCCGCGCGATGAGCTCGGCCAGCATCAGGCCGCACATGGCCAGCGTGAAGGAGACGAGCGCGAGCCTCGCTGCCGTCGCCTCGCCGCCGGCGGTCTGGGTGGCGGCGTAGATCGCGAGCGGCAGGGTCTGCGTCTCGCCGGGAATGTTGGACGCGAAGGTGATGACGGCGCCGAACTCGCCGAGCCCGGCGGCGAAGGCCGTGACCGCGCCGGCCAGGATGCCCGGCGACATCAGTGGCAGGGTGACGGTGAGGAAGCGGTCGATCGGCCGCGCGCCCAGCGTGCTCGCTGCGGCCTCGAGCCTCGGGTCCACCTGCTCCAGCCCGAGCCGCACCGCGCGCACGATCAGCGGGAAGGACATGACGGCGGTGGCAAGCGCCGCGCCCTCGGTGGTGAAGACCAGGCGGATGCCGAACCACTCCATCAGCGGCGCGCCGATGGGCCCGCGCACGCCGAAAAGCAGCAGCAGCGCCCAGCCCACCACCACCGGCGGCACGACCAGCGGCAGGTGCACGAAGGCGTCGAGCAGGAAGCGGCCGGGGAAGCGCCCGCGTGTCAGGAGCCAGGCGATGCCGATCGCGGGCAGCAGCGAGACCAGCACGGAGCGGGAGGCGACATCGAGGCTGAGGCGGACCGCCTGCCATTCCTCGGCGCTGAGCTGGATCATGCCGCCGTTATAGTCGGGCAAAAATATCGAGAGCAAGGCGTTCCCGGCCAGCGTTCCGGCCGCACAGCGGCCGGCGCCGCCCACTCCGCTTCCCGGCCTGGCGCGCCAGTGGCGCGGCGAAGGCAAGGCCGCGGCCGCCCGCCGTCTGAGGGCATCAAACGAGCAACGCGAAGCTTCCGCTGGCGAGCAGCACGGCCAGCGCGAAGGGCTTGTAGAGGCGGATCGGGATCACGTGGAACAGCCCGGTCCCGATCCGGACGCAGAGGATCTGCACCGGCAGGATCCAGACCAGCTTCGCCAGCACGGCCAGGGTGAACAGCCCGCCCAGGGCCGGCCCCAGCACGGAGACGATGGCGATCAGCCCAAAAAAGAGGATCAGGTTCGCGCGGTGCTGCCGCGCCTCCTCGGGACCGGAGAGGAGGTAGAGGATCACCGGCGGGCCGCTCATGCCCGTGGCGCCCTTCAGCAGGCCCGCGGAGGTGCCGACGGCGAGGTTCAGCGGCAGCGGCCGGCTGCCGTGATACCGCCAGCCCGACATCAGCAGCGCGCCGAAGACCAGCACGAAGCCGCCGATGAAGCGGCGCAGCAGGTCCGGATCGGCCGAGAGCAGGACGAAGGTGCCGATAGGCGTCGCCAGGCAGGCGGCACCGCCGATCGGCAGGATCACGCGGCGGTCGGCGTCCTTGAAGGCGCGCGGCAGGAGCTGCAGCGAGATCACCAGCTCCATGAGCAGCACCACGGGCACGCCGTTGCGCGGCTCCCAGAGCGCCGAATAGACGGGGGCGAGGATGATCGCGGTGCCGAAGCCGGCATAGCCGCGCATCAGTCCGGCGATGGCGGTGGCGAGGAGGGCAGCCCAGAGCTGCCAGCTGCCCGGCAGCGCCAGGACCGTGGCGAGAAAATCGCTCAATCCTCGACCTGCTCCAGCGTGACCACCGCGAGGTTCAGCAGCAGCTTTCCGGCGTGCTCGAAATTCACCGTGACGCGGTTGCCGATGACCGACTGCACCTGGCCGAGGCCCCAATCCGGCCGGTCGGGGTGGCGCACGCGCATCCCCGGCTCGATCTCGCTCACCCCTGGCTTCCTCCGTTTCCCGATCCTTTGAACTGCAATCGGCGGGCGGAGGGAAGATGCCCGCGGGCGCCGGGCGGCGCATAAGCTGTCCAGGGAGCTAAAGAATCCGGCAACCATCGCGGGGCTAGGAGGGAATGGCACGGTCGCAAGGTGCCGGCCGGAAATCTGGCCCGGATCTTGCGCTGGAATGCGTTGCTTGGGCCGCCCTCCGGAGCCCGTCCAGATGAGAGAGAACCAGTTCATGTCGACCGACCCGCGCCTCGCGGAGCTGCTTGCCTCACGGATCTGCCACGACCTGGGATCGCCGGTCGCCAGCATCACCGCCCTGTTGCCCCAGGCCGCCGACCCCGCGGCGCACGAGATCCTGACCGAGACCACGGAGGAGCTGGGGGCGCGGCTGAAGCTCTTCTCCGCGGCCTTCGGCTCCAGCGACGAGCTGGCCTGGGGCGAGCTCGCGCCGCTGCTGCTGGGCGCGCCCATGGCCCATCGCGTGCGGTTCGACATGGCGGCGGCCGCGGCGCAGCTCCAGCCTGGCCGCGTCCGGCTGGTGCTTTCGGCCGCGCTGCTGGCCGCGGAGGCGCTGCCGCGCGGCGGGATCGTGCGGATCTCGCGCGATCCCGGCGGTTCCGTGGCGCTGCTGCCCGAGGGGCGCGACGCCGAATGGTCGCCGACGCTGATCCAGCTTCTCTCCGGCGGCAGTATGGAGATGGCGATCGCCGAAGGGCCGCGTCGCGTGCTGGCGCCCTGGGTCGTGGCCCAGGCGGAGGCCGAGGGTGTCGAGCTTGGCCTGGCCCTTTCGGCCGGAGTGGCCATCCCGCCGTTGCTGATGGGGGGCTGATTCTCGCCCCGCATTGCAAATTGCGGCGCGAATTCCGGCGCCGCCTTTACTCTTTCTTCGGAACCCGCGGCCCATCCTGCGAGACGACGCCCCCGATCGGGCGACGTATTCGAAGGGACCGCCGATGGACGACCTGCTCGCCGATTTCCTGACCGAAACGAACGAGGGGCTCGCCAGCCTGGACGCCGCGCTGCTGCAGCTGGAGCGGAATCCCTCGAACAGCGCGGTCCTGTCGGAGGTCTTCCGGACGGTCCATACGATCAAGGGCACCTGCGGCTTCCTGGGCCTGCCGCGTCTCGAGGGCGTCGCGCATGCCGCCGAGAACGTGCTGGGCCTCTGGCGCGACGGCACCCTGGCGGTGACGCAGGGTGGCATCACGCTGATCCTGTCCGCGGCGGATCGGATCAAGCAGATCGTCGCCGGGCTGGAGGCGACGGGCAGCGAGCCCACCGGCGACGACGCGCCGCTGAAGGCCGCCCTGGACGCCGCGGCCGCCGGCGAGGCGCCGAAGGAAGCGGCGCCCACCCCCGCCGTCGCGGCGCTGGCGCCCGTGGTCCCGGAGGTGCCGGCCGTCGTCGAGGCTCCCGCCGCGCCGCAGCCCGAAGCCGCGCCGGAGGTGACCGCCGGCGGCGGCAACGCACCGCAGACCATCCGCGTCGCGGTGGATGTGCTGGAGGACCTGATGGTCCTGGTCAGCGAGCTGGTGCTGACGCGCAACCAGCTCCTGCAGCTCGCCCGCTCCGAGGAGAATGCGGCCTTCGCCGTGCCGCTGCAGCGCCTGTCGCAGATCACCTCGGACCTGCAGGACGGCGTGATGAAGACGCGCATGCAGCCGATCGGCAATGCCTGGGCCAAGCTGCCGCGGCTGGTGCGCGACCTCTCCAACGATCTCGGCAAGCGCATCGAGCTCGACATGCGCGGCGCGGACACCGAGCTGGACCGCCAGGTGATGGAGCTCATCAAGGATCCGCTGACGCACATGGTCCGTAACAGCGCGGATCATGGGCTGGAGACGCCCGAGCAGCGCCGCGCCGCCGGCAAGGGCGAGACCGGGCGCATCCTGCTCAACGCCTTCCACGAGGGCGGTCACATCGTGCTGGAGATCGGCGACGATGGGCGCGGGCTGAACACGGAGCGGATCAAGGCCAAGGTCGTGTCGCAGGGCCTCGCGACGGAGGCGGAGCTTGCCACGATGAACGAGCGCGAGATCCACCGCTTCATCTTCCGGGCTGGCTTCTCGACGGCGGCCGAGGTGACCTCGGTCTCCGGCCGCGGCGTCGGCATGGATGTGGTGAAGACCAATATCGAGCGCATCGGCGGCATCGTGGACCTCCGCTCGCGCGAGCACCGCGGCACCACCTTCACCATCAAGATTCCGCTGACCCTGGCCATCGCCGCGGCGCTCATCGTGGAGGCGGGCGGCGAGCGCTTCGCCATCCCGCAGGCCGGCGTCCTGGAGCTGGTGCGCGTGGGCCCGGGCGACGGGCCGAAGGTGGAACTGATCAAGGAGGCGCCGGTGATGCGCCTGCGCGACCAGCTCCTGCCACTCATCCCGCTGAAGCGGCTGCTGCGCCTCGAGACGGAGACGGACGAGCCCGACGCCGAGAGCTTCGTGGTGGTGACGCAGGTGGGCTCGCAGCTCTTCGGCATCGTGGTGGACCGGGTCTTCGACACGGAGGAGATCGTGGTGAAGCCGGTGGCGCCGATCCTGCGGCACATCACCATGTTCTCCGGCAACACGATCCTCGGCGACGGCAGCGTGATCATGATCCTCGACCCCAACGGGATCGCCCGAGCGACCGGCCTCGGCGTCGAGACCGCCTCGGACAATGCCGCGATGCAGGCGCAGGGCCAGAGCAGCCGCGGGCTGAGCCGCAACACCTCGCTGCTGCTTTTCCGGGCCGGGGAGGGCGCGCCCAAGGCGGTGCCGCTCTCGCTCGTCGCCCGGCTGGAGAACCTGGAGATCGGGCGCATCGAGCAGGCGGGTGACAGCCTCGTGGTGCAGTACCGCGACAGCCTGATGCCGCTCGTGCCCCTGCACGGCTTCATGGCCCTGCCCGAATCCGGCAGCCAGGCGGTGCTCGTCTTCGGCGACGGCGAGCGGTCCATGGGCCTGATGGTGGACGAGATCCTCGACGTGGTGGACGCCTCGCTCGACATGGACGCGGCCGGCGTCCGCCCCGGCTTCCTCGGCAGCTGCGTCGTGGCCGGCAAGGTGACGGAGATCCTGGACACGGCCTTCTGGCTCAAGCAGGGCCAGGCGGACTGGTTCGAGCCGATGGCGGCCGGCGGCGGCCGGCCGAGCGTGCTGGTCGTCGAGGACAGCGACTTCTTCCGCAACCTCATCGTCCCCTCGGTGATCGCCGCGGGCTACGACGTCACGACCGTCGGCCATGGCCGGGAGGCGCTGCGCCTGCGCGACGCGGGCGAGGTCTTCGACGTGATCGTCTCCGACATCAACATGCCCGAGCTGGACGGCTTCGGCCTGGCCCGCGCGGTGCGTGAGGGCGGCATCTGGGCCGACCTGCCGATGATCGCGCTCTCCGGCCGGTCGGAGCCGCGCGACGTGGAGCGCGGCCGCGCGGCCGGCTTCAGCGACTACATCGCCAAATTCGACCGCGAGGCCCTGCTTCTCAGCCTGCGGCAGTGCCTGCAGCCGGCCCTCGCGCGCTGATCAAGGAAGCCATCCATGAACGCCACCCAGACCTCCAGGACCGAGTCCCGTGCCGCGGCCGGCGCCTTCAGCGCCGACGCGGCCGGCATGATGCTGACGCTGACCGTCGCGGGCCAGCTCTGCGGCGTCCCCGTCCTCTCCGTGCGCGACGTGCTCGGCGTGCAGGTGATCACCCGGATTCCCCTGGCGCCGCGCGAGGTGGCGGGCAGCCTCAACCTGCGCGGCCGGATCGTGACGGCAGTGGAGCTGCGCAGCCGCCTCGGATTGCCGCCGCGCGAGGCCGGCAAGGGGGCGATGTCCGTGGTGGTCGAGGTCGGTGGCGAGCTCTACAGCCTGCTGGCGGACCAGGTGGGCGAGGTGCTTTCGCTCAATGCCGAGGAGCGGTCGCCCAACCCGCCGACGCTGGACGCCTCCTGGCGCGAGTTCTCGCTCGGCGTGCATCGCCAGGGCGACAAGCTTCTGGTCCTGCTCGACGTCGAGCGGCTGCTGGCGCTCGGGGCCTGAGGGAGCGTCCGATGTCCAACGGCACCTGCCTCGTGGTGGATGACAGCGGCGTGGTGCGCAAGGTCGCGCGCCGCATCCTGGAGCGGCACGGCTTTGTCGTGCGAGAGGCGGAAGACGGCCAGCAGGCGCTCGACGCCTGCCGCAGCGAGATGCCGCGTGCCGTCCTGCTCGACCGCAACATGCCGGTGCTGGATGGCATAGGCTTCCTCCGCGCGCTGCGGGCGGAATTCGGGCCGGATGATCCGGTGGTGGTGATGTGCACGACGGAATCGGGTGCCGAGCGGATCCTCGAAGGGTTGGAGGCCGGCGCGCAGGAATATGTGATGAAGCCATTCGACGAGGAGATTCTCTGCGGCAAGCTGGCGCAGGTCGGATTGCTGGCCGCATGAGCATCATCCCGCCCCCCAAGCTGCGGGTGATGCTGTGCGACGACAGTTCCACAGTGCGCTCAGCGCTCGGGCGGCTGCTGGAATCCGATCCGGGCATCCAGATCGTGGCGCGTGTCGGCGACGGCGCGCAGGCGCTGGCGGCGCTGGACAACTCCTCGCCGTTGGAGCGCGCGCAGGTCGTGCTGCTGGACCTCGAGATGCCTGTCATGGATGGGATGACGGCGCTGCCGCTGATCCTGAAGCGCGAGCCGCGGCCTGTCGTCATCGTCGCCAGCGCGCTGACCCAGCGCGGCGCCGGCGCGACCATGGCCGCGTTGCGCGCCGGGGCCTCGGACTACATCCCCAAGCCGGGGGCCGCGGGCGGCGGGCTGGCCGATCCGCATTTCCGCGGCGAGCTGCTGGCCAAGGTGAAGGGCTGGGCGCGGCTCCGGCAGAAGCCGGCCGCGGTGCCGGCGCGGCCGCCGGTCATGGCAGCGCGCCCTCCGGCGCGGGGCGCCCTGCCGAAGGTCGTCTGCATCGGCAGCTCCACAGGGGGGCCGCAGGCGCTGGCGGCGCTGGTGCGGCGGCTGCCGCGGCAGATCGCGGTGCCGATGGTGATCGTGCAGCACATGCCCCGGGGCTTCACCGCGATGCTCGCGCAGCATCTCGACACGCTCGGCGGGCCGCGCGTGACCGAGGCCCGGGAGGGCGATGTGCTGGAAGCCGGACGCATCTTCCTGGCGCCCGGGGACCGGCATCTCCTGGCGAAGGTCGACGGTGACCAGGTCTCGCTGCATCTTTCCGACGCGCCGCCGGAGAATTTCTGCCGGCCAGCCGTGGACCCCACGCTGCGCAGCCTCGTCGCCGCCTATGGGCGCTCGGTGCAGGCCGTGATTCTCACGGGGATGGGGCATGATGGGCTCGCGGGCTGCCGTGCCGTCGTGCAGGCGGGCGGCCTGGCCTGGGCGCAGGACGAGGCGTCCTCCGTGGTCTGGGGCATGCCGGGCGCCGTCGCGCGCGCCGGCCTCGCCGCCGAGCAGGGCACGCCCGAATCGCTGGGCGACGCCCTCGCCGGCTTGTGCGGGAGGCGCAATTGATCGCTTCGACCTTCGAGTTCCTTGCAGGCATCGTAAAGTCGCGGTCCGGCGGCATTATCGGGCCCGATCAGCACTACATGCTGGAGACACGGCTCGCGCCACTGCTGAAGCGCGAGGCCATGCGCGATCTCGACGCGCTCGCGGCCCGGCTGAAGGCGCCGCGCGGCGATGCGCTGGCGCAGGAGATGACCGAGCTCCTCACCACCAACGAGAGCAGCTTCTTCCGGGACGGCCGCCCCTTCGAGCATCTGCGGGTGCTGCTGCCGGCGCTGCACGCGGTGCGCCCGGCGGGGCAGCCGTTGCGCATCTGGTCGGCGGCCTGCTCGACGGGGCAGGAGGCCTATTCCATCGCGATCATCCTGGCCGAGCTGGGGGATGCCGATCCGGGCTTCCGGACGCGGCGGGTGGAGATCCTCGGCACGGACATCACCGCGGCCGTGCTGGAGCGCGCGCGCGCCGGAATCTTCACCCAGTTCGAGGTGCAGCGCGGCATGCCCATCCGCACGCTGATGAAGCGCTTCACGCAGGAGGAGGGACGCTGGCGCATCCGGCCGGAGGTCGCGGCGCCCTGCCGCTTCGAGAAGGCCAACCTGTTGGGCGACCTGCGCGGCCTCGGTCGCTTCGACGTGATCTTCTGCCGCAACGTGCTTATCTATTTCGACGTGCCGACCAAGGCGCGCGTGCTGCGCGGCCTGGCGCAGCAGCTGGCGGCCGACGGCTCGCTCTATCTCGGCGCGGCGGAGACGGCGATCGGCATCACCAACGTGCTGGCGGCGCGCGGGGCGGAGCGCGGCGTCTATGGCCTGGCGGAGCCGCAGCGCCTCTCGGCTTGAGAGGCAGCGGCGCCGCGCGCAGGATGCGCCGCATGCCCCGCGAGATTCGCCTGAACGCCTTCGACATGGCCTGCGTCGGCCACATCCAGCAGGGGATGTGGACGCATCCGCGCGACACCAGCGCGGACTACAGGCGGATGGACCACTGGCTAGACCTCGCGCGGCTGCTGGAGCGCGGGCTGTTCGACGGGCTGTTCCTGGCCGATGTGCTCGGCATCTACGACGTGCTGGACGGCTCGGCCGATGCGGCGATCCGCAGCGCGGCGCAGGTGCCGCTGCTCGACCCGGCGATGGTCGTGCCTGCCATGGCCGCGGTGACGCGCGAGCTCGGCTTCGGCATCACCGCCAACCTCTCCTACGAGGCGCCCTATCTCTTCGCGCGGCGGATGAGCACGCTGGACCATCTGACCGGCGGCCGCATCGGCTGGAACGTCGTGACCGGCTACCTCGACAGCGCGGCGCGCGCGATGGGGCTGGAACGGCAGATGCGGCACGATGACCGCTACGACCTCGCCGAGGAATACATGGAGGTCGTCTACCGCCTCTGGGAAGAAAGCTGGGGCGAAGGCGCCGTGCTGCATGACCGCGTGGCCGGGCGCTATGCCGACCCCGCCGCCGTCCGGCGCATCCGGCACGAGGGCGCGCAATACCGGATCGACGCTTACCACCTCTGTGAGCCCTCACCGCAGCGCACGCCCGTGCTCTACCAAGCGGGCGCCTCGACGCGCGGCAAGGCCTTCGCAGCGCGGCATGCGGAATGCGTCTTCCTGAACGGCGGACCGGCGGCGGATGTGGCCCGTACAATCGCGGAGCTGCGCGCGCTGGCCGTGCCGCGCGAGCTGCGTGTCTTCGTCGGGGCCACGCTCGTCATGGGTCGAACCGAGGGCGAAGCCGAGGAAAAGCTCGCCGAATACCGCCGCCATTCCAGCGTCGAGGGTGCGCTGGCGCATGCGAGCGCCTCGCTCGGCATCGATTTCGGCCACTACGGCATGGACGAGCCCATCGAGGCCGGCCCGGGCAATGCCATCCAGTCCAATGTCGCGGCGATGCGGCGCGCAACAGGCCCGGCCTTCACCAAGCGCGGCCTCATCGACCAGTTCATCCTCGGCAGCCGCCAAAAGCCCATGGTGGGCAGTGTCGCTGACATCGCCGACCGGCTGATGGAATATGCCGAGGCCACCGGCGCCGACGGCTTCAACCTCTCGCGCACCGTCTTCCCCGAATGCCTGGGGGAGGTCGTGGACCAACTCGTCCCGGCGCTCCAGGAGCGCGGGGCCTACAAGCGCGCCTATGCGCCGGGCACCTACCGCGAAAAGCTCTTCAGCGGCGGGCCTCGGCTTGAAGCGCCGCATCCGGCCGCGGGCTTCCGGCGCTAACTCACCGCCCGCAGGTCGTTCAGCAGCGGCTCGACCAGCGGCGACTGGCCGGCGGCGTCGCCGAACAGGCACATCTCCGCGGTCCCGAGCGGCGGCAGGCCCTCCAGCTCCACCAGCCCATGCGGCAGGCCGGTGCGGCCGATCACCGTCGCCGCGAAGCCCGCCTGCGCCGCCGCCGCGATGCCCATCAGGCTCGGCGAGGTATAGACCACCTCGAAGCCGATCCCCGCACGGGCCAGCGAGGTCAGCGCGCGGTCGCGGAACATGCAGCCCTGCGGCAGCATCGCCAGCGGCAGCGGCCGATCGCGTGGAACCAGAAAGTCCGGCCCGGCGGCCCAGACCACCGCCTCGGTGAAGATGACGCGGCCCTCCGTCTCGCCGTCGCGGCGCTTGCCGAGCACGAGGTCCAGCTCCTCGCGCGCCAATGCCGCGCGCAGCTCGTGGCTGCGGCCCACCTCGACCTCGATGCGGACCTCGGGCCAGGTCCGGGCGAAGCGGGCCAGGGTCGGCGCCAGGTGCCGCGGCACGAAGTGGTCCGCGACGCCGAGGCGCAGCCGGCCCGAGACGGGCGGCGCCACGAATTGGCGCACGGCTTCCTCGTTCAGCGCCAGCATGCGGCGGGCATAGGCCAGCAGGGACTCGCCCTCGCGCGTCAGGGCGACCTGCTTGGCGCCGCGGGTGAAGACCGGCTTGCCCAGCAGATCCTCGAGCCGCTTCACTTTCAGGCTGATCGCCGATTGCGTGAGGCCGAGCGCCAGCCCCGCCGAGGTGAAGCCGCCGCGCTCGGCGACGGTGACAAAGCCGCGCAGCAGGTCGAGATCGAGGTCGGGGACACGCATCCGGTTCTTATCGGCCTCCGGACGTTCAAAAAAAAGGGCGGCCGAAGCCGCCCTTCCGGTCGAGCCGCTCAGGCTCAGGCCTGGTCGTCGTAGTCGCCGCCGCCGCCATCGTCATAGCCACCGGAGGCGTCGTCGTTGTAGCTCGCGTCGGTGGCACGGTTGTCCGTGTCGGCGCTGTCGTAGCCGGCGCCGCTGGCGTCCTGTGTGCCCCAGCCGGATGCCGCGGCCGCCGTGCCCGGATCGGTCCAGGCCGAGGAGGTCGGCACCGCCTCATTGGCGAAGCTGCCGGCGCCGGCCGCCGCGGTGCTCGCGGCGGCTGCCGCGCCATGGCTGCCGCTGAAAGCGTTCATCAGCATGTTGCCGACGACGAGGCCGCCGGCGACGCCCGCCGCCGTGGTCAGCGCGGTGCCGAGGAAGCCCGAGCCGCCGCCGCCCTGGATGGCCTGCGGGTTGTAGTTCGGCGGATACTGCGGCTGGGGCGGCGGCGGCATGGGCGCCGGGCGCGAGCCGCCGAGGCCGAAGAGGCCGCGGCTCTGCGCGGCCTGCGCCTGGCGGGTCGCGTTCTCCAGCTCCCATTCGAGCTGCTGGATGCGGTTCTGCGCCTCGACCAGCGCGTGCTCCTGCACGAAGGCGGTCTGGGTGATGCGGAACCGCGCCTCGGGGTAGCGGCTGAAGAGATCGGCGATGAGCGCGTCGGCCTCGGGCTCGACGGGCGGCAGCGGCGCCTGCTGCGGGCCGGTCTGCGGGACGCGCCCGCCCCAGGGACCGCTGGAGGCCGGTGCCGGCCGGGATGCGCCGGCGACGCGTGTCACATACTCCGTGATGATCCGGCGTTCTTCGTCAGTCATGGGATCCTTCCCTCCGAAAGGGCGATGCAGGCGGCCCCTCTCCGGGGCGAGACGTGGCCCGATTGGAAGCAGAATTCAAGAAGTGTGCAAACTGTAATCTTTTCTCAATCTATCCGATGCGCGCCGGCAGGCCGAGATGCCCCCATTCGATGGCCGGGCAGCGGTCCATGACCACCTCCACGCCCTTGGCGCGGGCGCGCTCGGCGGCGGGCTCGTTCACCACGCCGAGCTGCAGCCAGACGGCGCGCGCGCCGAGCGCCACGGCCTCGTCCATCACGCCGCCGGCGTCCTCGCTCCGGCGGAAGACGTCCACGAGGTCGAGCGGCGCGGCGTCGGCCAGCCGGCCCACCACCTTGCGGCCGTGGATCTCCTGGCCTTCCAGCGTCGGGTTCACGGGCGTCACGTCGTAGCCGCGGTCCAGCAGGAACTTCATCACGCCGTTGGAGGGCCGGTCCGGCCGGTCGGAGGCGCCGACCAGCGCGATGCGCTTCGTGGTGAGCAGCAGGTCCTTGATGTCCATTGCATTCCTCCTGGGGCTTGTGCCTCGGCGGCGAGCCCGCATGTCTTGCCGTCATGTGGTATCCCTTCCGTTCCCGCCCACCCCTCGTCGCGCTCGTCCGGCTGGAGGGGCTGATCGCCGCCCGGACCGGCCCCTTCGGCGGGCTGAACGCGGCGGGCTTGAACCCCGTCCTGGAGCGCGCCTTCGGGCTGAAGCGGCTATCGGCGGTCTTCCTGGCGATCAACTCGCCCGGGGGCTCGCCGGTGCAGTCCTCGCTGATCGCCCGCCGCATCCGGCAGCTCGCCGAGGAGAAGAAGGTGCCGGTGATCGCCGTCACCGAGGATGCGGCGGCCTCCGGCGGCTACTGGATCGCCTGTGCGGCCGACGAGATCATCGCCGACCCGGCCTCGATCCTCGGTTCCATCGGCGTGATCTCGGCCGGCTTCGGCTTCCAGGAGGCGATCGGGCGGCTCGGCATCGAGCGGCGCGTGCGGACGGCGGGGACGGAGAAGTCGCTCAACGATCCTTTCCGGCCGCAGACGCCGGAGGACACGGCCCGGCTGGAGGAGCTGCTCGCTCAGCTCCATATCGAGTTCAAGGACTGGGTGCGCTCCCGCCGCGGCGCGAAGTTCAAGGCGCCGGAGGAGGAGCTCTTCACCGGACGCTTCTGGATCGGCCGGCGCGCGATCGAGCTCGGCCTCTGCGACGGTCTGGGCGACGCGCAGGGTGAGGCGCGCCGCCGCTTCGGCGAGAAGGTGCGGGTGGTGACGATCGGCCCGCGCAAGCGGCGCTTCCCGATGAGCCTGCTGCCGGGTGCCGGCGCCATGCTGGCCTCGGGCGCCCTGGACGCGGCCGAGGAGCGCGCGGCCTGGGGGCGGCTGGGGCTGTAGGGGCGCTACTCCCGCAGCGGGATGCGCACCTGCGCCAGCCAGTTCTCCAGGTTGTAGTAGTTGGTCACCCGCGAGATCTTCCCCTCCCGGGTCGAGAAGAAGGCGCCGACCGGCAGTACATAGGTCTGCCCGTCCGCCCGCGGCAGCCCGGCATCGGCGGTGAGGTAGGTGCCGTGGACGGTGAACTCGGCGGCGGCGCGGTGGCCGTCCGGCGTCGCCATCACGACCAGATCCTCGATCCGCTCGCGGTAGCTGCGCTCCATCCGGGCGAGGAAGGCGCGGAAGGCCTCGATCCCGTGCTCGCGCCGGCCCTGGTTGATGTCGTGCGCGACGTCCTCGGTCAGGCAGTCCAGCATGCCCGCCCAGTCGCCCGCGTTGAAGGCCGCGTAGTAGCGGCGGATCAGCGCCTCGCTCACGTGGCGACCATCGACGGCACGCGGGCGCCCACCACGGCCAGGATCGCGGCCACGGCGGCCGCCTGGCAGGGCTCGATGATCGGCAGGCCGCTCGCCTCCGCCGCCACGCCCACATGCCCGGCCATGCCGGCGCAGCCGAGGACGATGACCTCGGCCCCCTGCGCCTTCAGCTCGCGCGCGGCCGCCGCGATGCGGGCCTGCGGCGCGACCGGATCGGTGAGGACCTCCATGGGCAGGTCCAGCGGGATCCAGGCGGCCATCTGCCCCTCGACTCCGAGGCTCTGCAGCGCCCGACGCTGCCGTGGCAGCGACTTCTGGGTGAAGCCGATGACGCCGAAGCGCTCGGCCCGGGTCAGCGCCGCCGTCACGGCGCAGCGGAACATGCCGAGCACCGGCCTGTCGGTTACGGTGCGCACCGCCTCCAGCCCGGGATCGCTGACGCAGCCGATGACATAGGCGTCCGCCGCCTCGCGCTCGACCTCGCGGCAGAGCGGCTCGGCCACGCCGAACCAGTCGCGCCAGGTGACGATGGCGGGCGGCCCGTCCGCGAGCCGTGTCACGTCGATGCGCGGCAGCCCGGGGGCGGCGAAGGGCGCGACGGCCTCGACAATCCCGTCGGTGCAGGAGCGCGAGGAATTGGGATTGATGATCAGGATACGGCCATGCATTCCGGGAGCATGGCAGAAGCCGCGTTTTCTTGCCATCTTAGGGGCCGCAACAGCATTAGTGCGGTGCACCATGCCCGATATCGCCCCCACCTCCTGGGAACCGGCCCGCCGGGTTCCCGAGCCCCTGTATGCCGCGCCGCCGCTGAAGACGGCGCTCTGGCGCGGGATCCGCAACCGCTGCCCCATCTGCGGCGAGGGCAAGGTGTTCAAGGGCTTCCTCCGCGTCGTGGACGAGTGCGAGAACTGCGGCGCGCCCCTCGGCACGCTCCGTGCGGACGATGCGCCGCCCTACTTCACCATCTTCATCGTGGGCCACCTCTTCATCCCGCCGGTCCTCATGATCGAGCGGCATTTCTCGCCGCCGATCTGGATCCAGATGGTGGTCTGGGTGCCGCTCTTCGCCATCGCCACGACCCTGCTGCTGCGCCCCGTCAAGGGCGCCACGGTCGGGCTGATGAGCCGCTTCGGTTTCACCCAGCCCGAAAGCTGAGGCCGTGGGCGAGCGCCGGCTGGTCCGGATCGAGCTGCCGGACGCCCCGCCTCCGCCTTCCGCTTATGCCGAGGCCGACCGGCGCCAGGCCATCGACGACCTGCTGCGCGGCAACAGCTTCGATCCCGTGGGGCTGGGCGCCGGCCCCTTCGTGCTGCACCTCATGGTGCGCGAGGGGCGCCTCATTCTCGACATCCGCGATGCCGAAGATCGGCCGCTGCGCGCCATCATCCTGGTGCTCGGGCCCTTCCGCCGGCTCATCAAGGACTATCTGATGCTGGTCGCGAACCATGAGGAGGCCGTGATGTCGGGTGCGATGGACGCCCGGGTCCAGGCCATCGACATGGGCCGGCGCGGACTGCACAACGAGGCGGCGGAGCTGCTGACGATGCGGCTCGAAGGCCGGATCGCCGTGGATTTCGAGACGGCGCGGCGCCTCTTCACCCTGATCGCGGCGCTGCACCAGAGGGTTTAAGCTTTGGTGACAGACCTTTCCCTGGGCGGCGCCTCAACGCAGTATCCGGCCACGGTCGTGTTCGCCTTCGCTGGCGAACGCGCCAGCTACGGGGCGGCCGGCGCCGCCCACTCCACTTCCCAGCCGGGCACACGCGTGGCGCGGCGAAGCCAAGCGCGCGGAGCGCGCGCCCGGCGTTTGAGGGCATGAAAATATGAAGATCGACGGCGTCTCCTACCGCAGCGTCTGGCTGGATACCGACGGCTGGTCGGTGAATATCTTTGACCAGACGAAGCTGCCCTGGCAGGTCGAGGTGATCCGCCTCACCGGCTGGGAGCAGGCCGCCCACGCCATCCGCTCCATGCAGGTGCGCGGCGCGCCGCTGATCGGCGCCGTCGCGGCCTATGGCGGGGCGCTGGCCATGCGCGAGGATCCCGCGAAGCTCGACGAGATCCTGGAGGCGCTGAACGAGACGCGCCCGACCGCGATCAACCTGCGCTGGGCGCTCGATCGCCAGCGGGCCAAGCTGCACAACCTGCCGCTGGAAGCCCGCGCCGCCGAGGCCTATGCCGAGGCCGCCCGCATCGCCGACGACGACGCCGAGACCTGCCGCCGCATCGGCGAGAACGGCCTGCCCCTGCTCAGCGCGATCGCCGAGAAGAAGGGGCGGGTGAACGTGCTCACCCATTGCAACGCCGGCTGGCTTGCGACGGTGGACTGGGGCACGGCGCTCTCGCCCATCTACCAGGCGCATGACGCCGGCATCGACGTGAAGGTCTGGGTGGACGAGACGCGCCCGCGCAACCAGGGCGCGGCGCTGACGGCCTTCGAGCTCGGCGCGCATGGCGTGAAGCACACGGTGATCGCCGACAATGCCGGCGGCCACTACATGCAGCACGGCGAGGTCGACATCGTCATCGTTGGCACCGACCGCGTGACGCGCACCGGCGACGTGGCCAACAAGATCGGCACCTACCTCAAGGCGCTGGCCGCCAGGGACAACGGCGTGCCCTTCTGGGTCGCGCTGCCGCATTCCACGCTCGACATGCGCGTGCGCGACGGCGTCGCGGAAATCCCCATCGAGGAGCGCAGCGGCGCCGAGGTGACGGACATGACCGGCCGCACCGCCGATGGCCGGATCGAGACGGTGCGCGTGGTCTCTGCCGGCAGCCCGGCCGCGAACCCGGCCTTCGACGTGACGCCGGCGCGGTTGGTGACCGGCCTCATCACCGAGCGCGGCCGCTGCGCGGCGACCGAGCAGGCGTTGCTGGAACTCTATCCCGAGAAAAGGTGAGCCCGCCTGGGAATTCCGGCGGCGGAGGATCCGCGAGGGATTTTTCGTGCCCGGAACGCGCCGGACGCCGTCGATGCTGGTGGCATCGACAAGTCCGGTAACGCGCCGGGCGCGGAAGAGACCCGCGGAGCCGACGCGCCGGAATTCCCAGGCGGGCTCAGGCCTCAGCCGAGCCGGTGGATGTCCGTCCGGCCGCGCTCCAGGAACTGCAGGCCGAGGACGATGAGTACGCCGCCCGCCGCCGCCGCGATGGCGGCGAAGCCCGGCGCGACTCGGCCGGGCGCCATGCCGTCGGTCAGCAGGATGCCCACGACGCCCAAAATCAGGGCGAGGCCGAAGAGGACAAGGCTGAAACCGAAGCGCTGCATGGTGGTGATCTCCTGAGCCTCCTTTTGTCGGAGCGTCCGGGCGGCAAGACGGAAGAAGCAGGGCATTTTCAAGGCAGTGCTGCCCGCAGCGCAGGCAAGTTGCGTCCCGCCGCGAAGCCATGGAAGCTTGTTGCGTCGAGTTCCAGGGAAGATCCGCCTCATGCGACGCCTCCTCCTCGCCGCAGTCCTTGCGGCCGTGGCTTCCGTGCCTGCCCTTGCGCAGACCCAGCCGCCGCTGCGTTGCGCGGTGGACGGCACCTTCGCCCCACACGCGTTCCCCTCGCTGCAGGGCGGCGTGCAGGGCTTCCAGATCGACCTCTTCCGCGAGGTGGCGCGCCGCATGGGCCGCGAGATCGTGATCGACAGCGCCAGCTTCTCCGGCCTCATCCCCGCGCTCAATGCCGGCCGCTACGACTTCCTCTGCGCCCCCACCACGGTGACGCCCGAGCGCGCCCAGAGCCTGCTCTTCACCGAGGGCTACCTCTGGACCGAGCTGCAATTCGGCATCCGCCGCGGCACGCCGCCCATCCGCTCGGAGGAGGATCTGCGCGGCAAGACCATCAGCGTGAACAAGGGCACGCCCTACGAATCCTGGGTGCGCAACAATGCCGAGCGCCTGAACCTGACGCTCATGGCTTTCGACACGCAGCCCGACGCGGTGCAGGCCGTCATCCAGGGCCGGGCCTATGCCAACCTCTCCGGCAACACCGTGATCCGCTACAGCGCGAGCCGCACGCCGCAATACATCGCCGACTACGTGCTGCCGGGCACGCGCTTCCACTGGGGCACGCCCTTCCGGCTGGACTCCGGCGCGATGCGCAACCAGGTCGAGGACGTGCTGACCTGCATGAAGCGCGACGGCACCGTCGCGCGGCTGAGCGAGAAATGGTTCGGCAGCCGGCCGGGACCGGATCAGGCGGAGGTGATGGAATTCCCGGGCTACGGGCCGCCGGACCTGCCGGGCTACGATCCCACGCCGCAGAATCCGACTTGCGGGTGACGGGCTGCGAGGGGCTCTGCCCCTCGCGCTCCCCGCCAGGGAACTCGTTCCCTGGACCCTCATTCCTATGAGCAATTGGGACAGGTTCACCGACAGCTTCTTCAATGCGCGCGTGGGCTGGGAGTACGCGCCGAAGATTCTGGACGGGTTATGGCTGACCATCCTGCTCGCGGGCTGCATCATCGTGACAGGCATCGCGGTCGGGCTGATCCTGGCGGTCGTCCGCGCGATGGGCATCCGGCCGCTGAACTGGCTCATCATCTTCACGGTGGACCTGTTCCGGGCGCTGCCGCCGCTGGTCATCATCGTGCTGCTCTTCTTCGGGCTGCCGGCCGCTGGCATCAACATGTCCGGCTTCGTCGCGGCCTGGCTGGCACTCTCGCTGGTGCTGATGGCCTTCGCCGAGGAGATCTTCTGGGCCGGCATCACCGCCGTGCCGCCGGGGCAATGGGAGGCCTCGCGCAGCCTGGGCCTGCCCTATCTCGTCACCTTCGGGCTGATCATCTTGCCCCAGGCCGTCCGCATGGTGATCCCGCCACTGGTGAACCGCACCATCGCCATCACCAAGGGCACGGCGTTGGCCTCGGTGGTGGCGGTGCCCGACATCCTCGGCGCCGCGCAGGCCGGCGTCTCCTTCTCCTTCAACCCGACGCCGCTGACCCTGGGCGCCGTGGCCTACCTGATCCTCTTCCTGCCCGTGGTGATCCTCGGCCGCTGGGTCGAGACGCGCTTCGCGTGGAAGCGCTGACGCCATGGACGATTTCATCGAGGCCTTCTTCAACTTCGGTATCCTGGCCGAAGCCTGGCCCATCCTGCTCGACGGCCTGCTCCAGACGCTGCTGCTCTCGGCGCTGGTCGTGCCGCTCGGCATCCTTGGCGGGCTGATCCTGGCCTTGCTCTCGACGGCCCGGACCCGGTGGATCCGCTGGCCGCTGACGGCCTGGGTGGATATCTTCCGGGCGCTGCCGCCGCTGGTGCTCCTGATCTTCATCTATGCCGGCCTGCCCTTCGCGGGCTTCGAGGTCTCGGCCTTCACCGCCGTCGCGATCGGCTTCTTCCTCAACACCGGCGCCTATTACGGCGAGATCATGCGTGCCGGCATCGAGAGCGTGCCGGCCGGGCAGATGGAAGCGGCGCGCTCGCTCGGCCTCTCCCGCGCGCAGGGGATGCGGCTGGTGGTGCTGCCGCAGGCCTTCCGCAACGTGCTGCCGGACCTGATCTCCAACACGCTGGAGGTGGTGAAGCTGACCTCCATCGCCGCCGTGGTGGCGCTGCCCGAGCTGCTCTTCCAGGCCCGCCAGGCACAGAGCGTGACCTTCAACGCGACGCCGATCATGGCGGCCGCGGTGGCTTACTTCATCCTGCTCTGGCCGGTCGTGCGGCTGCTCTCGAAGCTGGAGAACCGGCAGCTGGCTAAGCGAGCCTGAACAGACCGTTGCTCACCACGACCACATCGCGCTCCACGACGCGCGCCCGGAAGGACGCGCCCCCCGCCTCGCGCCAGATCTCCGTGCGGATGGTCTCGCCCGGATAGACCGGCGAGGAGAAGCGCAGATCCATCCGTCCGAAGCGCGCCGGATCGTAGTCGCAGAGCTCGCGCATGAGCGCGTGGCACACCACGCCGAAGGTGCAGAGCCCGTGCAGGATGGGCGCCTTGAACCCGGCGGCGCTCGCTACGCCAGGATCGATATGCAGCGGATTATGGTCGCCGTTGAGGCGGTAATAGGCCGCCTGCTCCGGGCGCGTCGGCAGGTCGAGCGTGATGTCCGGCGTGCCGGTCGCCTCCGGATGCGGCGCCTTCACCGGGCCTGGCTGGCCGCCGAAGCCGCCGTCGCCGCGGGCGAAGGTGGTCTGCTCCAGCGTGGCCAGCTTCTCGCCCGTCACCGCGTCCACCACGACGCGCTCGGAATAGATCATCGCGCCCTTGCCGGGGCCGCGGTCCACGATGCCGGTGACCTTGGTCGTGCCGACAATCTCGCCGGAGGCGGGCAGGGGCTTGTGCAGGACCAGCGATTGCTCGCCATGCACCACCTTCACCCAGTCCACGCCGGTGGCCGGATCCTTTACCCAGAAGCCGGGATAGCCCAGCACCACGGCCATGGAGGGCATGGCGCGCAGGTTCGGCTCGTAGGTGAAGGGAAGCTGGCGCAGGTCCAGCGGGTCCTGACCCAGGCCGACGGACAGGTTGTACAGCGCCACGTCCTGCCAGCGGATCGTCGTGCGGATCTCCGGGATTGGATAGGCGAGAAGCTTCTCCTCGACGATCACTTGGCGGCCTCCACCTGCGAAATCTCCAGCACGGCGTCGGCGGCATAGGCGCCTTCGCCCTCGGGCAGCACCAGCAGCGGGTTGATGTCGATGGAGGCGAGCTGCGGGCCCGCCGCCGCGGCGAAGGTGGAGAGGTTCGCCAGGGCCTGCGCCAGCGCTTTCACGTCGGCCTTCTTCCGGCCCCTGATCCCGTCGAGCAGCGGAAAGCCCTTCAGGCCCCGGATCATCGCCTCGGCCTCGTCGGCATCGAAGGGGCAGCGCCGAAAAGTCACGTCCTTCAGCACCTCGATGAAGATGCCGCCCAGCCCGACCATGGCGACCGGCCCGAAGACGGGGTCGCGCACCATGCCCAGCGCCATCTCCACCGCGCCCTTGATCTGCTTGGCGACCAGCACGCCCTCCAGCCGCGCGCTGGGCGCGCGCCTGGCGGCGCGCTCCATCAGCGTCGCATAGCCCTCGCGGATGGCGGCCTCGCTCTCGATGTCGAGCAGCACGCCGCCGATCTCACTCTTGTGCAGGATGTCCGGGCTCAGGATCTTCAGCACGACCGGGAAGCCGAACTCCTTCGCGGCGGCCAGCGCGGCGTCCACATCGGCGCAGGCGCGCTCCGGCACCGCGGGCACGCCGGCGGCGGAGAGGATGCGCTTGCTCTCGGCCTCCGAGGGCGTGTGCGTGGGCAGCGTGACCTTCGGCAGCAGCCCGGCCACCGTCTCCGCCTTCGCGAAGGCGTCGCCGAAGCGGCCCAGCGCATGCAGCGCGTTCACCGCTCGGGTCGGATCCTCGAAGACGAGGAAGCCGTCCGCCTCCCATTCGCGCACCATGTCCGGCGGCGCGATGATGGAGAGCGCCCAGAGCCGGTCCGGATGCTCGTCCATCACGGCCTTGAGCTGCGCGCGGATCTTCGGCGCCACGGTGCGCGAGCCGCCCACCTGCGAGAAGAAGATCAGGCAGGATCTGTAGCCGCCATCCACCGCCATGCTGCGCGTGAACTCGCCGACCATCTCGATCTGGTTGATGGCCTGGGCGGTACAGTCCACCGGGTTCCGCGGCGCGCAGAAGGAGATGAGGCTGCGCAGGCGGTCCTGCGCGGCCTGGGGCATGGCGGGCATCGGGAAGCCCACCGCATCCGCCGCATCCGAGATAAGCACGCCGGCGCCGCCGGAGACCGTCATCACGCCCAGCGTGTTGTTCGCGGGATAGATGCGCTTGGTCGCGGCATAGGCGATGTCCAGCAGCTCCTCCGTGTTGCGTGCGCGGACCACGCCGAATTCCTGCAGCACGGCATCCGTGATGGCGTCGTCGCCGGCGATCGAGGCGGTGTGCGACTGGGCGGCGGCGCCGCCGAGCTCGCTCCGGCCCACCTTCATCATCACGATGGGTTTTCTGTTCGCGCGCGCCAGCTGAAGCGCGGCCAGGAATTTCTCGCTCTCGCGGATGCCCTCCGCATAGGCGCAGATCACGTCGATCTCGGGCGACTGCGCCATCCAGCCCAGCACGTCGCCCAGCGCGACCTCGCCCTCGTTGCCCGTGGTGACGACGATGTTCGCGCCGATGTTCCTGTCACGCGCCAGCGAGAAGAGGTGGGTGCCGTAGGCGCCGGACTGGCTGGCGATGCCGATGCGCCCGCCCGCCACGGGCCAGCCGCTGTCGAAGGAGGCGGTGAAGGTCGGATAGAAGCCGATGGAATCGTTGAACAGGCCCAGGCAGTTCGGCCCGAGCAGCCGCATGCCGTGCTTCTTCGCCATGGCCACCAGGCGGTCCTGCGCGGCGGCGCCGGCCTCGTCCACCTCGGCGAAGCCGGCGGTGAAGACGATGGCGGCCTTGCAGCCCTTTTGCCCCAGTGCGTCGATGGCCTCGATCGCCGACTCGCCCGGCACGGCGACGATGCCGACATCCGGCACCGCCGGCAGGCTCGCCACGTCCGGATAGGCCTGGATGCCCTGCACCGTCGGGCGCTTCGGATTGACCGGGTAAATGATCCCCCGAAATCCGCGCTGCGTCATGTAGGAGATGGGGCGGCCGCCGATGCGGGTCGGCTCGTCGGAGGCGCCGATGATCGCGATCGAGCGCGGGCTGATCAGCGGATCGAGCGAAGAGAAGTCCATGTTGATTTCGTTTCCTCCGAGAGCCGACCGAGCGGTCGGTCAGGCCTGCAGCATCCTTTGGAAGATCGTGACGGCCTGCGCAAGCTCCGCCACCGCCACCTGCTCGCGCGGCGTATGGGCGTATTCGATGCTGCCCGGGCCGAGCACGACGCAGGGCGCCACGACCTGGAGTTCGGAGGCGTCGGTGCCGTAGGGCGCGGTGCGCGGCGGCTGGCCGGTGACCTGGGATGCCAGCTGGATCAGCGGATGGTCCACCGGCAGCTCGGGCGGGCGGCCCTCGCGCATCTCCTCCAGCGTGAGGCCGTTGGCCTTGGCGGATTCCCGCATGGCGGCCACCACGGGCGTCGGGTCGATGCGGTGGCTGTAGCGGAATTTGATGCGCGCCGTGGCCTTCGCCGCCGTCACGTTCACGGCGGTGCCGTGGTTGTCGATGACGAGGTTGAAGTCGCTGAAGGGCGGGTCGTAGGCCGGATCCTGCAGCGAGGTGTCGTTGCGCAGCCGCTCGAACATCGCCTTCACCTCGACCAGGAAGGGGATCAGCGCCCAATTGGCGTTCAGCCCCTTGCCGGTGGAGGAGTGCGCCTGCACACCCTCGGCCGTCGCGGTGAAGGCGATATGCGCGCGATGGCCGCGGACGGGGATGAGGCTGGTCGGCTCGGCGACGATGGTGCCGCGCAGCCCGGCGCGCTTCGCCAGCTTCGAATGCTCGGCGATGGTGCGGGCGCCCTGCTTGGTCGTCTCCTCGTCGGTGGTGATGAGCAGCGTGGCGCGCGGGCTGGCCTTGGCGGCCATGATGCAGGAGGCGACATTGGCCTTCATGTCCACCGAGCCGAGCCCGTGCAGGATGCCGTCCGCGATGCGGCCGCTCCAGGGATCCTCGGTCCAGCCGGTATCGGGCACCGTGTCCATGTGGCCGGAGAGGGCCAGGCCGCCCGGCCCGCCACGATGCGCGACGAGGCAGCGCTTCGCCACGCCGGCGCCGTCCGTGTAGTCGAGCCGCTCGATCTCGAAACCTTCCAGCTCCGCTTCGATTCGGTCGGCGACGGGGATGTTGGAGAGGGGGCTACGGCTGTCGATCCGCACCAGATCGACGGCGAGACGAACGAGGTCATTTTCCATGGTCGCGCAGGCTTGCCCGAAGCGGGCGCGCGCGCAACCCTGGCCGGCATGGCTTCCTACATCGATCCGCGCTCCGGGCGCAGCTATCCTCTTGAAATCCCACGCTGGTGCGGTGATGACGGCGCGCCACTGCTGGTGAGCGATCTGCCGGGAATCAGCCGGGACGACATCGCGGGCGGCATTCGCAGCATCTGGCGCTACGCCGCCGCGCTGCCCTTCCTGCCGGCGCAGCCCATCACCATGGGGGAGGGCTGCACGCCGCTGGTGGAGCATGACCTCGGCGGGGCGACCGCGCTGCTGAAATGCGAGTGGTTCATGCCGACCGGCAGCTTCAAGGATCGCGGCGCCTCGGTGATGCTGTCCCTCCTGCGCGAGCAGGGGATTTCCGCCGTGCTGGAGGACAGCTCCGGCAACGGCGGCGCGGCGGTGTCCGCCTATGCGGCGGCGGGCGGCATGGCGGCGACGATCTTCGTCCCCGCCAGCACCAGCGCCGCCAAGACGGTGCAGAGCCGCGCGGTCGGCGCTTCCATCACGCTGGTTCCCGGCTCGCGCCAGGATTGCGCGGATGCCGCCGAGCGCGAGGCGGAAAACATCTTCTACGCGAGCCATAACTGGCAGGCCTTCTTCCTCCAGGGCACCAAGACGCTGGCCTATGAGCTCTGGGAGGATCTCGGGTTCGTTGCGCCGGACAATGTGATCGTCCCCTGCGGCGCGGGCTCCAACGTGCTGGGCGCCTACATCGGTTTTTCGGAACTCCTGCGGGCGGGACAGATCAAGAAGCTTCCGCGTATCTTCGCGGCCCAGCCGGCGAATTGCGCGCCCATCGCGCGGGCGGCGCTGGGGCTCGATCCCGTCGAGGCTAAGCCCACCATCGCCGAGGGCACCGCCATCTCCAAGCCGCTGCGCACGGCCGAATGCCTCCGGGCCATGCGCGAGAGCGGCGGCGGCGCGGTGATGCTGAGCGAGGAGGAGATCGCCGCGGCCGCGCTGAGCCTCGCCAGGAAGGGCGTCTATGTGGAACCGACCTCGGCCCAGGCGGCGGCGGCCGTGCCCAAGCTCATCGCCTCCGGCAAGATTGCGGCGCGCGAGACGACGGTCGCGGTGCTGACCGGCACCGGCATCAAGTCCACGCCGCGCTACGCCGAGATGCTGGGGGTCGCGATATGAAGAACCCGCGCATCGCGCTGCTGGGCTTCTCCATCGAGTGCAACCGCTTCGCGCCGATCGCGACGGAAGCCGACTTCGCCTATCGCTGCCTGCTGCGCGGCGAGGCCGTCGTCACCGACGCGCGCAGCGCCTCGCCCCAGGCGCTCGGCGAGATGCCGGGCTTCGTCACCGACATGGACGCGGCCGGCCCCTGGGTGCCGCATCCGATCCTGCTCGCCATGGCCGAGCCCAACGGGCCGGTGGACCATGCCTTCTTCGAGAAGCTCATGGCCGAGTGGCAGGCCGGGCTGCGGCTGTTGCGCGGCCAGGTGGATGGCGTCTTCTGCGTGATGCACGGCGCCGGGCTGACGACGGTGCTCGACGATCCGGAGGGTGCCGTGCAGGCACTCGTCCGCGCCGAGCTGGGCGAGATCCCCTTCATCTGCAGCTACGACCTGCACGCCAATGTCTCCGACGTCAATGTCGCGCTGAATGACGCCTATGTCGGCTACCTCACCAACCCGCACATGGACATGCGCGAGCGCGGTGCCGAAAGCGCGCAGCTCATGCGCCGCCTGCTGGCCGGCGAGCGGTTCTTCCGCGCGCATCGCCGCCTGCCGATCGTGGCGCCCACGGTCTCGCTGCTGACGGCGCAGGGGCCCTATGCCGAGGTCATCAACCTCGGCCAGGAGGGCAGGGCCGCCGATCCGCGCATCGCCAACGTCTCCGTCATGGCCGGCTTCGCCTATGGCGACACGCCCTTCAACGGCATGACGGCCATCGTGACGGCCACCCACCAGGGCGCCGCCGACCGCCTCGCCGACGAGCTGGCCGACGCCGCCTGGGCGCGGCGCGATCGCTTCGTGGCGCGCCTCACCAGCCTGGAAGAGGCAACCGAGCGCGCCCTGACCAGCGCGACCCCGCTCGCCTTCGCCGATGTCGCCGACAATCCCGGCGGCGGCGGAAGCGGCAACACGATGTGGCTGCTGGAATCCTTCCATCGCGCCGGCGTGCAGGGCGCCGTCTTCGGCGTGATCCACGATCCGGCGCTGGCCGCCGAGGCGCACGGGCTTGGCGTCGGAAAGACCTTCGAGGCCCGCTTCAACCGCGCCGCCGAGCAGGACCCCTTCCGCCGCCCCTTCGCCGCCGAGGCCAAGGTGATGGCGCTCTCCGACGGCAAGGTCACGGGACGACGCGGCATCTTCGCTGGCACCGCCATGCAGCTCGGTGAGACGGCCTGGATCCAGATCGGCGGCATCTCCGTCGTCGTTATCAGCCAACGTACGCAATGCGCCGACCCTGCCTTCCTCGAGCATCTCGGCATCGACGTGGGCAAGGCCCGCGCCGTGGTGGTGAAGTCGCGTGGCCATTTCCGCGGCGGCTTCGACGAGTTCTTCAAGCACGAGCAGATCGTCGAGGTGGATGCGCCCGGCCTGACCTCGCCCATCCTCACGCGCTTCGACTGGAAAAAGCTGCCCCGGCCCGTATTGCCGATCGACCAGGACACCTCTCGATGACTCTCGACGACATCCAAACCCCGGCCCTGGTGCTCGACCTCGGCGTGCTGAAGCGCAACCTGAAGCTCATGACGGACGCGCTGGCGCGCCACCCCGGCGTGGTGCTGCGCCCGCACATGAAAACAGCGAAGTCCATCGAGGTCGCGAAGCTGGCGGCGCCGGATTTCGGGCCGATCACCGTGTCGACGCTAGCGGAGGCCGAGTATTTTGCGAAGGCCGGCTGGATCGACCAGATCTATGCGGTCGGCATCACGCCGCAGAAGCTGGAGCGCGTCGCAGCCCTGAACGCCGAGGGCGCCCGCATCAAGATCATCACCGACGACGTGGAGATGGCGGAGAAGATCGCCGCGCATCCCGGCCTGCTCGCCGCGCTGGTCGAGGTGGACAGCGGCGAGCATCGCGGCGGCATCGTCCCCGAGGGTGCCATGGCTGTGGCGAAAGCCTTGGGCAAGAAGATGCTGGGCACCTTCACCCATGGCGGCCACTCCTATGCCGGCCGCAGCGAGGCCCAGATGGCCGAGGTCGCTGAGGCCGAGCGCAAGGCCGTCGCCGACACCGCCCAGGCCATGCGCGAGGCCGGACTGAAGGTGAAGATCACCTCCATGGGCTCCTCGCCCACGGCGCTCTACGCGAAGAGCCTGGAGGGCGTCACCGAGGTCCGCGCCGGCGTCTACATGTTCGGCGACCTCTTCCAGGGCCAGATCGGCACGCATCCGCTGCAGGATATCGCCGTGACCGTGCTGGCCAGCGTCATCGGCAAGCGGCCCGATCGCGGCACGATCCTGCTGGACGCCGGCGGCCTCGCCATGAGCAAGGACCGCAGCACCGAGGCCACGCCCAAGGATTTCGGCTTCGGCCTGATGCTCGATATCGATGGCCAACCGAGCTTCGGCGATGCCATCATGCGCCGCGCCTATCAGGAGCATGGCGAGGTGCTGGTCCCCGGCAACGCCTCCTTCCGGATCGGCGACAAGGTGCGGGTCGCGCCGAACCACACCTGCATGACCGTCGCCGCCCACACGCAGTACCATGTGGTGGATGGCGGTCGAGAGGTGATCGGCGTGTGGGACAGGGTGAACCACTGGTGACAGCGCGACACGCCGATCTGGCCGGGCTGCGGGAGAGCGAGACGGCACGGATGCTCGCCGCCTGCTCGCAATGCGGCGCATGCTTCGAGGCCTGCCCGATGGTGCCCTACGCGCCTGATGCGAAGGGCGCGGACAAGTCCGAGGTCGTGCGCGGCGTGCTCGACGTGCTGACCGGCGGGCAGGGCGATGCCGCCTCCCGCAACTGGATCGCCGTCTGCACGCGGAGCGCGAGCTGCAATGAGGCCTGCCCCGAGGCCGTCAATCCGATGCTGATGCTGCGCCTCGCCAAATGGCGCGCCAACGAGACCGGCGCCCTGCCCAAGCGCGACGCGGCGGAAACGATGTCGCGCGTGAAGGTCTTCGCGCGGCTTTCCTTCTCCGAGGACGAGCAGAGGGACTGGCTATGACCCAGAAAAGCGTCTTCTGGTACGGCTGCAACATGACGCGACACGGCGAGATCATCCGCCTGAGCGAGCGCATCCTCCAGGCCGTCGGCGTCGAGGCCGCGCCGGTCGGTGGGCCATCGGCCTGCTGCGGCAGCCCCAAGGAGAGCACGCCGAAGATCGCCGAGGGCATGGGCAACCGCACCATGAAGACCTTCAACGAGAGCGGCGCGCCCCGGGTCATCACCTGGTGCCCCTCCTGCCACATGAATCTCGACGACTTCATGGGGCAGACCAACGAGCAGAAGTTCGACAGCCGGCACCTTTGCGAGGCGCTCCACGAGCGGCGCGACCGGCTGGCGCCGCTGCTGGCGCATCCGGTGAAGGCGCGCTTCTTCGTCGACCGCCATGTGGGCTTCAACGGCCGCGTGCCGGTGAACGAGATCATCCCGGAACTGCTGAGCATGATTCCCGGCGCCAGCTTCGCCGACCATGCCTACCGCGCGCCGAGCTACATGTGCTTCGGCCTCGCCCCGATTCCAGGCGCCCTGGCCGATGCCCAACGCGCCACCCTGGCCGCGATGCGCGAGACGGGCGCGGACACGCTCATCACCATCTTCCACTCCTGCCATCGCGAGATGATCGGGCTGGAGCGGGACCACGGCATCCGCGTGGTGAACTGGGTCCATCTGCTCGCCGAGGCGATGGGGATCCCCTACGAGGACGAGTATAAGGCCTGGCGCAACGCCGAGGATCCGCTGGCGGCCATCGGCCCCGAGCGTGTGGCCGCGGCCGGCGAGGTGGCGGTCCAGAAGCTGGTGGTGCCGGAGCTGACGCGGCCGCGGCTGGTCTGAGCGCGGCTCGCCGCAGGCCTCACGCCAGATCCTGCGTCATGACGCGGTTCCGCCCCGTCTCCTTGGCCTTGTAGAGCGCGCCGTCCGCGGCGGCGACGAGGTGCGGCCAGATTCCGGGGCGGAGCTCGCCCTGGGCTGTGCCGAAGCTGGCGGTGACGTTCAGCGTCTGGCCGGAGCCGAGGTCGAAGGGCGTGTCCTGCATGGCCCGACGCAGCCGCTCCGCGATCTCGGGCGCGTGGCTGCTCGGGTCGCCCAGGATGACGGCGAATTCCTCGCCGCCAAAGCGGGCAAGGATGTCCTCCTCCCGCAGGGTCGCCCCCAGCCGCCGCGCCGTCTCCTTCAGCACCTCGTCGCCCGCGGTGTGGCCGTAGGTATCGTTGACACGCTTGAAATGGTCGATGTCGAGCATGATGAGGTTGATCGGCTGCGATCCGTCGCCCGCGCCGGTCAGGCCCTCCGCCAGCCGCTCCAGGGCGCGGCGGTTGAACACGCCGGTCAGCCCGTCCCTTTCGGCCTGCCGCCGGAGCTGCTCGGTCAGCGCCCTGCGCTCGATCAGCTTGATGCGAAGCGAGGCCAGCGCCTCGTAGAGGTCGCGCATCTCGCCCCGGGGAGGCGCCGGGTCGGCGACCGCATCGAGCTTGTCGTCGGCGAGCTCGACGACCCGTCGGCGCGCCCGGAGCAGCGGCCGGAACAGCAGGTTCTGGCTGGCGAGCAGGAGCAGCAGAACCAGCAGCAGCGCCAGGCCGGTGATTGCCGCGACCACGGCCAGCTCCCGCTGCGCCACGGCGGCGTCCTCGCGCAGCTCGGCCATGGCCGCCTCGATGAAGGCGTCCCGCAGCTTCTCGAGGGGACGGAAGGTCGGCACGATCGCGCTGGTGAACTTGGTGGGCGTGAGCTCGTAGCGGCCGGTGCGGGCGTCCTCGAAGGTCTTCCGCAGGAGCGCCATGCCCTCGCCCAGGAAGCGTGTGGCCGCGGCCTCATGCGCGCGGAGGACGGCGGGGTCGCGGCTCGTCGCGGTCAGCTGCGCGACGAGGAGCCAGAGCTCGCGTGCCCGTCCCTCCGCCCGCTCGAAGGCGGCGCGGCGGGCCTCGACCATCGGCTCGCTGCGGACCATCGGGATGACGAGGTTCGAGCCCATCCGGCCGGCATATTCCCGCAGTTCGCTGAGCATGCGCATCACCAGCGCCCGGCCCAGCAGATCGGTCCGCGCGGCGAGGAGGCTGTTCATGCCGAGCCCGACGAGCGGCTGCGCGAGGTCGTAGACCGAGAAGAGGCTCTCGACCACGTCCGCGACCTCGGCGGTGGTGGTGTCGGCGACCGGCTCCGCGGCGAGCCTGTCCACCTCCTGGCGTGCCCGCTCCAACGCCCGCCGGATGGGAGGGACGCCGCCGGCGAGCG
Organism: Roseococcus sp. GW821-FHT12F05; assembly: GCF_058806835.1. NCBI lineage: Bacteria > Pseudomonadati > Pseudomonadota > Alphaproteobacteria > Acetobacterales > Roseomonadaceae > Roseococcus > Roseococcus sp. GW821-FHT12F05. The sequence goes on from NZ_JBXAQB010000012.1 coordinate 103,655, forward strand.
CGGGGGTCGCGGCGGCCTCGGCCAGGACCGCGTCCGTCGCGGTGCGGGCGTCGCGCAGCAGCCCCCGGGAGGCGGTGGCGGCGTCGGGCTCCTCGCTCATCACGCGGTTGGAGGGTCCGCGCTCGGCGGACACGCGGTTGGCGACGTTCAGGGCCAGGCGGAAGGCTGCGAGGCTGGCCAGGTTCTGGCGGCTGGTCTCCAGATCCTGGCGCGACCGCAGGATCAGGCCGGTCCCGAGCGCAAGCGAGCAGGCCATGACGAGAATGATCGTCGCCCAGAACCGGAGATTCAGGCTGAGCCCGCCGCCCATCCGGGAGAAGTCGCCGGTCCTCGTCCGCTGCGACGTCATTCGCGGGCTCTCCACAGGAAGGCCGGGCGGGATTGTCGCATGCCTCAGGCACGCCATCGAAGAGATATCCAGAAAACCGCTTCCGTCGCCAGCCTCAATCCGGCGACGGGGTCGCCGCGAGCATGAAGGTCGCTACACGTTCCGGTTGTGGAATGTCTGCCTGCCCGGACAAAAAGAAGCCCCGCCAAGGCTTTCGCCAGGCGGGGCAGTCATACAGGGAGACTTCACGTCTGGAAGACGCAGGATCGGGAGACCCTATCGACGCTAGAACGTCGATGCCCCTGAATTTAGGCGTTTTGCTGCCCTGCGAAAGATAGCTTTGCTTGCATCAGCATTGCGCGAAACGCATGCGGCAGAGAACGATCCGCGATGGCGGAATCACCGAAGCATTCTCTCGGCAAAACTGATCAGTGCGAATTCGAGGCCAGCTCGGTGACGAGGAAATCCCGGAAGACCGAGACCCGCTTCGAGGACCGCATCTCCTCCGGGTAGACGAAATAGGCGTTGATCTTCGGCGCCTTCAGCTCCGGCAGCACGACCACCAGCCCTTCCAGCTCGTGCCCCATGTAATCGGGCATCGCGGCCAGCCCGAGGCCGGACTGTACGGCCCGCAGCATGCCCGTGAGGCTGTTCACCTCCACTGTGCCGCGCCGCCCCTGGCCGGGCCGGCGGCCCACCTCGGCGAGCCAGTTGATCTCTTCGACCGGCGGCCGGTAGTCGCCCCAGATGATGAGGCGGTGCGCGTCCAGATCTTCCGGCCGCTGCGGGATGCCGTGCTTCTTGAGGTAGTCCGGGCTGCCCACGATCCGCCAGCCGAAGGTGGCGATGTGCCGCTGGATCAGGTCCGGCTGGCGGGGCGGATGCATGCGGATGGCGACGTCCGCCTCGCGCATGGCGAGGTCGAGGTCGGCGTCGTCCAGGACCACGGAGACGTTGATCTCGGGGTAGCTCTCCAGGAACTTGTGCAGCCGGGGCGAGAGCCAGGAGCCGCCGAAACCCGTCGTGGTCGTGACCTTGAGCCGGCCCGCTGGTCGCTCGCGCCCCTCGGTCAGCAGCGCCTCGGTCATGGCGAGCTTCGCGAAGACCTCGCGCACCGTGCGGTTCAGCGTCTCGCCGGCCTCCGTCAGGATCAGGCCGCGGGCGTGGCGGTGGAAGAGCGGCACCGACAGCGCCTCCTCCAGCGCCTGGATCTGGCGCGAGACGGCGGATTGCGAGAGGGCCAGCGTCTCACCCGCATGGGTGAAGCTTCCCGCCTCGGCGACCGCGTGGAAGACGCGGAGCTTGTCCCAGTCCAATGGCATCAGGCGGCGGCCTTCTCTTGGGCATGTTCCTGTTCGGCCAGGAATTTTTCTGCGTCGAGGGCCGCCATGCAGCCCGTGCCCGCGGCCGTGACCGCCTGGCGGTAGATCCTGTCGGCGACATCGCCCGCGGCGAAGACGCCCGCGATGTTGGTGCGCGTGCCGCCGGGCTCCACGACCAGGTAGCCCGCCTCGTCCATGTCGAGCTGGCCGCGGAAGAGGCTGGTCGCGGGGTCATGCCCGATCGCGACGAAGATGCCGTCCACCGCCAGCTCGCGGCGCTCGCCGGTCTTCGTGTGGCGCAAGGCCAGGGCCCGAGCGACGGGGCGGCCGGCGTCCGTGCCGATCATCGCCTCGGTCGCCATGTCCCAGAGCACCGTGATGTTCTCCCTGGCGAAGAGCCGCTGCTGGAGGATGCGTTCCGCCCGCAGCGTGTCGCGGCGATGCACGAGGGTGACGTGCTTCGCCAGATTCGCGAGGTAGAGCGCCTCCTCGACCGCGGAATTCCCGCCGCCGATGACGGCGACGTCCTTGCCGCGGAAGAAGAAGCCGTCGCAGGTCGCGCAGGCGGAGACGCCGAAGCCGGAAAGCTCCTGCTCGCCCGGGATGCCGAGCCAGCGCGCCTGGGCGCCGGTCGCGATGATGACCGAATCGGCCAGATAGACGTCGCCGCTGTCGCATTCCGCACGGAAGGGGCGGCGCGAGAGGTCGACCCTGGTCACGATGTCGTATTTCAGCTCGGTGCCGACATGCTCGGCCTGGGCGCGCATCTGGTCCATGAGCTCGGGGCCCATGATGCCCTTGGCGAAGCCCGGGTAGTTCTCGACATCCGTCGTGATGGTGAGCTGGCCGCCCGGCTGCATCCCCGCGACCAGCACGGGCTTGAGCCCCGCCCGGGCCGCGTAGATGGCGGCGGTGTAACCGGCGGGACCAGCGCCGATGATCAGGAGACGGGTCGGGACGATAGCGGGCACGGCAAAATCCAAGTGATGGCGTGTGTTGAGCGCATATCTGCCCATCTTGCTCTGCGGGACAAGGCTACGGCTTGCATATCGCCGCTTCCGCAATGATATTGCGTCATAAGTGGAAATCAGGCAACGAATCAACGCGCCGTAAACCAATCTGGGGACACATGGCAGAACTGGACGCGATCGATCTGCGGATTCTCGCGGAACTACAGGCGGATGGGCGAATCACCAATGTGGAGCTCGCGAGTCGCGTGGGCCTCTCGGCGCCGCCCTGTCTGCGCCGGGTGCGGCGACTCGAGGAGGCCGGCGTGCTGCGCGGCTACCATGCCGATGTGGAGCCGGGGGCCCTCGGTTTCGAGGTCACCTTCTTCGCGATCGTCGGATTGGAGAGCCAGAAGCAGGCCATCCTCGACGCCTTCGAGGCGGAGGTGATCGCCTGGCCCGAGGTGCGCGAGTGCCACATGATCCGGGGGGGCGGCGATTTTCTGCTCCGGCTGGTGGCGCGGAGCACCCCGCATGAGAACGAACTGACCGGGCGGCTCACCGGTGCGGCCAATGTGCTGAAGGTGCAGACGCTGCAGACCATCCGGACCGCCAAGAACGCGGCCGGCGTCCCGTTCTGACCGGCCGGGCAACAGAATCCTTCCATTTCCTGACGCTGAAGTCATAGGCTTGGGCCCAAGGGCGCGAAACAGCGTCCGGGGACGACCGGGAGGACAACATGGAACGCCGAGTATTCGCGGCCGGCGCTGCCGCCGGCCTATTGGCCGCGCCCACAGTGCTGCGCGCGCAGCAGCCCATCACCCTGAATGGCGCCGTGCAGTTCAACGACGACCACGTCTTCAACCGCGCGCTGCTCCGCTTCGAGGAGCTGGTGAGGCAATACGCCAACCGGCCCATCAACTTCATCCTGCACCGCAATTCCAGCCTCGGGCTGGAGAAGCAGTATTTCGAGTACATGTCGGCCGGGCGGGCGGTGGATTACGGGATCGTGTCGCCGGCGCACATGTCCACCTTCAGCCGCGCCGCGCCCTTCATCGACGCGCCCTTCCTGTTCCGCGACCTGAACCACTGGAACCAGGTCATCGACCAGGACCTTCTGGCGCCGGTGGCGACCGAGATCGAGCGGCGGGCGCGCGTCATGCTGATCGGCTATGCCGGCGGCGGCGTGCGCAACATCTTCGCGAACAAGCCGGTCTCGAACAACGCCGAGATGCGCGGCCTGCGCGTGCGCGTGCAGGGTGCCGCGATCTGGAACCGCACCTTCCAGGCGGCCGGCATGGCGCCGCAGGTCATCGCCTATAACGAGATCTACAATGCCATCCAGAACAATGTGCTGGAGGCCGGCGAGAACGAGGCGGCGGGCGTGCTGCACATGCGCTTTTTCGAGGTGGCGCCGCATCTGGCGCTGACCCAGCACGCCATCACCATCCGTCCCATCTGCTTCTCGTCGCAGACCTTCGCGCGGCTGCCGCGCGAGGTGCAGGAGGCGGTGCGCCGCGCGGGCCGCGAGGCCGGCGCCTTCGGCCGCCAGGCCGAGAGCACGGAGGATGAAGCGACGCTGGTCCGGCTGGAAGGGGAGGGCAAGCTGCGCCGCATCCCCTTCTCCGGACGCGACCAGATGCAGGCGGCGGTGGCGCCCGTCATGGCCGCCTACGCCCGCGAGATCGAGGCGGAGAACATGCTCGCCCGCATCAACGCGGTGACTGGCTAGAGGCGCATCCGTCCTCGCGATCCGCGCGGCCGCATCGGGCCGCGCGGACGGTCCCCCTGCGATCCTCATTCTTCCCCGAACGGAATGACATGTCCCCTTCCACGGCCCGCGGCGCGTTCCGCCGCCTGACCACCGCCTACAGCCGCTTCCTCGAGTTGCTGCTGGTCACGACGGTCGCGATCCTCATCATCCCCGTCACGCTCCAGGTCTTCGCGCGCTTCACCGACTGGCTGCCGCGCTACCTGTGGACCGAGGAGGCCGCGCGCTTCCTGCTGGTCTGGATGATCATGATCGGCGCCATGATCGGCGTGCGCGAGGGCTCGCATTTCGTCGTCGACCTCTTCCCCTCGCTCTCGGGGAAGAAGAAGGCGGCGCTGGACATCCTCTCCGGCGTCTTCGTGCTGATCTTCGCCGGCGTCTTCCTCTGGTGGGGCATCGAGTTCACCGAATTCGCCTGGTACCGCATCAGCGAGCTCGCGGAATGGCCGCTCTGGGTGATCCACATTGCCTGGCCCATCGCGGGCTTCACCTGGCTGCTCTTCGCCGGCGAGCGGATGTGGGACGACATTCAGATCCTCCTCGGCCGGGGAGACGTCTGATGGGCAGCGCCGTCCTCTCGGCGGGCCAGGCGGCCTGGATCCTCTTCGGCATCTTCTTCGGGCTGCTGGCGCTGCGCGTGCCGGTCGCCGTCGCGCTGGGGCTGGCCTGCCTGCCCATCCTGCTGATCGAGCCGCACCTCTGGCCGATGGTCCTGCTGCAGGAGACCTTCAACGCCTACAACAGCTTCATCCTGCTTGCCGTCCCGTTCTTCCTGCTGACGGCGAACCTGATGAACATCGGCGGCATCACCGACCGGTTGCTGCGCTTCTCGCGCGCGCTGGTGGGGCATTTCCCGGGCGGGCTGGCGCAGGTGAACGTGGTGCTGTCGATCTTCTTCGCGGGCATCTCCGGCAGCTCGACGGCGGATGCGGCGAGCCAGGCGAAGCTCTTCATCGAGGCGCAGCGCCGGGAGGGCTACGACGACAGCTTCTCCGTCGCCATCACGGCCGTCTCGGCGGTGCTGGCCGTGATCATCCCGCCCTCGATCCTGATGATCGTCTGGGGCGGCGTGCTGACCGTCTCGATCGGCGCGCTCTTCCTGGCAGGCATCCTGCCCGGGCTGCTCATCGGCTTCGCCCAGATGGGCACGGTGCATGTCTATGCGGTGCGGCGCGGCTATCCGACCTATCCGCGCGCGACCCTGCGCGAGGTGGGGGCGTCCCTTGTCGTCTCGGTCCCGGCGCTGATGACGCCCTTCATCATCATCGGCGGCAAGATCTTCGGCTGGTTCACGGCGACGGAGAGCGCCTGCATCGCAGTGCTCTATGCGGGCCTCCTCTCGCTGGTGGTCTATCGCGAGATGGGCCGGCGGCAGCTCTACGAGGCCTTCAGCGAGACAGGGAAGCTGTCCGCCATCACGCTGTTCTGCGTGGGCACGGCGAGCGCCTTCGGCTGGATGCTGGCCTTCTACAACATCCCGCAGGCGCTGATGTCGGGCGTCATGGCCTGGGGGATGGGTCCGATCGCGACGGGCTTCTTCATCGCCGGCGTCTTCCTGGTGGTGGGCTGCTTCCTGGACGCGATCCCGGCGATCATCATCGTGGGCGCGATCCTCCAGCCGATCGCGATGCAGGCGGGGCTGCACCCGGTGCATTTCGCGATGATCGGGATCGTGAGCCTCGCCTTCGGGTTGGTGACGCCACCCTACGGACTGTGCCTGCTGATCGCCTGCGCTGTGGCGAAGATGCGGGTGATCGATGCGCTGAAGGACACCGGCATCATGCTGATCCCGATGCTGGCGGTGCTGGCGCTGCTGATCGTCTGGCCCGACATGGCGCTCTTGCTGCCGCGCCTGATCGAGCCCGATTTCATGCGGTGAAGGGGTCCAGGGGCTTGTAGTCCCTGGTGGGGGGGAGTGTGAGGGGGCGAAGCCCCTCTCACGTCACCCGCGCCGCACGACGTACTCGCCCGCTTCCAGCGCCGCGACGATCGCATCCGCCTGCGCCCGGTCGCGCACCTCGATCATGAGTTCGAGTTCGGCGGTCTGCACGGAGGGCGCCGCGAAGAGGCGCTGGTGGCTCACCTCGATGACGTTGCCGCCGGCCGCCGCCACGCGCGTGGCGATGTCGGCCAGCACGCCCGGCCGGTCCGGGATGTCCAGGTGCAGCCGCAGCAGCCGCCCGTCGCGCAGCAGGTTGCGCAGCAGCACGTTGGAGAGGATGCGCGGATCGATGTTACCGCCGCAGACGGGGGTGGCGATCCGCTTGCCGGCGAAGCGCTCCGGGTAGCTCAGGATGGCCGCGACGCCGGCCGCGCCCGCGCCCTCGGCCACGGTCTTGGCGCCCTCGGCCAGCAGGGCGATGCCCTGCTCGACGGCGCGCTCCGTCACCATGAGCACCTCGACGCCGAGGCGCTTCAGGATCTCGACCGGCTGCTCGCCCACGTCGCGCACCGCGATGCCCTCGGCGATGGTGGGGCCGCCGACATGCACGGGCTCGCCGGCGAGGCGCTGGCGCATGGCCTGGTAGCCCTCGACCTCGACGCCGAACACCTTCACCTCTGGCCGCAGCTCCGCCGCGACGACGGCGCAGCCGGCGACCATGCCGCCGCCGCCCACGGGCAGGATCATGGCGTCGAGCTCCGGGGCGTCCTCGAGCATCTCGAGCGCCATGGTGCCCTGTCCCGCGATCACGGCGGGGTCGTCATAGGGGTGGATGAAGGTGAGGCCGCGCTCGCGCGCGAGCTGGTGGGCATGCGCGGCCGCCTCGGCCAGCGTCTCGCCGTGCAGGACGACGTGCGCGCCGAAGCCCTCGGTGCGCATGACCTTCGTGGAGGGCGTGAACTTCGGCATCACGATGGTGGAGGCGATGCCGAGCAGCGTCGAATGCCGCGCCACCGCCTGCGCGTGGTTGCCGGCCGACATGGCGATGACGCCGGCGACGCGCTCGCGCTCCGTCAGCAGCGCGAGGCGGTTGGCCGCGCCGCGCTCCTTGAAGGCGCCGACGGCCTGGAGGTTGTCGAGCTTCAGGAAGACGGAGGCGCCGCAGGCGGTGTCGACGGCGGGGTTCCGGATGCTCGGCGTGCGCAGCACGCGCCCGTGGATGCGCGCCGCCGCGGCGCGCACATCAGCCAGCGATACAGGCATCGCTTTAGAACGCGACCGCGGTGATCTCGATCGCGCGGGCGCCGCCGGGGGCGGGCACCTCCACGCTGTCGCCGACCTTCTTGCCCATCAGCGCCTTCGCGAGGGGGGAGGAAAGCGAGATCGAGCCCGTCTTCATGTCGGCCTCGTACTGGCCAACGATGCGATAGGTCGTCTCCTTCTCCGTCTCCTCGTCGACGATCGTCACCCGGGCGCCGAAGCGCACCTGGCTGCCGCTCATCTTGGAGACGTCGATGACCTCGACGGAAGGAATGATGGATTCGAGCTCCGCGAGGCGGCCCTCGATGAAGGACTGACGCTCGCGCGCGGCATGGTACTCGGCATTCTCCGAGAGATCGCCATGCGCCCGCGCTTCCGCGATCGCCACGATGATCGCGGGGCGCTCGACGGACTTCAGTTGCTTCAGTTCCTCTTCCAGCTTGGCCAGCCCCTCGGCGGTCATGGGGAACTTCTGCACGGCAGGGTCTTCCTTCGCAGCAAAGCCTCTCCCGCCGGCAACCCCGTTGCGAAAAACGCCGGCGAGCGAGGAGAAGGGTGGGGGCCTGATCGCCCCCGCCCAGGGGTAAGTATCTGTCAGAACGACGCCGTAGAGTAGGATTGGAGCGGGGCGACATCAAGTGTTCCCGCACGGAGGGCCGCGATGGCCCCCGCCGCGGCCCGGGCGCCGGCGATGGTGGTATAGTGCGGCACCCCCTGCGTCAGGGCCGACCGGCGGATGTCGAAGCTGTCCGTCACGCTGCGGCCGCCGCCCGAGGTGTTGATCACGATCTGGATCTCGCCGGACTTGATCGCGTCCACGCAATGGGGCCGGCCCTCCAGCACCTTGTTCACCACGGCGACGTCCAGCCCGGCCTCGCGCAGGCGCGCCGCCGTGCCGCGGGTCGCCATGATCCTGAAGCCGAGGCCCGCCAGCCGTCGCGCGATGGTGACGGCGGCGGCCTTGTCGCCCTCGCGGACGGAGACGAAGGCCGTGCCGCTCTCCGGCAGCTTCACGCCGGCGCCCAGCTGCGACTTGAGGAAGGCGCGCTCGAAGCTGGTGTCGAGACCCATGACCTCGCCTGTGGATTTCATCTCCGGCCCGAGCAGCACGTCCACGCCGGGGAAGCGGTTGAAGGGGAAGACCGCCTCCTTCACCGCGACATGCGTGGCGACCGCGTCGTCGTCGAGGTTGAATTCGGCGAGCTTCGCGCCGGCCATCACGCGGGCGCCGATCTTGGCCACGGGCACGCCGGTCGCCTTTGCGACGAAGGGAACGGTGCGGCTGGCGCGCGGGTTCACCTCGAGGACGAAGATCTCGCCATCCTTCACGGCATACTGGGTATTCATCAACCCACGCACCTTGAGGGCGCGGGCCATCGCCTCGGTCTGCGCCTTGAGCTCGGTGACGATGGCGGGCGGCAGGGAATAGGGCGGCAGCGAGCAGGCGCTGTCGCCGGAATGGATGCCGGCCTCCTCGATGTGCTCCATCACGCCGGCGACATAGACCGCCCCGTCGAAGTCGGCGACGCAGTCCACGTCCACCTCGATCGCGTCCTGCAGGTACTGGTCGATGAGGATGGGATTCTCGCCCGAGACGCGCACCGCCTCGGCGCCGAAGCGGCGGAGCTGCTCGGCATTGTAGGCAATCTCCATGGCGCGGCCGCCCAGCACGTAGCTGGGTCGCACGACCACCGGATAGCCGATGCGCCCGGCCTCGATCACCGCCTCGTCCAGCGTGCGGGCGATGCCGTTGCGCGGCTGCTGCAGGCCGAGGCCCTTGAGCAGAAGCTGGAAGCGCTCGCGATCCTCGGCGATGTCGATGGCCTCGGCACTAGTGCCGAGAATGGGGATGCCCGCCTTGTCCAGCGCCTGCGACAGCTTCAGCGGCGTCTGCCCGCCATACTGCACGATGCAGCCGAGCAGCGTGCCGTTCTGCTGCTCCTTGCGGATCAGCGAGATCACGTCCTCGGAAGTCAGCGGCTCGAAGTAGAGGCGGTCGGCTGTCTCGGGGTCGGTGCTGACCGTCTCCGGGTTGCAGTTGACCATGATGGTCTCGAAGCCCGCTTCCTTCAGCGCGTAGCAGGCATGGACGCAGCAATAGTCGAACTCGATGCCCTGGCCGATGCGGTTCGGCCCACCGCCTAGGATGACGACCTTCTGGCGGTCGGTGGGGCGGGACTCGCAGACGGGCTCGCCGAAGCCGCCCTCATAGGTCGAGTACATGTAGGGCGTGTCGGAGGCGAACTCGGCCGCGCAGGTGTCGATACGCTTGAAGACCGGGCGCACGCCCAGTTTTTCCCGAAGCGCCGCGACGTCGGGCTCGCTCTTGCCGACGAGCTTGCCGAGCTGCTTGTCGGAGAAGCCAAGCGCCTTCGCCTGGCGCATGGTCTGCGCGGTGGCAGGCAGGCCCTTGGCCTTGATGACCTTTTCCGCATTTACGATCCGCTCGATCTCGCGGATGAACCAGGGGTCGAACTTGCAGGCGGTGTGGATGTCCTCGACCGAGACACCGGCACGCAGCGCCTGGGCGACGGTGAGGATGCGGTCGGGCCGGGGGATGGCGAGGGAAGCATGAAACGCCTCCGCGCTGCCGTCGCCGGGCGGCAATTCCTCGTCCAGGCCGGAGAGGCCCGTCTCCAGGCTGCGCAGGCCCTTCTGCAGCGCCTCCGCGAAGGAGCGGCCGATGGCCATGGCTTCGCCGACCGACTTCATGGAGGTGGTCAGCGTCGCCGGCGTTCCCGGGAATTTTTCAAACGTGAAGCGGGGGATCTTCACGACCACGTAGTCGATCGTCGGCTCGAAGCTGGCCGGCGTGACCATGGTGATGTCATTCTTGAGCTCGTCCAGCGTGTAGCCGACGGCGAGCTTCGCCGCGATCTTGGCGATCGGGAAGCCCGTGGCCTTGGAGGCCAGCGCCGAGGACCGCGAGACGCGCGGGTTCATCTCGATGACGACCATGCGGCCGTCCACCGGGTTGATGCCGAACTGCACGTTGGAGCCGCCGGTGTCCACGCCGATCTCACGCAGGCAGGCGATGCTGGCATCGCGCATGCGCTGGTATTCCTTGTCGGTCAGCGTCAGCGCCGGCGCGATGGTCACGGAGTCGCCGGTGTGCACGCCCATCGCGTCCAGGTTCTCGATGGAGCAGACGATGATGCAGTTGTCCGCGGTGTCGCGGACCACCTCCATCTCGTACTCCTTCCAGCCCAGCACGGATTCCTCGACGAGGACCTCTGATGTCATGGACGCAGCGAGGCCGGCGCCCACGATCTGCTCGAATTCCTCGCGATTGTAGGCGATGCCGCCGCCCGTGCCGCCCAGGGTGAAGCTCGGCCGGATGACGCAGGGCAGGCCGACGATGGCGAGGCCGGCCCAGGCCTCCTCCATCGTATGCGCGATCTCGCTCTTGGGGCTCTCGATGCCGATCTTGGTCATCGCATTGCGGAACTTTTGCCGGTCCTCCGCCTTGTCGATGACCTCCGCCTTGGCGCCGATCAGCTCGCAGCCGTACTTCTCCAGCACGCCGGCCTCGGCCAACTTCAGCGCGGTGTTGAGCGCGGTCTGGCCGCCCATGGTCGGCAGCAGCGCGTCGGGGCGCTCCTTGGCGATGATCTTCTCGACGATCTCGACGGTGATGGGCTCGATGTAGGTCGCGTCTGCCAGGCCCGGATCGGTCATGATCGTGGCGGGGTTCGAGTTCACGAGGATGACGCGGTAGCCCTCGGCCCGGAGCGCCTTGCAGGCCTGCGCGCCGGAATAGTCGAACTCGCAGGCCTGGCCGATCACGATGGGGCCGGCGCCGATGATGAGGATGGACTGGATGTCGGTGCGCTTCGGCATGGGGATCAGGGCCTTTTGGGCGAGAAGAGAAGAAGGATGAGGAAGAGGGCGCCTTGCAGCGCGGCGGAGAGGACGACGGCGAAGAGCACCGTCTCCGCGAGGCGGTTGGAGGCGAAGGCGAAGGGCAGGCCGAGCAGTCCGGCGAGCCCCATGCAGGCGAGGTTCACCGCCAGCGCGCGCCCTGCATGCGGCACGCCGCGCAGCAGGCGCCACAGCACGGGCGTGCCGAGCAGCGCCACCAGGAGCGCGATGGCCGCGCCGTAGAGCAGCGGGTCGAAGTTGAGGCTGATGCTGCTCATGCCCCGCGGATCCGCTCGCGCTGCCAGATGGCCCAGCCGGCGACCGCATGGCTCACCGCGACGATGAGGAAGACCGGCCAGGGGCCCGAGCCGGTGAAGAAGCCCGACATGTGCAGGGCGAAGCCCATGACGAACATGGAGAGGCCGAGCGCCGCCTCCAGCACGGGAATGACGCGGCGGATGGCCGTGGTGAGCACGATCGCCGCGAAGATCGCGACAAGCATCCCGCCGATCCAGGCGAAACCGGCGGCCATCAGCCGCGCGCCCCGCGAAAGCTGTCGCCGAGCGCAAGCTTGGCCGCGATCAGCGCCAGCGCGATGCCGAGCACATAGCGCTGAGCGGCGAGCCAGACCGGGCGGGTCGCCAGGAAGCGCGCCGCGCCGGCTGCGCCATAGACCAGCAGCGCGTCGAAGATAGCGCCGATGCCGACCTGCAGCGCGCCCAGCACCGCGCCCTGCGCCAGCACGTTGCCGGCCGAGGCGTCGATGAAGGGCGGCAGCACCGCCATGTAGAAGAGCGCGACCTTCGGATTCAGCGCCGCCGTGGCGAAGCCGACCGCGAAGAGCTTTCCGTCGGGCTCGCGCGGCAGGGTGCGCGGCGCGAAGAGCGGCTCGGCGCCGGGCTTCAGGCATTGCCAAGCCATCCAGGCCAGATAGGCCGCGCCGCCGATCCGCATCGCATCCCAGGCATAGGGGATGGCCAGCAGCGCCGCCGTGATCCCCGCCGCCGCGCAGAGCATGATGGTGGCCGAGCCCAGGGCGCAGCCGGCCAGCGAGATCATCCCCGCCCGCGTCCCCTGCGCCAGCGCGCGGCTGACGAGGTAGAGCATGTTCGGGCCCGGCGTGATCGCGAGGCCGATCGAAAGGGCGGAAAAGACCAGCAGGGATTCGATCGAAGGCATCAGGGCCGCGCCTCGCCGGCCATACGCGCGGCCAGCCCGGCCAACACCGTGCCCATGATCCAGCGCTGCATCCGCGCGAAGAGCGGGCGGCCCGCGAGGAAGGAGGCCACATGCGCCGCCGCCAGCACGATCGCCGCGTTGACGGCGACGCTCACACAGATCTGTGTGAAGCCCAGCGCCACCGCCTGCCCGAAGATCCCGCCGCGCTCGGCATCGATAAACTGCGGCAGCAGCGAGAGGTACATCACCGCGATCTTGGGATTGAGCAGGTTGGTGACGAAGCCCATGACCACCAGCCGCCTGATGTCGTGCCGCGGCAGGTCGCGCGGCGCGAAGGGCGAGGAGCGACCGGTGAAGGCCTGCCACGCGAGATACAGGAGATAGGCCGCGCCCGCGAAGCGCACCGTGTCATAGGCGAGCGGCACCGTCGCCAGGAAGGCCGTGAGGCCGAGCGCCGCCGAGAGCATGTAGAAGACAAAGCCCAGCGCCACTCCCACCAGCGACATCAGCCCCGCGAGCCGCCCCTGCGAGATGGAGCGGCTGACGAGATAGACCATGTTCGGCCCGGGCGTGAGCACCATGCCGAGCGAGATGGCCGCGAAGACCAGCAGGGTTTCGGGCGCGGGCATGTCAGCCCTGCGTCGAGAAGCCGCCATCGATCGGGATGGCGGTCCCGGTGATGAAGGCGGCCTCGTCGCTGGCCAGGAAGGCCGCGATGCCGATGAAGTCGGAAGGATCGCCCCAGCGGCCCATCGGCGTGCGGTTCAGCACGCTGTCGTGCAGGGTGCTGGAATACTGCCGCGCGCGGCGCGTGAGATCGGTGTCGATCCAGCCCGGAAGAATGGAGTTGGCGGTGATGCCGTCCTTGGCCCAGGCCACCGCCAGCGACTTGGTGTACTGCACCACCGCGCCCTTGCTCGCGCCATAGGCGGGCGAGAAGACCACGCCAAAGATGGAGAGCATCGAGCCCGTGTTGATCACGCGCCCATGCCCGCTCGCCTTCAGCGCCGGATAGGCCGCACGGGTCAGGCGCATCATGGCATTGAGGTTGATCTCGAGCACGGTGTTCCACTGCTCGTCCGTCACCTCGTCCGGCGGTGCCCGCAGGTTCGTGCCGGCATTGTTCACGAGGATGGCGAGGCCGTCGCCCAGCGCCAGCGTCTCCGCCAGCACGCGATCGGTCTCGCCGGGTTGAGAGAGGTCCGCCGCGATGGCGTGCGACTTGCCGCCGAGTTCCTTCAGCGCAGCGTCGTTCTTGTCCTTGTCGCGCCCCGTGACGACCACGCGCGCGCCGCAGGCCGCGAGGCCCTTCGCGAGCCCAAGCCCGATTCCGCCATTGCCGCCGGTGACGAGCGCGACGCGCCCGCTGAGATCGAACATCCGCGTTTCCTTCCCTGTTGGTTCAGGCCGCTGCTTTGGCCTTGTCCATCATCCCCACGAAACGGTGGAAGAGGTAGTGGCTATCGCTCGGGCCGGGGCTGGCCTCGGGGTGATACTGCACCGAGAAGGCGTTCTGCCCCGGCGCCGCGATTCCCTCGTTGGAACCGTCGAAGAGGCTGACATGGGTGACCGTCACGCCCTCGGGCAGGGTCGCGGCATCCACGGCAAAACCGTGGTTCTGGCTGGTGATCTCGACCTTGCCGGTGGTCAGGTCCTGCACCGGCTGGTTCGCGCCACGATGACCGCGGTCGAGCTTGTAGGTCTTGGCGCCCAGCGCCAGCGCCAGCAGCTGGTGGCCGAGGCAGATGCCGAAGACCGGCACCTCCGCCTTCAACACGCCCTGGATGGCGGGCACGGCATAGACGCCCGTCGCCGCGGGATCGCCGGGGCCATTGGAAAGAAAGACGCCGTCCGGCTTCTCGCGCAGGATCTCCTCCGCGGTCGCCGTCGCGGGCAGCACCGTCACGGCGCAGCCGGCATCGGCGAGGCAGCGCAGGATGTTGCGCTTGGCGCCGTAGTCGATCGCCACGACCTTGTGCTTCGGCGCGACCTGCTTCCCGAAACCCTTGCCCCAGGACCAGACGGTCTCGTCCCACTGGTAGGACTGGCGGGCGGTCACATCCTTGGCGAGGTCCATCCCCTCCAGCCCCGGCCAGGCCTTGGCCTGCGCCACCAGCGCCTCGAGGTCGAAGCGGCCGTCGGCAGGAAAGCTCAGCACGCCGTTGGGCGCGCCGCCGTCGCGGATGCGGGCGGTCAGGGCGCGCGTGTCCACGCCGGCGATGCCCGGGATGTTGTGGCGCTTCAGCCAGTCCTGCAGATGCAGCGTGGCGCGGTAGTTGGCCGGCTCGGTGACGTCCTGCTTGACGACGAGGCCGCGGGCGACGGGCGTCGTCGCCTCCATGTCCTCGACATTGGTGCCGACATTGCCGATATGCGGGAAGGTGAAGTTGATGATCTGCCCGGCATAGGACGGATCGGTCAGCGTCTCCTGGTAGCCGGTCAGCCCCGTGTTGAAGCAGATCTCGGCGACCTGGGTGCCGTGGGCGCCGAAGCCCCAGCCCCAGAAGACCGCGCCGTCGTCGAGTGCGAGGCAGGCGGTGGCGCCGTCGGGCGGGGTGTTCGGCATGGTCGTGTCCTGAGAGGGGGCGGGCGTTCCGGCCAGATCGGAGAGGGAAAGGCCGGTGGCGGCCAGGATGGCGGGCCAGTGCTTGGCCGGGATGGCCCGGGACTGGCGCCACTTGCGGATGGCCTCGGTGCCGACCTTGAGCTGGCCGGCGGCGGCCTCGGCCCCACCCAGGAGGGCAAGGATGTCTTCCACGCTGCGCATGGGTTAGACTATGTGGGAAATTACTTCCCAGATCAAGGCGGAGGCGCGTGATCTGGGAATTTCGCTACGGAATCATGATTTGCAAGGGAATTTGAAGATGGACTTGCGGAGCCGTTTCACCGCCGAGCTCAAGACCGCCATGTTGGCCCGCGACGCCGTGACCACCGGCACGCTGCGCATGATCACGGCCAAGCTGAAGGACACGGACATCGCCGCCCGCCCCGGCCCGCCGATCGAGGAGCCGGCGATCATCGCCATGCTCCGCGGCATGGCGAAGTCGCGGCGCGAGTCGGTGGAGCTCTACCGCCAGGGCGGCCGCGAGGAACTCGCCGCCAAGGAGGAGGCCGAGATCGCCGTGATCGAGAGCTTCCTGCCGGCCCAGATGGACGAGGCCGGCCTCCAGGCCGCCGTCGCCGCCGCCGTGGCGGAGACGGGCGCGACCACGATCAAGGACATGGGCAAGGTGATGGCGGCGCTGAAGGCGAAGCACGCGGCCAGCCTCGACATGGCCAAGGCCGGCCCGGCGGTGAAGGCCGCGCTGGGCGGCTGACGCTTACTGGTTGGGGAGGTCCTCGGCGAGCACGGTGATGGTGACGTGGTACGCCACCTCACCGTCCTCGGCGTCGCGGTCCACCGTGCCGATCGTCTCCGCGCCGGCCAGCACCTCCACCGGCCCGTTGCGGGTCTGCGCCGCCCGGATCATGAGGTTCGGGCTGCCGAGCAGCTTGCGGAGATGGGCCTGGACGGCCTGGATTTCGGCGGGCTTCATGACCGGCCGCTTAGCCCTCCGGACGCAGCTTGGCAATCGAAACGGCGCAGCTATCGTTCCAGCCTGGCGCAACCTCCGCGCCCGGCCGGAATTCCCTGACCGACCGCCTTTGGGAGAATGTAGATGACCCGTTTCCGCGCCGTGGCGCTGCTCGCCGGCCTCCTCCTCGTTTCTGCCTGCAGCCCGAGCCTGAGCTTCGGCTCCGCCCCCTCGCGCGAGCATGTGGTCGCGGCCTCGGGCCCCGCGCCGACGCGCTGATCAGCCGCGGGCGAAGATCGGGCGACAGGCAACGGGCAGCGCCACGACCTGCCGCATGACCTCGCCGGACAGCACCACCCCCTCGGAGCGGATCGGAAAGCCCGCGATGGCGAGCCTTCGGGCCGTCCAGGCGTTGCAGGTGTGGTCCAGGCTGTAGCCCTCGGCGGCCTCGTAGAAATCGCTGCCGCGCAGGCTGCTGACGAAGACGGGATGCCCCTCGGCCGTCAGCCGGAAGCTGTCCCACAGCGATTCCGTCAGCCGGCGCAGTCCGGCATCGTCCAGCGGCAGGGTGAGGACGGTCGCCGCCATCGCCTCCTCGGGCGGCACGGACAGCGCGGTGACCTGCATGATGCCGGGTCCGGCGAAGGGCCCCGCCAGCCATTCCGGCAGCCCGCGCGCCGGAGAGATCATGAAGTTGCGCTTGCCGAAGCCGAACATCAGCGTGGTCGCGCCGCGATAGGTGGCGGCGAAGCTGCCCATGGACTCCGCCGGCACCGCGATCTCGGTGTGCCAGGAGCGCGAGACCACCCGTATCAGGGCATTGGCCGTCGCGCAGCTACGGGGTTCGGGCAGGGTGGCGCAGCCGGCGAGGCCCGCCGCGCCGGCCAGGAACGTCCGGCGGGAAAGGCTCAATAGTATTTCAGCTCCCGCGCCTTCCCGCCGAAGATGCGCCAGATGAAGAAGGTGTAGACCGCGATCATCGGCAGTACCGCCACCGCGCCAACCAGGATGATGATCAGCGATTCCGGCGCGCTCGCGGCCTCGAAGATGGTCAGCCGCTCCGGCACGATATAGGGCCAGAAGCTGTAGGCCAGCCCCTGGAAGCAGAGCACGAAGATCACCGCCGTCGCCACGAAGGGCACCCAGTCCAGCGAGCTGTCGGCGCGCGGGAAGCGGCGCAGGAAGATGTGCAGCGTCAGGAACAGCGCGCCGCTCGCCAGCGGGATCGGCGCGAGGCCGAAGATCTGCGGCAGGCCGAACCAGCGCTCGAAGATGCGCGGGCTGACCCACGGCGTGACGAGGCTCACCACGATCACGCCGATCCAGGTGGCGTAGAGCGCGCGCCTAGCCCAGCGCGCGGCCATCTCCTGCAGGTCGTGCTCGCAGCGCCAGACCAGCCAGGAGGCGCCGATCAGCGCATAGCCGGCCAGGACGAAGACTCCCGTCAGCATGGCGAAGAGGAAGGGGCCCCAGCCCTCGGCAAAGCCGAGGATGTAGGAGCCGAGCATCCAGCCCTGGCAGAAGCCCGCGACGATGGAGCCCGCCTGGAAGGCGAAGTCCCAGCGCGGCTTCTGGACGGGAGGCGCCTTGACGCGGAACTCGAAGGCGACGCCGCGCAGGATCAGCCCGGCCAGCATCAGCACCACGGGGATGTAGAGCGCCGTCAGCACCACGCCATGCGCCCGAGGGAAGGCAGTGAGCAGGATTCCGACGCCCAGCACCAGCCAGGTCTCGTTGGCGTCCCAGAAGGGGCCGATGCTGGCGACCATGCGGTCGCGCGTGGCCTCGTCGGGCGTGGCGCGGAGCCAGATGCCGACGCCGAGATCGGCGCCGTCCAGCACCGCATAGGCCAGCATGGCGATAGCCATGAGCCCCGCGAAGACGATCGGCAGCCAGGCGCCGTCGGGAAGCGTGTCCATGATCGTCACTCCGCCGGCGCGGGGTTGAGGGGATCCTGGCCTCCGACCTCCTCGGGCTCCGGCGCGTCGGGCCGGCGGGCGAGGTACATGAGCGTCAGGATGTAGGCGAGCAGCAGCCCCGCATAGAGCAGGATGTAGATGGCGAGCGAGGCGCCGATCGTGTGCGCCGGCACGGGGCCGGCGGCTTCGCTCGTGCGCAGCACGCCGGTGACGAGCCAGGGCTGGCGGCCGATCTCGGTGACGTACCAGCCCGACAGCGTCGCGACCCAGCCGGAGAAGGTCATGGGGATCAGCAGCCGCGCGAGCCAGGGCGTGACGCCGCGCCGCCGCAGCACCCAGGCACCCCACCAGGAGACGGCCAGCATCAGCATCCCCACGCCCACCATGATGCGGAAGGCGAAGAAGAGCGGCGCCACCGGCGGGTGGTTGCCGACGAACTCATTGAGGCCGCGGATGGTGCCGTCGGCGGAGTGGGTCAGGATCCAGCTCGCCAGCGTGGGAATCTCGATCACGTAGCGGTTGCTGCGGGTGGCCTCGTCGGGCCAGGCGAAGAGGCGCAGGGCGGCGCGGCTCTCGGTCTCCCAGATCGCCTCCATGGCCGCGACCTTCTGCGGCTGGTGCTCGAGCGTGTTCAGCCCGTGCTGGTCGCCGGCGAGGATCTGGAGGGGGATGAGGATGGCGGCCAGGATCACGCCCGTCTTCAACGCCCGCTCCACGCCGGCCGCACGGTCGCCGCGCAGCCAGCGCCAGGCGGAAAGTCCCGCCACCAGGAAGGAGACGGTCAGCCCCGAGGCCAGCAGCATGTGCACCACGCGATAGGGCATCGACGGGTTGAACAGGATCGCCAGCCAGTCGGTCGCGTGGACCACGCCGTCGCGGATCTCGAAGCCCGCCGGGGTCTGCATCCAGGAGTTCAGCACCAGGATCCAGAAGGCGGACAGCGTGGTGCCGCCGGCCACGAGGACGGTCGCCAGCGTGTGCACCCAGTTGGGCACGCGGCCGTAGCCGAAGAGCATGACGGCGAGGAAGGAGGCCTCGAGGAAGAAGGCCGTCACCACCTCATAGGCCAGCAGGGGCCCCGCCACATTGCCCACCTTCTCCATGAAGCCCGGCCAGTTGGTGCCGAACTGGAAGCTCATGGTGACGCCCGAGACCACGCCCACGGCGAAGGACAGGGCAAAAACCTTCACCCAGAACTTGTAGGCATCCATCCAGGCCGCATCCTGCGTGCGGTCGAAGCGCAGCTTGAAGAAGAGCAGCACCCAGCCGAGGGCAATCGTCACGGTGGGGAAGAGGATGTGGAAGGAGATATTGGCCGCGAACTGCATGCGGGCGAGCAGGATCGGGTCCATCGGTCAGGCGTCCTTCTCTTTGGTCGCATTCTTTCGGCGACCCTTGCCGGTGACGATCTGCTGGAAGCGGTCGGTGGCCTCCAGGACCTTGGCGACGCGGCCGCCCATCTTCAGCAGCGCGATGAGCCGCTCGTCGGGGAGACCTTGCACGTCATGGGCCCAGCCCGTCAGCAAGGAAATGACGTCGTGCAGGCTGTGCATGCGGGCCTGGGCGTGGCGCTCGGCCTCCGTCGCGGGCTTCTGCAGGAGCACGTCGCGCAGGAGCGAGAGGGTGGGGTCGATCTCCCGCTTGCGGCGCTCCTCGGCGAGGATGCGGACGATCTGCCAGACGTCCTCGGGGGTGGAGAAATGCTCGCGCCGGTCGCCGGGGAGGTGCTGGAGCTTCACGAGGCGCCAGTTCTCCAGCTCCTTGAGGCCCATGGAGACGTTGGAGCGGGAGAAGCCGAGGGCGGCGACGATCTCGTCGGCGTTGAGGGGGCGGTCGGAGAGGAAGAGGAGGGCGTAGATCTGGCCGACGGTGCGGTTGATGCCCCAGCGGGAGCCCATCTCGCCGAAATGCAGGACGAAGGCGGTGGTGGCGGGGGGTAGGTCCATGGGAGACAGTATGTTCAGGAATTTCTGAAAATTCAAGATGGTCATGCGTTGGTTTCCTGAGACCGAGCGGCCAGGCCAGGGCGTCATCGCCGTGGCGCCCCAGGGCCTGCGCGAGGAGCTCTTCCGCATGGTCGTGGCGCTGGAGCAGCGGTATCGGGCGAATGTCGAGCGGCTGGGTGTCTAGACTCGATCTTCGCCGCGCCGCGCCCTAATTTCCCCGCCCCCATGGCGCTCCCTCCCAGCTTCCTCGACGAGTTGCGCGCCCGGACCCCCATGCCCGGGCTGGTCGGCCGTCGCGTGCGCCTGTCGAAATCCGGCCGCAACTGGAAGGGCCTCTGTCCCTTCCACAGCGAGAAGTCGCCCTCCTTCTACGTCTATGACGACAGCTTCCATTGCTTCGGCTGCGGCGCGCATGGCGATGCCTTCGCCTACGTGATGCGGGCCGAGGGCGGCGGCTTCATGGAGGCCGTCGAGCGACTGGCCGGCGAGGCCGGGCTCGAGGTCCCCAAGCCCACCCCCGAGGCCGCCGCCCGCGACCGCCGCGCCCGCGACCTGCACGGCGTGCTCCAGGCCGCCGAGGCCGCCTACGCCAGACGCCTCCGCATGCCCGAGGGTGCCGAGGCCCTGGCCTATCTCCGCAAGCGCGGCCTGACCGACGAGACGATCGAAAAATTCGGCCTAGGCTGGTCCGGCGCCGGGCGCGGCGCGCTGGCCGCCGAGCTGCGCGAGGAGGGCATCCAGCAGCCCCAGCTCCTCGAGGCCGGCCTCATGCAGGAGCGCGAGGAGGGCCGCGCGGTCGACCTCTTCTTCAACCGCGTGATGTTCCCCATCCGCGACCGGCGCGGCCGCAGCGTGAGCTTCGGCGGCCGCATCCTCGGCGACGGCCAGCCGAAATACGTGAACGGGCCGGAGACGGCGCTCTTCTCCAAGCGCCGCAACCTCTACGGGCTGGACCTGGCGCGCGAGGGCGTCTTCCGCGGCGCGAAACTGATTGTCTCCGAGGGCTACATGGATGTGATCGCCCTGCACCAGGCGGGCTTCACCGGTGCGGTCGCCCCCCTCGGCACCGCGCTGACCGAGGAGCAGATGCAAGCCCTCTGGCAAGTCAGCCCCGAGCCCATCCTCTGCTTCGACGGCGACGCCGCCGGCTCCCGCGCCGCCGCCCGCGCCGCCGAACTGGCCCTGCCCATGCTTGCCCCCGAGCGGACCCTGCGCTTCGTGACACTCCCCGCCGGCGAGGACCCTGATACGCTGATCCGCAAGGGCGGCCCGCGCGCCTTCCAGTCCGCGCTCGATGCTGCTCAGCCGCTCTCCGAGGCGCTGTTCTCCCTGATCATCGGTGGCAAGGTGCCGGAGAGCCCCGAGGGCCGGGCCGCCCTGCGCAACCGGCTCAGCGCCGCAGCGCAGACCATCCCGGACAAGGCGCTGGCCGCGGAATTCCGCCGTTCCCTGCTCGACCGCTTCTTCTCGCTCACCAAGCGTCCGGGCCTGCGGGCCACGCCCCGCCATCCCCGCCCGGAGCCCGATCGCGAGGCCGCGCAGGCCAAGCGGGCGCGCATCCTCCTCGCCATCTGCATCCACCATCCGGAGCTCCTGCACGACATCGAGGAGCCGCTCTCGCTCCTGGACCTGCCCGAAGGAGCGCCACAGCAGGTGAGGAATGCGCTATTGGCCTGGGTTCCCGAGGCTTCACGCCTTGACTCCGGAGAGTTGATCGCCCACCTCGCCAACGGTGGGGCCGCATCAGCCAGCCAATGGGTCTTGAAGGTTCCTGACCTGCCACGCGAGGCGGGACCAGGGGGGCAGCCCAAGGAGGCGCTGGATGCGTTCTGGCAGTTCTTTGGTTTCCTGCGAGGCGAGGCGGAGCTGGCCGAGGATGCTCGGGCAGCCCGCGACGCGTTCGAGGCCCAGGGCGACCTGGCCACCCAGACCCGGCTGATCCGGCTGACCGAGGCGCTCGACGCGCTTCGGCGGGGCGAGGCCGAGGCCGAGCCAAACGAGACGACTTGATATAGAGTAGGGGGTTCCCCCCGGCAGCGTTAGTGGCGATGGAGCAGCGGATGGCGAGCAAGACGGCGAATGGCGGCGAGACGGCCGAGGCCCGCGAGGAAGCGGTCGAGGGCGTGCTGCTCGATATCACCTCCGCCGCCGTCAAGAAGCTCATCGCCCGCGGCAAGGAGCGCGGCTACGTCACCTATGACGAGGTGAACGCCGCCATGCCGCAGGAGACGGTGAGCTCCGAATTCATCGAGGACACCCTGTCCTCCCTGTCCGAGGCCGGCATCAACGTCGTCGAGGCCGAGGAGGGCGAGGAGACCGAGACCAAGACCCCCAAGGCCGAGGGCGAGGGCGAAGAGAAGGAGGACGAGGAGTCCGGCGGCAACGTCGACGAGGAAAGCCTCGGCCGCACCGACGACCCCGTCCGCATGTACCTCCGCGAGATGGGCAGCGTCGAGCTGCTCTCGCGCGAGGGCGAGATCGCCATCGCCAAGCGCATCGAGGCCGGCCGCGACATGATGATCGGCGGGCTCTGCGAGAGCCCGCTCACCTTCAAGGCCATCGTTGCCTGGCACGACGCGGTCAAGGAAGGCCGCATGCTGCTGCGGGACGTGATCGACCTCGAGGCCACCAACAACGCCGACAACCCCGAGGGCACGCCCCCGGAGCCGGAGGAGTTCGAGGAAGGCGAGGAGGGCGAAAATGTCGGCCTGTCGCTCTCCGCGCTGGAGGAGAAGCTGAAGCCGGAGGTCCTCGCGAATTTTGAGGCCATCCAGACGATCTTCACCAAGCTGACCAAGCTCTCCTCGAAGCGGATGGACCTCTATACCTCCGGCGAGGAGCTGATCGGCCGGTCCGAGAAGACCTACGAGAAGTCCCGCCAGGAGCTGGTGACCCTCGTCGAGAAGGTCCACCTCCACAACAACCGCATCGAGGAGCTGGTCGAGCAGCTCAAGGCGCTGAACCGCAAGCTCAACACGCTGGACGGCCAGGTGCTGCGCATGGCGCTGGCCCAGAAGGTCCGCCGCGAGGAATTCCTGGAGCACTGGATCGGCGCCGAGCTGGATCCAGCCTTCCTGGACCGCGTGGCGAAGCTGAAGGGCAAGGCCTGGCCGGCCTTCGTCCTCAAGGCGCGCGACGACCTGGAGCAGGTCCGCGTCGAGATCGGCGCCATCGCGGCCGCCACCGGCCTGCCGGTCGGGGAGTTCCGCCGCGTCTACAAGACGGTCTCCGCCGGCGAGCGGGACATGAACCAGGCGAAGAAGGAGATGATCGAGGCCAACCTGCGCCTCGTGATCTCCATCGCCAAGAAGTACACCAACCGCGGCCTGCAGTTCCTGGACCTGATCCAGGAGGGCAATATCGGTCTGATGAAGGCGGTGGATAAGTTCGAGTACCGCCGCGGCTACAAGTTCTCGACCTATGCGACCTGGTGGATCCGCCAGGCCATCACGCGCTCGATCGCCGACCAAGCGCGGACCATCCGCATCCCGGTCCACATGATCGAGACGATCAACAAGCTGGTCCGCACCAGCCGGCAGATGCTGCACGAGATCGGCCGCGAGCCTCAGCCGGAAGAGCTGGCCGAGAAGCTCGGCATGCCGCTGGAGAAGGTGCGCAAGGTCCTGAAGATCGCCAAGGAGCCGATCTCGCTCGAGACGCCGATCGGCGACGAGGAGGACAGCCATCTCGGCGACTTCATCGAGGACAAGAACGCGATCATCCCGCTGGATGCCGCGATCCAGTCCAACCTGCGCGAGGCCACCACCCGCGTGCTCGGCAGCCTCACGCCCCGCGAGGAGCGCGTGCTGCGCATGCGCTTCGGTATCGGCATGAACACCGACCACACGCTCGAAGAGGTCGGCCAGCAGTTCAACGTGACGCGCGAGCGCATCCGCCAGATCGAGGCCAAGGCGCTGCGCAAGCTCAAGCACCCCAGCCGCTCCCGCAAGCTCCGCAGCTTCCTGGAAACATGATCCGGCCCGCTGTGATAAGGCTGGTCGAACCCACCACGCGGATCGCCGTAGACGTCACCTTCCTGCGGATGGACCGGGCACCCAAGGGGCGCGGGCCGGCCCTGCCGGCCGGGCTGGAGGTGGAGCGGCTCTTCCCGCGCTGCAGCGTGGCCCACTACCGGCAGCTCTACACCGCTGTCGGCAACGACTATGTCTGGTGGCTGCGCCGGACGCTGACCGACGGCGAGTTGGACTCGATCCTCCATGACCGGGCGATCAGCATCAGCGTGCTGCGTGACGGGAACGGGGAGCTCGGCTTCTACGAGCTCGACCGGCGCACCTGGCCGGTGATCAACCTCGCCTATTTCGGGCTGATGGGGCGGGGGATCGGGCTCGGCGTCGGCATGCCGTTCCTGCACCACGCCATCGCGGCCGCCTGGGCCGAAAACTGCTCCGCGCTGACGGTGAACACCTGCACGGCCGACCATCCGCGCGCGTTGCCCAATTATATCAAGGCGGGATTTCAGAAACTTCGCACGGTGCGCGAGGAATGGCCCGTACCCAACCGGCTGGGGCTTCCGATCCCAGAACGGCTGCGAATCTAGGCGGTCAGGCCTCTCAGCTCAGAATCCAGCCGAGGATCACGATCCCGCTGATCAGCAGGGCCACGGCGCGCGCGACGACCCAGAACTCGCCTTCGATCGAGCCCTCCTCGGGCTTGCTGGAACGGATCACGCGCGTCCGGCGAGTGCTCGGAATCATGACTGGCGGGGCGGAACGGACTTGGGGCATGCGATCGGACCTTTCCAGGGAAGCGGAAGACAAGGGGAACGCCCTTCCGCTCCGCGGCAGGGCGGGGGCCCTGCCGTCGTCGCAATGTCCGTAGGATACTAGAGGTTGCATGTCCACGAAAATTTCCCGCCCGGCGTGCGAGCGGGAGGCGGCCTCGCCTGGCGTCAGTTGTCGATGTTGGCGAGGGTCATCATCACGTAGCTGACGATGGCGATGCCGCCCAGGATCAGCAGAAGGGCCCGGATCACCATCCAGCCTTCGCCCTTGGCCGCCCCTTCCTCGGGCTTGGCCGTCGTGAGCACCTGAGGTGCCCGCGGATCCATGTCCGGAACCCTGCTGTCGATATGCCTGTCGCTCATGCTGCCCTCCGGTGGTTCGGAGCGGGCTTGGACGCGCGCCCCCCGGGTGAAAACCCGGTAAGGCGGTGAAGGTTGTCCGAGGGTGCCGGAATCCCCGGCGACATCCCCCCTGCGCCCGGCAGGACTTGAACCCGCAACCAAGCCGTTATGAGCGGCCCGCTCTGACCAGTTGAGCTACGGGCGCAAAGGGATTCGGTTTGTGGGGCGATTCAGGGCGTGGCGGCAAGACGCCGCGCCGCCTCCCGGGCCGGAATTCAGCCGGCCGTCTTGCCCCGCTCGATCGCTTCGCGGATCAGCACCTTGGCCTCATCCGCCCCGCCCCAGCCGATGACCTTCACCCACTTGCCAGGCTCCAGATCCTTGTAGTGCTCGAAGAAGTGGCGGATCTGGTCGAGCGTGATCTGCGGCAGGTCCGTGATCGTGTGCACGTTCACGTAGCGCTTGGTGAGCTTGGGCGAGGGGACGGCAATGATCTTCTCGTCCCCGCCGCCGTCATCCTCCATCTTCAGCACGCCGACCGGGCGGACGTTGATCACCGCCCCCGGTGCGATGGGCCGGGTATTGGCCACCAGCACGTCGATCGGGTCGCCGTCGTCGCTCAGCGTGTGCGGCACGAAGCCGTAATTGCCGGGGTAGCGCATCGGCGTGTGCAGGAAGCGGTCGACGAAGAGGACGCCGGCCTCCTTGTTCATCTCGTATTTGATGGGCTCGCCGCCGATCCCGACCTCGATGATGACGTTCAGGTCGTCCGGCGGATTCTTGCCGATGGGGATGGCGTCGAGGTTCATTCTGAGGGCTCCAGGCCGGGCGGATGACGAATGGGCCAGGGTCAAACCACAAAAACGCCCGGGGCGCGAGGGCGGGCGCGTTCTGTTGCGCCGCGGCCGGGGCGCGGCCTAACCTTCAGGGAATCGCCTCTCGAAGGCGGCGAAACAATGGAAAGAGGGGAGTCTAAGTGATCACAGTGACGTTGTTGCTGGTGATCCTGCTGGGGGCGACGTCGCTCGCCTATGGCTGGATCACCACCAAGGAGATCATGGCCAAGCCGGCCGGCAACGCGCGCATGCAGGAGATCGCGCAGGCCATCCAGGAAGGCGCCTCCGCCTATCTGAAACGGCAGTACATGACCATCGGGGCGGTGGGCATCGTGCTGTTTATCCTGGTTTTTGCGCTGCTGGGCGGGACGGTCGCCATCGGCTTCCTGATCGGCGCGGTGCTCTCCGGCCTGGCGGGCTTCATCGGCATGAACGTCTCGGTCCGGGCCAATGTGCGCACGGCCGAGGCCAGCACGCACGGCCTCGCCGCGGGGCTCGACCTCGCCTTCAAGTCGGGCGCCATCACCGGCATGCTGGTGGCCGGCCTCGCCCTGCTGGGGGTCGCCATCTACTTCTTCGTGCTGGTCGTGATCGGCGGATTCGCGGTCAATGACCGCGTCGTGATCGACAGCCTGGTCGCCCTCGGCTTCGGCGCTTCCCTCATCTCCATCTTCGCCCGCCTCGGCGGCGGCATCTTCACCAAGGGCGCCGACGTGGGCGGCGACATGGTCGGCAAGGTCGAGGCGGGCATTCCCGAGGACGACCCTCGCAACCCTGCCACCATCGCCGACAACGTCGGCGACAACGTGGGCGACTGCGCCGGCATGGCGGCCGATCTCTTCGAGACCTATGCGGTGACGGCCGTCGCCACCATGGTCCTCGCGGCGATCAGCTTCTCGGCCGAGGGCCGCGTCAACGCGATGCTCTTTCCGCTGGCGATCGGGGCGGTGTGTGTCCTGACCTCCATCGTCGGCACCTATTTCGTGAAGCTGCCGGCGAACCAGTCGATCATGGGCGCGATGTACCGCGGCGTGATCGTGACGGGCGTGCTCAGCCTGGCCGCGCTGCTGCCGCTCTCCTTCATCTTCTTCGGCACCGGGACATCGGTCGCGGGCGGGCACAGCTTCGGCGCCTTCAGCCTGTTCCTCTGCGGGGCGGTCGGCCTCGCGGTGACGGCCTGCATCGTCATCGTCACCGAATACTACACCGGCACGCAGTTCCGCCCGGTGAAGAGCATCGCCGAGGCCTCGCAGACGGGCCACGGCACCAACGTGATCCGCGGCCTCGCCGTCAGCATGGAGAGCACGGCCATCCCAGCGCTCATCATCATCGCCGGCGTGATCTGCTCCTTCAGCCTGGCCGGCCTCTACGGCATCGCCATCGCGACGACGACCATGCTGGCGCTGGCCGGCATGATCGTGGCGCTCGACGCCTTCGGCCCGGTGACGGACAATGCCGGCGGCATCGCCGAGATGGCCGGGCTGCCCCCCGAGACCCGCGTCACCACCGACGCGCTGGACGCCGTGGGCAACACGACCAAGGCGGTGACCAAGGGCTATGCGATCGGCTCGGCGGGCCTCGGCGCGCTGGTGCTCTTCGCGGCCTATACGCAGGACCTCGCCTACTTCATCGCCAATCCGGCGGCCTATCCGTATTTCGCGGGAATCGGGGCGATCGACTTCTCGCTGGCCAATCCCTACGTCGTGGTCGGGCTGCTCTTCGGCGGGCTGCTGCCCTACCTCTTCGGCGGCATGAGCATGACGGCGGTGGGCCGCGCGGCGCAGTCCGTGGTCGAGGAGGTCCGGCGCCAGTTCCGCGAGAAGCCGGGCATCATGGCGGGCACCGAGAAGCCGGATTACGGCCGCGCGGTGGACATGCTGACCAAGGCGGCGATCAAGGAGATGATCATCCCCTCGCTGCTGCCGGTGCTCAGCCCGATCGTCTGGTATTTCCTCATCTACGCCATCGCGGGGAAGGCCTCCGCCTTCTCGGCGCTGGGGGCGATGCTGCTGGGCGTGATCGTGAACGGCTTCTTCGTCGCCGTCTCGATGACGACGGGCGGCGGCGCCTGGGACAACGCCAAGAAGTACATCGAGGAAGGCCATTACGGCGGCAAGGGCAGCGATGCCCACAAGGCCGCGGTGACGGGCGATACGGTGGGTGATCCCTACAAAGACACGGCGGGCCCCGCGGTGAACCCGATGATCAAGATCACCAACATCGTGGCGCTGCTGCTGCTGGCCATCCTGGCGCACTGATCTGCGGCGCTAAGGCTTTGGTAAAGGGCCCGCCTCTATGCCAGTGCGGCAAGAGGCGGGTTCCATGGACGAGAAGACCTATCCCGACGACGTCGTGGCCCATCGGGCCAACCTGCAGACGATGCAGCTCATCGAGGACTGCCTGGGTGAGCGGGACCGTGCCGGGCTATGCCTGGCCGAGATCGGCATCCACCACGGCGCCACCACGGAGCGCCTCGCGGAGTTCCTCGGCGGCCAGGGAAAGCTGCATCTCTACGATTTCGACGACAAGGTGGTGGCCGTCGCCGGGCGCCTTCGCGCGCAAGGGCATGCCAACATCGTCGCGCTCGGCTCCAGCTACCGGTATCTCGATTCCTACAACTGGTCGCTCGCACGGGTGCTGCGCCGGCATCCCGAGCCGATCTACGACTACGTATACCTGGACGGAGCCCATACCTGGGCCGTCGATGCGCCGGCCTTCTGCCTCATCGACCGGCTGCTCAAGCCGGGCGGCTACATCGATTTCGACGACTACAAATGGAGCCTGGCGGTGTCGCCGACCCTCAATCCGGCGGCCTTTCCCCTGACCGCCAGGATGTACACCGAGGAGCAGATCCGCCTTCCGCAGATGACCCTCGTGGTCGACCTGCTGGTCCGCCGGGACCCGCGCTACAGGGAAGTCCTGCCGAACAAGCTGTTCCGCAAGGAGATCGCCTGACGATAGGGCTCTCGGGCCATGCCGCATGAAAAAGGGCCACCGGATCGCTCCGGCGGCCCCATTCCTGTCCGACCTGCCGGCCGATCAGCGCAGGACGATTTCCACGCGCCGGTTCTGCGGCTCGCGAACGCCCATGGCCGTCGGAACCAACGGGCGGTCGAAGCCGAAGCCCTGGACCGTGATCTCGTCGCGGCTGATGCCGCGGCGGACGAGCTCAGCGGCGACCGCCTCGGCGCGGCGCACCGACAGGCGCTGGTTGTACTGGGCCGTGCCGGTGCGATCCGCATGGCCGGACACCTCGATGCGCGTCGAGCTCACCACGCGGGCGTTCTGCGCCGCGTCGGCGATGATCTGCCGCGCACGGTCGGTCAGGTCCGCCCGATCCCAATCGAAGAAGACCAGGT
The DNA here is from genome assembly GCF_058806835.1 of Roseococcus sp. GW821-FHT12F05. NCBI lineage: Bacteria > Pseudomonadati > Pseudomonadota > Alphaproteobacteria > Acetobacterales > Roseomonadaceae > Roseococcus > Roseococcus sp. GW821-FHT12F05. Next base: position 132,863 of record NZ_JBXAQB010000012.1, read on the forward strand.
AGGTGCGGGCCGGCGCGGGAGCCGCGGCGATGATCGGCGCTGGGGCAGGCGGCGGCGCCGGCTGGTTGAAGGCGTAGCGCAGGCCCACCAGCACAGAGTGGTTCTCGTTGTTGGCGCGCAGCCGCCCGCCCGCAATGCCCGCGCCGGCATTGTTGATGACGCGGGTGTTCATGTCCGTCGCGTCCGTGGCGAAGTAGCGATACTCGGCCGTGACCGCGAGGCCGGGCACCTGGGCGATCGGGAAGGCGAAGCCGCCGATGGCCTGGTAGGCGAAGGCGCCCTCGGTCGCCCGCGAGATCGCCGTCGCGCCGCCGCCGCCGGCCCGCACATTGTCCCAGTCGCGCCATGCATAGCCTGCGCCGGCGCCGATATAGGGCACGATCCAGGGCACGCCCGGGATGCGGAAGTCGTAAAGCACATTGCCCATCACGCCGTAGGTGCGCTGGATGCCGCCCGCGGGGCCGCGCACGCCCGAGCCCGTGAAGCCGCCGATCTTGTCGAGGTCGTTCTGGCGGTAGTTGCCCTCGACCTCGACGCGCAGGCCGTTGCCGAAGCCCCAGCCCAGCGAGAGGACGCCGGTGAAGCCGGGATCGTACTGCGCACGGCCTCGGCCGCCGACGCCGCCGGCCGCGAGCCCGGCGGCGAGGCTGGGATTGCTCCGCAGATTGCTGTTCTCGATGAAGTTCGCGCCCGCGCCGGCGCCGATATAGAGACCGCTGACGGTCTGCTGCGGCGCGAGGCGGAACTGGTCGACGAAGCCCATCGCTCCCTGGGTCATCCCCTGGGCGCTGGCCGCGAGGGGGACGGCCAGGGTCGCAGCCCCGGCCAGCAGGCTGGTTTTGAAGGAAGTCATTGTGGTTCTCCGGACTTAGTGAGGTCGCAGCGTCTCAACCCGGGTTGCATGCTCGCAGTTTCCGTGTTGCCACCAACTCATATGCATGGTGATGTTTCAGCCACGTTGCAGGGCCGGGCCTGGGTTAAAATTCATCCTTGCCCCCCGGTGTCGCGAGCCGTTAGCACTTGCGGCATGCGCGCTCTCCTCGCCTTCCTCGGACTGCTGCTCCTGGCTCAGCCGGGCCGTGCGCTGGAGTCCGCGCCGGTCACCTCGCCGCGTGCCACCGTGACCCTGGTGTCGGATGTGGCGGCCATCGCGCCGGGCCAGCCCTTCCGTGTGGCGCTGCGCCAGAAGATGGCCCATGGCTGGCACACCTATTGGCGCAACCCCGGCGATGCCGGCCAGCCGCCGGAGATGACGCTGGCGCTCCCCGAGGGCTGGGCCGCCGGCGAGCTGCAGTTCCCCGCGCCGCACCGCATCCCCTTCGGCCCGCTCGTGAATTTCGGGTACGAAGACGAGGCCATCTTCCTCATGGAGGTCCGGCCGCCGGCGAACCTCGCGGTGGGTCAGACCCAGCGCATCGAGGCGAGTGCGGACTGGCTGATCTGCGAGCGCATCTGCATTCCCGAGGAGGGGCGCTTCATCCTCGACATCCCGGTGGAGGCGACGCCCCGCCCGGCGGCACAGGTGCTCTTCGCGGCGGCCGAGGCGGCCCTGCCGCGCGCCTCCGCCTTCACCGCGCGGATCGGCTTCGAGGGCGGCCGCGGCGCGATCAGCCTGGAGGGGCCTGGCCTCTCGGCCGACTCGCTGCGCGAGGCCTTCTTCTTCCCGCTGGAGCAGCTCGTCGTCGAGAATGCGACGCCGCAACCGATGACGGCGCGCGAGGGCGGCTTCACCCTGGGGCTCACCCGCGCCGCCGGCCCGGTGCCGGCCACCGTGGAGGGCATCGTCGCCATCACCGACGCCGCCGGCGTCCGCGGCGCCTATTGGGTGAGCGCCGTCCCGGGCCCGATGCCGAGTGCCGAGCCCACCCTGCCGCTCTGGCAGGCGCTGGTCTTCGCCGCGCTGGGCGGGCTCATCCTGAACGCCATGCCCTGCGTCTTCCCGATCCTGGCGATGAAGGCCATCGCCGTGGCGCGGCTGGCTGGCGCGGCGCAGAGCGTCGTGCGGGCCCATGCGGCGAGCTACACGGCCGGCGTGGTCCTCTCCTTCCTGGCGATCGGCGGGGCGCTGCTGGGCGTCCGCGCGGCCGGCTCCGTGGCGGGCTGGGGCTTCCAGTTCACCTCGCCCTTCTTCGTCGGCGCCATGGCCTGGCTGATGCTGGCGGTGGGGCTGAACCTCTCGGGCGTCTACGCGATCGGCGGGCCGGTCAATGCCGGCTCGGGGCTGGCGGCCAAGGGCGGCAAGTCGGGCAGCTTCTTCGCCGGCGTGCTGGCGGTGCTGGTGGCGACGCCCTGCACCGCGCCCTTCATGGCGGCGGCGATCGGCGCCGCGCTGGCCATGCCGCCCGCGGCGACGCTGGCGATCTTCGCGGCAATGGGCCTCGGCCTCGCGCTGCCCTATGCGCTGCTGGGCGTCTTCCCGGGCTTCGCGCGGGTCCTGCCGCGGCCCGGCGCCTGGATGGACCGGCTGAAGCAGTTCCTCGCCTTTCCGATGTACCTGGCGGCCGCCTGGCTGGTCTGGGTCGTGGCGCAGCAGGCGGGCCCGGACGGCACGCTGATGGTGCTCGTCGGCGGCGTGCTGGTGGGCATGGCGGGCTGGGCGCTGGGCCTCGCGCAGGAGGGCTCCGCGCGGCGTTGGTTCCTGGGGGGCGCGGCGCTTTCGCTGGTCGCGGCCCTGGCCATCCTGCCGATGCTGAAGTCCGGCGGGGCCGGCGGCGCCACCGCCTCGGCGCAGCTTGGCGAACCCTGGACCCAGGCCCGGCTGGAGGCTTTGCGCGAAGAAGGCAAGCCCGTCTTCGTGAACCTGACCGCCGCCTGGTGCATCTCCTGCAAGGTCAACGAGCGCGTGGCGCTGGACACGACCGCCGTCCGTGCCGCCTTCAACGCTGCCAACGTCACCGTGCTGACCGGCGACTGGACCAATGGCGACCAAGCCATCACGGCGATGCTCCGCGCCCATGGCCGCGACGGCGTGCCGCTCTACCTGCTCTACCCCGCGGGCGGCGGGGCGCCGGTGATGCTGCCGCAGATCCTCACCGAGGGGATGGTGCTGCAGGCCATCACGGCGGCGACGCCGAGGGTTTAACCGCCCAAGGTTTCGTGAATTTCATAATTCGGTTGCCTGCGCTGCTGCAGCGCGATAGCGTCGCTCACCACCCAACAATGTGAGGAGCACGAGAATGGTCATGCTGACCCGCCGTGGCGCCATGCTGGGCGCTGCCACTCTTCCCCTGATCCCCGCTCTCGCTTCGGCTGCGCCGGCGATCGGCGCCCAGGCGCCCGACTTCGCCCTGCCGGACCAGGACGGCAATGTCCGCCGCCTCTCCGAGTTCCGCGGCCGCACGGTGGTCCTCGAATGGACCAACCACGACTGCCCCTTTGTGCGGAAGCACTACAACAGCAGCAACATGCAGACCCTCCAGCGCGATGCGGCGTCCCGCAACATCGTGTGGCTCTCCATGGCCTCCTCGCCTCAGGGCGAGCAGGGCTATGTGACCGGCCCGGAGGCCAAGGCGCTCACCGCCAGCCGCAACGCCGCGCCGGCGGCCGTCATCCTCGACCACCGCAGCCAGGCCGCGCGCGCCTATGCCGCGACCACGACGCCGGGCATGTACGTGATCGATGCCGAGGGCCGGCTGCGCTACATGGGCGCGATCGACAGCATCCGCTCCACCCGCGTCGAGGACGTGCCCCGCGCCGAGCCCTTCCTGCGCGACGCCATGATCGCGGTGCAGGAAGGCCGCCAGCTCGAGCGTGCCGTGACGCCGCCCTATGGCTGCGTGATCAAGTACGTCGACGCCTGATTGCGGGTCTTCGGAAGCGGGAGCTAATCCCGCTTCCGCATCTCGAAGTCGTTCTTCGTGGCGCTGCAGTCCGGGCAGCTCCAGGTCTCCGGCACGTCGGCCCAGCGCGTGCCGGGCGCGAGCCCTTCCTCGGGCGCGCCCTTGGCCTCGTCATAGACCCAGCCGCACAGCATGCATTCCCAGGTGACGAAATCTTCCGTCGCGCTCATGGCCGCTCCCGTTCAGCGCGCTTGTGATCTCCGCGCGATGCGATAGCTGAGCCCGGCCAGCCCCACCACGGCAAGGGAGGCGAGCGGCATCGCCCAGGACCCGACCAGCGTGTGGGTCAGCCCCGAGATCGCCGAGCCGCCCGCGATGCCCACGTACATCCCCGCCGCATTGAGGGCGAGCACGAGGTTGCCGGGCGCCATCTGGACCAGCCAGGCCTGCCCCGACGCCATGGGCGAGACCCCCGCGATGGCCCAGAGCAGCATCAGCACCATGGCCAGCCAGGCCCAGGGTGGCGCCAGGAGGAGGGCCAGCATGACCGCCGCGAGCGCGCAGAGCCCGATTCCCACCATCCGCGCCGGCGCCACCCGTAGCATCAGGCGCGTGGCGACGGCATTCCCCACCACGCCGCCGATGCCGAAGATCGCCAGCCCCAGCGGGATCAGCGCCGGCGGTACGGCGAAATTCTCGGTGAGGTAGGCGCCGACCAGCGCATAGGTCGCGAACTGCGCCGCGATCTGGAAGAGCCCGGCCCCGAGCGCCGCCGCGACGGGCCGGTCGCGCAGCAGCGCCCCGATATCGGCCAGCGAGCTGCGCTGCCCGCGCGAGCCCCCGGGCACCGCGAGCCGCACCCAGGCGGCGCCCGCCACGGTGATCAGCGCCAGCACCCCCATCGTCTCGCGCCAGCCGACCGCGCTGCCCATCCAGCCCGATGCGGGAACGCCGAGCACGGTCGCCATCGTCATACCGCCGAAGACCGTGCCGAGGGCCGCGCCACGCTCTGCCGGATGGGCGAGGCTGGCCGCCGTCGCCGAGGCCATGGGGCCGACCAGCACGGCGCCCACCGCCATGACCATGCGCGAAATGAAGAGGGTGGCGTAGCCCGGCGCGAGGCCGCTGCCGATCAGGCCCAGCGTCATAAGGCCGAGGCCGGTCAGCATGAGGCGCCGGCGGTCCCAATGGCCGACGAGCATCTGGCTCACCGGGGAGGCGACGGCGTAGGTCAGCGCGAAGGCCGTGACCAGCAGCGCGACCGAGGCCGGCGCGACCTCCAGGTCCCGCGCGATGGGCGGGACAAGGCCCACGATGGCGAGCGAGGCGACACCCAGCACGAAGTAGGCGCTGGCGAGGCTGTACAGAACGGAGCGCGGCGGCATGATCGGAAGATGCGGGCATGTTGCGTTGCGGCAAGACGGGGGCCACATGACGCTTCGCCCATGCTTTCCCGCATGGCCCTCAGGCGGTAGAAGCGCCGCACACGTCCAGCTCCGAGGCTCAGCGCACCATGGCCGCTTACCAGTACGTCTATGTCATGAAGGACCTGACCAAGTCCTATCCGGGCGGCCGCGAGGTCTTCAAGGGAATCACCCTGTCTTTCCTGCCGGACGTGAAGATCGGCGTGCTCGGCCCCAACGGCGCCGGCAAGTCGACGCTCATGAAGATCATGGCCGGGATGGACAAGGATTTCGGCGGCGAGGCCTGGGTCGCCGAGGGCGCGCGCGTGGGCTACCTCGCACAGGAGCCGCAGCTCGATCCCACCAAGAATGTCGGCGAGAACGTGCGCGCCGCCTTCGCGACGCTGGAGGCGCAGCTGAAGCGCTTCAACGAGATCAGCGAGCGCTTCATGGAGGAGATGACCGAGCAGGAGATGAACGACCTCCTCGCCGAGCAGGGCACGCTGCAGGAGGCGATCGACGCCGCGGACGGCTGGGAGCTCGACCGCCGGGTGGACATCGCGCTCGACGCGCTGCGCTGCCCGCCGGCGGAATCCTCGGTGGAGAACCTCTCGGGCGGCGAGCGGCGGCGCGTGGCGCTGTGCCGCCTGCTGCTGGAGAAACCCGACCTGCTGCTGCTCGACGAGCCGACCAACCACCTTGATGCGGAAAGCGTCTCCTGGCTGGAGCACACGCTGCGCGACTACCCGGGTGCGGTGCTGATCGTGACCCACGACCGCTACTTCCTCGACAACGTGACCAACTGGATCCTCGAGGTCGATCGCGGCCGCGGCTTCCCCTACCAGGGCAACTACTCCGCCTATCTGGAGCAGAAGCGCAAGCGCCTGGAGCAGGAGAACCGCGAGGACACGGCCCGCATCCGCACCCTGGCCGCCGAGCAGGAATGGATCGGGCGCAGCCCCTCCGCCCGCCAGGCCAAGAGCAAGGCGCGCATCTCGCGCTACGAGGAACTGCTGGAGGCGAGCCAGGATCGCGGGCTGGGCGAGGTCGAGATCCTCATCTCGCCGCCGCCGCGTCTCGGCAACATCGTCATCGAGGCGGAGGGGCTGCGGAAGGCCTATGGCAACCGCCTGCTGATCGACGACCTCACCTTCAAGCTGCCGCCGGGCGGCATCGTCGGCGTGATCGGGCCGAACGGCGCGGGCAAGACCACGCTGTTTCGCATGATCACCGGCAACGAGACGCCGGATGCGGGCACGCTGAAGGTCGGCGATTCCGTGCGGCTCGGCTATGTCGACCAGTCGCGCGACAGCCTGGATGACACCAAGTCCGTCTGGCAGGAGATCTCCGGCGGCGACGACATGATCAACATCGGCAAGCGCAGCATCGCCTCGCGCGCCTATACGGCCGCCTTCAACTTCAAGGGCGCCGATCAGCAGAAGCGGGTCGGCGTGCTCTCTGGCGGCGAGCGCAACCGCGTCCATCTCGCGAAGATGCTGGCCGTGCCGCACAACGTCCTGCTGCTCGACGAGCCGACCAACGACCTCGATGTCGACACGCTGCGCGCGCTCGAAGAGGCGCTGATGGAATTCGCCGGCTGCGTGGTGGTCATCAGCCACGATCGCTGGTTCCTCGACCGCCTCGCCACGCACATCCTCGCCTTCGAGGGCGACAGCCATGTCGAGTGGTTCGAGGGCAACTTCCAGGCCTATGAAGCCGACAAGAAGCGACGACTTGGCGCCAACGCGGATCAGCCCCATCGGATCAAGTACCGGCCTCTTGTCCGGTAGCGCGGAGATGCTGCCATGCATCGCAGTCTGCTGAACTCGCCGCGGATCATCACGACCGCGCGGCTTTCCCTGCTGCCTCCCGGCCTCGAGCACCTGCCGGACCTGATCCGTCTCAAGACCGACGAATCGGTCTTCGGTTACATGCTGCACGGCGCGCGCTCGCCCGAGCGCGTGCGAGAGGAGCTGGAGGACGACATCGCCTTCTGGCAGGTGCGCGGCTACGGCACCTGGAGCGTCTTCCTCCGCGAATCCGGCGACTTTCTCGGCATCGCCGGGCTGATGGAGCGGCCGGACGGGCGGGGCGTCGCCGTCCGTTTCGCGCTCTGGCCCGCCTGTCGCGGCCATGGCTATGCGCGCGAGGCGGCGCGGGCGGCGCTGGATTTCGGCCATGCGGCGGGGCTGGTGCGCATCATCGGCGTGGCGCGGGAGACCAACCATGCCTCGCGCGCCGTGCTGACCGATATCGGCATGCGCGAATGCGACGAGTTCGAGAATCGCGGCCATCGCATGCTGGTCTTCGAGAGCCTCGCCTCCGGCTGATCTCAACGCGCGACTGCGACCGAGGCGGGCGTCTCCATCGGGGGCGCCGGCTGCGGGCCGGTGGGCATCATGCGGCGGCGCTGGCCGTCGAACTCGGCGAGCAGGACCATGGTGTTGGACCGGATGCGCCGGACGCTCATGCCCCAATGCGCGGCGTCCTCCGGCCGGAAGGCGGCCAGCCCGTCGAGATCCGCATGGAGCGTCCGCATCGCCACGGCGGCTGAGCTTCCGGCGGCATAGCCGTGCAGCCGCAGACGAAGTCGCAAGGCCTGCGCACGGAAGAGCAGTGGAGGCCCCTCGCGCCGGAGCAGCGCGATCACGCGCGACACGGTGTCGCAGGTGCCGGTCATGAGCTCGGTCGGCGGACCGGCCTGAGGTCCCAGCCGCTGGAGACGGAGGAGCACGCTATCCAGGGCCTCCAGGCTCGCGGCCATCGCCTGGAGCGCCTGGCAAGTCCGCTGCACCAGGCCGAGAAGGCCTGCTGCGCCGGGCTCGCCCCTGGGGTGCGGCGCGGCCGGCGGCTCGGAGTCATGGGGCATGGGTTCTTCCCGTTTCGCCCTGGAGGCGGGATCGCCTCCATAGGTGCCGCCCTTTTGCGGCCCCGCCTGAATGCGCCTGAATCTCTTAACAAACGGTGAGCGTTGCGGGATTTTGCTAGTAATAGTTGATCTGGGGCTCGCCGGACACCGCGTCAGGTTCCCACGGCAGTCCGCCGGCTCCGCAGCGGTGCAGATAGTCCGCGACGGCGTCGAAGGCGGCGCGGGGCCGGGTGGCATCGAAAAAGGGCTCCGACGGATCGCTGCCGCTGGGAATCCAGATCACCGTCTCGTACCGGGCGCGGGTCAGCAACACGCGGTACTTGTTGAGGAAGAAGGCCTGCGTCTCGGGCTTGTGGACCGTCTTCCACTTCGTGCCGCCGAAGCGCTGAACCAGCCATCCGCGCGGCCCGCGCAGCAGGTCGCCGCCCCAGCAGAGGCCCACGACGTCGAGCTCCAGGCCCTGGCAATCGTATTCCGTCGCGGTGGTCTCCAGCGCGTCGGAGGCGCGCACGTCGGGCCAGTGATCGAGGAACCAGTTTTCGACATCGGTCAGCTGGGTGCCGAGACCCTCGGCGCGGAGCCGCTTCGCGCCGGAAGAGGCGACAAGGCCGGCGCGCCGTTGGCCGCGGGCGAGGCCGCGAAGGGCGGTGCGCATCTCCGACAGATCGCGCGTGACGTAGAAGGGAAGGCCGTCCCGCGCGATCTCCGCCGCTTCCTCCGCCTGGCCGCGCAGCATGGCATCCACCCAGCGCGCACCGTGGCTGTGCCGCACCGAGCGCATCGGCACCGTGAGGTCGAGCGCGCCGTCCGTCTTCAGCCAAGGGCCGGAGATATATCCAGGCGCCGCCACCGCGCGCCATTCCGGCCGCTCGGCGATCACCCGCGCCCATTCAGCGAGCCCGGCCTCGCCCGTGTTGATCTCCTGCCCCTGGCCGATCAGCGCCACCAGCGCGCACCAGCCCTCGTGCCGCGCGAGGATGTCGAGCATATGCGCGGGCTCGCTGAGGGTGAGGCGGCTCACGCGGCGTTGCGTGTCGCGCGTGGCCTGGGTCTGGTCCCAGGCGCGCTGTGCCTCGTCGAAGACGATGATGCGCGCTTCCGGCACTTCGTCGGGCTTGAGGACGTGGTGCTCCAGGAAGCGGTGCACGTTCTGCAGCGCGGTGCGGGCCTGGTCCTTCCGGCCGCCGCTGCGGCGGCGCAGGTCCTCGCGCAGGACGGCGACGAGCGGCGCGTTTCCGGTCAGGAAGGCGGCGCCCGATTCCCGCAGCGCGCCGAAGACGATGTTCAGGCCGCACAGCGTCTTCCCCGCGCCGGGAATCCCGGTGACGAAGACGACCACGCGCTGGTCCATCGCGCGCGCCTCGTCGATGGCACGCAGCACGGCATCCGTGGTGCGCGTGAGATTGGCGGCGTCGGCGCGCGCCTCGACCATCTCCGCGCTGCGATGCCGGTCGAAGAGCATGGAGGCGGCTTCGAGCACGCCCGGCACCGGGCGATAGGGCGCGGCCAGCCAGGCTTCAGTGCGCAGCGGTTGCTGCGGCGCGCCGATGGAGGCCATGACATCCAGCAACCGTTCGCTGAGCTGGCGTTGGTTCACCGCCATCGGCGGCGGAACGCCCTGCCAGATCAGCGGCGGTGCGAAGCGCGTCTCCGGCGCCTCCGTGGCCACCAGGATCGGCACCACCGGATGCGCGCGGCAACCGGCATGAAAATCGTGCAGGTCGAGCGCGTAATCCTCGACCTGGCGCAGATCGGCGGCGGCGGAGCGCGTCGCTCGATCCTTCCATTCCAGCACGATCGTCGCGCGATCGGTCAGCAGGACGGCGTCGATCCGCTTTTCCAGCCGCAGCAGGTCGTATTCCAGCAGCAGCGTCCAATCCGCCGCCTCCGGCATCGCGAGCGCCGCGCGAAGCCCTTCCGCCATCGCGACCCAGGCGTTGCGCTGCGCCAGCTCCAATGTCGCGTGGCGCCCGGCCTGCGCATAGGCGAGCCGCGCCGCCACATCCTCCGCGCTGACCGCGAAAAGCTCCGGCACGGTGAGTGTGAGCCAGGCCCTCACCGGCGCGGCCAGGTCGCCAGCATCACGCTTGCTATCATCAATGTGAAGCCGGCGACATGGACCGCGCCGAAATGCTCGCCCAGGAAGAGCACCGCGGTCACCGCGGCGCTCGCCGGCAGGAAGGCCGTGAACACCCCCGCCGTGCCGGCCGGCACGCGCCTCAGCCCATGATACCAGAGCATCAGGCCGATCACGCTGGCCGTCAGTGCGTGGAAGAGCAGCAGCGCCAGCAGCGTGGGATCGGCGAGCGCCGCGACGGCACCTAGATCCGACGCCGCGAAGGGCAGCATCACGATCGCGGAGAAGACCTGCATCCAGAGCGATGCGGTGATCACCGGCACGGTCCCGGCGATCCGCTTGGCCAGCAACACATAGACCGCCTCGCCGCCGACGCCGAGGAAGATCAGCAGGTTCCCCAGCGCCGACCCGTGCCCGTCCGCATCGAGCCGCGCCAGCGTGATCGCCGCCATGCCGAAGCCGGCCAGCGCCGCGGCAAGCCACTGGCGGCCGGACAGCCGCTCCCTCAGCCAGCAGAAGCTGCCGATCGCCACCACCGCCGGCAGGGTCGCCAGCACCATCCCGCCCTCCAGCGCCGAGGTCAGCCGTAGCCCGGCCAGCAGCGCGGCATTGTAGAGGGCGGTTCCGAACAAAGCCTGAAGGGCCAGGTTGCGCAGGACCATGCGCGACGGCCGCACGCGTCCTTCCAGCGCGCGGGCCAGCGGCCAGAGCACGATCACCGCCAGCACGCAGCGCAGGAAGAGGATGAGCGCGATGGGCAGCGCCGCGGCCAGTAGCTTGCCCACGCCGACATTCGCGCCCACGAGAATCATCGAGAGCGCCAGCTGCGCATAGGCCAGGCGCATGGGGATGCGTCAGGCCTCGCCGTCGTGCCGGTAGGGGGAGAGGGTCGCCAGCTCCGCTATGCGCTCACGGATCGCCGGGCGCTCGGCCTCCAGGAATTCGGCCACGGCACGCGAGAGCCCGCGATGCGCGATGAGATGCGCGGAATAGGTCGGCGCCGGGAGATAGCCGCGCTGGATCTTGTGCTCGCCCTGCGCGCCGGCCTCGACGCGACCGATCCCGTGCTCGATGGCGAAGTCGATGGCCCGCAGGTAGCAGAGCTCGAAATGCAGGAAGGGGACCTCCTCGTCGCAGCCCCAGTTGCGGCCGTAGAGGGCCTCGCTGCCCAGCAGGTTCAGCGCGCCGGCGACGGGCTTTCCATCGCGCTCGGCCCACATGAGCACCACCCGGTCGCCGAGCTTCTCGCCCATCAGCGGGAAGAAGGTCTTCGTCAGATAGGCACCACCCCAGCGGCCATCCACCGTGTTGCGGTAGAACCGGTAGAAGGCCTTCCAATGCGCGGGGGTGATCTCGGCGCCGCGCAGCGTGCGGAGCGTGAGGCCGGATTCCACCACCGACCGCCGCTCCTTCCGCAACGCCTTGCGCTTGCGGCTGCTGAGGGCGCCGAGGAAATCGTCGAAGTCCTGATAACCTTGGTTCTGCCAGTGGAACTGTAGGCCGATGCGCTGCAGCCATCCGGCCTCGCCCAGCGCCTGCCATTCCTCCTCGGTGCAGAAGGTGATGTGGACCGAGGAGCACTCGATCGCCCGCATCGCCTGCGCGAGTCCCTGCGCCAGCGCTGCAACGGGAACGCCTGGCCGCCGCAGCAGACGCGGCCCCGGCACCGGGCTGAAGGGCACCGCCACCTGCAGCTTCGGATAGTAGTTCCCGCCGGCGCGCTCATAGGCATTCGCCCAGCCGTGGTCGAAGACGTATTCGCCCTGGGAATGCGACTTCGCGTAGCAGGGTGCGCAGGCCACGAGCTGTCCGCAGGCGTCGCGCAGCGCCGCGTGCTGCGGCAGCCAGCCCGTCTCGGCCGAGGCGCTGCCGCTCTCTTCCAGTGCCGAGAGGAAGGCGTGCGAGACGAAGGGGTTGTCCCCCGCGCAGGCGTCCCACTCCACGGCCGGGATTCCGGCGATGGATGTGTGCAGCGAGAGGGTCAGCTCGGGGAGGGAGTCCATCGACCCCAAGTATGGGCCTCTTCGCCGGAAAAATCAGGTCACAGAAGTTCCAGGATCGCCTCGACCTCGACCGAGGCGCCCGCGGGCAGCGAGGACACGCCGACGGCGCTGCGGGCATGCCGCCCGGCCTCGCCGAAGACCTCCACCGCGCAGTCCGAGGCGCCGTTGATCACGGAAGGCTGGTCGCCGAAGCCCGCTGCCGAGTTCACATAGCCCGTGACGCGCAGCACGCGGGCGATCCGGTCCAGATCGCCGCCGGCCGCGGCCCTGGCGTGCGCGATGATCGACAGCATGCAGTTCTTCGCCGCCGCCTTGGCGTCCTCCACCGAAACGGCGTCGCCCACCTGGCCGACCGGGAAGATCTTTCCGTCCTTCCGCGGCACCTGGCCGGAGATGTAGACGATCTTCCCGGAGACCGTGAACGGCACATAGTTCGCGATGGGCGCGGAGGCTTCGGGCAGGGTCAGGCCGAGCTCGGCGAGACGGGCTTCGATCTTGGACACGGCAAATCCTTCGGCTGGCGTTGAGGTGGTTGCGAGAGGGCTCCGCCCCCTCGGTTGTCTTCCCTTCGGGGCCAACCCCCGCCAGGGACTTAGGTCCCTGGGCCCTTCAACAGGCGGAAGGTGCAGGAAACTCAGGTTCCTGCCGGGGTGCTCGAGGGGCAGAGCCCCTCGATCTCAAGCAACGATGCGCAGGTTGCGGGCCTTGGGCGGCGCCGCCGGCAGGTCAAGCGGCAGCAGCGGCGACTGCTCGGCCGCGCGCGCTGCGCTGTCGGGCGCCACGTCCTCGGCCTCGGGCTGCGGCAGCGCGCCGCCGAGGTGGTCCATGGCGAGGCGCCGGAAGGCCCAGTCCAGCACCGAGGTCGCGCGGGGAATGTCGGGATCGCCCTCGACCACGCCGGCCGGGCCGAAGCGCGTATAGGCGAAGGCGTCCACATAGTCGGCCAGCGGCACGCCACGCGCGAGACCGGCCGAGACCGCCTGCGCGAAGGCGTCCATCAGGCTGCGGTAGTTGGCGCCCTCCTTGGAGAGGCTGAAGGCGATCTCCTTCAGTGTGCCGTCCTCCTCGGCGGTGCGCAGCGCGACCTTGTGGCCGCCCACCGAGACATGCAGCGTCTGGCCGGCCTGACGGCGCAGGGCAGGGCGCGGCGCCGGGGCAGGCCGGGGCGCGGCCGGGACGGCCACGGGCGCCGGCGGCGCCGCATGCAGGAAGGGCGAGACGGCCGCCAGCATGCCGGCGCGGGCGCGCTCGCTGACCGGGCCGAGCAGCGCGGCCACGCGGGTCTGCGGCGCGCGCATCGCGGCGCGCGTGGGCACATCCACGATACCCGTTTCGGTCTCGACGGCCCGGGTGGCCCCGGGGGCCGGCGCAACGCCAGCGGTCTCCGCGCCGAGCAGCGCCTCCGCGGCGTCGGCGGGCGCCAAAGCCACCAGGGCGGCGTGGCGCAGGCCGGGCGAGGCGGCGGCCGCATCCAGGGCGGCGCGGGCCGCGGCGGCGAGGCCGGGCAGGGGTGTCGACTCGGGCGGCGCGGGCCAGATCAGCGCCACCGGCTCGCGCGCGCCCAGCCGGGCGGCGAGGCGGCCGCTTTGCGACTCCGCGGCGCCACGGGTCAGCGCCGCGATGCCGGCGGCGACCTGCCGCCCCTCGGTGCTGTCATAGGCGACGTTGAGCGTAGCCAGCAGCCCCGCGAGGTCGGCGAAGCCCAGCCGCAGCCGCGCGGCCTTGCCTGACGTGATGGCGTCCAGGAACATCACGCCAAGCGAGCAGGCTTCGGCATAGCCCTCCAGGTCGAAGCCGCCCTCGGGCTCCAGGAAGGCCGGCAGGTTCAGCACGAAGCGGGGCTCGGGCTTGGAGTCGCCGCGCCACACCTCGGCGCCGGGGGCGCCGCGTCGGGTGAGCAGCAGGGCGCGCCAGCCCTCGGCGAGGTGCGGCGCCTCCTCGGGCGTGACCAGCCCGGCCTTCTCGCCGCGCGTCAGCGCCTTCGCGATCCAGGCCTCGGCGGCGCGCGGCAGCGTGGCCGGCCCGGTGCCGGGAACGAGGGCGGCCAGCGCGGCGGCGGCCTCGTCCTCCCAGCCCGACGGCAGCGCGAGCGCGCGAGGCGGCGCGTCGGGGTCCGCGCCGATGCGGGTGCGCCGGAGCGCCACCCCTTCCCACAAGGTTCCGTCGAGACGTGCCATGGAGGGGAGCCTAACGAGGGGTTTCGTCCAGGTGAAGCCGCATGATGTGGCCATAAGTGGAAATTACCACAACATCTTGTGGAAAACTCGAATCGGCTCCGGCTTTGCTGCGGCGCGGTTTCGTGCGATGCTGGGGCATGTCCTTCCTGCAGCTCCTCACCACGAAAATCACCGCCCGCAAGGTCGGTCGCGACGCCGTCGGCAACACCTATTATGAGAGCAAGCGGCCGGACCCGATCTATGGCCGCACGCGGCGCACCGTCTCGCTGGCCCATGGGAGCGACAGCTCGATCGTGCCGCCCGAGTGGCATGCCTGGCTGCACCACACCACCGACGCGCCGCTCGATGGCCCGAAGTACCCGTGGCAGAAGCCGCACCAGCCCAACCTCACCGGCACGCCGATGGCCTGGCGCCCGAAGGGCCATGACTATGCCGGTGGTCAGCGCCGCGTGACCGGCGGCGACTACGAGGCCTGGACGCCAGGCAGCTGAGGCGCCATCTCTCCCGCTTTGGTACGCCCGATTGGGCAGGGATGGGCTCATGAGGAAATTTCGCGCATGAAGGGCCGCAGCATCGCCGAGGTCGCCACGGGCGCCGTCGTCCTGGCCGCGGCCGGAATCTTCCTGGTCTATGCCGTGATGCATGGCGGCCGCACGCCGCAGACCGGCGGCATCGCGCTGACCGCGCAGTTCGACCGCATCGACGGGCTGAACGACGGCGCCGACGTGCGCATCGGCGGCGTGAAGGTGGGCTCCGTCACCGGCCTGCGGATCGATCCCCGGACCTTCCAGGCCGTGGTGGCGCTCCGCGTCCGTTCCGACATCCAGTTGCCGAACGACAGCTCCGCCGAAGTGACCTCAGAGGGGCTGCTGGGCGGCAAGTACATCTCCATCGTGCCCGGCGGCGGTGACCGCATGTTGGCCGACGGCGGCCGCATCATGGAGACCCAGGGCTCGGTGAGCCTGGAGAGCCTGCTCGGCCGCTTCATCTTCTCGGTGACGCAGATGAACGCGAATGCGGCCCCCGCCGAGGGCGGCCGCACCGCGACACCGGCGCCGACCCCGGCCCCGCGATGAGCGCCGCGCCCACCATCTGGCCCGGCGCCGACGGCGAGCCCGTCTCCTGCCGGGAGAAGGTGAAGGTCCTGGCGGAGAACCACGCCGAGGCCGAGCAGGTGCTGCGCGACGCCTTCGAGGATGCGATCCTCATGGGCGTGGACGAGGCGGCGATGCGCCGCATCCTCGCCGAGATGGTCGCCGGCCTGCCGAGCCCGAAGCGCCGATGATCCGCGCGGCCCTGCTGGCGGCGCTGCTGGCCTTCCCCGGCCTGGCGGGTGCGCAGGAATGGGTCCCGCGCCGCTACGGCGAGATCCAAGCGCTCGACAAGGTGAATGCGCGCGTGCTGACGCTGCGCGCCACGGTGGGCGAGCCCGCGCGTTTCGGCACGCTGACCATCCTGCTCCGCGCCTGCCACGCGCGGCCGCCCGACGAGGTGCCGGACGCCGCGGCCTTCCTGGAGATCACCGACGAGCGCAGCCCGCCGGGCTCCGGCCCGGTCTTCCGCGGCTGGATGTTCGCCGACGCGCCGGCGGTGAACATGTTCGAGCATCCGGTCTACGACCTGCGAATCCTGAATTGCCGCTGAACTGCCACTGAACAGACGCCACGGCCTGCGATCATGGGACGGGCCGTCATTCGGGCAGGCCAGGTTTCAAGCCTGTATTAAACTTCAGGTTGTGGTATTCGCGTAAAAGTTGTGGGCACGAGAGCCGCATGAAGATCACGCCCGTGAACTATTCGCAGCCGGCGCTCCCGAACCCGCCGGTGACGGATGCGGATACCGGGACGGGGAAGCCGCTCGACCACGCCTACCGGCAGATCTCGGACGCGCTGGATGGGCTCGACATCGGCGTCTGCATCTTCGACGCGATGGATCGCACGATGTCCTGGAACAGGACCTTCCTGCGGATCTTCCCGGAGCATGACGGCCACGTCTTTTGCGGCGAGCCCTATCGCGAGAACCTGCACCGCTTCTACACCAAGCGCCTCGCCGCCGGGGAACTGCCGGAGATCGAGCGCTACATCGCCGACGGCATCGCGCGGCACCGCGCGCAGAGCCAGCCCTTCGTCTTCTTCCATGGCGGGCAATGGCTGCGGGTCTCTTCCCTGCCGCTGCCGGAGGGCGCCCGCATCCGGATCTGGGCGCGCATCCCGAGCCCCGGCTCGAACCTCGCCATCGCCCCGGGGACGGAGGTCGCGGCGGCCTCGCGCCACGACAGCCTGGAGAACCTGGCGGACGGCGTCATGGTCCTCGACGCGGCGGGGAAGGTGGCCTCGGTCAACCAGACCTTCCTGGCGCTCTACGGCTTCGCCAGCCGCGGAGTGGTGCTGGGGCGCAGCTATGCCACGCTGCTCCGCGATGTCTGGGAGAAGGCTTACCAGTCGCCCTCGTCGCAGGAGCTGCTGGAGCGTGCCATCGCCCGGCTCGCGGAGGACCAGCGCTTCACGGGGGTCTCCTACGAGGTCCCGCTGCCCGGCGAGAGATGGGTCCGCGTCACCGAGCAGCACGGCGGCGACGGCGTGGTCTACAGCACGCATGTCGACATCACCGCGATGAAGCGCCAGCAGGCCATCATCGACGAGGCGCGCGCGGCCGCGGAACGGGCGAACCAGGCGAAGACCACCTTCCTCGCCATGATGAGCCACGAGGTCCGCACGCCGATGCACGGCATCATCGGCATGACGGAGCTGCTGCTGGAGGCGGGGCTCGACGGGACGCAGCGGCAATATGCCGAGGCGGTGAAGAGCTCGGCGATGGGGCTGCTCAACATCCTCAACGACATCCTCGACGTCTCGAAGCTCGAGATCGGCAAGCTGACCCTGGAGGCGCTGGAATTCCGGCCCGCCGAGCTGATCGAGGACGTCGCCCGCCTGCTCCGGCCCAGGAGCCGGCAGGGCGGGCTCAGCCTCGACGTCGAGATCGACCCGGCGCTGAAGGCCGCCTTCGTGGGCGATCCGAGCCGGTTGCGCCAGGTGCTGCTCAACCTCGCGACCAATGCGGTCAAGTTCACCCTGAAGGGCGGCGTCTCGATCCGGGCGACGCTCGGTGCCGGAACCCGGCTGAGGGTGGAGGTTGCCGACACCGGCGTGGGTTTCGACGAGAGCCGGCTGGACCGGCTCTTCCAGGCCTTCGAGCAGGCGGAGACCAGCATCGCTCGGCGCTTCGGCGGCACGGGGCTCGGCCTCTCCATCTCCAAGCAGCTCGTCGAGCTGATGGGCGGGGCGATCGGCGCGCGATCACGGGCCGGGGGCGGCAGCGTCTTCTGGTTCGAGGTCCCGCTGCAGCCCGGCACGGCCGCCGCGCTGGCGCCCCCCATTCCGGCGGCGGAGGCACGCCAGCCCCGCGCCGGCGCCGCCAGCATCCTCCTCGTGGAGGACAACCTCACCAACCAGGCGGTGGCGAAGGCCATCCTCACCGGGGCGGGACACCGCGTGACGGTCGCCGGCGACGGCGCCACGGCGGTCTCGCTGGCGCTGGCCGGGCGGCCGGACCTCATCCTGATGGACATCCAGCTGCCGGACATGGACGGCTTTGCCGTCACCTCGATCCTACGGAAGGTGCTGGGCGAGAGCGGCGCGATGATCCCCATAGTCGCGCTCACGGCCAATGCCATGGCCGGCTATCGCGACACCTGCTTGGCCCATGGGCTCAACGACTACCTGGCCAAGCCCTTCACGAAGAAGGCGTTGCTCGGAAAGCTCGCGGCCTGGCTTCCCGCCTGAGCGGTCTCAATCGTCCACCACGACGTGCGCGGCCTGGATTACCCCGGCCCAGCGCCGCATGTCGGCGCGCCAGCTCGCGTCGAACTCGGCGGGGCCGGCGGGGGACGGGAAGCCGCCGAGGGCACGCAGCCGGCGATCGCCCTCGGCTGAGCGAACGACCTCGATGATCGCGGCCGAGAGCTGCGCCACGGTGGCCGGGCTCATATTCGCGGGCCCGAAGACGCCCACCCAGCTCGTCACGACGAAATCGGGCACGCCCGCCTCGGCCATGGTCGGCACGTCGGGCAGCGTGGGCACGCGCTCCGGCGAGGTCACGGCCAGCGCGCGCAGCGTGCCGCCCTGGATGCCGCCGAAGACGTTGGGCAGGTTGTCGATGGTGACCTGCACACGCCCGGCCAGAAGGTCCACGATCGTTTGCGGGCTGCCCCGATAGGGCACGTGCGTCATCTCCAGCCCCGTGCGCAGCCGGAAGAGCTCGCCCGCCAGGTGGATCGAGGTGCCGGTGCCGGTGGAGCCGAAATTGATCCCGCCCGGCCGCCGCGCCCACTGAATGAACTCCTGCACCGTGCGCGGCGGGATGTCGGCCGCCACCGTCATGGCGTTGGGGAATTCGGAGATGCGCGCGATCGCGGTGAAGTCGGTGGCGGCGTTGAAGGGCAGGTTGCGGCGGAGGACCGGCGTCACCCCATGCGTCCCCGCGCCGCCGATCAGGATCACCGAGCCGTCCGGCGAGGCCTTGGCCACGTAGTCCGAGGCGATGGAGCCGCCGGCGCCCGCCCGGTTCTCCACGATAGCATTGACGCCGAGCCGCTCTCGCAGCCCGTCGGCCATGATGCGGCCCGTGATATCGAAGGCGCCGCTGGTGTAGCCCACCTGGATGCGCAGCGGTCGTGTGGTGTCGATCTGCGCCGAGGCGGGATGCGTGAAGGCGAGCGCTGCCGAGAGCAGCGATGCGGTGAGTGCAAGCTTCATTCGGTTGGCCCCCAGCCTCCGGCGCCGGCGGTGCCCATCAGCAGCCGGTCGCCCGTGTTCAGAACCGTGGTGAGCTTGGAACGCACCTTCTCCCGCTGGCCGTCCTTGCGGATGACCCAGGCTTCCGCCGGCTGGCCGCCCTGGCCTCCGGCGGCGCCTTTTGCCGCATGGAAATGCCGCTCGCCCCGGAAGGTCAGGGTGAGCGGCCCATGCAGGACCTCATATTCGCGCGTGATGCCGCAGCCGCCCGGATGCAGCCCCGCGCCGCCCGAGCCGCGCCTGATGCCGAGATGGTGCACGCGCACCGGCGCGTCCGTCTCCATGGCCTCGGCGGGCATGTTCATGGTGTTGCTGATGTCGGTGGAGACGCCATGCACACCGTCGTGGGTTGCGGAGCCGCCGCTGCCGCCGGAAAGAATCTCCGTCACCACCCAGGCCGATCCGTCGGGGCGGCGGCCGGAAAGCGCCATCACCGTGGAGCAGCCGGAGCTGGGCGCGGGGATGCGGTCCGGCAGCACGGGCGCGAGGGCGGCGAGGATGGAGTTGGTGACCAACTTCACCGTGCCGGTGCGGGCGTTCAGCGCGGAGGGCATGCGCGGATTGAGCAGGCAGGCCTCGGGCAGGATCACGGTGAGCGGGCGCGAGCAGCCGCCATTGTTCGGGATATCGGGGCCGGTGACGGCGCGCAGCGCGAAGAAGCAGCCGGCCATGACGCCCGCCGGCGCGGCGTTCACCGGCCCGCGCACCTGTGGCGAGGTGCCGGTGAAGTCGATGGTCATGGCGTCGCCCTCGACGGTGACGCGGACCTTGATGGGTACGGGGCGGTCCAGCTCCACGCCGTCGTTGTCGAGTGCGTCCTCGTAGGTCCAACTGCCGTCGGGGATGGCGCGGAGGGCGGCGCGGGTCGCGGCCTCGGCGCGGCGCACCAACTCCAGCATCATCGCGGTGAGCGCGTCGGCGCCGTGGCGGGCGGCGAGCTCTTCGGTGCGCGTGGCGGCGACGCGGCAGGCGGCGATCTGCGCCTCGAGGTCCCAGTTGAAGGCCTCGGGCGTGCGGGTGTTGAGGTTGATGATCCTCAGGATCTGCGGGTCGGTGACGCCCGCGCGCGCGAGCTGCAGCGGCGGGAGGCGCAGGCCCTCCTGGAAGATCTCGGTGGCCGTGGTGGGCAGCGATCCCGGCGTCAGCCCGCCCATGTCCTGGTGGTGCAGGATGGTGCCGGCGAGCGCGATGACGCGGCCCTCGGCGAAGACCGGCACCATGAGCGACACGTCCGGGATATGCGTACCGCCGTCATAGGGGTCGTTCATCAGGTAGACGTCGCCCGGGCGCATCTGCCCGACGGGAAAGTCGCGCAGCATGCGCTGCACGGCGGGCATCAGGCAGCCGAGCAGCAGCGGCAGCGAGATGGACTGCGCCATCAGCGTGCCGTCCGGCAGGAAGAGGCTGGCCGAGGCGTCGTTCGCCTCGCGCACGATGGGCGAGACGGCGGAGCGCAGCATCACCGCCTGCATCTCCTCGGCGATGGCGTCGAGGCGGCGGCGGACGATCTCGATGGTCGCGGGGTCGAGGCGCCCAACGGAGGACATCACGTTCATGCCCGCTTCTCCATCAGCAGATGAGCGGGATGGGCGGTGACGACCCAGCCCGCCGGCACGACCAGGGTGGTGTCATCCTGCTCCAGGATGGCGGGCCCGTGCAGGATTTCTCCCGGCGCGAGCGAGGTGCGCGGCACGACCACGACCTCCTGCGCCACGCCGTCGATCACCGCCGGGCGCGTGCTGCGCGCGCCGGCCGCGCGGATGGGCAGGCGCGGCTCCAGGATCGGCGCGCGCAGGCGGCGCACGGCGCGCAGCGAGACCAGCCGCACCGGTGCCTGGCGCGCATGGCCATAGGCGGCGCGATGGGCGGCGATGAAGGCCTCGCGGATGGCGGCGCCGGGCGTCGCGCTGTCGTGCGGGATCGCCACGTCGAGGCTATGGCCCTGGCCGACATAGCTGGCGCTGGCGGTCAGTAGCACCTCCGCGGCCCCGGAATCGGCACCCTCGGCGGCCATGGCGGCGCCGGTCTGGGCCACGAGCTCCGCGATGGCGGCGCGCAGCTCGTCTTCCGGAAGGCTGTCGGTCACTCGGCCGAAGCCGCGCGCGAAGTCATGCTCCAGCGGCGCGTCGAGCAGGCCTGTGGCGGCCAGCACGCCCGGCGCGGCGGGGACGACGATGCGCGTCTGGCCGAGGTCGTCGGCGATGGCATAGGCGTGCAGCCCGCCGCCGCCGCCGGCCGGCACCAGCGGCAGCTCGCGCGGGTCCACGCCGCGCGCGACCGTCACCTTGCGCACGGCCTCGGCCATGGTGGCGTTGATGACGCGGTGGATGGCGACCGCCGCCTCGCGCAGGCCGAGGCCGAGCGGGCCGGCGATCTCGCGCTCGATGGCCTCGGCGGCGGCGGCGGCGTCCAGCGACAGCTCGCCGGCCGCGAAGCGGGTGGGGTCCACCAGGCCGAGCACGACCGAGGCGTCCAGCACCGTCGGCCGCGTGCCGCCACGCTTGTAGCAGGCCGGGCCGGGGGCCGCGCCGGCCGAGCGCGGGCCGACGCGCAACCCGCCGGCATCGTCGATCCAGGCGATGGAGCCGCCGCCGGCCGCGATGGCGAGGACATCCGCCGTTGGCACGCGGACGGGAAAGGTGCCGATCACGCCGTCCATGCGCAGGGCCGGGGCGCCGCCACGGATCACCGCGATATCAGCGCTGGTGCCGCCCACATCGATGGAGACGCCGTCCGGGAAGCCCGCGCCGCGCAACACGGCGGCCGCGCCGATCGCCGCGGCCGAGGGGCCGGAGAGGGTGAGGCGGATCGGCTTGCCGCGCGCGGTGCCGGCGCCGAGCAGCCCGCCGCGCGAATGCATCACCTGCAAGGGCACGCCGATGCCCGCGCCTTCGATGATGCTCTCGATGCGGCCGAGATAGTCGCTCATGACCGGCTTCAGCGCGGCGTCGAAGGCGGTGGCGCAGGTGCGCTCGTACTCGCGCGGCGCCGGATCGACCTCGGAGGAGAGGGAGACCGCCATGCCCGGGCAGGTCGCACGCACGATCTCGGCCGCGCGGCGCTCATGCGTGGCGTCGAGGAAGGCGAAGAGGAAGGCGATGGCGATGGCCTTGGCGCCTGATGCCTCCAGCGCGCGCGCGGCCTCTGCGACCTCGGCTTCGTCGAGCGGCTCCCAGATGGTGCCGTCGGCGCCGATGCGCTCGGTGACCTCCATGCGGCGTTCGGGCGGCACAAGGCTCACCGGCGTCTGCGGGCCGAACATGAGGTCGTAGTTGGAGGCACGCGTCATGCGGCCGAGCTCGATCACGTCGGCGAAGCCGCGCGTGGTGATGAGGCCGACCGGCGCCGCCGTGCCCTCCAGGATGGCATTGGTCGCGACCGTGGTGCCGTGCAGGAAGCGGCGCACGTCCTCCGGCCCCGCATCGCCGCCCAGCAGGCGCGACAGCGCGTGGCCCACGGCGCGGGCCGGATCGTCCGGCGTGCTCGGCACCTTCAGCGAGCGGAGCGATCCGTCGCCGCCGCGCAGCACCGCATCCGTGAAGGTTCCGCCGATGTCGATGCCGATATCCATGCCACTCAATTCTGCTGCGGTGCAGCGCGACGATACGATGACACGCCGGCAGGGCAAGATGGTTGCCCGGATTTCTGATAAGGACTCAACGCGGCCTGCGCAGATACGCGACCATATGCTCCAGCACCGCACGCGTCTTGGGCGGCATGTGGCCGTGGGTCGGCACCATGGCATGGACCGGCGGCCCCGGCAGCGCGGAATCCGGCAGCACCTGCACGAGCCGCCCGGCCTGCACGTAGGGCAGCGCCACGCGGTCGTAGATGTTCGCGATGCCGAGCCCTTCCAGCGCCGCTTCCACCAGCGCCTGCCCGTCCGCCACCACCACGGCCGGCGGCGGCGAAATCTCGATCTCCCGCCCCGCATCGCCCACGCGCCAGGGCCGCAGCTGCCCGCCCGGCGCCCGAAAAATCAGCGCGTCGTGCTCCGGCAGCTCGCGCAAGGCGGCGGGCGTGCCGCGCCGCTTCAGATAGGCGGGCGAGGCGTAGAGGCAGGAGCGCTGGTCGCAGAGCTTGCGCGCCACCACGCCCACGCTGTCGGGCAGCGCCCCGATGCGCACCACGATGTCCCAGCTCTCGCCGATCGGGTCGGAGAAGCGGTCGGTCAGCGCGAGGTCGAGCGTGATCTTCGGATATTGCGCGCGCAGGGCGGCGAAGCCCGGCAGCAGCAGGCGCCCGAAGCCGGCCGGCAGGTCGATCCGCACGCGGCCCGCGGGCTCGGCGCGGCGGGCGCTGAGGGCGCGCTCCGCCTCGCGCAGCCCGTCCAGCGCGGCGCGCGCCGCCTCCAGATAGGTCTCGCCATCCTCGGTGAGACGAACGACGCGCGTGGTGCGCTGGAAGAGCCGCGTGCCGAGCCGCGCCTCCACGCGCTGCACCGCCTTGCCCACATTGGACTTGCTGCTGCCCAGCGCCTCGGCCGCGCGCGTGAAGCTGGCGTGTTCGGCCACGGCGACGAAGGCCGCGATGTCCTGGATGGGCAGGGCGCCGCGATCGCTCATTGTATCCTTCGTCGCCATAGAGATGTGCCTGAATGGCAGTTTATCCCCATGGAAGAGAAAGTCATATCTCGTTCGAGACGGCCTACCGCCGGCTTCTCTTCCAGGACCTCTCGCCATGCCCAGCGATCGCGTTAAGTTTTCCGACACCGCCCGCCGGACCAGGACCGCCGCCATCCCGCAGAAGCCCGCCGTCACGCCGCTCTCCCGCGCGCTCCTCGAGGCCGGCGGGATCGACGCGATGCTGGCGCGCGACGCACCCCATCTCCGGCTGCTGACCGAGGCCGAGCGCGCCGAATCCCTGCGCGCGACGCTGGCCGCACGGCCGGAGGGCGATGTCTGGCTCTTCGCCTATGGCTCGCTGATCTGGAATCCCGCCATCCATGTCGTCGAGCAGCGCACGGCCCGGATCGAGGGCTGGCACCGCGCCTTCTGCCTTTCCACCGTCGCGGGCCGCGGCACGCTGGAGCTCCCGGGCCTGGTGCTCGGCCTCGACGCCGGCGGCCACTGCGAGGGCGTGGCCTTCCGCCTCGCCGAGGAGGATCTGGAGCGCGAGCTCACCCTCATCTGGCGGCGCGAGATGGTCGCGACCGCCTATGTGCCCCGCTGGGTGGAGCTGCTCGACCGCGACGGCCATCGCTTCGGCGGCGCGATCACCTTCACCATCGACCCGGCCGGCACCTACTACGCCGGCGACCTGGCGACGGAGGCGGTGATCGAGCGGCTGGCCACGGCGGCCGGCAACCTCGGCAGCTCCGCTGAATACCTGTTCCAGACCCGCGACGGGCTGCGCGCGCACGGCATCCCGGACCCGGAGATGGAAGAGCTTGCCGCCAGGGTCGAGGCCGCCCGGGCGGGGCGCTGAGGCTACTCCTCGGCGTCCAGGTGCCGCCCCTCGCGGTCGGCGTGCAGGTAGGCACCGTCGAAGCGCGCCGCCTGATGCAGCGCGGCGAGGTTCGGGATGGTGAGAGCGCGACCCCGCAGCACGATCAGCCGGGCTGCGCGCAGCTCCTGCAGCACGCGGTTGACGTGCACGGTGGAGAGGCCGGTGGCGTCGCCGAGCTCGGCCTGGGTGAGCGGCAGCTCGCACCCCTCCGGCCCGGCCAGCCCCACCAGCCGGAGGCGCAGGTGGATTTCGCACAGCAGATGCGCCACGCGATCCACCGCGTCCCGCTGGCCGAGGTTGACGGTCCATTCCCGCTGCAGCGAGGCCTGCACCTGGGACGACCAGGCGACCGCCCGCGCGATGCGCGGATGGGCGGCGCAAAGACTCTCCAGCGCGGCCGGGCTCACCTGGCCGAGCAGGACATCCGTCAGGCTGCCGAAGGAATGGTCCATGCGCTGCAGCGCCAGGACCCGCTCGTCGCAGAGATCCCCCGGCAGGCAGAAGGCGACGATCTGACGGCGTCCGTCGGCCAGCTCCCGGTAGCGGCAGGCCCAGCCGTCGAGGATCACGTGCACGTGCCGCGGCCGGTCGCCCTCGGCCATGATCTCCGAGCGCGGACCGAGCTGGATCCGCCGCGCGAAGGCCAGCCGGTCCAGTTCGACGGCCTCTCCAGTGGTGAAGCGGACGTAATTCTGCAGGTTGCGGACGAGGGGCGACGTCATGCGTGGCGAATCGACATGACGGGAGCTTCGCGCAGGACGGCGGCGCGGGCGTTAACCCATGTTATTCAGGGCCCTACGTCGGTTTTATGTGCATGCCATCGCAGCTAAATCGCCGGCTCGCCGAGCGAGAGCATCAGCCGGTTCGCCCAGTTGAAGAAGGCCGCGGACTGGATGACGTCGGCGATGGCGAGGTCGTCCAGCCCATCGGCGCGCAGGCGGGCGACGTGCTCCGGGCCGAAGGCCAGCGGCGTCCGCGTCAGCGCGACCGAGGCGGCGACGACGGCGTTCCATTCCTCGCCGAGATCGGCGCCGACGCCCTCCGCCAGCAGCCTGTCGATATCAGCCTCGCGCTTCGAATAGGTGGCGGAGAAGCGCGCATGCACCGAGGCGCAGTAGATGCAGCCGTTGAAGCGCGACACCGCGGCAGCGGCGAGCTCGCGCTCGGCGCGCGGGAGACCGGCGTTGGTGTTGTAGAAGATGTCCTTGTCGGCGCGTGTGCGGGATTCGAGCGTGTCGGGGTCGCGCGCCAGCAGCCGGAAATAGGGCGACTTGATGCGCGAGGCGTCGACCAGCGCTGTCTTCTGGCGCTCGGTCATGGCCTCAGGGGCGAGTGGCTCGAGCCAGGGCAGCCAGTCGACCTGCGCGCGGGTGAAGGCCGCGGGCGCCGTGTGCTCGGGCGGGGTGAGGGTGGTGTCGGGCATGTTCGGACTCCTCAGGACGCGCGCAGCAGGACGCGAAAGCCGGCAACCACCCGGATCTGGAAGGACAGGAAGGAGACGATCTGCGAGAGCGTGACGATATCCGTCGTCGTCCAGCCGGCGGCGAGCATCGCGGCCAGCGATTCCGGCGCGGCGTCGCGGGGATGGAAGACCAGCATGTGCACATGCGGGAAGGCGGCAGCGAGGCGCGGGCCCAGCGCGGCCGCGGTGGCGGCGTCCACGGCATAGGCCAGGCCGGGTTTGTCCTCGCCACTCAGGGGGCCGGCGGGAAAGGCGCCGTAGGGGCCCTCGGTGATGGTCTGCTGAACGGCCGCTTCCACCGCCGCGCGCAGCGGGGCGGAGGCCAGGCCCTCGGCGTAGAAGGCGGCGGTCTCGGCCTCGCCGTGCAGGCCCACGACGTAACACGCCACCGCGAAGCGCTCCGCCGCGGTGACGCCGCCGAGGTCGGCGGGCGCGAAGAGGGCTTCGTAGCTCTTCTGGGCATGGGTGCGCGCCTCCGGCCGCTGGGCGCGGATCGCATCCATCGCCGAGCCGGGCGCGATGCCGACGAGCTTGTCGATCACGTCGACGGTCATGGTCGTTCTCTCCCAAATCCCGCCACGTCAGGCGACGTGGCGCATGCCTTCGGTCGTCTCGCGGCGCCAGCCGAATTCCGGCGCCACCTTCTCCGCCACCAGCTCGATCGACCTGATGATGAAGGGGTGCGGCGGATCGATCGAGTGCACCTGCACCGCGAGGTCGGTGGCGCGCGCGAGCGTGCTGTCCGTCCTCAGCGAGGCGACGACATCCTCGGCCGTGCCGAGATGCACGTCGAGGGCGGCGATCAGCGCCTCGGTCGTCTCGCCGCCCTGGGCGCGGCCGAGGCTGATGAGCCGCGCGCTGAAGCGCTGGAGGCCGATCTCGGCGAAGCGGAAGGCGTCGGCGCGCTCGTCGGTCACGAAGACGGAGCGGGAGGCCAGGATGCGCGGCGCGCGGCCCGCCGGCAGGGCTTCCAGATAGGCGTCGATCATCGGGTTCTGGATGTCGGCGAGCGTCTGGTCCGGCTGGTCCTTGGGGCGCGGCTGGGTGCGCGAGAGCAGCAGCCCGTCGCCCGCCGCGCCGGCGCGGCGGGCGCCCTCGACGGTGAAGGTCGCCTGCCACATGCGATCCGCGAGTCCAGCAGGTGCCGCCGGATAGAGGTGGTCGCCGCCCGGCAGCGTCCCGCCGGCGAGCGCGTCCTTCAGCATCTGCGTGTTCTCGCCGAAGATCCGGCCGCGCTCGGCACCGTTCAGCCCGAAAGCGGTGAAGGCCGAAGCATTGCCGCCCGGGCCGATGCCGAGCTCCAGTCTTCCGCCGCTCATCAGGTCGAGCACGGCGGCATCCTCGGCGACGCGCAGCGGCATCTCCAGCGGCAGCGTCACGATGCCCGTGCCCAGCCGTATCAGCGAGGTCCGCGCGGCGACGTGCCCGAGGAAGACGAAGGGCGAGGGCAGGCCGCCCTCGTCCTCATGGAAATGGTGCTGCGCGATCCAGGCGGAATCGAAGCCGCAGCGCTCGGCATGAACGATCTGCTCCGCGCCGAGGCGGTAGCGCTCGGCGGGTGTCGTGACGTCGAGCAGGCGCGTGAAGAAGCCGAGGCGCAGGGTCATTGGGGCATTCTACTCAGGCCGCGGTAGCGCCGCCCAGATAGGCGTCGCGGATGCGCGGGTCGCGCAGCAACTCGCCGGCCGGGCCCTCGAGGGCGATCTGGCCGGTCTGCAGCACGTAGCCGTAATGCGCGATGCCGAGCGCCAGGCTGGCATTCTGCTCCACCATGAAGATGGTCACGCCCTCGCGGTTGATGGTCTGGATCAGCTCCAGCACGCGGTCCACGAAGAGCGGCGAGAGCCCCATGGTGGGCTCGTCCATCACGATCAGCTTGGGGCGGCCCATCATGGCGCGGGCCATGGCGAGCATCTGCTGCTCGCCGCCCGACATGGTGCCCGCGCGCTGCTTCAGCCGCTCGCGCAGGCGGGGGAAGAGGGTGAGGACGCGCTCCTCGTCCGCGGCGATGGCCGGCTTGTCGCTCCGGGTGTAGGCGCCCATCAGCAGGTTTTCCCGCACCGTCATGGCGCCGAAGAGCCGACGCGCTTCGGGCACGGAGCCGATGCCGCGCCGGATGATCTGCGGCGTGGGCAGGCCGGTGATGTCGGCACCGTCGAACCAGACCTTCCCGGAGCGCGGCCTTTGGAGGCCGAGAATGGTCTTCATCGTCGTGGACTTGCCGCTGGCATTGCCGCCGAGCAGGCAGACGATCTGCCCGCGCTCGACCGACAGCGTCAGGTCGAAATGCACCTGGACCGGGCCGTAGAAGGAGTTGATGCCGTCGAGCTTCAGCAGAGGGTCAGGCATCCGGAGCAGCCCCCGCCTTGGCGCCGGTCTCGCGATGGCCGAGATAGGCCTCGATGACGGCGGGGTCGTTGCGGACCTCCTGCGGCAGGCCCTCGGCGATACGGGCGCCGTTGTCCATGACGATGATCCGATCGGACAGGCGCATCACCATCTCCAGCTTGTGCTCGATGAGCAGGATGGTCAGGCCGCTGCGCTTGAGGTCGTGGATGATCTCCTGCATTTCCGCAGTTTCGGTCTGGTTCATGCCGGCGGTGGGCTCGTCGAGCATGAGCAGCTTCGGGCGCAGCGCTAGGGCGCGGGCGATCTCCGTGCGGCGGCGGTTGGCGTAGGAAAGGCTGAAGGCGGGATGATCCAGTCGCGGTGTCAGGCGCTCGCCGAAGCGGGCGAGAATCTGCTTCGCCTCCTCGCGCAGGGCCTCTTCCTCGTCGCGCACCGATTTCGGGCGGATGGCGGCGAGGGCGAATTCCATCAACGCGCCGATGACCGGTGTCGTCGGGCGCACGGCCAGCAGCCGCGTGTGCGCGCCGACCAGCACGTTGTCGAGGACCGAAAGGTTCCCGAAGACGCGGCCGTGCTGAAAGGTCCGCGCCAGGCCCATGCCGGCCAGCTTCTCCGGCGCGGCGCCGGTGATGTCCTGGCCGAGGAACTTCACCGATCCCGCATCCGGCAGGTCGAGGCCGCTGATCAGGTTGAACAGCGTCGTCTTGCCGGCGCCGTTGGGGCCGATGATCGAGAGCAGCTCGCCCTCTTCCAGGTCGAGGGTCGCATCATCCACGGCGGTGACGCCGCCGAAGCGCTTCTGGAGCCCGCGGACTTCGAGAAAGGCCATCACACCGTCCCCATCAGGCCTTGCGGCCTGAAGCGGATCAGCAGCAGCAGCACGATGCCGTAGATCAGGATGCGGTACTCGGCGAGGCCACGGAACGCCTCGGGCAGCGCGATGAGCAGCGTGGCGCCCAGCACCGCGCCGATCACGTGCCCCATGCCGCCCAGGATCACCATGGTCAGCGCCAGGATGGAGATGCTGGCGCCGAAGGTCTCGTGGTTGATGTAGGAGTAGACATGGGCGGTGATGGCGCCGCTGATGCCGGCCGCGAAGCCGCCATAGGCGAAAGCCAACGCCTTGTAGCGGTCGCCGCTGACGCCGTAGGAGCGCGCGGCCACGCTGTCGTCGCGGATCGCGCGCCAGCTCCGGCCGAGATGCGAGTTCAGCAGCCGCGCCTGGAGCATGGCCAGCAGCACCAGCACGGCGAGGGAGATCCAGTAGGTTCCCTCCACCGAGCCGAGGTCGATGCCGAAGATCTCCAGCGGCGGGATGCCGCCGAGGCCGATGGCGCCGTGGGTCAGGCCGGTCCAGTTCAGGATCACCAGCGAGACGATCTCGCCGATGCCGAGCGTGGCGATGGAGACGTAGTGGCCCGTCAGCCGGAACGCGGGAAAGACCAGCGCCGTGCCGAGCGCCGCGGTAATCAGCCCCGCCATCGGGATGGCCAGCGCCACCGGCCAGCCAGCATCCATCGCCAGCAGACCGGAGGCGTAGCCGCCGATCGCCAGCAGCGCCGCATGACCGAGCGAGATCTGTCCCACCGTGCCCGCCACCAGCGTCAGGCTGAGGGCCAGCATGGCGTAAAGGAAGGAGTTGGCGCCGACCTGGAGCAGGTAGGGATGCCCCGTCAGCGGCAGCAGCGCCGCCACGAGGATCAGCGCCGCCACGCCCCAGCGCGGCACGCGGATCGGCTTCGACCGCGCGATGAAGGTGCCCGTCAACGGCTCAGGCGGCGTCGAGCGGCGGCTGGAGAAGAGCCCGTTCGGCCGCCACAGCAGCATCGCGATCAGCAGCACGAAGGCGAAGAGGTTGCGGTAGGAGGTGCCGAAGATGGCGATGCCGTAGCTCTCGGTCAGGCCCAGGATCAGCGAGCCGCCGATGGCGCCGGGCACGTTGCCGAGACCGCCGATGATCAGCGCCACGATGCCCTTCAGCGTGGCCTCGAAGCTCATCGCCGGGTTGATCTGGTTGTAGTACATGCCGACCAGCAGGCCGCTGACGCCGCCCAGCGCCGAGGCGATGGCGAAGACCGCCATGTTCACCTTGTTGATGTCGACGCCCATCTGCAGCGCCGCATCGGAATCCTGCGCCGTCGCGCGCACGGCCCAGCCGAGCTTGGTGAAGCGCAGGAAGAAGTAGAGCACCGCCGCCGAGGCGAGTCCGATGCCCGCGATCAACAGGTCCAGCGCGCCGATCGTCCCGCCGCCGATCTGGATACGCCATTCCGGCACCTGCATCGGCACCGCGCGCGGATCGGGCGAGAAGACGAGCTGCACCACCTGGTCCAGCACCAGCCCGATACCGATGGTCGCCAGCAGCGGCGCGATGCGCGACGAGCCGTGCAGCGGTCGCAGCCCGATCCGCTCGATCGCAATGCCCACCAGCCCGCAGGCGACGACCACGCAGAGCAGCGTCAGCGGCAGCGGCGTGCCGAGATGGGTGATCGCCGCCCATCCCACATAGGCGCCGACCACATAGACCGAGCCATGCGCGAAGTTCACGAGGTTCGCGACGCCGTAGATCAGCGCGAGGCCCACGGCGAGCAGCGCGTAGATATTGCCGATGACGAAGCCGTTGACCGTGTAGTCGAACCACGCGCTCATGCGGGGGCCATCCCCGCTGCGAAGCGTCGCATCAGGAGGGCGTGCCGCCCTCGAAGAGCTGGAAGCGGCCGCCGCGCACGATCAGCCGCTTATAGCGGGCGCCGGCGACGCGGCGGGTCTCGGTGTCGAACTGGATGGTCCCAAAGATCACGCTGGGCACGTCGCGGATCTGGGCGATGCCCTGGCGGATGGCGGCACGCGTGGTGCCGTAGCGGTTCACCAGCGTCGAGGTCAGGACCATCGTGTCGTAGGCCGTGGCATTGAAGGTGTCGGGGTCGCGATTGTACTTCGCCTTGAAGGCGGAGACGAAGCGCTGCACCTCGGGCCGCGGCTCCTCAGGGAAGAAGGTGGTGATGACGTGGACGCCGTTCACCGCGTCGCCACCCAGTTCGATGAGCTTGGGCGAGTAGACCGAGCTCACCGCCACGATGGGCTGCGGCAGGCCGAGGGTACGGATCTGCCGCACGATCGTCGCCGCATCGGCGTAATAGGCGATGATGACGATGCAGTCCGGATTGCTGTCGCGGATGCGGACCAGCGTGGAGCGGAAGTCGCGTTCGTTCGGCAGGAAGCCCTCGGCGGCCGTGACCACGGCGCCCTTCTGCGTCGTCGCGGCGGCGAAGAGGTTCTTGCTGGTGACACCCCAGTCCGTGTTCAGGTGGATCACGCCCAGCCGGCGCTTGCCTAGGCCGTTGATCGCGTAGTCGGCGAGGCCCGGCTGCTCCTCCGCCTGGCTGATGGAGCTGCTCCACATGTAGTCGCCGCCCTTGGTGAAGTCGGGATGCGAGTTGGTGAAGCCGAACTGCACGAGGCGCGCGCGCTGGTAGATCGGCGAGGCCGCCATCGAGGCCGGCGAGGAGAAGTCGCCCAGCTCCATGATGATGCGAGGGTCGTTCACGAACTTCTGGGCGATGGCGACGGATTGCCGCGGATCGCTCTGGCTGTCCTCGAAGATGTATTGCACGGGGTGCTGCACGGTGGGGTTCAGCTCCTCCAGCGCGAGGTCGAAGGAATCCTTCCACTGCGCGCCGTATTGCGCGTTGGGGCCGGTGAGCGGACCGCTCACGCCGACGAAGACAGGCGGATTGGCGGCCCTGGAGGCACGGGACAGGGCGGCAGCCCCGAGCGTGGCAGCGGACAGCACCGAGCGACGATGCAACATCATGTTTCTCCTACATGCCTGATGCCATGTAGCGCCTTCCCGCGGACATCATGAAGCCGGAAGCATCCTTCCGCCAAGGGGGCAGATCGGAAGGCGGAGCCCCGGGGCATCCTCCCGCGGCCGCATGATCCGTGACAGCATCGGATGGATCGCGAGGATTCCGCACGCCATGCCCTCCATCTTCAACGCCCATGACGCCGCCGCCTATGAGCTGGTGATGGGCCGTTGGAGCCGTCTTCTTGCGCCTGATGTCATCGCCTTCGCCGGATGCGCGCCGGGCCAGCGCATCCTCGACGTGGGCTGCGGCACGGGCAGCCTCGCCACGGCGCTGCTGGCGCGCGAGCCGGAAGGGGTGGTCGGGATCGACTATGCGGAGGACTACGTGGCGGTCGCGCGCCAGCACGCGCAGGATCCGCGGCTTTCCTTCTGCCGCGGCGATGCCTGCGCGCTGCCCCTCCCGACGGCGCGCTTCGACCGCGCCATCGCCCAGCTCGTGCTGCCCTTCATCCCGCGGCCGGACCAGGCCCTCGCCGAGATGCGCCGCGTCACGCGGCCGGGAGGCGTGGTGACCGGCGCCGCCTGGGAGGTCCGCGGCGGCATGCCCGGTGTGCGCCTCTTCATGGACACGGCGGCGATGCTGGATCCGGCTGCGGCCGCGCTGCGCCAGCGCTACATGGCCGTGCCGATCGCGGCACCCGGCGAGATGGCGGCGCTCTGGCGCGCGGCCGGCCTCGTCGAGGTGAAGGAAGCCAGCGCGCATATCCGCTTCGGCTATGCCGGCTTCCAGGACTACTGGGCGCCGCTCATGACGGGCGAGGGCATGATGGGCGGCTATGTCGTCACGCTGCCTCCGGATCGCCGCGAGACTCTCCGCCAGGCGCTGCGTGCCGCCTACGAGGCCGGCGCGGGCGAGGGCCCGCGCGAGTTCGTGGCCACCGCCATGCTCTGCCGCGGCACGGTGCCCTGATCCGTCAGATCACCGGCCAGGCCGGCGCGATCTTCTCCAGCAGGCCGGACTGCGTGGCGATGCGGTGGCCGCGCTCCGCCGCCTCGCGGAGCGCGCGGGGCTCGTCGATGCTGAGCACGCGGCCTTCCTCCATCAGGACACGGCCGTTGCAGATCACCGTGTCCGCCCCGCCGCGCGCCGCGTTCACGAGATTGGCGATGGGGTTCAGCACCGGCTGCCAATCCGGCCTGCGGGTGTCGAACATCGTCACGTCCGCGCGCTTGCCGACCTCCAGCGAGCCGATCTCGTCCTCCCAGAGCAGGCACTTCGCGCCGTTGATGGTCGCCATCTCCAGCACCGTCTCCGGCGGCATGGCGGTCGGGTCCAGCCGCTGGGACCGCGCGCCCCCGGCGGCCAGGTACATCTGCCGCACCACGTCCACGAAGTTGCTGGACATGGCGCTATCCGAGCCGAGCGAGACGGGGACGCCGCATTCCAGCATCTCCGGGAAGCGTCCGTGCTCCATGCTGCCCATCCCGGCGCGGAAGCCGGTGGAGGGCGTGCAGCAGACCTTGCAGCCGCGTTTCACGGTCAGCGCGAATTCCTTCGCGCTGGTCCAGCCCATATGGATCAGCAGCACGTTGGGGCCGAGCGCGCCCAGCGCCTCCAGCCGCTCCACATCGGGCATGCCGAACTTCACGCGCGAGGCCACCACCTCGTCCCGCGCCTCGGACGCATGCAGCACCATGCCGACGCCGAGCGCATCGGCGCGCGCCTTGGCGCCCTGGATCAGCGCGTCCGAGCAGACCGCCGGGATGCGCAGGCCGAACCAGGTGCGCAGCCGCCCGTCCAACGTGTCATGGAAGCGGCGCACGGCCTCTTCCCCGGCCGTCAGAGCCTGCTCGGTGGTCTCGCGCGTGATCTTGCCGTGCAGCTCGCCGACGGAGGTCTGGTGCACGTCGAAGATAATGCGGGCGATCACCCCGCGCAGGCCGGTCTCCTCCACCGCCTGCGCCATCTCCTGCGGAAAGTAGTTGCCGGGGTCGAGGAAGCAGGTGGTGCCGGCGCGGATCATCTCCAGCTGGCAGTTCACGCCGGCCCAGTAGGCGTCCTCCTGCATCAGCTGCGCCTCGTAGCCGTAGAGACGCTGCAGCAGGTGGATCGGGATGTCGCAGCCATCCGCTAGGCCGCGGCCGAGCTGCTGCGAGTTGTGCACATGCGTGTCGATCAGCCCGGGC
The DNA here is from genome assembly GCF_058806835.1 of Roseococcus sp. GW821-FHT12F05. Taxonomy (NCBI): domain Bacteria; kingdom Pseudomonadati; phylum Pseudomonadota; class Alphaproteobacteria; order Acetobacterales; family Roseomonadaceae; genus Roseococcus; species Roseococcus sp. GW821-FHT12F05. The sequence goes on from NZ_JBXAQB010000012.1 coordinate 167,218, forward strand.
ATCACAAGCTTGCCCGTGGCGTCGATGACCTTCTCGGCTTCCATGCCGCGCAGCTCGGCGGTCTTGCCGACGGCCGCGATCCGCCCGTCGCGGAGGAGCATCGCGCCGTCCCGGATGATGCGACGCCCGGTGTCCACCGTGACGAGCCAGTCGGCCTTCTCGATGCGGAGGGTGGTCATCCGAGCATGCGGTCCGCGCGCGGGATTCCCGCCAGGAACTGCGGCTTGAACGCGGCATCGATATCCACGGGCCGGGTCAGCGCCCCGTAGCGCAGCAGGAACTCGCCGGCGCGCGTGATCACCTCGCGGTCGAGGGTGAAGAGGCCCTGTGTCGTCGCGGCACCGGCGCCCATCAGCTTCAGGATCTCGACGAGCGTGCTCGCCTCCTGCTCGCGGTTCAGCGTGGGCGCCACCTTCATGATTGCGGCGACGCCGGCGGCCGGATCGCGCTTCGCCTCCTGCCAGCCGCGGATCGAGGCGCGCAGGAAGGCCTGGACGCGGTCCGGATTGTCAGCCGCCGTCCGCTCCGAGACGATCACGGTGTCGCGCGGGATGGTGATGCCGTAATCCTCCGGCGTGAACAGGCGCAGGCTGTCCTGGCCCATGCGGGCGCGCAGCAAGGCCACATCCGTGTAGAGGGTGGCGGTTACCACATCCGCCTCGCCGTTGATGAAGGGGGTGAAGCTCACCTGCTGCGGGCTGATCGTCACCGCGCCGGGCGGCAACCCGCGGGAGGCGATGATGCCCTGCAGCACCAGCTGCGCGCCGGTGAACCAGGCCGTGACGCGCTTGCCCGGAAAATCCTCCACGCGCCGGATGGGGCCGTCGGCGCGGGTGACGAAGGTGAAGGGCGTCACCTGGTGGCCCATCCCGACGCAGACGATGGGCAGGCTGCGCTCGCGCGCGGCGAAGACGCTCTCCGACCCGCCGGAGACGCCGAAGGTGTCGGCGCCGGTGGCGACCAGGTTCTCCGTCAGCAGGTTCGGCCCGCCGGGGTTGATGGTGAGGTCGAGCCCGGCCTCGCGGTAGTAGCCGCGTTCCTGCGCGAGGTAGAAGCCGGCGAACTGCGCGTTGGGCAGCCATTTCAGGCGCAGCGTCACGCGTGGCGCCTGGGCATGGGCGAGGGCAGGGAGGGCGAGCGTGCCGGCAGCGGCGGCAAGAAGCGTACGGCGATCCATCATCATCTCTCCAACAGGGGGTGGGGGTGCTCCTGGTCAGGCACGTGGCGGTCGCGAGAGGCCGAGATTTTCCCGGAGAGTCGTGCCCGTATAGTCGCGGCGGAACAGGCCGCGCTCCTGCAGGATCGGCACGACGAGATCGACGAAATCCTCGAACCCCTCGTGGAAGTAGGGCGGCATGACGTTGAAGCCGTCCGCCGCGCCGTTCAGGAACCAGTGCTCCAGCGTATCGGCGATGTGCCCGGCGGAACCGCAGAGCACCCAATGGCCGCGTGCCGCGGCGATCAGGTTGTAGACGTCACGCAGCGACATGCCCTCGCGCCGCGCCTTGTTCAGCATCACGCTGGCGAAGCTGTGATAGGTGTCCGGCAGCGGGATGTCCGGGATCGGGCCGTCGAGGTCGTATCGCCGCATGTCCGTGCCGAAGCGGTCGCTCAGCAACTGCAGGGCGTTGCCCGAATCCACGAAGCCCTGCAGCAGCGCCAGCCGCTCGAAGGCCTCCTTCTCGGTGCGGCCCACCACCGGCATCACGCCGGGCAGGATGGTGACATCCTCCGGCCGCCGGCCGAGCGGAGGCAGCAGAGCCTTGAAAGCGGCGTATTGCGCGCGCGCCTCATCGAAATCCTGCACGACGGAGAAGACGACATCCGCCGTCGCCGCCGCCAGCGCCATGCCCGGCCCCGAGCCGCCGGCCTGGAGCACGATGGGCTGGCCCTGCGGAGAACGGCCGATGTTCACCGGCCCCTTCACCTTGAAGAACGAGCCGTCGTGGTCGAGCGACCTGATTTTCGCGGGATCGATGTAGATGCCGGTCTTGCGGTCGGCCACCACCGCATCGTCCGCCCAGCAGTCCCACAGCCCCTTCACCACCTGCACGAACTCACCCGCGATCGCGTAGCGCTGCGCATGGTCCGGATGGAGTTTCCCGAAGTTGGGCGCAGCGGCCGGGCTGGCGCCGGTCACCGCATTCCAGGCGGCGCGCCCGCCGCTGATATGGTCCAGCGAGGCGAATTGCCGCGCGACGGTGAAGGGGGCGCTGTAGGTCGTCGCCACCGTGGCGCCCAGGCCGATATGCGTCGTGCTGCCGGCCAGCGCCGCGAGCATGGTCAGCGGCTCCAGCCGCAGCGTGTAGGAGGGATGGGCGGCCGGGTCGGCATAGAGGTTGTCGCCCATGAAGATCAGGTCGAAGCGGCCGCGCTCCGCCGTGCGGGCGATCTCGCGCAGCGCTGCGATGTCCTGGAAATTGTCCAGCGCGCCCGGATAGCGCCAGCCGGCCACATGGCTCCCCGTGCCGAGCAGGAAGAGGCCGAGATGCATCTGCCGCGTCATCGCCAGAAGATCACCTTGCGTTCCAGGAAGCCGATCAGCCCGAAGAAAGCCAGGCTGATGGCGGAGGCCACGAAGATGGCTGCCCAGACCTTCACGAAGTCGATCTGCACAACGGCCTGGTAGATTTCCCAGCCGAGACCGCTGTACGCGCCCAGCATCTCCGTCACGATGGCGACGATCAGGCTGCGCACCGTCGCCACCCGCATGCCCGCCGCGATCAGCGGCAGCGCGGCCGGGATGCGCAGGCGCCAGAGGATGCCGAAGGGCCCGGCGCCGAAGCTGCGCAGCAGGTCCACGCTGCGGCGGTCCACCCGGTCGAAGCCCGAGAGGGCGCTGAGGAAGACGGTGAAGCCGACGGCCAGCGTCACCATCACCACCTTCGATGCGATGCCGATGCCGAACCACAGTAGCACCAGCGGCGAATAGGCCGCGACGGGCACGGAGTTCACCGCCATCAGCACCGGCAGGATGCCCGGCCGCGACCAGGGCAGGATGGTGATCAGCATGGCCAGCCCGATGCCGATGGAGGTTCCCAGCCCGTAGCCCAGCAGCGCCTCCAGCAGGGTCGTGCCGCCCGCGCGAAGCAGGCTCGCGCGCTGCGTCCAGACATTGACGAAGATGTCGCTCACCGCCGGGAGCGTGTAGGCGGGCAGCGCGAAGCCGCGCGCGACCACCTCCCAGATCGTCACCAGGGCGATGGCGCCCGCCAGCCCACGCAGCGCCGCCCGATGCGTGCCGTCCGTCACTGCTCGGCGCCCCAGAAGACGAGCCGCCGCTCCGCCAGGGCCACCACCGCGTAGAAGCCGGTGCCGAGCACCGCGGCGCAGAGGAGGGCGGCCCAGAGCACGGGGATGTTCTCCGTGTACATGGCCTGCAGCAGGATCACGCCGATCCCCGTCGTGTCGCCGAACCATTCGCCGACGATCGCGCCCACCAGGCTGAGCGAGGCGGCGAGCCGGAGCGCCACGAAGATCTGCGGCAGGGCGGAGGGCAGCAGCAGCCGGAGCATGATCTGCCGGCCCGAGGCGCCGAAGCTGCGCAGCAGCGCGATCTGCCTCGGGTCCACCGACTGCAGCCCGAGCAGCGTGTTCACCGTGACGGGGAAGAAGGTGAGGTAGAAGGCGATCACCGCCTTGGCCATCAGCGTGTTGCCGAACCACAGCACCACCAGCGCGCCGAAGGCGATCACCGGGATGGTCTGCGACACCACGAAGATGGGAAAGAGCATGTCGCGCAGCACGGGTGCGCGGAGGAAGATCACGCCATTCAGCACGCCGACCAGGGCGCCGGCGGCGAAGCCGATCAGCGTCTCCGTCAGCGTGCGCAGGAAGCCTGCGACATAGGCCTCCGGCGCCGCCGCGATGGTCGCGAGGATGATGCTGAGCCGCGGCAGGTAGTCCGGACGGATGGAGAAGGCGACGACCGCCCCCTCCCACACCGCCGCCGCCAGGGCGAGGCCGAGGACCAGCCGGCACAGCCCCAGCAGGGCGTGTTTCAAGCCAGGCGATCCGCCACGGGGATGGCGGCGAGGAAGCTCCCGTCATAGGCCGCGGCGAGGTCGATGTCGGTCTTGATCACCTCGTATTGCCGCAGGAAGTCGTAGGCCGTGCGGATGGCCGCCGGGTCGACGCAGAACAGCCCCTGCGTCGCCGCGGCGCCCGCCGTCATCAGCTTGCCGGCCTCGACCAGCATGAACTCCTGGTGCTCGCGGTTGAGCGAGGAGGCGGCGGCCATCACCGCGTCCACGCCCGCCTTCTGGTCGCCGAGCGCCTCACGCCAGCCCTTGATCGAGGCGCGGAGAAACCCCTTCACCATCTCCGGCTTCTGGCGCGCCGTCGCCTCGCTCACGATCAGCGTGTCGCGCGGGAAGGTGATGCCCTGGTCCTCCGCATCGAAGATGCGCAGGTTGTCGCGGCCCATGCGGGTCATGAGCGTGTAGAACTCGTTGTACCGTGTGGCGGTGACCACATCGATCTGCCCCTCGACGAAGGGTGTCACCGAGACCTGCTGCGGCTGCATGGTGAAGTCGCCTAGCCGCAGGCCGGCCTTGGCGAGCATGGCGAGCAGCACGTAGTTCGCGCCGGTGAACCAAGTGGTGATGGTCTTGCCGCGGAAGTCCTGCAGCGTGCGGATCGGCCCGCTGGCGCGCGAGACGAAGACGAAGGGCGTCAGCTGATGCGCCACGCCGACGCAGACGATGGGCAGGTTCTTCTCGCGCGCCGCGAAGACGCTGTCCGTGCCGCCGGAGAGGCCGAAGGTATCCGCGCCGGAGGCGACGAGGTTCTCCGTCAGCAGGTTCGGCCCGCCGGGGTTGATGGTGAGGTCGATGCCCTCGGCCGCGTAGTAGCCGCGCGCCTTGGCCAGGTAGAAGCCGGCGAACTGCGTCTGGGCGAGCCATTTCAGGCGCAGGGTGGCCCGTTGCAGGCCCTGGGCGCGGCCAAGGGCGGGAAGGGTGGCGGGTGCCGCGGCAACCGCGGCGAGAAGGGAACGCCTTTGCATGGTCACGGACTCCCGTTGTCAGTTGCGGTAGGATGGATCGGCGCGGTCGAGCTGGCGCAGCAGCGCGGGCCATTCGCGTTCGCCGGGGGTGAGGATGTCGCCTTGCAGCTCCCAGAACTGGCGCGCGGCCTTCTCGCAGACCTCGTGCGGCGGGACGGTGATCGTGGCGCCGCCGGCGGCCGCCGCCTGCATGTCGAGCTGGATGCGCGCCGCGCGCTCGAAATAGTAGAGCAGCATGAAGGCCTCGCCGGGCGTGCGGCCGGTGGTGAGGATGCCGTGGTTGCGCATCAGCATCACCTTGTGCTCGCCGAGGTCGCGCAGCAGCCGCGATTGCTCGTCGAGGTCGATCGCCACGCCCTCATAGTCATGAAAGGCCTGGCGCCGGTAGAAGCGCATGGCGAACTGGCTGAGCGGCAGAAGGCCGTCGACGAGGCCCGAGACGGCGGTGCTGGCGTCGGAATGCGTGTGCAGCACGCAGGCGGCGTCGTGCCGGCCCTTGTGGATGGCGGCATGGATGACGAAGGCCGCGACGTTCACCTCGTGCGGCGAGTTGTCGAGCTTGCGGCCCTCCGTGTCGATCCTCACAAGGTCGGAGGCGGTGATCTCCTCGAAGAGCATGCCGTAGGGGTTGAGGAGGAATTCGTCCTCCTTTCCCGGCACGCGCAGCGAGATGTGGTTGTAGATCATGTCATCCAGCCCGAGCCTCGCCACGAGCCGGTAGCAGGCGGCGAGCGAGATGCGGGCCTCGCGTTCGGCGTCGTCCATGGTCAGTGCCCTCCTCCCTCGGCCGCCATGAAGGACTTCATGCTCTCCTCCTCGATGGCGGCCAGGATCTCGCGCTTGATCGCGATGAATTCCGGCGAGGTGATCAGCTCCGGCGCGCGCGGACGCGGCAGGTCGATGCTGCGGGCCAGCTTCACCGAACCGGGCCGCGCCGTCATCACGAGAACGCGGTCGCCGAGGAAGATGGCCTCATCCACGTCGTGGGTGATGAAGAGGACGGTGCGGCGGTGCCGCTCCCAGACGTCCAGCAGCCAGCGCTGCATCATGCTGCGCGTCAGGGCGTCCAGCGCGCCGAAGGGCTCGTCCAGCAGCATGAGCTCGCGCTCGAAGAGGAAGGTGCGCATCAGCGCCACGCGCTGGCGCATGCCGCCGGAGAGCTGGTGCGGGTACTGCGCCTCGAAGCCGGTGAGGCCGAATTCCGGCAGCATGCGCAGCGCCCGGGCGCGCGCCTCCTTGCGCGGGGCGCCCTCGATTTCGTTGGCGAGGATCGCGTTGTCGATCACGTTGCGCCAGGGCAGCAGCAGGTCCCGTTGCGGCATGAACGAGACGCGGCCGAGCAGCTCGTGTGCATGGCAGCCGCGGCCCTTGAAGCGGAGGATGCCGCCCTCGTCCGGCTCGTCCAGCCCGGCGACCATGTTGAAGAGCGTGCTCTTGCCGCAGCCGCTGGGGCCCACGACGGTGACGAACTCGCCGGCAGGCACGCTCAGGCCCAGGCCGCGGAGCGCCTGGACCTTGCCGAAGGTCTTGTCGATCCCCTGCATCTCCAGCAGGGGGACCGTCTCGGTCTGGGGCTCGACCACGCGCGAGGAGTCCATCCTTGTGTCTCGACAGTTCCAGCAACCGCCGTGCCACAGGATTGGCGTGCGAAGCGGCATGGTCTATGCATTGATGTACACATGATCGTGGATTTTGCGCACAAATGACCGCTTCCTCGGCAGGGACGGATGCACGGCGCCCAGCACATGGGCAGAAAGGGCTCAAGCCTGAGGAGGGCGAGACCCTCGCCGCCGCGATCCGCCGCCGGCTGGAGGCGGAGATCGCCGAGGGCGAGCTGGAGCCAGGAAGCCGGCTGGACGAGCAGGAGGTCGCCCATCGCTTCGGCGTCTCGCGCACGCCCGTCCGCGAGGCCTTCCGCCTCCTCGCCGCCGATCGGCTGGTGGAGCTGCGGGGCCGCCAGGGCGCGCTGGTGCGCAGCATCGACGTGCACACGCTGATCGAGATGTTCCAGGTGATGGGCGAGCTGGAAGGGCTTTGCGCCCGCCTGGCCGCGCGCCGCGCCGCGCCGCGCCAGCTCGAGCGCATGGCCGCCATCCACCAGCGGCTGGAGGCCGCCACGGGCGATGGGCCGGACGTCTTCTACGACGTGAACCAGGAGTTCCACGAGGTCATCTACGAGGCCTCCTGCAACGCCTTCCTGGCCGAGGAGACGCGCCGGCTGCGCAACCGGGTGGCCGCCTATCGCCGCAAGGTGACGCGCATGCCGAACCGAATCGAGGACACGATCCGCGAGCATCGCGAGATCATGGAGGCCATCGTGGCGCGCGACCCGGAGCGCGCCCATGCGGTCATGCGTGCCCACCTCACCCTGCTCGGCGACAACCTGCTGGACTTCATCGTCGCCTTCGAGTGAGCTTTGGTATGCAAATTGCCTGAACTTGCATACCGACAGCATGGAGCCTGACCTTGAAGCTTGATCTCGCCGGCAAGACGGCCCTCATCACCGGTGCCTCCAAGGGCATCGGCCTCGCCTGCGCCGAGGTCCTGGCCGAGGAGGGCTGCCACCTGCACCTCTCGGCTCGCAACGGCGCGGCGATGGAGGCGGCCGCGGCCAAGCTGCGCGCGGATCACGGCGTGACGGTCACGGTGCATCCGGCCGATCTCGGCAGCACCGCCGCGATGGAGGCGCTGGCCGCCGCGGCCGGCGATATCGACATCCTCGTGAACAATGCCGGCGACATCCCGTCGGGGGGTCTTGCGAAGGTCACAGACGAGGCGATCCGCAAGGGCTTCGACCTCAAGGTCTTCGGCTACATGACCCTGACGCGCCTCTACTATCCCCGCATGAAGGCGCAGGGCGGTGGCGTGATCATCAACGTCATCGGCAATTCCGGCGAGAACTGGGATGCCGCCTATTTCGCGGGCTCCACGGGCAATGCCGCGCTGATGTCCTTCACCAAGGCGATCGGTGGGCGCAGCCTGGACGACGGCATCCGCGTGGTCGGCATCAATCCCGGCCCCGTCGCGACGGACCGCATGCTGAAGATCATGCGCACCAAGGCCATCGACATGCTCGGCGACGAAAGCCGCTGGGAGGAGCTCTTCGACAAGTATCCTGGCAAGCGCCCGGCGACGGCGCGCGAATGCGCCGACCTCGTGGCCTTCATGGCCTCGCCGCGCGCGGGCTACATCACCGGCACCAACGTGACCATCGACGGCGGCATCGCGGCGCGGGGCTCGGTGATCTGAAATGTCCGATGCGCTGATCCGCAACCGCTACTTCGACGAGCTGACCGCCACGCCGGACCTGGCCTGGATGGGCCAGAACACCAACCATATCCCCGCGCATCCTGCGGTCCGCGCCGCGATGATCGCGGCGATCGAGGCGGGCGAGTTCAACGCTTATGCCCCGCCGCTTGGCTTCGAGGCGCTGCGGGCGGCGATCGTGGCCGATCTCGGCGTGGAGGGCGCGGAGGCGATGGTGACGGAGGGCGGCGTGAACGCGCTGGCGCTGGTCTGCAAGGCGCGCTGCAAGCCGGGCACCACCTTCGTCACCACCGATCCGAGTTGGAAATGGCCGCTGATGTTCGCGCGCCAGGCCGGGGCCGAGGTGATTGAGATCCCCATCTACGACCCCGCCTGCCACTACCGCCTGACGCCGGAAGCCCTCGCCGCCGCGGTGGATGAGCGCACTTCCATCATCTACCTCGTGGACCCGAACAATCCGCTTGGCGTCCGCTACACGGAAGAGGAGATCGCCGCCTTCGCTGATATCGCCAGGGATTGCGGCGCGCTGCTGGTCCACGACTGCACCTATCGCGACTTCGCGGATGGCCACCACCCCGCGCTGCGCGTGGCGCCGGAGCATTCGGTCGTCTCCGTCTCCTTCTCCAAGTGGCTGGGATTGGCGGGGATGCGCATCGGCGCGCTCGTCGTGCCGCGCGCATTGCTGGATGAATTCGCGGTTCAGGCCACAAGCGTGCTCGGCGCCAGCGTCGTCGCCCAGCGCGCGGCGATGGCCGGACTCTCCGTCAAGGCCGAGTGGATGGAGACGGTCCGCCGCATCGACACGGCCAACAAGTCGATGATCCGCGAGGCGGCCGAAGCCGTCGGCCTGGCCTGCCTCGTCTGGCCGAGCCACGGCAACTTCCTCGTCTTCGAGACGGAGGCCGCCGGCCCGCGCCCGGAGGCGCTGGTGGAGGCCGCGCGCCGGCGTGGGATCATGATCCGCCAGGGCACCTACCACACCGCCCGCTTCGGCGACCGCTTCATCAAGATCAGCACCTCCGTGCCCACCGAATGGGCCAAGCGCCTGCGCGATGCCTTTCCGGCCATCGCTGCGGAGGCGCGCACCCTCAACGACCTGCCGCCGCAATTCTGAGGTTTCTCACCATGCCGCGCATCACCACCTCCGACGGAATCAGCCTGTACTACGAGGAAGCGGGGGAGGGCGTCCCCATCCTCTTTATCCACGAGTTCGGCGGCAACCATGAGAGCTGGGAGCCGCAGATGGAGTTCTTCGCCCGGCGCTACCGCTGCATCACCTATGCCGCGCGCGGCTACCCGCCCTCGGACGTGCCGGACGATGTGGAGCGCTACTCCCAGGCCATCGCCGTCGCGGACGCGGTGGCGGTGCTGGACGGGCTCGGCATCGCCAAGGCCCATATCGTCGGCCTGTCCATGGGCGGCTTCACCACCGTCCATTTCGGCCTGCGCCATCCGGACCGCGCGCTCTCGCTGACCATCGCCGGCGCCGGCTACGGCTGCGAGAAGGAGCACGAGGCGTATTTCAAGGGCGTCTCGCTCGAGGTCGCGGACCAGTTCCAGACCCTCGGCGCCAAGGCCTTCGCGCCCACCTACGGTTCCGGCGCCTCGCGCGTGCAGTTCCAGAACAAGGACCCGCGCGGCTGGCAGGTCTTCGTGGACCGGCTGGCCACGCATTCCGACCTCGGCGCCGCCCTGACCATGCGCGGCGTGCAGGCGCGCCGGCCCTCCTTCTGGGATCTGGAGGAGGAGCTGAAGACGATGACGGTGCCGAGCCTCATCATCGTCGGCGACGAGGACGACCACTGCCTGCAGCCCGGCATCTACCTCAAGAAGATGCTCCCCGCCTCCGGCCTCTCCATCTTCCCCAAGACCGGCCACACGCTGAACCTGGAGGAACCCGCGGCCTTCAACGCGCTGCTGGCGGAGTTCTTCGCTCAGGTCGAGGCCGGTGCCTGGAAGCTGCGAGATCCGCGCGCCCTGCCCGGGCAGGTGATGAAGACGCGATGATCGACGCCGACCGGCTCTGGCGCCGGCTGATGGCGCTGGCGGAGATCGGCGCCACTCCGGCCGGCGGCGTGAACCGCCAGGCGCTGACCGCGGGCGAGATCGAGGCCTGGCGGCTGCTCATCGGCTGGGCGCGCGACCTGGGGATGGAGCCCTCCACCGACGCGGCGGGCAATCTTTTCCTCACGCGTCCGGGGATAGACCGGGAGCTGCCGCCGCTCCTCATCGGCAGCCACATCGACACGCAGCCCACGGGCGGAAAGTTCGACGGCGCCTTCGGCGTGCTGGCGGCCTTCGAGGTGGCGGAAAGCCTGCCCGCCACGCCGACGCGCGACGTCACGGTCGTCGCCTGGATGAACGAGGAGGGCTGCCGCTTCGCGCCGGGCATGATGGGTTCCGAGGCCTTCGCCGGCGTGCGACCGCTTTCGGAGATTCTCGCCGCGCGCGACGCGGCGGGAGTCACAGTCGCCGAGGCGCTGGGCGCCCTGCACACGGCCTTCCCGGACGTGCCGCACCGCTCGCTCGGCTTTCCCGTCGGCTTCTACCTGGAGCCGCATATCGAGCAGGGACCGCTGCTGGAAGCGGCGGGCGTGCCGATCGGCATCGTCACGGGCATCCAGGGCAAGAGGACCTGGGAGATCGTGGTGGAGGGCGCGGAAGGCCATGCCGGCACGCTGGACATGGCCGACCGCCGCGACGCCTTGGCCGCCTTCGCCCGCATGGCCGACGCCATGTTCCGCGAGGTGGGCGCGGCCGATCCGATCGTGAAGTTCACCATCGGCATGGCGCGGGTGGAGCCGAACGCGCCTTCCGTCGTGCCCTCCCGCGTCACCTTCCGGATCGACCTGCGGCATCCCGACAACCCGACGCTGGATGCCTATGCCAGGTGGCTCGAGGCCCTGGCCGAACAGCATGCCCCACCCTGCGCCGTCCGGGTGAAACGGTTGGTCGATGCGCCCTCCAACATCTTCGACCCGGCGCTGCAGGTGCGCATCACCGCCGCCGCGGAGGGGCTGGGACAAGCTGCCATGCCCATCCTCTCCGCTGCCGGCCATGATGCGCGGCACCTGGCGCCGCTCTGCCCCAGCGCCATGATCTTCATCCCCTGCCGCGACGGCGTCAGCCACGCCGAGCACGAATGGGCCGAGCCCGCCCATGTCGCGGCCGGCGCGGCCGTGCTCGCGGAGGTCGTGGCACAGCTGGCGCTCACGCGACCAGGGTCGCCACCTTCCCCTTGAGGAACCCCACCGCCAGCCGGGGATCGAGCTTCACCTGCAGCCCGCGCTGGCCGCCATTGATGAACACCTGCGCCTCGGAGAGGGCCTGCTGCTCCATCGCGGTGGGGACCTCCCGTTTCTGCCCGAAGGGGCTGATCCCGCCGACCGTGTAGCCCGAGATCCGCTCCGCATCCGCGGGCTTCATCATCTCCGCGGACTTGCCGCCGAAGGCCGCGGCCAGCTTCTTCATCGACACCTCGCGGTCCGAAGGGACGATGACGCAGACCGGCTTGCCGTCGACCCGCGCCATCAGCGTCTTGAGGACCTTATGCGGCGGCTCGCCCAGCGCTTCCGCGGCCTGCAGCCCGATCTTGTCCGCGCCGGGATCGTAGTCGTAGCTGTGCACGGAGAAGGCGATGCCGGCCTTCTCCAGCGCCTGGGTTGCGCGTGTCATCCTGGACATCGGAACCTCCCCCTACGCCGTTGGGGCTGACGCGAGGAGAGCAAGATAGCGAACGCGCGCGGCCATCCAACATCGAAATGCCGGCTACGGTTCGTCCGGCCAGCGGTCGAGCAGCGCCGCCTCGCGTTCGAACAGGGCGGCGGCCCGCAGCACCGAGGCGTCGTCGCGGAATCGGCCGACGATCTGCAGGCCGAGTGGCAGGCCGCCCTCGGTGAAGCCGCAGGGCTGGCTGATCGCGGGATGGCCCGTCATGTTGAAGGGCATGGTCCAGGGGAACCAGTTCGAGCGCACGTCGTCGTAGACGGCGCCGTCGATCTCGATCGTGCCGAAAAGGTCCTGCCCGATCGGCAGGGCCTCGCGGGAGAGGGTGGGCGTGACGAGGAAATTCGCCGTCCCAAACATCTTCTGCACGCGACGGAAGAGCGCGGCGCGGTCGAACATCGCCTGCTGGTAGTCGACGCCGCGGACATCCTGGGCGAGGGCGAGCTGCTTCACCAGCGAGGGACTCATCCGGTTCCCGTCCTTCTCCGCCATCGCGGCGAAGCGGGCGCGCCAGGTGGTGTGGTTGATGGCCCGCCAGATCGGCTCCACGTCGAAGCCCTCGCCGGAGAATTCCTCGAGCGTCGCGCCCAGCGCCTCCAGATGGGCGAGGGAGCGGCGGAAGGCCGCCAGCGTCTCGGCCGAGACGGGCCGGCCCGGCGGCGCGGCGCAGAACAGGATGCGCTTGCCCTTCAGGTCGCCCTCGGGGCGCGCTGCCGCGAGGTAGTCCGGCACCGGCACGCCGAGGGACCAGGGGTCGCTGTCATGCGGGCCCGCCATGGCCTGGAGCATGAGCGCCGTGTCGGCCACGGTGCGCGTCATCGGCGTGACGTAGGTGTAGTTGCCGAAGGCGTCGGCCACCTGGCTGTGCGGGATGGTGCCGATCCCCTGCTTCAGCCCGACCACGCCGTTGCAGGCGGCGGGGATGCGCGTGGAGCCGCCGCCATCCGTCGCCACCGCGATCGGCCCGACGCCGCTGGCCACCGCCGCGGCCGCGCCGCCGCTGGACCCGGCGCAGGTGTGCTCCGCGCTCCAGGCGTTGCGCGTGCGGCCGAAGAGCGGCGCGTCGGTCAGGCATTTGGCGCCGAATTCCGGTGTGGTCGTCTTGCCGAAGAGGATGGCGCCGTGCTCGCGCAGCCGCGCCACGGCCACCGCGTCCTCCGTGGGCACGTTGTCGGCGTAGAGCAGCGAGCCGAAGGTGGTGCGCGTGCCGGCCGTGTTGACGATGTCCTTCACGCTGCAGGGGATGCCGTGCAGCAGTCCCGTCGCCTCGCCCTTCATGATGGCGTCCTCGGCTGCCTGTGCCGTATGGAGCGCCTTCTCCGGCTCCAGGGTGACGAAGAGGTTCAGCGCGGGCTGGAGTCGCTCGGCGCGGTCGATCACGGCGCGCGTCAGCTCCACCGGGGAGAGCTCCTTGCGCGCGATCATGTCGCGCAGCGTGGTCGCGGGCAGGCGGCAGAGTTCGTCTTGCATGGGTCGGCTCCGGTCAGGCGCGCTGCAGGTTCCAGAAGACGGGCACGCCATCCAGGATTCCCGAGACGTTCCGGCGGAAGGCGGTGATGCCGCGCTGCTGCCCCAGCGGGATGTAGGGCACGTCCTGGAAGGCCTGCCGCTGCAGCTCCTCGGCGAGGCGCTTCTGCTCCGTGGGCTCGGCGGCACCGAGCCACTGCGTGCGCAGCTCCTCGATGCGGGGGCTGGACGGCCAGCCGGGCGCGGCATCCCCGCCATTGCCGCGCAGGAAGGCGTGCACCGCCGGGTCGAAATGGTCGAGCCCGCCCCAGAAGGTGCCAAAGGCGCTCCAGCCGCCCTGCGCCACCGGCTCCTTGCGCACGCGGCGCTGCACCACGGTGCCCCAGTCCATGGCCTGGTAGTCCACGTTCAGGCCGAGGCGCTGGAACAGGTCGGCGGCGACGTCGCTCACGGCCTTCAGGATGGAGATGTTGGTGCTGCCCAGCAGCACGACCTTCTCGCCCGCATAGCCCGCCTCGCGCAGCTGGCGCTTCGCGGCATCGAGGTTGCCGTCCATCGCCTCCATGCCGGCCTGGCTGGCCAGCGGCGAGATCGGACAGAAGATGCCGACGCCGTCGCGCCAATAGGCGCGGTCGGTGCCGGCCACTGCCGCCATGAAGTCCCCCTGCTTGATGGCGCGCAGCACGGCCCGGCGGATGGCGGGGTTGTCGAAGGGCGGCACCAGGTGGTTGAGGCGCAGCGTGCCGATCAGCCCGGTCGGGTCCACCTCGCGCAGCACGATGTCGCGGCTGCGGCGCAGGACGGGCAGCAGGTCGGTCTCCGGCCAGGCCCACCAGTCCATCTCGCCGGCCTGCAAGGCGGCCGCGGCGGTACCGGCATCGGGGATGACGTGCATCTCGACGCGGTCGACGTTCACGCGCTTGGGGCCGGAGGTCCATTCCGGCGTGCCCTCGGGGCGAGGCACATAGGCCTCGAAGCGCTCATAGGCGGTGAGCGAGCCCGCCACATTGTCGCGGGCGATGAAGCGGAAGGGGCCGCTGCCGACCATCTCGTTCACGCGGGTGAAGGCGTCGGTGCGGGCCAGCCGCTCGGGCATCATGACGCAGATGTTCGGGCTCGCCTTGCCCAGCGCGTAGGGCAGCATGGGGAAGGGCTGGCGGAGCCGGAAGCGGATGGTCGTGTCGTCCGGCGCCGAGAGCTCCTCCGTCGCGGCCATGAGGGTCTGGCCGAAGGTGTCGCGGGCGCCCCAGCGGCGGATGCTGGCCACGCAGTCGCGCGCCAGGACGGGCTCGCCGTCGTGGAACTTCAGGCCGGGGCGCAGCTTCAGCGTCCAGGCCTTGCCGTCCGGCTCCACGCTGGAGCTCTCGAGCATCTGGGGCTGCGGCCGGAAGGAGGCGTCCAGGCCGAAGAGCGTGTCGAAGACCATGTAGGCGTGGTCGCGGGTCTGGTAGGCGGTGGTCCAGAGCGGGTCGAGCACCGCGAGATCGCCGCGCGGGATGACCTTCAGCACGCGCCGCGGTTGGGCGGCGGCGAGGCGCGGGGCCGCCAGGGCGGAGGCGGCGCCCAGCCCCATCATGCGGCGCGTCACCCTCATGCCGATCCGTTCCATGTCAGCCTCCAGCCCGTTTCGAAGCGCGGAAGCTGGCCAGAATGCCCGGCCGAGTCCAATGCGCGGGGCGATGGAGGGAACTGCAACCGCTGCGTGACTTGGTCTCGCCCCCTAATCGCCCACCGGCGCGTTCACCCAGAGGACGCGCGTGGGCGTTCGCCCCGGATTGCGGAAGCTGTGCGGCGAGGTGCTCTTGAAGCGGAAGCCGTCGCCCGGGCGGAGAAGGTAGCTTTCCCCGTCCACCGAGAGCTCCAGCTCGCCTTCGAGCACGAAACCCGCATCCTCGCCGGCATGGGTGTAGACCTGCGCGCCGGTCGTCCCACCCGCCTCGATGGAGACGATGAAGACGTCCGTGCCGCGCGCCTCGGTCTGCGGCGTCACCAGCTCCTTGGAGATGCCCGCGCGCCAGAAGGCGAGCTGCTTGCGGGCCTGGGCGCGGGTCACGATGCTGTCCTCGCGTCGCCGGGCCACCGGCCCCGCCTCCACGAAGAAGTCGCCGAGCGAGAGCTGCAGCACCTCGGCCAGCCCCGACAGCAGCCGCACCGAGGGCGAGGACAGCCCGCGCTCGATCTGGCTCAGCAGCCCGATGGAGCTTTCCGTCGCTTCCGCCACCTGCGCGAGCGAGAGGCCGAGCGTGCGGCGGCGGTGGCGGATGCGCTCGCCCAGCAGACGATCGAGCGCGGCGCCGGCCGCGGCCGGGTGCTCGGTTTCCACGGCCGGTTCAGCCCGGCGCTCTGACCTGTCCATCTGGCTGTCCCCCCGTGGCGCCCACCCCTCTTGCTGGGGCGTGAAATGCGCCTGATGCTTTCACTGTACTGAAATTTCCGCCCGCCAGGGCCCGAGGAGAACCGATATGCCGATGATCCGCGTCGAGATGTTTGCCGGCCGCACGCCCGAGCAGAAGAGCGCCCTCGTGAAGGCGCTCACCGAGGCCTTCATCTCCACCGCGGGCGGCACGCCGCAAAGCGTGCAGATCATCCTGCAGGACGTCGAGAAGTCGGCCTGGGCCACGGCCGGCGTGCTGGCCTCGGAGAAGACCTGACCGCGTCGCCACGCCTGAGGGCTCAGCCGTAGCCCTGCGCCGCGTCGGCCGCGATGGCGGCCGCGTCGCGCAGGGCCGGGTCGCCATGCCCGCCGCCGCCGCCGGAGGCGAGCACGATGAGGTCGCCCTTGCGCAGCGCCATGTCGGCCTTGGAGCGGACCTCGATCACCTCGTTGCCGCGATGCACGTGGCAATGGCCGAGCGCGCCGGCCTCGCCGCCCGCCAGCCCGCTGGCCGCGATGCGGAAGCGGTCTGCATAGATCGCGAGTCGCACGCCGTCGGCGAGGATGCGGTAGCTGCGGCTGGAGCCGAGCCCGCCGCGATGCTTTCCCGCGCCGCCGGTCCCGGGACGCAGCCTGTAGTGCTCGATGCGGAAGAAGTCGTAATCGGCGTCGATCTGCTCGATCGGCGTGTTGGTGCAATTGGAGAGCGGCCCCGCCACCGCGTCGCAGCCGTCGCCGATGGCCGAGGCGCCGTAGCCGCCGTCGCGCAGCTCCAGAAAGACGCGGTACCGTCCGTCCTGGAGGTAGGACAGGCAGAAGCCGGTTGTGGTGTCGTAGCCGCAGGCGATGGCACGGTCGGGCATGGCCTGGCCCAGCGCCTTCAGCACCGCGTCATAGGCGCGGTAGGAGGCCTCCATGCGCGCGCGCACCGGCGCCGGCGGCAGCGGGTTCAGCAGGCAGCCCTTGGGGGCAAGGACCGTCACCGCACGGCTCGCGCCCTCGTTGAAGGGCACGTCCTCGCCCGAGAGCACCGACTTGATGCAGGCCAGCGTCGCGGAGACGGTGGAGGCGTAGGGCGCGTTCATGTGGCTCTTCACCTGCGGGCAGGTGCCGGCGAAGTCGACGGTGAGGTGGTCGCCCTGCACCGTCACCGTGGCCTTGATCGCCAGGGGCGCCTCGCTGAGGCCGTCATCGTCCAGCGCGTCCTCGCCGACATAGGTGCCGTCGGGGATGGCGGCGATGGAGGCGCGCACACGGCGCTCCACATAGGCGATCATCTCGGCCATCGCCTCGGTCACCGTGGCCGCGCCGTATTTGCGGCACATCTCGTGCACGCGCGCGGCGCCGACGGCGCAGGCGGCGAACTGGGAATCGATGTCGCCCAGTGTCGCCTCGGGCACGCGGATGTTCGCGCCGATGAAGTGGCGCAGCGGGCCGTCGCCGTTCCAGTCGGCGTCGAGGTTGTAGCGGCTGGGCGGGATCACCAGCCCCTCCTGGAAGTAGTCCGTGGAGGAGGAGTTGAGCCCCGGCGCGCCGCCGCCGATGTCGAGGTGATGCGCCACCGCCGCGCTGAAGCCGACGACCTTCCCGTCGAAGAAAATGGGCATGAAGATCAGGATGTCCTGCAGGTGGTGCGCCCCGTGATAGGGGTGGTTGCAGATGTAGAAATCGCCCTCCCTCAGCTTCGACACCGGATAGCGCGCGGCGCAGCTGCGGAAGGTGATGGAGAGCGAGCCAACCAGCATCGGGATCAGCTCGTCGCTCTGCGCGACGGCGTTGCCCTCGGCGTCGAGGATGCCGGTGGAGGCGTCCTTGCCGTCGCGCACCACGGAGGAATAGGCGGAGCGGTAGAGCGCGATGCCCATCTCGCGCGCCGCCGAGAGCAGCGCCTGGCTGATGACGGCCTGGTCGACGGGATTCATGGCGCGGCCTTTCGCAGGATGAGGTTTCCGGCGGCGTCGGAGGCGGCGAGCCATCCGGCGGGGACGAAGGTGGTGGCGGTCACGTCCTCCAGCACCAGCGGACCAGGACGCGGCGTGGTGCCGACGGCGCTGCGGGCCATGCGCGTCGCGCGCTGGCGGCGGCCCTCGTCGAAGACCTCGACCTCGCCTTCGGGAACGTGGAAATCATCGCCGCCGATGCCGGCGAGGCTCGGCACCGCCTCGGGCGGAACGTGCACGCCGACGCGGTAGGAGACGATCTCTGCCATGCGCCCGCTCATCACCGCGCCGTGGCGGTAGATGCGCGCATAGGCGGCCTCGAAGGCTTGCCGCAACCCTTCGCCCGTCGGCGCCCCGGCCAGTGCCTCGTCGAGCGGCACCGAGATCTCGAAGGCCTGGCCGACGAAGCGCATCTCCAGCGTCACGTCCCAGTGCCGATCGGCGCCGAGCTCCATGGCGTCGGCGCGCGCGGCGAGGCCCTGGCGCATCTCCGAGAGCGTTGCGCGCACCGCTTCCGGCGCTGCCTCGTCGAGGCGGGTGCGGCGGGTCAGGCTGTCGTAGAGGCTGTGATCGGCCGCCAGCAGCCCATAGGCGGAGATGACGCCAGCATTGGGCGGCACCACCACCGTCTCCATCGCCAGCGCATCGGCGACCGCCGCTGCGTGCAGCGGGCCGGCGCCGCCGAAGGGCACCAGCACGTAGTCGCGCGGATCGCGCCCGCGCCGGGTGCTCACGAGGCGGATGGCCGAGACGATGTTGGCCACCGCGATGCGCACCGCGCTGTCCGCCAACTCCACGACGGAAAGGCCGAGCTTCCCCGCCAGCGGCACGAAGGCCGCGCGCGCCGCCTTCGCATCCAAGGGCATCGCGCCGGCGAGCTTCGCGTCCGGTTGGATGCGCCCGCAGACGAGATGCGCGTCCGTCAGCGTCGGCTGCGTGCCGCCGCGGCCGTAGCTGGCGGGGCCGGGATCGGCACCGGCGCTGCGCGGGCCGGCGCGCAGCAGCCCGCCCTCGTCCACCCAGATCAGCGAGCCGCCGCCGGCGCCGATGGTGGTGATGTCCACCATCGGCATCAGCACGGGCAGGGTGTCCACCTTGGCTTCGCGCGTCAGCTCGGGCTTGCCGTTCTGCACGAGGCAGACGTCGGCGCTGGTGCCGCCGATGTCGAGCGTCACGATGTCCTTGAAGCCGGAAAGCCCCGCCTGCCGGATCGCGCCCGTGACGCCCGCCGCCGGGCCGGAGAGCAGGGCCGAGCCGGCGTTCAGCCGAATCGCCGCGGCCGGCACGCGCCCGCCGTTGGACTGCATCATGGAGAAGATGCCGGTGAAGCCGCCCTCGGCCAATCGCGTCTCGATGCGTGTGAGATAGGCGTCGAGCACCGGCTGCACATAGGCGGACAGGCTCGTGGTGCTGGCGCGCTCGTACTCGCGGAACTCGCGTGTCACGTCCACGGAGCAGGTGACGCGCAGGCCAGGATTCCGCGCCCGCAGCCAGTCGGCAAGGCCGCGCTCATGCGCTGGATTGGCGAAGGAGTTCAGCAGGCAGATGGCGGCGGCGCCGTAGCCGCCCTCGCGCAGCGCGCGCTCCAGTGCGGGGCCGGCCGCCTCCAGGTCGAGCGCGTGTTCCGCCGTGCCGTCGGCCAGCATGCGTTCCGGCACCTCGAAGGTATCGCGACGTGGCACGAGGGCCGGCGGCTTGCGGTAGAAGATGTCGAAGAGCTGCTCGCGGTCCTGCCGGCGCAGCTCCAGCAGGTCGCGAAAGCCCTCGGTGACGAGCAGCGCGAGGCGCGCGCCCTTGCGCTCCAGCACGGCATTGGTCGCGACGGTGGAGCCATGCGCCAGCTCCGCCATCTCGGAGAGCTTGATGTGCGCGGCCTCCAGCGCGTGGAAGACGCCGGCATCAGGCTGTGACGGCGTGCTCGGCACCTTGGCGATGGTGAGACCCTTCGCGTCGATACGGACCAGATCGGTGAAGGTGCCGCCGATCTCCACCCCCACCTTCATGGCGCGCGCAGTCCGGTGGAAGCGTGACGCGGAGATCGTGACGGCATGGCGATATCCAGAAAGCGTTCAGAAGAGAGTTCAGCGGGCCCGGTCGAGGATCTGGTCGGCGAGGCGCATGCGCGCCTCGATGTCGGACGCGATGGTGTACCAGTTGGGCGACCAGTTCCTCGCCCGTACCTCGTCCGCCGTCATGCCCACCTCGCGCACCACCTCGTCCGGCAGGGTGACGTTCGTGGCGAGCGGCAGGTAGCCGCTGCGGGCCGCGGAGATCTGCTTCCCGGGGTCGATGGAGTCGTTCATGAAGCGGAGCGCCGCGGCCTTGTCCGGCGCGTTCTTCGGCACGGAGAGCAGGTAGGAGAGGATCAGCCCGCCCTCGCGCGGCAGCGTCATCTCCACCTCGCGCTGGCCGGCCTTCCGCAGCATCTGGATCTGGCCGGAATAGAAGGCGCAGGCGGTCACCTCGCCGCGCGACATCTGCTGCTGCAGCGAGGCCATCGACGCGTAGGAGCTGGTGGCGTTGCGCGCGATCGCCTCCAGCATCGGCACGCCGGGCTGGATGTTCGCTTCGTTGCCGCCGCGGATCTTCGCGTAGAGCGTGAGGTCGTAGGGCGCCAGGAAGATGGGCCGCGTCACCGAGAGCTGGCCGTTCCACTTGCGGTCCGTCAGCGCTTCCCAGGAGGCGAAGTCGGAAGCGCGGGCCAGCGTGTTGTTGAAGGCCAGGCCGAGATAGATGAAGTAGATCGGCATGCCGAGGATGCCGCCCTGGCCGTCGCGCACCCAGTACTGCTCGGGCACGTGGCGGATGTTCGGGATCTCGTCCACGGTGACGCGGTCGATCAGGTCGCTGGCGGCGAGATGTGCGGCCTGGAAGGAGGCGGCGATGATCACGTTGTGCTGCGGTCGTCCGCGCGCCGCCGCGATCGCCGCGGCCGGATCGGCGTTCTCGGCGACGGTGACGGGAATGCCCGTGGCGCTGGTGAAGGGTGCGCCGAAGCTCTCGCGCCACATGCGCGCGCCGGCGCCGCCCCAGCTCCCCATGACCACGCGCCCCGGCCCGGACTGAGCGAGCGCGAGATAGGGCGTTGCGAGCAGGCCGGCACCGGCCGCGAGACAGGAACGACGAAGCAGGACCATGGGGGTTCTCCTCGGAAGGATGGGGCTCAGGAGGCGGGGTGGCGCCCCTCCTCCTCGACGTCGATGAAGATGCGCAGGCCCACCAGCCGGTCCATCAGCAGCACGAGGCCGGCGGTGAGCAGGATCAGGATGGAGGAGATCGCCGCCACCACCGGGTCCGCGCTGTCGTTCAGGCGGGCGTAGATGGTGACGGGCAGGGTGGTGAGCTCGGGACCGACGAGGAACATCGTCACCGTCACCTCGTCGAAGGAGATGATGAAGCCGAAGAGCAGCGAGGCGGCGATGCCCGGCCGCAGCAGCGGCAGCACGACGCGGAAGAAGGCCTGGCGCGGCTCGGCGCCCAGGATGGTCGCGGCCTCGGGCAGGGACTTGTCGATCTGCGCGAGCGAGACGGCGATGGGGCGATAGGCGAAGGGCGCGCAGAGGATGAGATGCGCGATGAGGATGCCCCAGCCCGTGCCGTTGAGCTCGGCGAGGATCAGCCAGCCCAGGAAGCCGATGCCCAGCGCCGCATGCGGGAAGAGCAGCGGTGCCAGGATCGCCGTCTCTGCCGCGGCGCGCAGGCGGGAGGGCGCGCCCTGCAGAGCCAGCGCGGCGCCCAGGGCGGCCAGCGTCGTCAGCACCGCGCTGGCCAGCGCGATGGCCGCGCTGACGCCGAAGGCGGCGAGCCAGGCGGGCGTGCTGAGGAACTCGATGTACCAGCGCCAGGAGAAGCCCGGCGGCGGGAAGCCCAGCAGCGCGAGCGGGGAGAAGGAGGAGCCGACGACGATCACCAGCGGCGCCGGCAGCAGGATCAACAGCAGGATGGCCAGCGCACGGATGGGCAGGCTGGTGCGCATCACACGCTCTCCAGCCGGCGGCGGATGCGCGCCTCGATCAGCCGCAACGGCGCGACCAGGATCAGGGCTGTGACCAGCAGCAGCACCGCCATCGCGGTGGCACGGTCGAAATTGTAGACCTGGAAGATCTCGGAATAGATCTGCGTGCCGAGCATCCGGTCGCGCAGGCCTCCCAGCAGCAGCGGCGTCACGATCGCGCCGGCCGACATCAGCAGCACCAGCGAGCAGCCGCCGATCACGCCGGGCATGGAGAGCGGCAGCGTGACCCGGCGAAAGGTCTGCCAGCGCGTGCCGCCGAGGATGCGGCCCGCCTCCTCCAGCTTGCGGTCCTGCTGGAGCAGGCTGGAGAGGATCGCGATGACCATGAAGGGCAGGAAGACGTGGACGAGGCCGATCAGCACCGCCGCCGGCGTGAAGAGGATGCGGATGGGCCGGTCGATCAGGTCCCAGTCCCGCAGCGCCATGTTGATCACGCCGCGGTTGCCGAGCAGCACCATCCAGCCGAAGGTCCGCACCACGATGCTGACCAGCCAGGGTGAGATCACCAGGATCAGCCAGAGGTTCCTGTGCGGGCTGCGCGCGAGGAAGAGCGCCAGCGGATAGCCCAGCAGCGCGCAGAGGGCGGTGGTGACGACGGCGATCCAGACCGTGCGCCAGAGGACGCGCTGGATGCCGGGATCCAGCAGCAGCTCGGCATAAAGGCCGGGCCCGCCCTGCGTCAGCGAGGACCAGAGCAGGCCGGCGATGGACAGCGTGAAGGCCGCGATGAGCAGCCCCATCGGCGCGAAGAGGGCGAGCCGGCGGCTCACGCGCCGACTTTCAGCGATGCGGCCTGTGCGGGGTCGAATCCCAGCATGGCGCGCGCGCCCGGCGCGAGATCGGCGGCTGCCGAGCCGGGGCAAAGCGCCAGCCAGGGTTCCGCCACGCCGTCGAGCGCCAGGCGCAGCCGGGCATGGGGACCGACGAAGTCGACGGCCTCCACCGTGCCCTCGCGCCGCACGGGCGCGGTGCCGGCGGCGGCGCCGACCGCGCACTCCTCCGGCCGGATGACGAGGAGCGTCCCGGCCGGCAGCGAAAGGCCGAATGGCGCGAGCTGCGCCGCGTCGCGGATGTTCGCGTCGCCCACGAATTCCGCCACGAAGCGCGAGGCGGGCCTGCCGTAGAGTGCCTGCGGCGTGTCGAACTGCTCCAGACGCCCATGGTTGAAGACGGCGACGCGGTCGGCCATCGACAGCGCCTCCTCCTGGTCGTGCGTGACGAAGACGAAGGTGGCCCCGGTGCGCCGCTGCAGCGTCTTCAGCTCCTGCTGGAGCTGACGGCGGAGCTTGAGGTCGAGGGCGGAGAGCGGCTCGTCCAGCAGCAGCACGGAAGGGTGCAGCACCAGCGCGCGGGCCAGCGCCACGCGCTGCCGCTGCCCGCCGGAGAGCTGCTGGATACGGCGCCGCTCCAGGCCCTGCAGCGCCACCAGGGCGATGGCCTCCTGCACCTTCCGCGCCGTCTCAGCCGCGCTCTCGCGCCGCAGTTCCAGGCCGAAGGAGATGTTTTCCGCAACTGTCAGGTGCGGGAAGAGCGCCAGATTCTGGAAGACCATTCCCACGTCGCGCCTGTTGGGCGGCAGGCCGGCGAGGGGACGCCCATCGAGCATGAGGCGGCCGGCATCGGCCTGCTCGAACCCGGCGATGATGCGGAGCAGCGTCGTCTTGCCGCAGCCGCTGGGGCCGAGGAAGGCGACGAACTCGCCGGCCGGGATATCCAGGCTGACACCGTCGACTGCCTTGAGTGAGCCAAAGCTTCGGGACACAGTTTCGAGGAGAAGTCGTCCGGATGTCGCAGGGGGAGCCATGAAGGCGAAGCCTCCTATGCCTGAATGAACATGGCAAGGGAGTTTTCACTATGATGAAACACCGATCGCCCGGCCGGGCAGAGGGCTTTCCCCGAAGCATCCGATCGCGAGGCCGCGGATCGGCGTCCGATCGATCTCGGATACAATCGTCTTAGATAGCTTGTTGTGAGAGCTATATTGTGAAAGTCTCGCTGTCGCCGCCCCCGGGAAATCGTGACATGGACCATTCCGTCCCCGCCGAGACCACCATCGTTGCCGAGCGCTACCTGGCGCTCCTGGCCTCGCGCGGCGTGAGGTACCTCTTCGGCAATGGTGGCACCGACTTCGCGCCGATCATCGAGGCCTATGCCCGCGCCGGCGAGGGCGCGCCGAACCTGCCGGTGCCCATCATCGTCCCGCACGAGAACGTCGCCGTCGCCATGGCGCATGGCTACCACATGGTGAGCGGCGAGCTGCCGGCGGTGATGGTGCATGTAGGCCTCGGCACGGCGAACTCGCTGAACGGCATCTACAACGCCTGCCGCTCGCAGATCCCGATGCTCTTCACCGCCGGCCGCACGCCGATCCTGGAGGAGGGGATGGTCGGGGCGCGCACCAACCTCATCAACTGGGCGCAGGAGATGTTCGACCAGGCGGGCATGTTGCGCGAGCTGGTGAAGTGGGACTACGAGCTGCGCCTGCCGCAGCAGGTCGAGATCGTGGTGGACCGCGCCGTGGCGCTCGCCCAGAGCGAGCCGCGCGGCCCGGTCTACCTCACCTTGCCGCGCGAGGTGCTGGGCATGCCGGTTGCCGGCCCCGCGCCGCTGCCGGAGAGCCGGACCCTTCCTGCCGTCGCGCCCCGCGCCGACACAAACGCACTGGAGACGCTGGCCGCCTGGATCCGCGAGGCGAAGGCGCCGTTGATCATCACGGCGGAGCTCGGCCGCGACCCGGCCGAGGTGCCGATCCTTGCCGCGCTGGCCGAGGCGGCCGCGATCCCGGTGGTGCAGAACCGCCCGCGCTATCTCGGCCTGCCGAGGTCGCACCCCATGGCCTGCGGCTTCGATCCCGGCGCGCTGCTCCCGGAAGCGGACCTCGTGATCGTCGCCGATTGCGACGTGCCCTGGATGCCGGCACGCACCGCGCCGGACCCGAAGGCGCGCATCGTGCATCTCGGCACCGATCCGCATTTCTCCCGATACCCGGTGCGCGGCTTCCATGCGGACCTCGCAATCACGGGCGCCGCCGGCCCGGCGCTGGCGGCGCTGCACGGGCTTCTCGGCAGGCTGGGGGGGCCGGAGATCGAGGCCCGCCGCGCCAGGATCGCGGCGCATCACCAGGCGCTGCTCGACCGTGCGCAAAGGACCCGGGAGGAAGCGGCCGCGAAGGCGCCCATTTCCTTCGCCTGGGCCACGCATTGCATCGACCGGGCGATCGACGCCGACACGATCCTGGTCAACGAATACCCGCTGGTGTTGGACCAGCTCTCCTTCGAGGTTCCGGGCAGCTTTTTCTCCTACAGCCCCGCCGGCGGCCTCGGATGGGCTGTGGGCGCCGCGCTGGGCGCCAAGCTGGCGGCGCCGGAGAAGACCGTGATCGCGACGGTCGGCGACGGCGCCTACATGTTCGCCAATCCGACGCCGGCCCATTTCGTGAGCCGCGCGAACGACCTGCCGATCCTCACCATCGTCTTCAACAACTCGCTCTGGGGCGCGGTGCGGACGGCGACGCTCAGCGTCTATCCGGACGGGCACGCCTCGCGCGCCAACCGCATGCCGCTCGCCACCCTCGATCCCTCGCCCGACTACGAGAAGCTGGTCGAGGCGAGCGGCGGCTATGGCGAGAAGGTCACCGATCCGGCCGAGCTTCCGGCGGCACTGCAGCGCGCCCTGCACGCGGTGCGCGTGGAGCGGCGGCAGGCGGTGCTGAATCTGATCGTGCGTTAGGGATCGCCCGCCGAAGAGCGGGAAGGGACCCAGGCACCGGGCATTTCCACGGGCGCATCGGCGCCGAAGGAGGTTCGGATGGCGATGTCGCGGCGTGGCCTGCTGGCCACGGCTCCAGCGATTGTGGCGTCACGCGCAAGGGGGCAGGAGACCTGGCCCACGCGGCCGGTGCGCATCGTGGTGCCCTTCGCGCCGGGCGGCGCGATCGACCTTGCCGGCCGCGTGATGGCCGATGCGCTCAGCAAGGCCTTCCACCAGGGCTTCGTGGTGGAGAACCGCGGCGGCGCCGGCGGCATCCCCGCCATGCAGAACGTCACGCGCGCGCCGGCCGATGGCTACACGCTCGCCGTCGCGTCCGGCGGGCCGCTGACGGTCTCGCCGACGCTCTTCCGCAGCGCGGGCTTCGATCCGCTCGCGGAGATCGAGCCCGTCATCATCTTCGCCAACACGCCGATCGTGCTGGTCGCGCGCAAGGACCTGCCGGCCGCCAACCTTGCCGAGCTGGCGGAGCTCTCGCGCCGCACGCCGGACGGCCTCTCGCTCGCCGGCGCGGGATCGGGCGGGTCGGTGCCGGCGCTCGCCGCCGTCTATCTGCAGGAGCGGCTGGGCGTGCGCTGGGTGAGCGTGCCCTATCGCGGCAGCCCGCCTGCGCTGGCCGACCTCACCGCCGGCCGGGTGGACGTGATGGTGGATGCGGTGCCGGCGCCCGCGCCGCTGGTGCGCAGCGGGGCGATCAAGGCCTTCGCCGTCACCACCGCGCGCCGCGCGCACCAGCTCCCGGAGGTGCCGACCATGCAGGAGCTGGGCTTTTCCGATTTCGACATCGGCTCCTGGATGGGCCTCGCCGTGCGGCGCGGCACGCCGCCGGAGATCGTCGCCGCCCTGCACCGCGCGCTGGCCGCCGCGCTGGAGACGCCGGAGGTGCGCCAGCGGCTGGAAGGCGCCGGCGCCCTACCCGAGGGCGGGCCGCCGGAGCGCATGACGCGGCTGATCGAAGCCGACATCCCGCGATGGGCGCGGATCATCGAGGTCACCGGCCTCACCCCGGAGCGGCTGTGATGCGAGTGCCTCGCCGCGCGCTGCTGGCCGTCCCCTTCCTGGCCCCCGCGGCCGCCTCGGCGCGGGCGCTGGACCGGCCCGCGCGCCTCCTGGTGGGCTTCGCGCCCGGGGGTTCGGCCGATGTGGTGGGCCGGCTGCTCGCCGAGCAGCTGCGCGACGCCTATGCGCCGCAGGTGATCGTGGAGAACCGCAGTGGGGCAGGGGGGCGGCTGGCGGTGGAGGTGGCGAAGTCCGCCGCGCCGGACGGGACGACCGTGCTGCTCTCGCCGGCGGGCCAGTTCACCATCCTGCCGCACATCTACCCGGGCCGACTGCGCTACGATCCCTTCGCGGACTTCGTGCCGGTCACGCCGGTCTGCTTCTTCTCCTACGGCTTCGCGGTCGCGGCGAATCATCCGGCGCAGGACCTCGAGAGCTTCGCGCGCTGGGCGAAGGGGCGCGGCAGCGTGACCTTCGCGAGCCCGGCCGCCGGATCGGTCGGGCATTTCATCGGGCTCAGGCTCGCCGAGGCGCTGGGGATCAACCTGACCCATGTGCCCTATCGCGGCACGGTGCCGGCGCTGAACGACCTCATGGCCGGGCAGATCGACGCGACCATCAGCGTCGTGGGCGAAGTCTCCGAGCTGCACCGCGCGGGGCGCGTCCGGATGCTGGCCTGCACGGCCGCGCAGCGATCGGCCGGCCTGCCGGAATTGCCGACCTTCGCCGAGCTCGGCCAGCCCTCGCTCACCGAAGAGCAATGGTTCGGGCTGTTCCTTCCCGCCGGCACGCCGGCCGCCGTCGCTGCGGAACTCTGGCGCGGCACGGCGGCGGCGATGCGGGCGCCGGACGTGGTCCGGGTTCTCGTGTCGCAGGAATACCGCGCGGCGGCGGAAGCCTCGCCCGAATTCCAGGCCCGGATCCTGGGGGAGCATCGCCGATGGCAGTCGATCGTGGAGCGCTCGGGCTTCCGGCCGGAGGACTGAACCCGCTCAGACGCGCCGCACGTTGGTCATCTGCGGCAGGCCGGGCAGGATGCCGGTGAGCGTGCGGCGCCAGGCGCTCGGCGGGAAGAACTGGCCGAGCGGGACGTAGGGCACGTCCTGGAAGGCCTGGAGCTGGAGCTCCCGGCAGAGGCGTTGCTGCTCCGCGAGGTCCGGCGCGCGGAACCACTGCGCCACCAACTCCTCGATGCGCTCGCTGGTCGGCCAGCCCACCCAGGAGCGTGTGCCCGCGCCGCGCAGCGGATGGTGCGAGGCCGGCGAGGACATCTCGAGCCCGCCCCAGAAGGTCGCGAACATGGACCAGCCGCCCTGCTCCAGCGGGTTGCGCGTCTGGTTGCGGGTGAACATGGTCGCCATGTCCATCGCCTGGTGGTCGAGGTTCATGCCGAGGCGGCGGAGCAGGTCGCCGGTCGCCTCGCTGACGGCATTGGTGCGCTGCTGGTCGGTCGGGGCCATCAGGGCGATGCGCTCGCCCTTGTAGCCGGCGGCCTCCAGGTCGCGCCTGAGCTGGTCCATGCTGCGGCCGCCGATCTCCGGGAGGCCGGCGTCGTTCGCCATGGCGCTGCCGGGGGTGAAGATGCCGACGCCGTCGCGCCAGTAGTCGGCCTGGTCGCCGGCGATCATCATCATGAAGTCGCGCTGGGTCACCGCGTTCAGCAGCACGCGGCGGATCCGGACATTGTCGAGCGGCGGCTGGAAGTGGTTGAAGCGCAGCACGCTCATGAGGCCGGCCGTCTCCACGACCTGGACGTTGATCTGCCGGTCGCGCTTGAGCAGCGGCACGAGGTCGATGGAGGGCTGCTCGACCCAGTCCACCTCGCCGCGCTGCAGCGCCGCCGCGGCGGTGGAGGCATCGGGGATGGTGAGCCACTCCACCCGCTCGAAATGGGCGATGCGCGGGCCGGCGAGGAAGCTCGGCGTGCCGTCGGGGCGCGGGACGTAGCCGTCGAACTTCGCATAGACGGCGCGCGCGCCGGGCACGCGCTCGGAGGCCACGAAGCGGTAGGGTCCGCTGCCGATCATCTCCGGCACGGCATTGGCCGGCGGAATGGCGCCGAAGCGCTCCGGCATGATGACGGGGAGGTTGGGCGAGGCCTTGCCCAGTGCCTGCGGCAGCAGCGGGAAGGGATACTTCAGCCGGAAGCGCACCACCCGGTCCGAGGCGGCGGAGAGCTCGTCCGTCGCGGCGAAGAGCGCCTGGCCGAAGGGATCGCGATGCGACCAGCGGCGCAGGCTCGCCACCACGTCCTGCGCCCGGACGGGCTCGCCGTCATGGAAGCGCAGGCCCTCGCGCAGCGTGAGGTTCCAGACCTTCCCGTCCTCCCCGATGGCGTGCCCCTCCAGCATCTGCGGCTGCGGGTTGCCCTCGATGTCCACGCCGTAGAGCGTCTCGAAAACGGTGAGCGCGTGGATGCGCGTGTTGAAGGAGCCGGAGCGGATCGGGTCGAGGATCGAGAGATCCGCGGAAGGCACGAAGCGCAGCACGCTGCGGCCCTGTGCGGCCGCGAGCCGGGGGGCGGCGATCGTGGCCATGGCAGCGCCCTGAAGGAGAGTGCGTCGGTTCATCGGCTCGGCTCCGTAATGGCTTGTGATCTTCGCTATTCTAGAAAGTGAAATGCTGCGCCGCACAACCCCTTTTCGAGATAGCTTTGATCGTTATCATGGTGGCCGGAACGAGGAGACGTCATGGCCGAGATCAGCAACGCCGCACCGAGCTTCGAGCACCA
Source organism: Roseococcus sp. GW821-FHT12F05 (assembly GCF_058806835.1). NCBI lineage: Bacteria > Pseudomonadati > Pseudomonadota > Alphaproteobacteria > Acetobacterales > Roseomonadaceae > Roseococcus > Roseococcus sp. GW821-FHT12F05. The sequence continues at coordinate 196,510 of NZ_JBXAQB010000012.1, forward strand.
CGTGCCCTCCGGCCGGCTGGCCGGGCGCCGCATCCTCGTCACCGGCGCGGCCTCCGGCATCGGCTGGAAGGTCGCCGAGGTCTTCGCGGCCGAGGGCGCCGCGCTCGCGCTGCTGGACCGCCAGGAGGAGGCGCTGGGCCGCGCCGCGCTCGCCACCGGCGGCATCCCCATCCCCTGCGACGTGTCCGACGAGGCCTCGGTCAATGCCGCCGTCGCCCAGGCCGCGCGGGCGCTGGACGGCCTCGACGGCGTGGTGAACTGCGCGGGCATCTCGCGCCCCGGCCTCATCGCGGATGTCTCCATGGCGGCCTGGCGCGAGGTGATCGGGATCAATCTCATCGGCCCGCACATGGTGATGAAGGCCGCGCTGCCCTTCCTTCGCGGGGCGCCCTGGGCGACCATCGTGAACCTGGCCTCGGGCCAGGGCATCCAGCCGGCGGGGCCGGCGAACCACGCCTATGCGGCGTCGAAGGGCGGGCTCATCAACCTCACGCGCTCGCTCGCCAAGGAGCTGGCGCCGCGGATCCGCGTGAACAGCGTCTGCCCCGGCATGGTGGAGACGCCGCTCACCGAGGGCCGCAGCGGCGATGGCAGCCAGTACGCGCTGAAGCGCAACGGCAGCACGCTGGAGGTCGCGCAGGCGGTGCTGTTCATGAGTTCCCCCGAATCCGCCTTCATCACCGGCACCGCGCTGGCGGTTGACGGCGGCCGCACCTTTCACTGAGGCCAGCCATGACCATCCCCACGCTGCTGATCCCCGGCCTCAACTGCTCGGCCACGCTCTTCCGCCACCAGATCCCGCTGATGTGGCGCTTCGGACCCGTGATGGTGGCCGATCATCGCGGTGCCGACAGCATCGCGGGGCTGACGGACCTCATCCTGGCGCAGGCGCCGCCGCGCTTTGCGCTGGCCGGGCTTTCCATGGGCGGGTTCATCGCCTTCGAGATCCTGCGCCGCTGCCCGGAGCGCGTGACGCATCTCGCGCTCCTCTCCACCAGCGCGCGGGCGGAGATGCCGGGCGGGCCCGCGGGAAAGCTGCGCGCCGAGCGCGTGCAGATGGCGCGCGACGGCCGCTTCACCGAGCTGCCGCCGTTGCACTACGCGAACAACGTGCATCCCTCGCGCCAGACGGACGACGTGCTGCGAGCCACTCATCGCGGCATGACGGAGGATGTCGGCCCTGCCGGCTACATCAACCAGCAGACCGCCAACATGAACCGTCCCGATTCGCGGCCGACGCTTGCCACCATCGCCTGTCCGACGCTGGTGCTGGTCGGCGACGAGGACAGGCTCGCGCCCAGGGAGCATGCCGAGGAGATGGCGGCCGGCATCCAGGGCTCGCGCCTTGTCGTCGTGCCGGTCTGCGGCCACCTCTCCACGTTGGAGCAGCCGGAGGCGGTCGGCGCGGCCATGCTGGAATGGCGCGTGCTCCCGGGCGCGATCGGCTGAGGCGGAATCGCCGAAGCCGGGAATTGCTCCCTCGGCGTTTCGGGCTTGCGCATCTTCGCTTCGTCACATAGGTATTTTCACAACAAGAAACACACGGCGCAGCACCCAATCACCACGAGGAGATCACCGTGGCCCATGACCTGACCGCTCCGCGCCGTGCCGTTCTCGGCGGCCTGCTGGCCGCTCCCGCCCTGCTCGGCTCCGCCCGCGCGCAGGACTATCCGGACCGTCCGGTCCGTTTCGTCGTCCCCAACCCACCCGGCGGTGCCTCGGACATCCTGACGCGGCTGCTGGCGCGCGAGCTGCAGGAGCGACTCGGCCAGCCCTTCACGGTCGAGAACCGCTCCGGCAGCAACGGCATCATCGGGCTCGACAATGTCGCGAAGACCCAGCCCGCCGGATATTCCCTGATCGTGGCGACGGTGTCGCAGCTGCTCTGCAACCCCTTCGTCTACCGCTCGATCCCCTACGACCTGGACCGCGACTTCACGCCGATCGGGCTGGTCTGGGAATACTACAACCTCGCCGCGGTGCCGGCGCGCGCCGTGCCGGCGCGGACCATGGCGGAGTTCATCGCCTGGGCGAAGGCACAGCGCGAGCCGATCGCCTATGGCTCCAACGGCATCGCCACCTCGCCGCACCTGCTGGGCGCGCTCTTCATGGAGCAGAACGGCATCGACAACATCCACGTGCCCTTCCGCGGCGCGGCGGAGACGGCGCAGGCCATGCTGCGCGGCGACGTGCGCTTCACCATCACGGACGTGGCCTCGCTCGGCAGCTATGTGCGCTCGGGCGACATGGTGCCGCTCGCCGTCACCGGCGCGACGCGCTGGCCCACGCTGCCCGAAGTCCCGACCATGGCCGAGGTGGGCCTGCCGCAGCTCGAGGCGACGGTCTGGACCGGCGTGCTGGCTTCGGCCGGCATGCCGCAGGCGGCGGTGACCAGGCTCTCGGGCGCCATGCACGCCATCCTGTCGGAGTCGGGCTTCCAGGAGCGGGTGCGCACGGCCGGCGCGAACCCGCTGCTGCCCGATCCGGACAGCTTCAAGCGCAAGATCGTCGACGAGCGCCCGCGCTGGGGCCGCATGGTGCAGCTCGCAGGCGCCCGCCTCGACTGAATGCCCATTGCAATAGCTTTGTCAGTTAGTCATTATGGATGCGCGGTGGATTTTCCGCGCATCCCCTTCGGAAGGACGTCCCCATGAGCAGCGCGAACCCGCCGATCGTCCCTGACGCGTCCGTCAAGGACGGTGATGCGCATCTGCGCGCGGTCCGCGACGGCCGCGCCGTCTACCTCAACGGCCAGCTCGTCCCCGACGTCACCACCCACCCCGCCTACCGC
>NZ_JBXAQB010000013.1:0-195032 GCF_058806835.1 Roseococcus sp. GW821-FHT12F05
CGCTTCGGCCTCGGGGCCCGCCCCGAAGCACCCCTGCCGGCCGACCCCTCGGCCTGGCTCTCGGCCCAGGTCGCGCCCATGCCCGAGCTGCCCGGGCCCAGCCTCAACGATATCCAGGTCGCCCTGCGCGCGCAGCGGCGCGACATCCGGCATCCGGGCGTCGGCGACATCTTCCGGGTGGAATCCACCGCCTGGGCCACGCGGATGATCGCCACGCGAAGCCCCTTCGCCGAACGCTGGGCGAATTTCTGGACCAACCACCTCACCGTCAGCCGCCGTGCCTTCCAGACCACGGCCTGGCTCGGGCACTACCAGCGCGCGGCCATCCGCGCGAAGGCCTTCGGCCGCTTCGAGGACCTGCTGCTCGCCGCCTACCGGCATCCCGCCATGCTGGGCTACCTCGACCAGACCAACTCGACCGGCCCCACGAGCCCCGTCGGCCGGCGCGGCCGCGGGCTGAACGAGAACCTGGCGCGCGAGTGCCTGGAGCTGCACACCGTCACGCCGGCCGCGCGCTACACCCAGCAGGACGTGACCGCACTGGCGCGCATCCTCACCGGCTGGTCCGCCGGCCGTGGCGAGCAGTTTTCCGAGGTCGACGGCTTCCTGTTCCGCGCGGATGCGCACGAGCCGGGGACGAAGCGCCTGCTGGGCCGCGAGTTCCCGGAGGGCGAGCAGGGTGGCGCCGAGGCGCTGCGCTTCCTTGCGAACCACCCTTCCACCTACCGCGCCCTGGCGGCGAAGCTCGCCCGGCATTTCGTGGCCGACGTGCCCTCGCGTGCCTCGCTGACCTGGATCGAGGGCGCGTTCCGCGACAGCCGCGGCGACCTCGCCGCCGTCGCGCGCGCGGTCCTCGCCGAACCCGACGCCCAGGTCCCGCTGCGCAAGCTCCGCAGCGGGGAGGACTACGCCATCGCCGTGCTGCGCGCCCTCGGACTGGGCGCGGAGGCGGCGCCCATGCTGCTTGCCACGCTGACGCGGCTGAACCAGTCGCTCTGGAACGCGCCGGCGCCGGACGGATGGTCCGACGCGGCGAGCGAATGGGCCGCGCCGGAGCAGCTCATGCGCCGTCTCGACTGGGCAACCGAGCTGGCCGGGCGGGCCGCGACGGGCGGCGGCACCGATCCCGAGACCCTGGCGGAGACCGTGCTCGGCCCCCTCGCCCGCACGGAGACCCTGAACGTGGTGCGCCGCGCCGGCTCGGCGCGGGACGCGATCGTGGTGCTGCTCGCCAGCCCGGAGGCGCAACGCCGATGAACCTCGAACGCCGCTCCTTCCTCCTCGGCCTCGGCGGCGCGATGGCGCTGGGCGGCACGCGCCTGGCCCTCGCCCAGGGGCCGGCGGGCGACAAGCGCCTCGTCGTCGTGCTGCTGCGCGGCGCGCTGGACGGGCTCGCCGCGGTGGCGCCCTATGGCGATCCGGGCTTCGCCGCGCTGCGCGGCCCGCACGCGCCCCCCGAGCCTGGCCAGGAGGGCGGCACGCTCGACCTCGGCGGCTTCTTCGGCCTGCATCCGGCCTTGCCCCGGCTGCACGACCTCTACACCTCCGACCGGGCGCTGATCCTGCACGCCATCGCCGGCCCCTGGCGCAGCCGCAGCCATTTCGAGGCGCAGGATTTTCTCGAATGCGGCGCCACCCAGCGTCTCCCGGACGGCTGGCTCAACCGCGCGCTCGCCACCATGCCCGCCGAGACGGCCGGCACGGCGCGGCGCGGCCTCGCGCTCGGCATCGACGTGCCGCTGCTGCTGCGCGGCCCCATGCGCGTCGGCAGCTTCGCGTCGCAGGCGCGTGCGCGGCCGGACACGCAGATCCTCGCCGCCCTCGCCCGCCTGCATCGTGGCGACCGCGAGCTCGGCCCGGCCTTTGCCGAAGGGCTGCGCGCACGCGGCTTTTCCTCCGGCGTCCTGGCAGGGCTGGAGCCGCCGCCGCCGGGCACCAGCGGCTTCGTAACCCTGGCCGGATCGGCGGCGCGGCTGCTGGCCGAGCCGCGCGGGCCGCGCGTGGCGGCGCTGGAGCTCGGCGGCTGGGACACCCATGCGACCCAGGGGCCGCGGCTGGCCGGCGTGCTGCGCGTGCTCGACGAGGGGCTGGAGGCGCTGCGCGCGGGGCTCGGCGCGGCCTGGCCGCAGACGGCCGTGCTTGTCATGACCGAGTTCGGCCGCACGGCGCGCATCAACGGCACCCAGGGCACGGATCACGGCACGGCGGGCGTGGCCTTCCTGCTCGGCGGCGCGGTGCGCGGGGGCCGGGTGGCGGCGGACTGGCCCGGCGTCGGCCCGGGGCGGCTGTTCGAGAATCGCGACCTCGCGCCCACGCTGGATCTCCGCCGGGTGGCGAAGGGGCTGCTGGCCGACCATCTCGGGCTGAACGAAGCGGCGCTGCTGCGGGCCTTCCCGAACAGCCGCGACGCGACGCCGTTGCCAGGGCTGGTCGAAATCTCGGCTTAGGTGGAGACCCTACTTTCCTTGGTTCCCGTCCAGCCACTGGTCCTGCTGATGCAGGGCGAGGAGTTGGCCGCCATGTGCGATGCCAGCTGGGATGCGCGCTTCCCCGACCGGGTCTTCCAGGGCCTGACGGCCGTCGCACCTGGCTGGCGTGGCCGGGGCCTCGGCAAGGCCGTGAAAGCCGCGATGCTCGGGATGGTGCGCGAGCGGCAGCCGGCAGCGGCGCTGATGACGGCCAGCAATGCCGAGGTGAATGCCGCGATGCTGTCGATCAACAGCCAGATCGGCTTCGTGCCGCACCAGCAAATCGGCAGCTACCAGATCGAGCGCGCGCAACTGGCCGCGTGGCTGGATGCACGGCCCGGAAGCCAGACAGCCCTTCCGGTCGGGTCTGCCTCTAGCTTCCGCGATAGGTGGTGTAGCTGTACGGCGAGACCAGCAGGGGAACGTGGTAATGCGCGTCGTTGCCCAGCCCGAAGCTCAGCGTCACCCGATCGAGAAAGGGCGGCTCGGGCAGGTCGAAGCCCTCCGCGCGGAAATAGTCAGCGACGCGATAGACGAGCTGGTAGCGGCCGGGCTGGTAGGCCGCCTCGGGCAGCAGTCCCGCCGGCGCGCGCCCGTCGGCGGTGGTGATGCCCTCGGCGAGGAGGACGCGCTCCTCCCCCTCCAGCCGGAACAGCGAAAAGCCCATGCCGGCGCCGGGGCGGCCCTGCGCGGTATCCAGAACATGCGTGGAAAGCCGGTCCATTCTTGTTCCTCTCAAGGAAACGCAAGGCTGACGCGCGGAAGGCCTCGCTGGCAAGGGCCTGGGACTTGCTCTAATGCCGCGGCAGGAGGCCCGCATGCCCGACACCGTCGCCCCTAATCTCGTCGCCGCCGTCAGCGAGGCGCGCCAGTGGCAGCGCCTGATGGAGATGGGCGCGATCGGCGGATTCACCGACGCCGATGGCAACGAGGGCGTGAACCGGGCGTGCCTCACGGATCTCGACCGGACGGCGCGGCGGCTGCTGATCTCCTGGGCTGAGGCCGTGGGGCTGACGGCCAGCACCGACATCCTCGGAAACCTCTTCCTCCGGCACGAGGGCACGGACGCGACGCTGGCCCCCGTCGTCACCGGCAGCCACATGGACAGCCAGCCGCAGGGCGGGCGCTTCGACGGCATCTGGGGCGTGCTCGCGGCCTTCGAAGCGGTGCAGGCGCTGCGCGAGGCGGGCGTCTCCACGCGCCGGCCTATCGAGGTCGTCGCCTGGACCAACGAGGAGGGCGGCCGCTACGCGCCGGGCTGCATGGGCAGCATGGCCTATGCCGGCTACCGCTCGCCGCAGACCTGGGACGCCGTGACCGACAAGGACGGCATCCGCTTCGGCGACGCGTTGGCCGGGCATCTCGTGCTGGAAGCCGATATCGCCCGCCGCCCGCTCGGTGTGGTCGAGGGCCCTGCCCCCTTCGCCTATGTCGAGGCGCATATCGAGCAGGGCCCGCGCCTCGAGGCCGAGGGGTATGACATCGGCGTGGTCACGGGCATCCAGGGCAGCCGATGGTTCCTGGTGGAAATCAACGGCAAGTCGGACCATGCCGGCACCACCCCGCTCGGCCTGCGCCGCGACGCCGTGCAGGACATGCTACGCGCCATCACCGCGCTGAACGCGCTGATGCACGACCCGACCGACGTGCTGCGCTTCACCGTGGCTCATATCGAGGTGGAGCCGAACACCTCCAACAGCGTGGCCGCCGTCGCGCGCTTCACCATCGACTTCCGCCACCCCGACAACGCTGTCCTCCAGGCGCGCGGCAACGCCATCGAGGGCGTGATCCAGTCGGCGCTGAAGACCTGCACCGCCGAGGTCACCGAGCGCTTCCACGCCGTCCCCACCGATTTCGCGCCCCTGGTGCCCGATGCAGTGGAGACCGCCGCCCGCGCCCAGGGCCTGCGCGCGCTGCGGCTGCCCTCCGGCGCCTTCCACGACGCGCAGTTCATCCACCCCCTCTGTCCGACGGGCATGATCTTCGTGCCTTGCCGCGCCGGCGTCTCGCACCATCCTGCGGAATATGCGGAGCCTCCGGCGCTCGCCGCCGGAGCACGGGTGCTGGCGCAGGTGCTGGCGGATCTGGCGAACCGATAAGGCATCTCACATGAGCGATCAGCTTTCCCTCCCGAAGGACCGCATCCGCGCGCTGCTGCTGGAGGGCATCTCCGACACGGCCGTCGAGCTGCTGGGCCATGAGGGCTACACCAATATCGGCCGCGAGAAGAAGGCGCTGGAAGGCGCCGCGCTGAACGAGGCGGTGCGCGGCGTCCACATGCTCGGCATCCGCAGCCGCACCAACATCACGGAGGAGGTGCTGAGCCATGCCGACCGTCTCATCAGCATCGGCTGCTTCTGCATCGGCACCAACCAGGTGGACCTCGCCGCCGCCCGCGCGCTCGGCATCCCCGTCTTCAACGCGCCCTTCAGCAACACGCGCTCCGTCGCCGAGCTCACCCTGGGCGAGATCGTCATGCTGCTGCGCGGCATCTTCCCGAAGTCCACCGCCGCCCATGCGGGGCAGTGGGACAAGTCGGCCGACGGCTACCGCGAGGTGCGTGGACGCACTCTCGGCATCGTCGGTTACGGCAATATCGGCAGCCAGCTCTCCGTGCTCGCCGAGGCCTTCGGCATGCGGGTGATCTATTTCGACACGGCGGCCAAGCTGCCGCACGGCAATGCCAGCCGCTGTGGCTCGCTGGACGAGCTGCTGCACTGGTCGGACGTGGTGACGGTCCACCTGCCGGAGACGCCGGCGACCATGAACCTCATGAGCGCCGAGCAGATCGCGAAGATGAAGCCGGGCAGCTTCCTCATCAACAACGCCCGCGGGACCATCGTGGACGTGCCGGCGCTGGCCGCGGCGCTGCGCTCGGGCCATCTGGCGGGCGCGGCGCTCGACGTCTTCCCCGAGGAGCCCAAGCGCAACGGCGACCCCTTCGTCTCGCCGCTGCAGGGCATCGACAATGTGATCCTGACCCCGCACATCGGCGGCAGCACCGAGGAGGCGCAGTCGCGCATCGGCGAGGAGGTCGCGCGCAAGCTCGCCGACTATTCCGACACGGGCAGCACCGAGGGCGCGGTCAACTTCCCGCAGGTCGCGCTACCGGCACGGCCGACGGGAACGCGCTTCATGCATGTCCACCGCAACGCGCCGGGCGTGCTGGGCAACGTGAACCAGATTTTTGCGAAGCGCGGCGTGAACATCGCCGGCCAGTATCTCCAGACCGACGGCGAGATCGGCTATGTGGTGGTGGATGCCGGCGCCACGCGGGACGGCGAGGCCATCCTGGCCGAGCTGCGGGCGCTGCCCCACACGATCCGGGCGCGGCTGCTCTACGAGCGGGACTGAGGTCGGATCCGCTTCGCCCGGTGCCGCCAGCGGTCCTGCAGGGGGCCCAGGAGCAGCAACGGCGAGGCGGCCAGCGTCAGGAGCGCGAAGACCGCCGCGGCGCCGCGCGCGCCGGAGGCGAAGGCCGCCACGGTGACGCCCGCGAATCCGCCCACCACCAGCAGAGCGAGCGCGAAAATTCCGAGGATCAGCCGATGGCGCCCCGACAGCCATTCGGGCGGCGGCATGGGCGTCTCGCGCGCCTCGCCGTCGCGGCCGACGTCATAGGTTCGGGAAGGATCAAGGCCGAAGGGGGATTCGGGCGGCACGACCGCAGCCTCGCGTCACGGCCGCACCGCGCGGCCGCTGGGATGGGCTAGCGTCGCACCACGACGAAGAAGGGTCCAGGCTCGAGGCCCATGGCCCGCATCCGGCGGCGGCGCCACCAGAGCGAGACGCTCGCGATGGCCGCCGCGCCGATCACCACCGGCAGCAGCAGGCCGATGAAGAAGATGGCCAGCGCCACCATCAAAAGCCCGCCCGCGGCAAGCGCGACGAGGATCGCGAGGCCGCTCGTGCGCGCGAGCAGGGCGTTGAGCCCGCTGGGGCGGGGCGGGTCCCGGAACTCGCCCTCGGGCGTCATGTCCAGGACGGGACGGCGATGCATGTGGTCGCTCATGCCGGAGATGTTGCCCCTCCGGGCGCGCGCTTCAAGCCCCGTTTGCTGATGTTCCGCACCCGGCCTAAATCGGAGGCGACAACGGAGAGAAACACCATGCCGCTTCTCGGCTGCATCGCGGACGACTTCACCGGCGCCACCGACCTCGCCAGCACCCTCGTCCGCCAGGGGATGAGCGCCGTCCAGGTGATCGGCGTGCCTGATGGCCCCCTGCCCGAGGCCGATGCCGATGCCGTCATCGTCGCGCTGAAGTCGCGCACCATCCCCGCCGCCGAGGCCGTCGCGCAATCGCTGGCCGCCTGCGAGGCGCTGCTGGCCGCCGGCGCGAAGCAGTTCCTCTTCAAGTACTGCTCCACCTTCGACAGCACGGACGAGGGCAATATCGGCCCCGTCGCCGAGGCGCTGCTGAAGCGGCTCGACGGTGGCTTCGCCATCGCCTGCCCCGCCTTCCCGACGAACGGCCGCACCATCTACCAGGGCCACCTTTTCGTCGGCGGCGCCCTGCTGAACGAGAGCGGGATGGAGAACCACCCGCTGACGCCGATGCGCGACGCCAACCTGGTGCGCGTGCTGAGCCGGCAGACGGAAGGCGGCGTCGGCCTGCTGCCGTTCACCGTGGTCGAGCAGGGCGCGGCGGCGATCCGGCGCGAGGTGACGAAGCTGCGCGAGGCCGGCCGGCGCTTCGCCATCGCCGACGCCATCACCGACGCGCATCTCATGGCGCTCGGCGAGGCCTGCGCGAGCCATGCGCTGATCACGGGCGGTTCCGGAATCGCGATGGGCCTGCCGGAGAACTTTCGGCGCGCCGGGCTGCTGCCGGCGCGGCAGGATGCGGGCTCGCTGCCGGAGGTTGGTGGGCTCGCCGCGGTGCTCGCCGGCTCCTGCTCGCGCGCGACGCTCGGCCAGATCGGCGTGGCGCGCGACCATGTGCCGACGCTGGAGCTCGACGCGCTGGCGACGCCCGACGCCGCCGCGCTGGCCGGCCAGGCGAAGGCGTGGATGGAAGGCAAGCTGGAGGCCGGCCGCCCCATCGTGATCGCCGCCTCCGCGCCGCCGGACCGCGTGGAGGCGCTGCAGAAGAAGCTCGGCCGCGACGCCGCCGGCGCGCTGGTCGAGGAAGCCATGGCGGAGATCGCCGAGGCGCTGGTCGCGGCCGGCGTGCGGCGCCTCGTCGTGGCGGGCGGCGAGACCTCGGGCTCGGTGGTGCAGCGGCTCGGCGTGCACTCGCTGCGCATCGGCGCGGAGATCGATCCCGGCGTGCCCTGGACGCATGCGATGCCGGACAGCGCGCCCGAGGGCATGCTGCTCGCGCTCAAGAGCGGCAATTTCGGAGCGCGCGACTTCTTCCTCAAGGCCTTCCAGTGAGCGAGGAGACGCAGCGCCGGCTGCTGGTCGAGCTCGGGGCCTCGCTCTTCCAGCGCGGGTTCTCCGTGGGCAGCGCAGGCAACATCAGCGTGCGGCTCGCGGACGGCTACCTGATGACGCCGACCAACTCCGCCCTCGGCCGGCTCGAGGCGGGACGCATCAGCAAGCTCGACCTGGCGTGGAAGCATGTCGGCGGCGACAAGCCGACCAAGGAGGTCTTCCTCCATCGCGCCTTCCTCGACGCGCGGCCGGAGGCCGGCGCCGTGGTGCACCTGCACAGCACCTATGCCACCGCGATCTCCTGCTTCGAGGAGGCGGTGATCCCGCCGCTCACGCCCTATTTCGTGATGCGCGTCGGCCGCACGCTGCCGCTCATCCCCTACTACCGGCCGGGCAATCCGGAGATGGAGCCGGCGGTGCACGAGGCGGCGAAGGGCGCGAAGGCCGTGCTGCTCGCCAATCACGGTCCGGTGATCTGCGGCGCCACGCTCACCGACGCGGTGAACGCCGCCGAGGAGCTGGAGGAGGCCGCGAAGCTCGCGCTGATGCTGCGCGGGATGTCGCCGCGGCTGCTGACGCCGCCGCAGGTGGACGACCTGCTCTCCACCTTCGGCTGACGCGGCGTACATAAAAAAAGTGCCGCCCCGACGGGGGCGGCACCGGTGTCACGCGATATCAGGCGTGATCAGGTCGTCGGCGTCTCGGTCGGAGCCGGAGCCGGCGCCATGGCAGCAGCCTTCTTCGCGGCGCGCGTCGCGGCGGCCTTCTTCGCGGCCTCGGCGCGCTTCGGATCCTTCGCCTTCACGGCGGGCTTCTTCGCGGGAGCGGCCTTCTTCGGGGCAGCAGCCTTCTTCGCAGCCGGCTTCTTCGCGGCAGCGGCCTTCTTCGGAGCGGCCTTCTTCGCAGGCGCGGCCTTCTTCGCAGCCGGCTTCTTCGCGGCAGCGGCCTTCTTCGGAGCGGCCTTCTTCGCAGCCGGCTTCTTCGCGGCGACGGCCTTCTTCGGAGCGGCCTTCTTCGCGGCGACGGCCTTCTTCGGAGCAGCCTTCTTCGCAGCCGGCTTCTTCGCGGCAACGGCCTTCTTCGGCGCGGCCTTCTTCGCAGGCGCGGCCTTCTTCGCGGCGGGCTTCTTCGCCGCAGCGACGCGGCCGCGCGCGGTGGCGGGCTTCTTGGCCGTGCGGCGGGCGCCGGTGGCCATCGCCATCGCCTGAGCGCGCGGCTTGGTCTCGGTGGTGTCGATCGTATCGGTCATTGTTCTTCTCCTATGCGCCGTGGCGCTCCAGACCTGGATGGTGACTTCGCCGCGGCGCCACGCCGCGGCGGATGGCAGAGACATTCACTCGACAGGCGACGCACCCCGCGAAAGAAAGCTCGGCGCGCCATCTGCGCTTCCGCCGGCATCAGGCGACGGCCCATGCCTTCCTTCCGCAGCGACCGGAAAACGGGATTCCGCGGATCCGATCTTGGATCATCCTTCCTGCTCGACGCTCGCCCTGCTCCGCGATCCACTTCGATGCTCGCCACTCTCGCGATGCTCGCGCCGGCGTCTTCATGCAAGCGAATCGCGCGTCAATGCGCGCGTTTGCAACGCTATCGGAATGCGCGAGTTGCGTGTCAAACACATTCTGCATTTGCACATGCATTTTCGCGCAGGATGAATCGCCGACGCATCACCGGCATCAACGAAAGAGGCCGTCCGATCGCTCGGACGGCCTCTGCGATTCAGCGCGGGCCTCAGTGAGTCAACGCGCGCTCATCGGCGGCACCGGCCGCTGCTCCAGCCCCGTATAAAGAGAGAGCGGACGGATGAGGCGGTTGTCCGCGAGCTGCTCGAACACGTGCGCCGACCAGCCGACGATGCGGCTGCAGACGAAGATCGGCGTGAAGAGCGGGATGTCGAAACCCATGAGGTAGTAGGCGGGGCCTGCAGGGAAATCGAGGTTCGGGTGGATGCGCTTCTCCTCGAGCATCACCTTCGCGAGCACGGCGGAGGTGTTCATCCACCGCTTGTCGCCCACGACCTCCGCCATGATCTCGGCGTATTTCTTCATCGTCGGCACGCGGCTGTCGCCCGACTTGTAGACGCGGTGGCCGAAGCCCATCACCAGCGCCTTGTGGTCGAAGCGCTGGCGCAGCCAGGCCTCCGCCTCCTCCGGCGAGGGGATCTCCTTGAGCATGTGCATCACCGCCTCGTTGGCGCCGCCGTGCAGCGGGCCCTTCAGCGCCGCGATGCCGCCGGTGATCGCGCCGTGGATGTCTGCCATGGTCGAGCTGATGGTGCGGGCGGTGAAGGTGGACGCGTTGAACGTGTGCTCGGCGTACAGGATCATCGAGACGTCGAAGGCCTTGATGACCTCCTTCGCCGGCACCTTGTCGAACACCACCTTGAAGAAGTTCTCGCAGTAGGAGAGCGAGGGATCGGGCGCCACCGGCTCCAGGCCCTTCGACAGGCGGAAGGCCGCGGCGACGGCGGTCGGCGCCTTGGCGAGGATGCGCATGGCCTTGCGGCGCTGCGCGGCGTCGGAGATGTCGGCCCATTCCGGGTCCTCCATCCCCATGAAGCTGACGGCCGTGCGGATCGCATCCATCGGATGCGCATCCTTCGGGAATTCGCGGATGACGCGGAGCAGCGCGGGGCTCAGCGCGCGGTTGGCCTTCTCCTCGGCCTGGAAGGCGGCGAGCTGCGCGGCGTCCGGCAACTCGCCGTTCCACAGGAGGTAGGCGACCTCGTCGAAGCTCGCCTGCTCGCAGAGATCCTGCACGGCATAGCCGCGATAGGTGAGGCTGTTGGTCTCCGGCATGACCTTGGAGATGGTGGAGACGTCGGCATAGACGCCGACCAGGCCCTTGCGGAGGTCGGGGGCAGATTCACTCATGGCATCCCTCATGCTGCTTATTGTGCGGCGCAGCTTACGCCCGCGCGCCGGGCTGTCCATCGGGCGGGCCGATGCGCGCCATCGGGCCCGCCGCCTCGCGTGGCGCACCGACGGATGGCAGGCTGGCCGTCGAACCAGGAAAGACTTCGAAGATGCTCAAGCCGCTTGCCGCCGCCCTCGCCCTGACCGGCCTCGCCGCCCTGCCTGCCGCGGCGCAGGGCTCGGGCGACTGCGTGGCGAACGGGATGATCCAGGTGCTCGGCTTCAGCACCACCTACGCTCCTGCCGAGCGCGAGGGGCGCGTCCCCGCGGCGACGATCTACAGCGCGAACCTGCTGGGATCGCGCCCCTTCCGGATGGTCACGGTGCGGCTGACCGTCGCCAGCCGTCCGTTGACCGCCAGCCAGGAGGTGGAGCTGCCGCCGGGCCAGCCGACGATGGTCCGCATCGGCAGGATGACCGGACCGGTGCTCAGCGACGCCGATCTCCGCGCGGGGCTGCGGGTCACCTGCATGCTGCCCTAGGTCAGGAGCGGAGGTAGAGCACGTCCGGCTCGCCTTCCTCGTTGCCGCTGCCGTCGTCTTCCGCTTCCACGACGAAGCCGTGGCGCTCGTAGAAGCCGCGCGACGGTGTTGCGGGCGAAGCAGCGAAGGCGGAGCGGCGCGCTTCCGGCAGCGCCGATGGCGCATTGCAGCAGGGCGGTGCCGAGGCCCCGCCTCTGCGCGTCGGGATCGATATAGAGGTCGTGGACGGACCAGCCGCCCCTTTCCCGACCGAAGCCGATATAGCCGAGCGGCGGCTCGCCGAAGCCGTCATGGCCAGGCGGCAGCTTGCTGCCGACGCAGAGCACCTGCTCGCGCGGGATCAGGTAACGGCGCAGCCAGCCCTCGACCTCGGCCTCGCTGCGCACCTCGCCGAGCCAGGGCATCGCCGCTGCCGCGCCCGGCGATTGATGCGCGCGAGATCAGGCGCATCCTCCGGGGTCGCGGGCCTCAGCGGCGGCATCCTCAGAAGATGCCGGGCTTGCTCTCGGTCAGCGTGCCCTTCGGCAGCGCAACATGCAGCGCGCCGAGCTCGCCGGCCTTGAGGCCGGTCAGGTTCTCCGCCGCTTCGATGAAGCGGTTCGCCTCGCGCGTGGTGATGATCCCGTCCGTCAGCTCCCGGAACTTTTTGATGTACTGCTCGCGGGCGAAGGGGCGTGCGCCGCGCGGATGGGCGTTCGCCACGCCGAGCTCGTCCACCAGCTTCGTGCCGTCCTTGAAGAGGATCTCCACGCGGCCGCCGAAGGCCAGCGTGTCCGGATCACGCGAATGGTAGCGCTCCGTCCACTCCGGCGCCTCGGTGGTCTCGATCTTGTGCCAGAGGCGGACCGTGTCGGCGCGGGCCGCGCGCTTGGGCGCGTAGCTGTCGACGTGGTGCCAACGGCCGTCCTGCAGGGCGACAGCGAAGATGTACATGATCGAGTGGTCGAGCGTCTCGCGGCTCGCCTTGGGGTCCATCTTCTGCGGATCGTTGGCGCCGGTGCCGATCACGTAGTGGGTGTGGTGGCTGGTGTGGATGATGATCTTCTCGATCTTCTCCATGTCCGTGATGGACTCGCGCATGCGGAAGGCGAGGTCGATCAGCGCCTGGCTCTGGTACTCGGCCGAGTGCTCCTTGGTGTAGCTGTCCAGGATGGCACGCTTGGCCTCGCCGGCACCGGGCAGCGGCACCTCGTAGTAGACGGGGTCGAAGACCGTGTTGCGGCCCTTGCTGTCGGCCTGGGTGCGGCCGGAGAGGATCCAGGCGATCACGCTGTCCTCGCCTTCGTAGATCGGGCTGGGAGCGCCCTCGCCACGCATGCAGCGGTCCACGGCCTCGACGGCGAGCTTGCCGGCATGGGCGGGCGCATAGGCCTTCCAGGAGCTGATCTCGCCCTTGCGCGACTGGCGCGTGGTGACGGAGGTGTGCAGCGCCTGCTGCACCGACTGGAAGATGACCTCCTGCTTCAGCCCGAGCAGCGCGCCGATGCCGGCCGCCTGGGCCGGGCAGAGATGGGCGATGTGGTCGATGCGGTGCTCGTGCAGGCAGATGGCGCGCACCAGGTCGATATGAATCTCGTAGCCCGTGGCGAGCCCGCGCAGCAGGTCGCGGCCCGAGCGCTCCATGGTCTGGGCGACGGCCAGGATCGGCGGGATGTTGTCGCCGGGGTGCGAGTAGTCGGCGGCGAGGAAGGTGTCGTGCATGTCGAGCTCGCGCACCGCGGTGCCGTTCGCCCAGGCGGCCCATTCGGGGCTCGCGGTGAAGCTGGCCGGCATGCCGAAGACGGCGGCGCCGCCCTTCTTGGCATGACCGAGGGCCATGCCGCGGGCCGATACCACCGGCCGGCGGTTGATGGCGGCGATGGCCACCGAGGCGTTGTCGATGATGCGGTTGATGATCATCTCGGCCACGTCCTTCTGGACGGGTACCTTGTCCGCGGCGACGCCGGCGATCTTCCAGGCGAGCTGCTCTTCGCGCTTCAGCAGCGCCTTGGAGGGGTAAACCTTGACCGCGTGCATCTGCATTCGCGCGTTCCTCTTTCCTCATGCCCGGCTTGGCGGCCCATCCGCGCGCGCCTAGCCTGATTTCTTCCTGTGACGGGTCGCATCCTAGGCGCCCCGGCATGCAGCGCAACATGGGCGAGGGATTTCCGCGGGATGGTGTTCGATCTGGTGGTGCGGGGCGATCTGGTGCTGGGCGACCGAGTGCTGGAGGGCGGCTGGGCCGGCGTCTCCGGCGGGGTGATCGCGGCGATCGGCCAGGGCGTGCCGCCGGCCTCGGCTGATATCGCGGACCATCGGGGCATGCTGGTCTTCCCGGGCCTCGTGGACGGTCACATGCACACGAGCAGTGCGCTGGGCTGGCCGGGCATCGAGGGCGCCTCGCGGACGGCCGCGGCGGGCGGCGTGACCACCTGCGTGGACATGCCCTACGACATCCCGCGGCCGGTGACCGACGCGAAGATCCTCGCCGAGAAGATCGCGGTGGTGAACACGACCAGCCATGTGGACATGGCGCTCTACGGCACTATCCGGAAGGATGGCGGCGTGGAGGAGATCGCCGGGCTGGCGGCGGCGGGCGTCTGCTCCTTCAAGCTCTCCACCTACGAATACGACGCGGTGCGCTTCCCGCGCATCGACCACACCACCATGGAAGCGGCCTTCCGCGAGATCGCGAAGACCGGGCTGATGGTCGGCATCCACAACGAGGACCAGGAGATCGTCGAGGGCGCGATCGCCGCGGCCAAGGCGACCGGGCGCACCGATCCCATCATGCATGCGCGCACGCGGCCGCCGCTCTGCGAGACCATGGCCGACCTCGCCATCTTCGAGATGGCGTTGGAGACGGGGGCGCATGTGCATATCGCGCATTCCTCGCTGGCGCGCGGCTTCGACCTGGCCGAGATGTTCCGGAAGCAGGGCGCGAAGACCTCGGGCGAGGCCTGCATCCAGTACCTCTGCATGACCGAGGAGGACCTCGTCCGGCTGCAGGGCTTCGGCAAGTGCAACCCGCCGTTCCGCACAGCGGATGAGGTGGAACGGATGTGGGTGAGCCTGGCCGAGGGCAAGATCGCCTATGTCTCGACCGACCACGCGCCCTGGCCCAAGGCGCGGAAGGAATATCACGGCGACATCTTCGCGCCCGGCGCCGGGCTGGTCGGGCTGCAGAGCTTCGCGCCGCTGATGCTGACCCTGCTGGAGCAGCGCGGCCTGCCGGTGACGCTGATGGCCTCGCTGTGCTCGGAGCGGCCGGCGAGGTTCCATGGGCTCTTTCCGAAGAAGGGTGCCATCCGCCCGGGCTGCGACGCCGACCTGCTGGTGATGGAGCGCGGCGACTTCACCTATGACGCGGCGAAGATCCAGGACCGCGAGGAGAACCGCTGGTCGCCCTATGACGGCATGGCGATGAAGGGCCGCGTGGCCGCGACCTACCTGCGCGGCGGCTGCATCTGGAACGGGACGGAGGTGCTGGCGAAGCCCGGCACCGGCCGCTTCGTGCCGCGGCAGCATGGGGAAAGCTTCTTGGGCTGACGCCGCCGCAGGTGTAGGGTCGGGCGATGGGTATCCTGTCCAACGACACCGGGGCACTCCTTCTGAGCCGGGCCAATGCGCGCGGCGAGACGCCGGATGCGATGGTGCGCCGGCTGCTCGGCGTGGAGCCGGCACGGCGCGCGGACCCGGCTGCCATGCAGGAGATTGCAAAGAGCATCGCCCGGCTGCCGCTTCTCGATCCCCGGCCCGTTGAAGTGATCCGGGATGAGCTTTGGGAGGGGTGACGCTCGTCCTCGATACCTCCCCCCTCATCGCCATCATGGAAGTGGAGCCGGACGCGGAAGTCCTGGCTGCCGCACTCGTCGCGGCGGAGGGCTGCGTCATCTCGGCGCTGACGCTCTACGCGACGTTGGACGTCATGCTGGGCCGCCGCAGCCCTCTGGGCATGGAGCGAGCGCGGCGTTTCCATCGATCAGACCGGTGCCCGCATCGTTCCGTTCGAGGCGGCATGGCGGAGGCGGCCGCAGAAGCCTATTCCCGCTTCGGCAAGGGCTTCCATCCACAAGCAAAGCTAAACATCGCCGACTGCGCGGCCTATGCATTGGCTAGGCAGATCGATGCGCCGCTGCTGTTCAAGGGCAAGGATTTTCTGGCCACGGACGTCAAGATGGCCGTGCCATAGCCCCCCAATCTTGCCATTCCACCCCCCTCGGGGCAGCTTCCGCCTATGCCCCGCATCATGACGCTCGCCGGCGCGCAGACCGGCCCCATCCAGCGCGCCGACACCCGCGCGCACACGCTCGACCGCCTCATCGCGCTGCTGGAGCAGGCCGCGAAATCCGGCGCCCAGTTCGTCGTCTTCCCCGAGCTGGCACTGACCACCTTCTTCCCGCGCTGGTTCATCGAGAACCGGCAGGAGCTCGACACTTGGTTCGAGCGCGCGATGCCGAACCCGCACTGCCAGGCGCTCTTCGACCGCGCGCGGGATCTGAAGGTCGGCTTCTACCTCGGCTATGCCGAGCTGACTGAGGACGGCCACCACTTCAACACCGCCATCACCGTCGGGCCGGACGGCCAGATCCTCGAAAAGTACCGCAAGATCCACCTCCCCGGCTCCGTCGAGCCGCGCGCGGGCTCGCGCTTCCAGCAGCTGGAGAAGCGCTACTTCGAATATGGCGATCTCGGCTTCCCCGCCTTCCGCGGCGCGCCGGAATGGCACCGTCCGGTCATGGGCATGCTCATCTGCAACGACCGCCGCTGGCCCGAGGGCTGGCGCGTCTACGGCCTCCAGGGCGTCGAGCTCATGGTGATGGGCTACAACTCCGCCGCCTACGACCCCAATGGCGGCGAGAGCGAGAGCGCGGAACTGCGCACCTACCACTCCACCATGGCCGCGCAGTCCAACGCCTACATGAACGCGACCTGGGCGGTGAGCGTGGCCAAGGCGGGCAACGAGGACGGCTCGGGCCTGATCGGCGGCTCCTGCATCGTCAGCCCCAACGGGCTGGTGGTCGCGCAGGCGAAGACGCTGGAGGACGAGGTGATCACCGCTGAGATCGACCTCGACGACTGTCTCCAGGGCAAGGAGAAGATGTTCAACTTCGCCCAGCACCGCCGGCCGCAATGGTACGGTCGGATCGTGGAGCAGGTCGGCGCGGTGGTGCCCGACTAGGCTTTCCGGAGGTTGTGGAACAGCGGGAAGCCGTTGAGCATCTCCGTGATCGACCGGCGGAAGGCGAAGGGCTGCATCCAGGCCCCGGTGGGGATGTAGGGCACGTCCTCCCAGGCCTGCAGCTGGATGTCGCGGCAGATGCGCTGCTGCTCCTCCGGCGTCGCGGCATCGAGGAACTGATCGCGCAGCGCCTCGATACGCGGCGAGTCCGGCCAGCCGAACGGGCCGCTGCGGCCGAGCCCTCGGACATAGGATTGCGTCGCGGGCGACAGGGCGATGACGCCGGGGATGTAGTTGCACCACACGCTCCAGCCGCCACGGTCCAGCCCTTCCCGGTTCGCGAGCCGCGGCAGTACGGTACCCCAGTCCAGCGCCTGGTAGTCTAGGTTGATCCCCACCCTGCGGAACATGTCGGCGGCCAGCTGGCTCATCGCGTTCAGCGAGGGCAGGTCGGTCGGGACCACGAAGACCACGCGCTCGCCCTTGTAGCCGGCGGCCTCCAGGTCCCGCTTCACCTTTCCGAAGTCGGGTGGGTTGGACATCACCTCGATCCCGGCCTCAGTCGCGAGCGGACTGCCCGGCAGGAAGAAACCGCAGCGGTCGTTCCACAGCGATCGCTCGTCGCCCATCACCGCCTGCATGTACTCGGTCTGGTTCACGCCGGCGAGGAAGGCGCGGCGGATCGCCGGATTGTCGAAGGGCGGTACCAGATGGTTGAAGCGGATCATGCCCATGAGCCCGCCGCGTTCCTTGGCCTCCACCAGGATGTCGCGGTGCCGGCGCAGCAGCGGCAGCAGGTCCGGCTGCGGCTGCTCCCACCAGTCCACCTCACCCGATTGCAGCGCGGCCGCCGCGGTGGCCGCATCCGGGATGGTGATCCATTCGACGCGGTCCACATGGACGACCTTCGGTCCGGCCGCGAAGCTCGGCGTGCCGGAAGGGCGCGGCACGTAGCCGGCAAACTTCTCGTAGACGTTGCGCGAGCCCGCCACGCGCTCGCCCGGGAGGTAGCGGAAGGGCCCACTGCCGACCATCTCGGTGACCTGCACATTGGGCGCGGTGCTCGCCAGCCGCTCCGGCAGCACGGGGCAGAAGGAGGAGGGCTTGGCCAGTGCCGCCGGCAGTAGCGGAAAGGGCTTTTTGAGGCGGAACCGGAACTCTCGGTCCGAGACGGCGACGAGCTCGTCCGTCGTCGCCCGCAGGGTCTGCCCGAAGGCGTCGATCCTGGTCCAGCGGTCTATGCTGGCCACGGCGTCGCGGGCCAGCACCGGCGTGCCGTCGTGGAAGCGCATCCCCTCGCGCAGGGTGATCCTCCAGGTCCGGCCGCCATCCTCGAGGACATGGCCCTCGACCATCTGCGGCTGCGGCGTGAAGGAATCGTCGAGTCCGTAGAGCTGGTCGTAGACCAGGAAGCCGTGGTTGCGCGTGACCAGGCCAGTGGTGAAGACCGGGTCGAGCAGCGCGAGATCGGCCTGCGGCACGAACCGCACCACGCTGCGCCGCTGGGCGGCGGCCGGGGCGGACAGGGACGCCGCGCCGGCGGCGGAGGCGAGGAAGTCACGACGCTTCATGGCAATCTCTCTCCGATCGGGGATGTGGAAGCTACTGCGCCAGGGGCGGCCTCAACTGCGCCCAGGGCCGGGCCTCCTCGAAGGCCGCGCTGGCCTGCAGCACGCCGAGATCGTCGAAGCGCCGTCCCACGATCTGCAGGCCGACGGGCAGCCCGGCCGGGGTGAAGCCGCAGGGGATGCTCGCCGCCGGGCTGCCCGACCAATTGAAGGGGTAGGAGAACTCCGCCCACATCAGCCAGTCCCATTCGTGCTGCGGCCAATGCTCGGGCTGCAACCGGTCCGCCGGGAAGGCGGCCACGCTCACGGCCGGCGAGAGCAGGAAGTCGTAGGCCTCCATGAACTCGTGGATCTGCTGGACATAGGCGAAGCGGCGCAGGCGCATCTGCATGTATTGCGGCGCGGTGAAGCCGGCGGCGTACTTGATCATCGCGACGAAGGCCGGATCCATCCGGCTCTCGAATTCCGGCAGGCTCTCGGCGCGGCCGGAGAAGGTCGCCGGCCAAAAGAAGCGCGCCAGTTCCGGCCCGAGCGGCCCCCATTCCGGCGTCACCTCCTCGACCTCGGCGCCCATCTCCTCGAAGGCCTTCACGGCGCGCTCGACCACCTCGGCGATTTCAGGGTCGACGCGGGCATGGCCGAGGTCCCGCGTGTACGCGATGCGCTTGCCCTTCATCGAGACCGCCCTGAGCTGCGAGGCATAGTCCTGCGGCGGCGCCTCGAGCGAGGTGTAGTCCCACACATGCGGCCCGGCCATCGCCTGGGTCATCAGCGCGGCGTCCTCCACGCTGCGGGTCAGCGGGCCGATATGGGTGGCGAGCTCGTTGTTCGACATCGGCCAGTTCGGCACGCGCCCATGGGTCGGCTTCAGCCCATAGACGCCAGAGAAATGCGCGGGCATGCGGATCGAGCCCGCCCCGTCGCCGCCCTGGTGCAACGGCCCGTAGCCGCAGGCCGCGGCGACGCCCGCCCCCGAGGAGGAGGCCCCTGCATTCAGCCCCTTGCCCCAGGGATTGTGGGTGATGCCGGAGATCATCGCCTGGCTCACGCCCTTCCAGCCCCATTCGCTGGCCGAGGTCGTCTTGCCCATCATCATCCCGCCCGCCGAGAGCAGCCGGCTGACGCAGGGCGCATCCACGTCGGGAATGGTGCCCTGCAGGATGACGGTGGCGAAGTCGGTCTGCACGCCCTTGGTGTGCTGCAGGTCCTTGATGGTGACGGGGATGCCCTCCAGCAGCCGGGGCGTGTCGTGCTGCCGGTACACCGCCTCGGACCGCCGCGCCGCTTCCAGAGCATGGTCCGGGGTCAGCCGCATCATGGCGTTCACCTTGGGCTCGATGCGCTCCATGCGGTCGAGGATCGCCTGGGCGACCTCCACGGGCGACAGCTTGCGCGCCCGATACAGGGCGTGAAGCTCACGCACGCCCAGAAAGCCGATCTCGTCGATATCCATGGTCCTACCCCGGTCACTGCCCGGCCGCGTCAGCCTGGGAACAGGCCGCTGGGTTCCTCGCGGCCCGTGCCAGGCCTTGTCGGTATTTGGCCAGACGAAAGCCCGGTTGCATAGGCGGCCGGCCCCACAACCGAGAACCGGACAGCCGGCTCAGTCGCGCGCCGGCCCGAACTCCGCGTCGCGGTGCACCCAGGCGCTGATCAGCATCCCGAAGCCGATCATGGTGGTCAGCATGGCCGAGCCGCCGTGCGAGATCAGCGGCAGCGGCACCCCGCCCACGGGGATGCTCCCCGTCACCATCGCCACGTTCACGAAGATATAGAGGAAGTAGTTCGTCCCCAGCCCGATCGCGAGCAGCCGGCCGAACTGGTGCTTGCAGCGCAGCGCCACCAGGAAGCAGAAGCCCACCACCAGCATCAGCAGGGCCAGCGTCCCCATCGCGCCGACCAGCCCGAACTCCTCGGCGATCATGGTGAAGATGAAGTCGGTCTGCTTCTCCGGCAGGAAGTTCAGGTGGCCCTGCGTGCCCTGGAGAAAGCCCTTTCCCCAGAGCCCGCCGGAGCCCAGCGCGATCTTCGACTGGATGATGTTGTAGCCCGCGCCCAGCGGGTCGGATTCCGGATCCAGGAAGGTCGTGATGCGGGCGCGCTGATAGTCGCGCAGGTTCTCGTAGACGATCGGCGCCGCCGCCGCCGCCGCCCCGATGATGGCCGCGAACTTCCACCAGCGCACGCCGGCGGCCCAGAACATGGCGCCCCCCAGCAGCGCCGTGATGAGCGAGGTGCCGAGGTTGGGCTGCTTGAAGATCAGCCCCACCGGGATCAACACCAGCGCTGCCGGGATCACCAGGAAGAAGGGGTTTCCCACGCGCTCCCAGCTCGCCCGGTGGAACCAGGCGGCGAGCGTCAGCACCAGGACGATCTTCATCAGCTCCGAGGGCTGGAGCTGCAGCGGCCCGAGATCCACCCAGCGCTGCGCGCCCTTCCCGACCTCGCCGTGCAGGGCGACCATCACCAGCAGCCCGATGCCGAGGACATAGGCGACCGGGGCGGATCGCGCGATCAGCCGGATGTCCACGAAGCCGATGCAGAGCATCATCACCAGGCAGAAGCCGAAGCGCAGCGCGTGCTTGGTCGCGTAGAGATCCGGATTTCCGCTGCCTGCCGAATAGAGGGCGACATACCCGACGGCGGCCACCGCGCAGAGCAGCAGCACGAAGATCCAGGGGATCTGCCAGAGCTTCTGCAGGATCCCCGATCCGCGATCGCGGGTGAGAAGGCGTTTCTCGAAGACGGTGGAGCCG
Organism: Roseococcus sp. GW821-FHT12F05; assembly: GCF_058806835.1. Lineage (NCBI taxonomy): Bacteria > Pseudomonadati > Pseudomonadota > Alphaproteobacteria > Acetobacterales > Roseomonadaceae > Roseococcus > Roseococcus sp. GW821-FHT12F05. Next base: position 20,728 of record NZ_JBXAQB010000013.1, read on the forward strand.
GACATTTATTGCGCCCTCAGACGGCGGGCGCCGGCTCCGCCGGCTTTCCTTCGCCGCGCCGCCGGTGCGCCGGACACGAGGTCAGTCGGGCGGCGCCGGCCGCCTCGCGGCCGGAAGCCATGCGGGCCGTGCCCATCCAGACGCATGATCGCCTCGCCCATCGCATTCCGCGCACCAGGGCAGCGGCCGCGATGGCCTTGCGGCCGGCATCTGCCCTGCCGCGCCATCGCCTCGCCCATCACGTCCCGCGCACCACATCCGCCACGCGCTGGCCCGGGGCCGCGCGGAAGCGGTTGAAAGTGTCCACCATGGCATCCCGCGCCAGCGGGCCCGCGGCCGCTGCACCCGAGGTGCCGTGCTCCACCACCACGCTCACCGCATAGAGCGGGTTGTCGTGCGGTGCGTAGCCGACGAAGAGCGCGTGCGGCCGATATTCGCGCGGCAGGCTCTCCACCCGGAAGCCGCGCTCGCGCTGCTCGCGGGTCACGCGGCGCACCTGGGTCGTCCCCGTCTTGCCCGCCATCTGCCCGAAGCCGCCCGGCAGCCGCGCGATCTGCGCCGTGCCGCCACCCTCGTTCACCACCGCCCACATGGCCTCGCGGACCAGCCGCATGTCGCGGTCGGCGATGCCCATCAGGGGCCAGTCCTCCGGCCGCCCGCCCCGCGAGGGCCGGCCGCCGATGCTGCGCGTCAGATGCGGCTGCACCGCACGCCCGGTCGCCAGCCGCGCCGTCATCGTGGCAAGGCTGAGCGGGGTCAGCTGATAGAAGCCCTGACCGATGCCGTGCACCACCGTGTCGCCCAGCGCCCATCCCTTGCCTTGCGCCTCGCGCCATTCGCGCGTGGGCACCAGGCCGCGCCGCGTGCCCGGCAGCTCGATGTCGAGGTCCACGCCCAGCCCGAAGCGCCGCGCCATCGCAGCGATGCGGTTGATGCCGAGCCGCTTGGCCAGCTCGTAGAAATAGACGTCGCAGCTGAGCTTGATGCCGCTGCGCATGTCTAGCGCGCCATGGCCGCTGCGGTTCCAACAGTGGAAGCGGCTCTCGCCGAGGTCGAAATGCCCGGGGCAGGAGATGCGCTCGCCCGGGCTGATCACCCGCGCCTCCAGCCCGGCCAGCGCCACCACCATCTTGAAGGTGGAGCCTGGCGCGTAGAGCCCGTTGGTCGCCTTGTTAATGAGCGGCGTCGCGCGGTTGGCCGTCAGCTGCCGCCACTGGGCGTTGCTCACGCCGGCGTTGAAGACGTTCGGGTCGAAGCTCGGCTGGCTCGCCATGGCCAGCACTTCGCCGTTGCGGGCGTTCATCACGACGATCGAGGTGCCCTCCTCGATCTTGCCTCGGATGGTCTTCTGCAGCTCCGTGTCGACGCTGATCTCGATGTCCTGGCCGGGCTGGCCCTCGCGCCGGTCGAGCTCGCGGATGATGCGGCCGACGGCGTTCACCTCCAGCTGCACCGAGCCCGCGCGGCCGCGCATGGCGAGGTCGTGGTAGCGCTCGATGCCCGAGCGGCCCACCCGGATGCCGGGAAGCTGCAGCAGGGGGTCGCCATCCATGTCGCGCTCGGCGGGCGGCGCCACATAGCCCACGATATGGGCGAGGTGCTCGGCCTCGGGGTAGATGCGCGTGGTGCCGACGTCGATGAGGATGCCCGGCAGGTCGGGCGCGTTCACCTCGATCCGCGCCATCTCCTCCCAGGCCAGGAACTCGCGGACGATGACCGGCACGAAGCGCCGACGGCGCCGCATCTCGCGCTCCACCCGGGCCCGCTCGTGGTCGGCCAGCGGCACGATGCGGCTGAAGGTCTCCAGCGTGGCGCCGACGTCGGAGGTCTGCTCGGCCACCAGCAGCGCGCGCCAGTTCAGCCGGTTGCCGGCGATGACCTCGCCGTTGCGGTCCAGCACGCGGCCGCGCGGCGGCGAGAGCAGCCGCGCCGAGAGGCGGTTCTCCTCGGCCAAGGTCGCATAGCGCTCGCCCTGCTCGACCTGGAGCGTGTGCAGCCGGTAGCCGAGGAAGCCGAAGAGCCCGAGCTGCCCCGTCGCCAGCACCAGGGCGCGGCGGGTGAAGACGGAGCGGCGCTGCTCCTCCTCCCGCTTGATGCCGCGCATCGTGAAGTTGGCGATGCCGCCCTTCTCGCGGCGGAAGCGCAGGAGCTTCGGCAGCCTCACAGCGCCAGCTCCGCCCGGCGCATGGCCGTGTGCAGCCGGGTCAGCACCCAGGCGAGCATGGGATAGAGCCCGACCGAGACGCCGAACTGCGTGATCCCCGGCGTCGTGGGCGGAATGTGCCAGCCCAGCACCGCCTCCAGCCCCCAGCCCAGCCCGGCCGCGCCGGCGGCGAAGGCGCAGAAGATCAGCCAGGTCGCCAGGAAGGACTGCCGGACCAGCACGTCGCGCCAGCGCAGCGCCACCCCGTGCACCACGAGCAGCGTCAGCACCCCCGCGCCGAGCGGGGCAAAGGACAAAAGGTCCTGCAGCAGGCCCAGGAGGAACACCACGGGCGCGGGCATGGCAGCCGGCCGGAAGATCGTCCAGAAGAAAATGCCGGGCAGCGCCAGCGCCGCGATCAGCCCCGGCGCGCCCACCGGAACCGCCGCCAGGACGATGAGGAAGGCGGTGAAGCAGGCGGGAAAGCCCGCCCGCGCGCCGGCATCGAGCCGCCGCAACAGGCCCATGGGCGGCTCGGGCCGGCCCTTGATGTCCATGATGTCAGCGCCTGCCGGGGGCCCGCGGCTCGGGCCGCGCCACCGCCTCGGGCGGGAGGATGCCGGAGAGGCCGAAATCAAAGAGCCGCAGCACGTCGAGCCGCTCGAGCTGGGCGAAGAGCTCGACCTCGGCCGCGCCGCTCTCGCTCCAGCGCACCACGCCGACGGGCAGGCCCGCCGGGAAGGCCCCGGCCTGGGCGCTGGTCACCACGCGGTCGCCCTCGCGCGGGGTCACGCCCTCGGGCCAGTGCTGCAGCCTCGGGCGGGCGGTGTTGTTGCCGACCATGATCGCCCGGGCCCGGCTGCCCTCCAGCGTCACCGGGATGCGGCTGTTGATGTCGGTCGCGAGCAGGACGCGGGCGGAGCGGCTGCCCACCTCCGTCACGCGGCCGGCGAAGCCGCGCTCGTCCAGCGCCACCTGACCCTTGCGGATATTGTGCTGCGGCCCGGCGGCGAGCAGCACGGCGCGGGCATAGGTGCCGCCGGCATCGGCCACCACGCGGGCGGTGCGGAACTGCGGCGCGGGCTCGGGCACCCAGGAGAGCTGGCGGCGCAGCAGGGCGTTCTCGGCCTCCAGCGCCAGCGCCGTCGCCTGCCAGCGGCGCAGGCGCTCGTTCTCCTCGGTCAGCCGGGCGTTCTCGGTGCGGATGTTCCACAGCGTCTGCGCCTCGGAGACGGCATCGCGCACGGCGGAGAAGGGCTGCTGCACCGCGCCCCAGATCGGCGAGAGCGCGTCGGCCAGGGCCATGCGGGCGCGCTCGATCAGCAGGGCGTCCGCCTTGCCGAGCAGCATGGCGCCGAAGGCGGCCGCGATCAGCACCGGCAGGGAAAGCCGGGCGAGGGCCTGACGCAGGGGGATACTGAGACGGATCATCAGCGCTCCGCCGTGGGGGTTCAGTCAGCCGGTCTTCAGCACCATCAATACATCGAAGTCAGCACCTGGCGAAGCCGCTTGAGCTCCTCCAGGGCCCGTCCCGTGCCGAGGGCCACGCAGTTCAGCGGCTCCTCTGCCACCACGACGGGCAAGCCTGTCGCATCCCGCAGCACTTCGTCCAGACGATAGAGCAGCGCACCACCCCCCGTCAGCACGATTCCCTTGTCCACGATATCGGAGGCGAGCTCCGGCGGCGTGTTCTCCAGCGCGACCTTCACCGCGTCCACGATGGCCGTCACCGGCTCCATCAGGGAGGTCGCGATCTCGCGCTGGCTGACGATGACCTCGCGGGGGACGCCGTTCATGAGGTCGCGGCCCTTGACCTCCATCAGCGGCCCCTCCTCGCCGTCGAAGGGGGCGGCGGCGGCGCCGATGCCCATCTTGATGCGCTCGGCCGAGCTCTCGCCAATCAGCAGGTTGTGGGTGCGGCGGATGTAGCTGATGACGGCCTCGTCCATCTTGTCGCCGCCGACGCGCACGCTGCGCGCATAGACGATGCCGCCGAGCGAGATCACCGCCACCTCGGTGGTGCCGCCGCCGATGTCGACCACCATGGAGCCCGAGGGCTCGGTCACCGGCAGCCCGGCGCCGATCGCGGCCGCCATCGGCTCCTCGATGAGCAGCACCTTGCGGGCGCCGGCGCTCTCGGCGCTCTCCTGGATCGCGCGGCGCTCGACGGCGGTGGAGCCGGAGGGCACGCAGACGATGATCATCGGCGAGGTGAAGCTGCGCCGGTTGTGAACCTTGCGGATGAAGTGCTTGATCATCTCCTCCGCCACCTCGAAATCGGCGATCACGCCGTCGCGCAACGGGCGGATGGCGGCGATGTTGCCGGGCGTGCGGCCGAGCATCTGCTTGGCCTCCTCGCCCACGGCGAGGACCTGCTTGCGGCCGCGATTGTCGGAGATGGCGACGACGGAAGGCTCGTTCAGCACAATGCCCCGGCCCTTCACGTAAACCAGCGTGTTGGCGGTGCCGAGGTCAATGGCCATGTCGGCAGAGAGGAAGCCGAACAGGCGTGAGAACATGCGGAAGGCCTTCCGAGGCAGGGTGGGAGGGGGGTGGCGTAGCCCTAGATGCCGAACGGGGCAAGCTGCGCGGATGCGAGAGGGCTCCGCCCTCTCGCGCTCTCCTGCCAGGGCTTTATGCCCAGGTCCCTATTAAAATTAAGAAAATCAAATTGATCGAAGGTGCAGGAAACTGGTGGACATACATGTCCACCCTGCCGGGGGTTGGCCGCGAAGCGGAGACAACCGAGGGGCAGAGCCCCTCGATCTCACCTCACTCCGCCGCGCTGACCGCCGGCGGCTCCGTCCGCTCCCGCTTCACGAGCAGCTTGTTCAATGCGTGGACATAGGCTCGCGCAGAAGCCACGATCGTGTCCGTATCCGCCCCCTGCCCGTCCACGAGCTTGCCCTCCTCCTCGATGCGCACGGTCACGCGCGCCTGGGCGTCGGTGCCGCCGGTCACGCTCTGCACGGCATACAGCTTTAAATTGCCGCCATGCGGGAAGGCCTGGCGGATGGCGTTGAAGGTCGCATCGACAGCGCCGTCGCCGCCCGACATGCCCTCGACGGGGTCGCCATCGACCTCCAGCACCACGGTCGCCATCGGGCGCGTGCCCATGCCGGTGGCCACGGTCATGCCGGTGAGCCGGATGCGCTCGTTGGCACGGCCGACCTCGTCGTCGACCAGGGCGGCGATGTCCTCGTCGTAGACGACCTTCTTGCGGTCGGCGAGGTCCTTGAAGCGCTTGAAGGCGTCGTTGAGCTGGTTGTCGCCGACCTCGTAGCCCAGCGACTTCAGCCGGTCGCGGAAGGCCGCGCGGCCGGAATGCTTGCCGAGCACCAGGGAGTTGGTGGTCCAGCCCACGCTCTCCGGCGTCATGATCTCGTAGGTGGAGGCGTCCTTCAGCACGCCGTCCTGGTGGATGCCGCTCTCATGCGCGAAGGCGTTGCGGCCGACGATCGCCTTGTTGGGCTGCACGTCGAAGCCAGTGATGGTGGCCAGCAGCTTGGAGGTCCGCAGGATGCGCTTCGTCTCGATGCCCGTGCGCAGGCCCAGCGCGTCGTGCCGCGTGCGCAGCGCCATCGCGACCTCTTCCAGGCTCGCATTGCCCGCGCGCTCGCCGATGCCGTTGATCGTGCACTCGATCTGCCGCACGCCCGCCTGCACCGCCGCCAGCGTGTTCGCCACCGCGAGGCCCAGGTCGTTGTGGTTGTGCGCGGAGAAGATGACCTTGTCCGCGTCCGGCACCTTGTTCATGAGCGTCGAGAAGATCAGGCCCATATCGGCCGGCAGCGAATAGCCGACGGTGTCGGGGATGTTGATCGTCGTGGCGCCCGCCTTGATGGCCGTGTCCACGCAACGGCAGAGGAAGTCGAGGTCGGAGCGCGAGCCGTCCTCGGCCGACCATTCGACGTCGGCCGCGTGGTTGCGGGCGAGCTTCACGCTCTCGGTGATGCGCTCCAGCACCTCGTCGCGCGTCATGCGGAGCTTCACGCGCATGTGCAGGTCGGAGGTCGCGAGCACGATGTGGATGCGCGGGCGGGCGGCGGGCTTCGTCGCCTCGGCGGAGGCGAGGATGTCGGCGGTGTTGGCGCGCGACAGGCTGGCGATGACCGGCCCGTCCTTGGAGAAGCGCCTGGCGATGGACTGCACGCTCTCGAAGTCACCGGGGCTGGCGATCGCGAAGCCGGCCTCGAGCACGTCGGCGCCGAGCTCATGCAGGGCCTCGGCCATGCGCAGCTTCTCGTCGAGATTCATGGAGAAGCCGGGCGACTGCTCGCCGTCGCGCAGGGTCGTGTCGAAGATGATGATGCGGCCGCTGTCCAGCTTGCCGAAGGAAGGATGTTCGATGCTCATGGCGCGTTCTCGTTGGTTCGGTGTTTCCCGTGGCACATCCCCGTGACCGGGGTCCCCTGAGCGTCGCAGGCCATCAGCGGCCGGGCGTCACACCCAGGGGCGGGAAAGTCGAAGCGGAAGGAGGGCGAGCGAGAGCGCCCGGAGCCGAAGCCCGGCAGACATCGCAGGAATTGCGGTCCGCATCGCCATGGCGAAAGCTTTAGCCGCCGGAATGGTCCGGATCAAGCGCTCAGTCCGCGCAGGCGCCCTCGGTCACGCGCTGGCGGGTGGCCCCGCCCTCCTCATCCTCCGTCACCACCTCGCGGCAGCGGTGGCGGCGATAGACGCGGCCGTCGTAGCGCCAGGTGGTGACGACATGGGTGGCGGCGTTGGATCGCGCCTGGATCGTGGCGTCGCGCGCGCGGCGGCCGATGGCGGGCTCCAGCCGGAAACCGTAGCCCGAATCCTCCAGGACGAGGCGGTAGCCGCGCCCGTCGCGGACCGCGATGGAATAGCCGCAGTTCACGTTGCCGCAATCGCCGTGGATCAGCCAGGCGCCGAGCCCGGGCGCCAGCCGCATGAGCTCCGGTGCGGCGGGCACGCGCTCCTCCTCCCAGGGCAGCGTCGGCCCCTGCGTCCCGGCCAGGACGGCCAGCCGGCGATGGCGCCAGAAGGCCTGCCGCTCGAGCGTCAGCGTGGCCCGGGCCGCGCCGTGGTCGGCGAGCACCTCGGCGATGTCGGGCCGGTCGATCCCGATGGCGACTGCGATGGGTGCGTCGCCGGCGACGGATTCGTCGGCGGATGCCCCGGCCAGGATCAGGCCGAGCGTGTCGATGTCGCTCTCGCGCCGGGCCTCGACCCCACCGAGGCAGCCCATGAAGCGCGCCAGCAGGCCCGCACCTTCCGGCGCGGCGGCCTCGTTGAGCGCCTGCAGCAGCCGCGGCTCGGCGGCGCAGGCGAGGGTTCCCGCGAGGCCGGGCACATCCGTGGGGCGCAGTCCGGCCGCCAGCATCAGCCGGAAGGTCGGGCGCTCGCGCTGCTCGACCAGCCGTGTCCAGAGCCGGTCGCCGGCCGCCTCGGCGAGAGCCTCGTCGAAGGAATCGCGCGGGCAGCGGAGCAGCAGGGATCGGGTGGTGCCGCGCAGCGCCTCCATCCAGGGCGCGTCCGGACGCGGATCGCCGCCGATCGAGAGCCAGCCCTGCACCGCCTGGCGCGGCAGGGTGGCGCAAAGCACGGCGTCCGGCGCGGCCTCGACCAGTGCGCTCCAGCGGCCGAGCAGAGGCTCCGCGCGCGGGGCCCGCGCGGCCAGGAGGTCCTCGCCGAGCTGCGCCAGGACCGGAAGCCGCCGCCGCGCGCCGTCACGCGACTCCGTGGCGATGGCGCCGAGATCCAGCGCCATGAGCCGGCGGAAGGCGCCGTCGCCCTCCTCGCCCGGCGGGACCTGCCGGACCAGCTCGGCCAGCACGTCGGGATAGGGCCGCAGCCCCGCCTCCAGCATGGCCTCGACCAGCGCGGGCGGCGGCCGGCGCGACGGGTTCGCGAGCATGGTGAAGGGCAGCGAGCAGGCCGGCTCCGCTGCGCGCTCCGGCGGGATCAGCGGCAGAATCGCCGCCGCGGCCGGGAAATTCGCGCCGTCGCGGCCGAAGACGAGCTGGCCCAGCAGGGCGCAGCGGCGCTCGGGCGCGACCAGCCCGGCGACATCCAGGAACACCGCCTTCTCGCCCGGCACGGCGGCGAGGCGAGCGGCCAGCGAGCCGCCCGTATTGCCCATCGGGCCCATGATCTGCGCCTCGGGCGCGAAGCCGGCCCCCGCCGCCGATTCCGCGAAGGCCCGGACCGTCGCCCGAGTCGCCTCGTCCGGCGTGGCGGCCAGCGCGTCCACCAGGGCGAAGGCGGGCGGACGGTGCGGCGGGCGGTCGGGCCGAGCGCCGGCGGCGAAGGCGGCGGCCACCGCCGCCGGGTCGCGCGCCTCGATCGCCGCCAGCAGCGCCGCGCCCGCTTCGCCCTGCGCACGCGCCGGCAGCGCCGCGAACAGGCCGAGCAGAACGAGGATCAACCGGCCAACCATCGAAATTCCTCCGCACCCGAAGGCTTTCTGCCACGAACCGCCGTGACACGAACCCTCCCACGCGGCACAACGGCGCAACGACCGACTCACACGGAGAGACGCAAGTGACCGCCCCAGTGACCTCCTATCTGGCCCGTCTCGCCCTCGGCGCGGCCCTGCTTGCCACGGCCGCCTGCGCCGAGCTGCCGACACCCGAGCCGGTCGCCGCCGCCCCCGCACCAGCTCCGGCCGCCGCGCCGCCGACTCCGGCGCCGGCATCGGACCCCGGCGACACCAGGCAGACGCTGCCGCTCTTCTTCGAGCCCTGGTCCGCCGCGCTCGACGAGCCCGCCGAGACCGCGCTGCGAGACGTGGCCAAGCTCGCCCAGGAGCATCCGCACGTGCCCATCCTGGTGGTGGGCTATGCCGACCCGCAGGGCTCGCGCGAGGCGAACCTGATCCTCTCGCGCCTGCGCGCCCGGATCGTGGCCGACTTCCTGATCGAGAATCACGTGCCGGCCCGACGCATCCGCATCCTCTACCGCGGCGCGACCCCGGGCATGGAGAGCCTGGAAAGCCGCCGCGTCCAGGTCCAGGTGGACCGCGGCCAGCGGTAATCCTCCTGCCGTCGTAACCTTGTGATCCTTCGGGTGTTGGGCGATTGCCATTCACCCGAAGGACAACGTCCATGCTGCTCAAGCCTTTTCTCGGCGCCCTCGCCGCCGTCGCGCTGCTCGGCGCCTGCGCGAGCCCGCCGCCGCCTCGCCCGGTGGCCCAGGCCCCTGCCGTCGTCACCCCGCCGCCGGCCGTGCCGACCGGCGACGGCCGCGTCGCCGCCGTCCGCTTCGATCCGATGTCGAGCGTGCTGACGCCCCTCGCCCGGGCCGAGCTCGGCCCGGTGCTCGACCGGCTGATGGCCAATCCCGGCACGCCCGTGCGGATCACCAGCTACTCCTCCCGCGAGGCCATGCCGCTCTCGCGCGAGCGCACCCAGACCATCCGCATGGCGCTCACCGAGCGCGGCGTGCCCAGCACCCGCATCCGCGTGCTGAACGCGCGGATGATGCCGAACGCCGACCCGGACGTGGTCCAGGTCGAGGTGCGGGGCCCGGCCTCGCCGTCGCGCAACCCGCGGGCCTGACCTAAGCGGCCGCCCCGGCCTCGGCGAGGTCCAGCTCCCGGCGCCGGGCCAGCCAGGCCCGGCTGAGCGGGCTGTCCGGCTTCGCCGCCAGCCGCTCGCCGAGCAGGGCGTCGGCGAGGCGGGCCTCGCCGGCCCGCAGCGCCGCCTCCAGCAGCGTCCAGGCGAAGATGTCGCGCTGGGCATGGCTGCCGCCGAAGCGCTGCGCCACCGCCCGCAGCGGCAGCAGCCGCTCGATCGCCCCGACGTAGTCGCCCCGGCCGAAGGCCTGGAAGCCGAGGCAGGCCGGCAATCCCACGTCGCGCGTCATCATGCCGTTGGTGCCTGGGCCGCGCGCCGCGATTTCCAGATGGCCGATCAGCTCCCGCTGCGCAGGCTCGTCGCCGAGGCCGACGAAGGCCATCATCGCGTGCAGGTCGTTGAAGGCGTAGTAGCGATCACCGATGCGCGAGGCCCAGGGCTGCGCCAGCTTCGACCAGCGGTCACCCACATCGTGGCCGAGCGCCATCAGCCGCCACAGCAGCGCCGAGCCGTCCACCATCTCCAGCGCCTGGCCGAAGCCGCCGGCCGAGATGCGTTCGTCGAACAGGGTGAGCGCGCCGACGATGTCACCTTGCTCGATGCGGAAGAGCGCAAGATGCCACCAGTTGTGGAAGGCGAAGAGGTTGTCGGGCGACCAGCCCTCCGCCGTGCTTTCCAGCCAGCGGGCGCCTTCGGCGGCGCGGCCGGTCATCTCCAGGACATGCGTGACGGCGTGCACTGCCCAGCCGTCGCGCGGGTTCATCGCCGCGGCCTCGCGGCCCCTCGCCTCGGCGCGGTCATGCTCGCCGCATTCCTCCAGCCCGAAGGCGTGCATGCCGAGCAGGAAGCCGTAGCCGGGCACGTCCCGCTCCCAGGCGGGCAGCACGCGCGCCACGCGGTCGCGCAGCATCAGCGACTGTCCCAGGAAGAAGTCGCCGAGCTGGCCGAGTTGCACCGCCAGGAGGTCGCGCGGATGGTCGATGGCGATGCGGCCCCAGGCCTCGGTCGCGCCGGAGAGGTCGCCATCCACCCAGCGCCGCACCGCGGCGACATGCGCCTGCTCGCGCGGCAGGGCCCGCGGCGCCAGCGCCTCGGCGGCGGCGAGCGACGTCTGCAGCTCGGCGTCGAAGGCGCGATCCGTCGCGGTGGCGATGATCGCGGCGCGGACCGCATGCGGCATCACCATGCCGGGCGCCGATGCAATGACCTCTTCCAGCGCGGCGATCGGATCCGCCTCATAGGCGTGGAACTTCAGGATGGCGGCTTCCAACCCCGCGGTCGCGGCGGGACCGGAGGTGGATAGCGGGTTGCCCCAGCGGTCGGTCGTCATGGCTTTCTCTCCGTGTGATCAGGTGGCGGAGAGATCGCCGATCGAGGGCCGGGTCCGCCAGTCGTCACATGGTGCAGCAGCTTTCCGGCGGAATATCCAGCGAAATCAAGAAGGACATTGGTCCGCCGCCAGGCGCGGAATGAGCCTTCTCCGGGAAACTGTACTTTCGGTATAGTCGCGGCCATGTCCACAACCCTGCACCCGCGCGAGAACCTCTCGACCCGCGAACGGCTGCTCGACCTCGCCGAGGCCGCTGTGCTGCAGAAGGGCTTCGCCGCGACCTCGATCGAGGAGCTGGTGGCCGGGGCGGAGATCTCGCGCAGCGGCTTCTTCTACCACTTCCGCGACAAGGGGCAGCTCGCGAAGGCGCTGCTGCTCCGCTACGTCGAGCGTGACCGCGTCATCCTGGACGACATCTTCGCGCGCGGCGACGCGCTGAACGACGATCCGCTGCACGGCTTCCTGGTAGGGCTTCGCCTCTTCGCGGAGATGGCAGCCTCCCTGCCGGAGGCGCATCCGGGCTGCCTGGTCGCGGCGATCTGCTACCAGGAGCAGCTGTTCGATCGCGAGATCCGCGACATCAACCGCGATGCCGTGCTGGCCTGGCGCGCGCGGTTCCGGGAGCGCCTCGACCGGATCACCAGGAGCTATCCGCCGCGCATCGAGATCGACCTGGACGACCTCGCCGACATGGCCTCGGCCATCGTGGACGGCGGCATCACCCTGTCGAAGACGCTGCGCGAGCCGCTGCTCCTGTCGCGGCAAATCCTGCTCTACCGCGCCCTGATCCGCGTGGTCTTCCTCGGCGCCTGAGGACTCCCTAGCCCTCCCGGGGCACGGCGCCATGCGTCAGCGATTGGATGAAGCCGAGCTTCGCCACCACCGCCGGCGAGAGCACGAAGGGGTAGAGGTCGGGGATGCCCATGCTGCGGTTCAGGCTGTTCACCGCCACCGTCAGCGGCACCCAGGCGTCCATCAGCACCTCGATGTCCGTGCTGCGGTAGGGATCGAAACCCACCTCGGTCGAGAGGTCGCCGGTCTGGTCGGCGCGCGGCGCGATCTCCATGCCGAGCGAGCGCGCCATCTCCAGCGTGTCGACGATGTGGAGATAGTGCGCCCAGGTCTCGGCGAAGTCCTCCCAGGGATGCGCGGTGGCGTAGGTGCTGACGAATTTCTCCTGCCAGTCGCCGGGCGGGCCCTGGTCGTAGTGGCGCTGCAGGGCAGCCTCGTAATCCTGGCTGTCGTCGCCGAAGACGGCGCGGCAGTCCTCCAGCCGCCCGCCGTCGCGCACGAGGCGATCCCAGAAGTAGTGGCCGGATTCATGGCGGAAATGGCCAAGGAGCGTGCGGTAGGGCTCGCCCATGGCGCTGCGGCGCCTCACACGCTCGGCGTCGTCGGCCTCAATGAGAGCCAGGGTGATCAGGCCGTTGTCGTGGCCGGTCATCACGGGATGCTCGGCCGCCGGCGCATCGGCCAGGAAGTCGAAGGCCAGGCCCTGCGGGTCCTCGTCGCGGTTCGCGAGCGGCAGGCCGAGGCGGATGAAGCTGTAGAAGGCGCGCCGCTTGGCCACCTCGATCTTCTGCCATCGCTCACCGTTCACGGGATCGGTGAGATCGGGGATGGTGCGGTTGTGCCGGCAGGCGAGGCAGAAGCGCTCCGGGCCTTCGGCGGGAACGAGCCAATTGCAGGCACCGTTCACCACATTGTCGCAGAAGCGGAAAGTGCCGGGCTGGGCCTTGGCGGTGAAAACGCGCTCCTCCCCCGTCGGATCCAGTGCCGAGAGCATGTTCGGCTCGGGCAGGTAGCCGAGCGTCGCCTGGCATTTGACGCAGAAGGTGTTTTCGAAGTGCAGCACCTGGCCGCAGTTCTGACATTTGTAGAGCCGCATTCGCTTGTTCCCGGTCCCGGGCATGGGCCCGGGTTCCGGCTCAATGCGGCAGACGCCGCGGGGTTTCGTCACCCCGCGGCGGAGCAGCTATGCTCAGTTCTTGGCCTTGTCGACAAGGGCGCCCTTGGTGATCCAGGGCATCATGGCGCGGAGCTTGGCGCCCACCTCCTCGATCGGGTGCTCGGCGAGGCGGCGGCGGGTGGCCTTGAAGCTTGCCTGGTTCACCTTGTTCTCGAGCATCCAGTCGCGCGCGAACTTGCCGCTCTGGATGTCGGCGAGGACGCGCTTCATCTCGGCCTTCGTCTCCGAGGTGACGATGCGGGGGCCCGTGACGTACTCGCCATACTCCGCCGTGTTGGAGATCGAGTAGTTCATGTTGGCAATGCCGCCCTCGTAGATGAGGTCGACGATCAGCTTCACCTCGTGCAGGCACTCGAAATAGGCCATCTCGGGGGCGTAGCCCGCCTCGACCAGCGTCTCGAAGCCGGCCTTGATGAGCTCGACCAGGCCGCCGCAGAGCACGACCTGCTCGCCGAAGAGGTCGGTCTCGCACTCCTCCTTGAAGGTCGTCTCGATGACGCCCGAGCGCCCGCCGCCGATGGCCGAGGCGTAGGAGAGCGCGATCTCCAGCGCATTGCCCGAGGGGTTCTGCTGCACCGCCACGAGGCAGGGCACGCCGCCGCCCTTCTGGTACTCGCCGCGGACCGTGTGGCCGGGGCCCTTCGGCGCGATCATGAACACGTCGATGTCCGAGCGCGGGTCGAGCAGGTTGAAGTGGACGTTCAACCCATGCGCGAAGGCGAGCGCGGCGCCCGGCTTCATGTTGGCGTCCAGCGACTCGCGGTAGAGGTCGCCCTGGCCCTCGTCGGGGGTCAGCACCATCACGAGGTCGGCCCACTTGGCCGCCTCGGCGGGCGACATGACCTTGAAGCCGGCGGCCTCGGCCTTCTTGGCGGAGCCGCCCGGACGCAGGCCGATGACGACGTCCTTCACGCCGCTGTCGCGCATGTTCATGGCATGGGCGTGGCCCTGGGAGCCGAAGCCGATCACGGCGACCTTCTTCGCCTTGATCAGGTTCACATCGGCATCACGATCGTAATAGACGCGCATCTCGTTGGCGCTCCTCTTTGGCTGTCAGTCGAAAGGGTTACGTGGGTTCAGGCGGCCATATGCGAGGTGCCGCGCGCGATGGCGACGGCACCCGTCCGGCTGATCTCGGCGAGGCCCAGCGGGCGCATCAGCGCGCAGAAGGCATCGATCTTCTCGCCCGCGCCGGTCATCTCGAAGACGAAGCTCTCCGTCGTCGCGTCGACCACGCGGGCGCGGAAGGCGTCGGCCAGCCGGAGCGCCTCGACGCGGTGGTCGCCCTGGCCGATCACCTTGATCAGCGCGAGCTCCCGCACGAGGTGCGGCCCCTCCCGCGAGAGGTCGGCCACGCGATGCACCGGCACGAGGCGGTCGAGCTGCGCCTTGATCTGCTCGATCACCATGTCCGTCCCCGTGGTGACGACGGTGATGCGCGAGAGGCGCTTCTCCTCGTCCACGGGCGCCACGGTCAGGCTCTCGATGTTGTAGCCGCGGCCCGAGAAGAGCCCCACCACACGGGCCAGGATCCCGGCCTCGTTCTCCACCAGCACGGCGATGGTCGCCGTGCGCGTCATGTTGTCCGACATCGGCTTATACCAGGACCTTGCCCTCGTCCGTGACGGACTTTGCGTTCTGCTCCTGGTCGGGGCCCATGATCATCTCGTTATGCGCGGCGCCCGAAGGTATCATGGGAAAGCAGTTCTCATCCTTGGCGACGCAGATGTCGGCGATGACCGGGCCGGGATGGGCCAGCATCTCGCGGATGACATCGTCGAGCTGGTCGGCCGTCGTCGCGCGCAGGCCCTTGGCGTGGAAGGCCTCGGCCAGCTTCACGAAGTCGGGCAGCGCGTCGGAATAGCTCTCCGAGTAGCGGCCGCCATGCAGCAGCTCCTGCCACTGGCGCACCATCCCCATGTACTCGTTGTTCAGGATGAAGACCTTCACCGGCAGGCGGTACTGCGCGAGCGTGCCCATCTCCTGGATGTTCATCAGGATCGAGGCCTCGCCGGCGATGTCGATGCAGAGAGCGTCGGGATGCGCGATCTGCACGCCCATCGCCGCCGGCAGGCCGTAGCCCATGGTGCCGAGCCCGCCCGAGGTCATCCAGTGGTTCGGCTTCTCGAAGCCGAAATACTGCGCGGCCCACATCTGGTGCTGGCCGACCTCGGTGGAGATGAAGGTCTCGCGCCCCGTCGCCTTCGTCATCTCGAAGAGGCGCTTCACCGCGTGCTGCGGCTTGATGATCGGGCCCTGCTGCACATAGGCGAGGCAGTTCTTCGCGCGCCATTCGTCGATGCGCTTCCACCAAGCGAGCTGCTCCGCCTTCGCGACCGGCGTCGGATCCTGCTTCCAGCACTCGATCAGCGCGGCGAGCACCTGGGTGGCATCGCCCACGATCGGCACCTGCACCTCGACGTTCTTGTTGATCGAGGAGGGATCGATGTCGGCGTGGATCTTCTTCGAGCCCGGGCTGAAGGCATCGAGGCGCCCGGTGATGCGGTCGTCGAAGCGCGCGCCGATGTTCAGCATCACGTCGCAGCCGTGCATAGCGAGGTTGGCCTCGTAGGTCCCGTGCATGCCCAGCATGCCCAGGAACTGCGGGTCGCTCGCCGGGAAGGAGCCGAGGCCCATCAGCGTGTTGGTACAGGGGAAGCCCGTGAGGTGCACGAATTCCGCGAGCAGGCGCGAGGCCCCGGGGCCGGAATTGATCACGCCGCCGCCGGCATAGACGATCGGCCGCTCGCTGCGCTTCAGCAGGCGCACGGCCTCCTGGATGCGCGCGGGATCGGGCGCCATCACCGGGCGGTAGCTGCGGTGCTCGACCTTCGGCGCCTCGGTGTAGGGCGCGGGCAGGATGAGGATGTCCTTCGGCAGGTCGATCACCACCGGGCCGGGCCGGCCGCTGCGCGCGACGTAGAAGGCCTCGTGCACGACCTTCGCGAGGTCCTCGCTGCGCTTCACCAGGTAGTTGTGCTTGGTGGCGGGGCGCGTGATGCCGGTGGTGTCGGCCTCCTGGAAGGCGTCGTTGCCGATGAGGTGCGTGGGCACTTGCCCCGTCAGGCAGACCACGGGGATGCTGTCCATCAGCGCGTCCACCAGGCCGGTCACGGCATTGGTGGCGCCGGGGCCCGAGGTCACGAGCACCACGCCCACCTTGCCGGTGGAGCGGGCATAGCCCTCGGCGGCGTGCACCGCGGCCTGCTCGTGCCGCACCAGGATGTGGCGGATGGCGTTCTGCTGGAACAGCGCGTCGTAGATCGGAAGGACCGCGCCCCCGGGATAGCCGAAGATGACGTCGACGCCCTGTTCCTTCAGCGCACGGAGGACGACTTCAGCGCCCGGGCGCTGATCCGTCGTTGCGGTGGAGGACATGATGGCGGCGGACATGATTCGACTGTCTTTCGTGTTGCTGGCGGGGCAGGCTTACGGGCGGCGTTTTCCCCCGTCAACCGCCTCGTGAAGAAATGCGAAGAAGTTGGGAAAATTTCTTTCCGAAAATTGCTTCAGACCCGCGATCCGCGCATTGATCCTATGCGTCACCTGCGGCTCCACCAGGGTCTGGTAGCGGAACCAGGTGGCCTGCCGCTTGGTGTAGGCCACGGTGTGGGCGATCGCGCGGCGGCTGGCCTCGGCCTCGCCGATCTCCCCGCGGAGCATGGCTGCCAGCTCGGGAACGCCGTGCGCGCGCATGGCGGGAAGCGCGGGATCCAGGCGTTGCTCGAGCAGCGCGGCGACTTCCTCGATCGCGCCGGTCGCCATCATCGAGGACCAGCGCGCGTTGATGGCGGCGCGCAGCGTATCGCGCGGCGGGTCGAGAAGGATCGCGCGGAAGCGGTAGGGCGCGGGTGGCAGGACCGGCGCCTCGCGCTGCCAGGAGGCGAGACTGCGCCCCGTGCTGCGCCAGACCTCGTAGGCGCGCGCGATGCGCTGGCTGTCGGAGGAGCGCAGCGCGGAATCCTCGGGATGCAGCTTCGCGTGCAGTCCTCCGGGGCCAAGCTCGGCGAGCAGCGCGCGCGCTTCGTCGCGTGCCTCCGCCGTGACCTCGGGCAACGCGGAAATCCCCTGCGTCAGCGCCCGCAGGTACATTCCGGTCCCGCCGCAGAGGATCGGGAGCTTCGCCCGCGCCATCTCCGCCAGCGCCGCCTCGCGCCACCACGCGACATGCCCCGCCTGCGCCGCCGGCAGCACGCCGTAGAGCGCATGCGGCACGCGCGCCTCGTCCTCCGGCGTCGGCCGCGCGGTGATCACGCGCAGCTCGCGGTAGCACTGCATGGCGTCGGCATTGATGACCGTTCCGCTGAAGCGCTCGGCCAGCGCCAGCGCCAGCGCCGATTTTCCGGATGTCGTCGGCCCGGCCACGATGAGCGCGGGTTGTGTCATGCCATCAGCCCCGGCATGGTCCGGCCGCCATGCCGCATGTCCTGACCCTCATCGCCGCGCCCGGCGCGCTCGCGCCCGCGCAACTCCACGCCGCGAAAGCCGCCCTCGCCGCGCTCGGCGCGGATTGCGACGCGCCCGACTGGCTGGCCGAGCACGAGGCGGTGGACCTGCCCTTCGCCGCCCTCGCGCCCGAGCAGGCCATCGCGGCGGCGAAATCCGCGCTGGGCGAGGCGCCGATCGACCTCATCGCCCAGCTCGCCGAGGGCCGCCGGAAAAAGCTCCTGCTGGCCGACATGGACAGCACCATCGTCACCAGCGAGACGCTCGACGAGATCGCCGCCTTCGCCGGCCTCAAGGAGCAGATCGCCGAGATCACCGCGCGCTCGATGAATGGCGAGCTCGACTTCCGCCAGGCGCTCATCGAGCGCGTCGGCATGCTGAAGGGCCTCGACGCCTCCGCGCTGGACGAGACCTGGAAGGCCACCGAACTGACCTCCGGCGCCGCCACCCTCATCGCCACCATGCGCGCGAACGGGGCCCACACCGCGCTCGTCTCGGGCGGCTTCACCTTCTTCACCAGCAAGGTCGCGGAACGCTGCGGCTTCCATGAGCACCACGCCAATACGCTCCTGCTGGAAGACGGCAAGCTGCTCGGCACCGTGGGCGAGCCCATCCTGGACCGCGACGCCAAGCTCGCTACGCTGAAGCGCCTCGCCGCACAGCTTGGCCTCAGCCTCGCCGAGACCGCCACCGTCGGCGACGGCGCGAACGACCTCGCCATGATCCAGGCCGCCGGCCTTGGCATCGCCTACCACGCGAAGCCCACCGTGGCCGCCGCGGCGCGCCACCGCATCAACCACACCGACCTGACCGCGCTGCTCTACGCGCAGGGCTACCACGCAGCGGAGTTCGCCGGGGTGAGGTAGCACCGCGGGGGACTTTGTCCCCCGCACTCCCTACCAAAGGCCGAGAGGCCTTTGGAAATCATGAGTTAGGGACAAAAGAAGAGGGGCACGGCGGGACCGCGGATCAGGCGGTCGCTTCGTGCCCCTCTTCTTTTGTCCCCAGTCCGCGGGTCCAGGGGCTCGTGGCCCCTGGCGGGGAGCGCGAGGGGCAGAGCCCCTCGCGGCGCCACCTCACCCCGGCGCGCCCCGCGGCGGGGACAGCCGCAGCGGCACGAAGCGCTGGCCTTGCTGGCTTTCGATCAGGAAGAGCGCCGTCGCGCGCCCCTGGCGGCGCAGGCGCTCGATGCGCTCCTGCACCTCCTGCGGCGTGGTGACGCGCTCCTGCTGGATTTCCAGGATCAGGTCGCCGGCCCGGATCTCGCGCTCGGCGCCGGGCGAGTTCGGCTCCACCTCGGTCACCACGACGCCGCGCTGCTCGGGGCGCAGGCGGAAGCGCTCGCGCGTCTCGGCGGTGAGGGCGGTCACCTTCAGGCCGAGGCCCGAGAGCTCGATCGGCCGGTCGCCGCGCGGGGTCTGCTGGGGCGTGGCCGCGGCGGGCGTCGCCTCGGCCGGCAGCTCGCCGAGGGTGACGGTGAGCGTCTCCTCGCGGCCGTCGCGCCAGACGACGACGGGCACCTGGGAGCCCACGGCGGTCTCGGCGACGATGCGCGGCAGGGTGCGCATCTCGCGCACCTCCTGGTTGTTGAAGCGCAGCACGACGTCGCCGTTGCGGATGCCGGCGGCGGCGGCGGGCGCCCCCTCCTGCGCGCGGGCGATCAGCGCGCCGCGCGCACCACCCCGCATGCCCAGGGATTCGGCGATCTCGTCCGTGACCTGCTGGATGTTCACGCCAAGCCAGCCGCGGCGGACGCGACCGCCATCGGCAAGCTGGCGCGCCACGCCGCGCGCCAGGTTGGACGGGATGGAGAAGCCGATGCCGATGGAGCCGCCGGTCGGCGAATAGATGGCCGTGTTGATGCCGACGATCTCGCCCCGCATGTTGAAGAGCGGGCCGCCGGAGTTGCCGCGGTTGATGGCGGCGTCGGTCTGGATGAAGTCGTCGAAGGGCCCCTGGCGGATATCACGGCCGCGGGCCGAGACGATGCCGGCGGTCACGGTGCCGCCGAGGCCGAAGGGATTGCCGATCGCCAGCACCCAGTCGCCGACCAGGGCCGTGTCGGAATCACCCCAGGGCACGGCGGGCAGCGGTGCGCTGTGCTGGACGCGCAGGACCGCGATGTCGGTGCGCGGATCGGTGCCGATCAGCGTCGCGCGGAGCGAGGTGTTGTCCTGCAGGATGACGTTGATCTCGTCGGCGCCGTCGATCACGTGGTTGTTGGTGATGACGATGCCCGAGGGGTCGACGATGAAGCCCGAGCCAAGCGACTGGGCGCGGCGCGGCGTCGGCGCCTGGCGCGGGCCCTCGCCCTGCTGGCCGGGCGTGCCCGGAGGCGTGCCGGGGGCTCCGGGCGGGCGGTTGCGATTGAAGAAGTCGCGGAAGAATTCCTCGAAGGGCGAGCCCGGCGGCGCCTGCGGGGTCTCAGGCGCGTCGGGCCGGCCGGGGCGCGGACCAGCGGCCGCGCCCTGCGAGGTGGAGATGTTCACGACCGCCGGCAGCAGGCGCCGGACCAGGGGCGCGAAGCTCTCGGGCGCACCGGGCATCGGCACCGGCAGGGGCGCGACCTGACCGGCAGGCGGCGCCGCGGCGGGCGGGGCGTCGGCGGGCGGGCCAGGGGGAGAGGCAGGCTGTTGCGCCAGGGCCGGCAGTGAAAAGGCGAGGAGCAAGGCGGTGGCGGCAAGGCGCATGGGTCACCCCGGGGGAAGGATATAGGCCGGGCGGCAAAGCACCGCCCGGCATGGATATGTGGAGGCTAAGGCCGGCCTGCCAAGCACGCCAGCCTTATCCCCTCCGTCAGCGCGGCGCCGCCGGGGCCTCCGCCGGTGCCGGAACGGCCGGCACAGGCGCAGGCGGAGCAGGAGCGGCCGCGGTGGCCGGAGGCTGCGCCGCCTGAATGGCGGCGGCCGGATTCGGCGCGGCCGTCCGCGCCGGCATGTCCCGGAAATAGCGGAAGAAATCGCTCTCCGGGGTCAGCACCAGGCGGGATTCGCCGGTCGAGAAGACGTCGCGATAGGCCTGCATGGTCCGCCAGAACTGGAAGAATTCCGGATCCTTCGAGAAGGCCTCGGCAAAGACGCGGATGGCCTCCTGCTCGCCGGTGCCGCGCAGGATGGCCGCGTTCGCCTCCGCCTCGGCGAGCAGGACCGTGCGGTCGCGCTCGGCCTGGGCACGGATGCGGGCCGCGACCTCGAAGCCCTCCGCGCGGGCCTCGCGGGCGATTCGCTCGCGCTCGGACTGCATCCGGCTGAGGATGGCTTGTGTGTTCTCCTCCGGCAGGTCGGCGCGGCGGATGCGGACGTCGACGATCTCGATGCCGAAGCGCTGCCCCTCCTCGTTCACCTGGTTGCGGATCTCGCCCATGATCCGTCCGCGCTCGGCGCTGAGCACGGCGATCAGGGTCTCGCTGGCCAATACGCGGCGCAGCGAGGAGGTCACGATCGAGTTCAGCCGCCCGCGGATGCCCTGCTCCGCCGCGCCCACCGTCTGGAAGAAGAGCAGCGGGTTGGTGATCATGTAGCGGGTGAAGCTGTCCACGATGAGGCGGCGCTGGTCGCCGAGGATCACCTCCTCGCCCGCCGTGTCGAAGTCGAGCAGGCGACGGTCGAAGCTGATGATGTTCTGGATCAGCGGCACCTTCACGTGCAGGCCCGGCTTGTCGATCACGCGGATCGGCTGGCCGAACTGGGTGATCAGCACCTGCTGGGTCTGCTGAACCGTGAAGAAGCTGGAGGCGGCGATGAAGAGCAGCGCGACGAGGACCGCGCCGGCGATGACAAGGCGGTTCATCGCGGCACTCCTCCACGCTGCGGCAGTGCCGGGACCGACGGCATGGTCCGCTGCGGCGCCGCTGGCGGCTGGGCGCCGCCCTGGCCGCTCCCCTGGGCCGGACGATGGGCGGCGTCGCCGAGGGGCAGGAAGGGCACGAGGCCCTGCAGCCGGTCGTCGATCAGCGTCATGCCGTTGCGCTTGAGGATCTCTTCCATGGTTTCCAGGTAGATGCGGCGCACGGTGATGTCCTGCGCCTGGGAATAGGCGGAAAGCACGGCGGTGAAGCGGCCGGCCTCGCCGCGGGCGCGGGCGATCTGCGCGTCGCGGAAGCCCTGGGCCTCCTGGAGCATGCGCTCGGCGTCGCCGCGGGCGCGGGGGATGATGTCGTTGCGGAAGCTCTCCGCCTCGTTGCGGGTGCGTTCGCGGTCGGCATTGGCGCGCTGCACGTCGCGGAAGGATTCCACCACGGCCGCCGGCGGGTCCGACTTCTGCATCTGGACCTGCGTGATCTCCACGCCCGCATGGTACTGGTCCATGATGGCCTGCAGGCCGCGGCGGACGTCCTGCTCGATCTGCGCGCGCGCCTCGGTGAGCGCCTGCTGGATCGGCGTGCGGCCGATCACCTCGCGCATCACGGATTCGGCGGCAGACTTCACCGTGTCCTCCGGATTGCGGGTGTTGAAGAGGAAGTCGCTCGCATCGCGGATGCGCCAGAACACCGCGAAGTCGACGTCGATGATGTTCTCGTCGCCGGTCAGCATCAGCGACTCGGGCAGCACGTCCCGGCTCGCGATGACGCGGGCGCCAGGGACCGCATCGGCGCCGGCGCGGAAGCCGACATCCACGCGGTTGATGCGCGTGACGCGCGGCGTGGTGACGCTCTCGACCGGCCAGGGGATGCGGTAGTTCAGGCCCGGGGGCGCGGTGCGCTCGAAGGCGCCGAAGCGCATGACGACGCCGAGCTCGTCCGGCTGTACCCGGTAGAAGCCCGAGGCGCCCCAGATGCCGACCAGCAGCACGGCGGCCAGCGCCAGTCCCTTCCCGCCCCCGCCGCCGCGCGGCAGGAAGCGCCGGACCGCGGCCTGGGCGTTGCGGATCATCTCCTCGACATCCGGGCCAGGGCCCGAGCCGCGGTTGTTGCCGCCGCCGGGAGGGCCACCCGAAGGCGGGCCGCCCCAGGGTCCGCCCCCACCGGGGGGACGCGGATTGCCCCAGGGGCTGTTTCCGCCGTTGTTCCACGACATGTGTACCGAACTCTCCCGTGCCGCCGGGCCAGATGGCGCCGGCCAAAGATGAACTTCCGTCAACATATGGTGCGCGGCACCTCCTGGGGAGGGGTGTGCCGCGGGCCCGACAGATGCATATGTCTGCTCCGTCGGGTCAAGGAAAGGTGAAGCCATGTCTGAGTCACTCGCGGATTCCGTCCGCGCCGCGCTTTCGGCGGTGAAGGATCCCGCGACGGGCCGCGACGTGGTGAGCGCCGGCATGGTGGGCGCGATCTCGGCGCGCGACGGCATGGTGCAGTTCGGCCTCGCCGTGCCGCGGGAGAAGGCGCGGGCGATGGAGCCGCTGCGGGCGGCCTGCGAGAAGGCCGCGGCCGCGGTGCCGGGGGTGATCTCGGCGACGGTGGTGCTGACGGCGCATCGCGACGTGGCGGCCGAGCAAGGCCCGGCCCGCGCGATCCGGCCGCCGCCGGGCCAAGGTGGGGGCCAGGGCCAGCAGATGCTGATGCCGGAGGTGCGGCGCATCGTCGCGGTCGCCTCGGGCAAGGGGGGCGTGGGAAAATCCACCACGGCGGTGAACCTCGCGGTGGCCCTGGCGCAGCAGGGGCTGCGGGTGGGGCTGCTGGACGCCGACATCTACGGGCCCTCCCTGCCCCAGATGCTGGGGACGAGCGAGAAGCCGCTGACCACCGGCCAGCGCGTGATCCCCATCGAGAAATGGGGCCTGAAGGCCATGTCCATCGGCTTCCTGGTGGACCCCGAGACAGCGATGATTTGGCGCGGTCCCATGGTGATGGGGGCGCTCGAGCAGATGATGGGCCAGGTGGAGTGGGGCGCGCTCGACATCATGGTGATCGACATGCCGCCGGGCACGGGCGATGCGCAGCTCACCATCTCGCAGAAGGTGGCACTGGCCGGCGCGGTGATCGTCTCGACGCCGCAGGACGTGGCGCTGATCGACGCGCGGCGCGGCGTGAAGATGTTCGAGAAGGTGAACGTGCCCGTGCTCGGGCTGATCGAGAACATGTCCTATTTCTGCTGCCCCGAATGCGGCCATCGGACCGACATTTTTGGCCACGGCGGCGCGAAGGCCGAGGCGGAGCGGATGGGGACGGAGTTCCTGGGCGAGCTGCCGCTGAAGCTCTCCATCCGCGAGATGGCGGATGCCGGCACGCCGGTCGTGACGGCGGCGCCGGACAGCCACGAGGCCGCGAGCTACCGCCGCATCGCCGCGCGCATCTGGGAGAAGGTGGAAGCGCCGGCCAAGGCCGGACCGCGGATCGTGATGGAATGATCGCGCGGCTCCGGAAGATCTGTCTCACCCTGCCCGAGGCGGAGGAGCGCGAGACCTGGGAGCGCCCGACCTTCCGGGTCCGGGAGAAAATCTTCTGCATGGGCTTCCCCGACCAGCCGGCCTGCTGGTTCAAGGCGCCCCGCGGCAGCCAGGAGCTGCTGATCGAGGCCGATGCCGACCGCTTCTTCCGGCCGCCCTATCTCGGCCACAAGGGCTGGGTGGGGATGAGGCTGGACGGCCGGCCCGACTGGCAGGAGGTCGAGGCCTTCGTGCGCCGCAGCTACTCACTGATCGCGCCGAAGATCCTGGTGCGGCGGGTCATGACCGATTGAGCAGCGCGTCGATCTCAGCGGCGTAGGGCATGGCGGGCGCGGCGCCGGCCTTCGTGCAGGCGAGCGCGCCGGCGGCATTCGCGCGGCGGATCGCAGCCTCCAGCGGCAGGCCGCGATCGAGCGCACCGGCGAGGACGCCGCACCAGGCGTCGCCGGCGCCGACCGTGTCGATCACCTCGACGCGATGGGCCGGCAGGTGCAGCACGCCCGCCTCCGTGGCAGCGGTGACGCCGCGCTCGCCCTCCGTCACCGCGATGCCGATGCCGAGCGCCCCGTGCAGCGCGCGAGCATCGGCCGCCTGGCCGAGCTGCGCGCCGAGCCAGGCGGCCTCGCTCTCGTTCAGGATCAGGAGATCGAGCGCCCGCAACACCTCCGGATCCAGTCCGGCCGCGGGCGCCAGGTTGAGCAGGATCCGCGCGCCCGTGGCACGGCCGCGTTGGATGAGCGCCGCATTCTCCGCCGGCGGCACCTCCATCTGCATCAGCAGCGTGGCGCCGGCCGGAAGCTTCGCGAGCTGGCCGGCGCCGGCGCGCATGTTCGCCCCGGGCGAGACCGCGATCTGATTGTGCCCCTCGGCATCCACGCAGACGCAGGCGAGCCCGCTGGGCTCCGCGACCTCGCGCAGCGCCGCGACATCGACGCCGGAGGCCTCCAGCGTTCCGCGCAGCAGCGCGCCATTCGCGTCCTGGCCCACGCATCCCGCGAAGCGCACCTGGGCTCCGTCGCGCGCAGCGGCGATGGCCTGGTTGAGCCCCTTGCCGCCGGGCAGGGCCGCGCCGGCCTCGCCCAGCAGGGTCTCGCCCGGGCGCGGCAGCCGCGGCAGGCGGAAGATGATGTCCGCGATGGCGGAGCCGAAGACAATGACCGTCATGGTCCTACCCGGCGGCGCCCGGCGTCACCACGGCCCAGAGGCGCTGCTGGTCGGCGCTGTCCATGTATTCCTCCAAGCGGGTGATGCGGCCGTTCTCCACGAAGCAGACGCAGCAGGCGGGCATGGTGCAATTCTCGCCATCGGCGCGGATGCCGTGCAGCACATGCTGGTGCAGGAAGCCGCCGGGAAACACCTGCACGCGGCGCTCCTTGTAGAGCCGGTCCCGGAGCAGGCCGCGCGCCCGCACCAGCCGTGCCACATTCTCCTCGACGTCCTTGTCGCGCCGATCGGTGTTGTACCAGATCCGGGCGTGCGGCGCGTAGGCGGCGCGGATGCCGTCCACGTCGCCCTGCTCGATGGCGTCGAAGAAGCGCCGGGCCAGGTCGCGCATCGCGGTCTCGTCGGTCATCTTCGTCCCATCTGCGCCAAGAACGGACCGAGTGTGCGGAGCACGACGGCGGGTGGCAATCCGGCCCCTACGAGCCCCTCAGCAGCCCCTCGGCCATGGCCCGCTCGTAGAGCGCCTCGATCATCGGCGCGAAGGGCGGGCCGAGGTCGATCGCCGGCTGCATCCGGACGAGGCTGCGGGCCTTGGTCAGCCCGATCTCCTTCCAGGCCGGCGCGCCGCATTCGATCTGCTGGAGGAAGCCCTGGAGGCGGTCGCAGCCCATGGCGAAGCGCGCCTCCGGCGTCTCCTGCGCCTCGAAGGCCTCCCAGGAGGAGCGAAGGCGGTCGCCGACTTCGGGCGGGAGGAGGCCGAAGATGCGCCCGGCCGCCGCGCGCTCGCGGTCGAGCTGGGTGAGCAGGCCTGCGTCGTCGAAGGCGAAGGTGTCGCCGGCCTCGATCTCCACCACGTCGTGGATGGCGATCATGGCGAGGATCTCGGCGAGGTCGGGCCGGGGCGAGACCTCCTCGGCCAGCGCCACCGCGATGAGAGCGACGTGCCAGGCGTGCTCGGCGGAATTCTCGCGCCGGTCGCCGGTATGGGCCGCGCGCAGCGTGTGCTTCAGGCGATCGGCGAGAGCGATGAAGGCGAGAAGCGCGTCGCGCCTCCCGGGAGCCATGCCGGCCGGCTGGTTCCGACCTTCGGCGCCACGGTCATCAGGCGGCACGGCCAAGGGTCTCCATCAGCTCGCGCCATTCGCGCTTGGAGAGGCCGCTCGTCTCCTGAGTCACGTTCTCGCCGGCCAGCATGCGCTTCACGATGGAGAGCATCTGCGCCGAGAGGAGCGCGGCCCCCATGCGGTAGTCGCGGAAGGCCTCGAAGCAATGCGGCACCCAGGCCTCGACGGTCTTGAGCATCGCCTCGGCATAGACGCGGATCTCGTACTGCGCATGCGCGTCCGCGCGCAGGGACAGGAAGTGCAGCAGGTTGTGCAGGTCGGTCTTCCAGTACCACTGCGTGTAGGTGTTGAGGGTGAGGTTCATCCGCGCGAGCTCGCGCGCCAGGCCGCTGCGGCCCTTCTCGACGGGTTGGCCCTCCTCGTCCTCGTTCAGCATCCAGGCGTAGTGGTCGTAGTTGCGGGTCGCGTCCTCGCGCAGCATGTCGAGGACCAGGGCGGCGTCCTCGCCCTCCAGCACCTCGCCGCGGCCCTGGCGGTTCACCGCGGATTGCGCGGCGAGCTGCTCCGGCTCGGGGATGTAGAACTCACGGTCCATCACCGAGTAGCGCGCGGAATACTCGTTCACATTGGCGGTGCGGTGCCGGATCCACTGCCGCGCCACGAAGATGGGCAGCTTCACGTGGTACTTGATCTCGCACATCTCGAAGGGCGTGGAGTGGCGGTGCCGCATGAGGTAGCGGATCAGGCCGCGATCCTCGCTGACCGCCTTCGTGCCGCGCCCGTAGGAGACGCGGGCCGCCTGCACCACCGCGCCGTCGTCGCCCATGTAGTCCACGACGCGGACGAAGCCGTGGTCGAGCACCGGCAGCGCCTCGAAGAGCATCGCCTCTAGCGCCGGCACGGTGGCGCGGCGGGTCTCGGCCCTGATGTTCTGGGCCTCTGCGATTTCGCTCTGCTGCGCGCCGGTGAGTGCCACGGGGTGCCCCTTCCTGATCGCCCCGCTTTATCCTTCACCGGCGGGCGGGGCCAGACCAGCGCCTAAGCCCCGGCACAGGCTCGGATTTTGTCCACACGATTCGGAGGCCTCCCCCCCCTCGCATCGCGCCTCCGGGATCGCTATATGACGCCTGCCGCTTGCGGCTATGGCGATAAACGTTGCGTGGAATAATCGTTACGGACCCGGGGGCAGTGCCCGGCGTCTCCACCATTTTTCGCTGCCGGTCCTGCCGGCAGGAACCGTCCCTTTTGTCGGGGGCGAATTGTGGGGACGAAACAGGCTCGACGTGCGTGGTAAAGACGTAGCTTTTGCCCGGCATTGTACCGCCGTTATCGGGCTAAATCACAAGTGCCAATGACAATGTCCGTGAGGACATGGCGCTCGCTGCCTAGGAATAGGTAAGCGCGGTTCGGGGGGCGCCGGGCAACAGAAGCCCCCCACTTTTGCGAAGCAAAAGTGGAGTCTTTTTGTGCCCTCAAACGCCGGGCGGCCGCATCCGCGGCCTTGGCTCCGGATCGCTGGAGCGATCCGCCGCCCTATTCGGCGCGGATTCTGCGTTGGCGTGACCGTTCCTGGAGGTTGTCTCCTCCCCCGTCACTCCGCCGCCTTTGCGTAGGGCCCGAGTTGCGCCAGCGCGTTGTCGCGCACGTTCAGCCACCAGCCATGCTGCTTCGGCCAATGGTCCGCATGCCCATTCTTGCCGGTCAGCGCGAGGCGCGCGTGCAGCGGCCAGTTCGGGTCCTCCAACGCCTCGCGGCCGATCGCGACCAGGTCCGCGCGGCCATCAGCCACCACCGCCTCGGCCTGGTGTGGATCGACGATCAGCCCGACCGCCATGGTCGCGATGCCGGCCTCGCTCCGGATGCGCTCGGCGAAGGGCACCTGGAAGCCGTAGTCGCGCCGCGGCCCGCGCGCACCCGTCGCCGAGCCCGCGATGCCGCCCGAGGAGCAATCCACCACGTCGATCCCCGCCGCCTTCAGCGCAACGGCATAGGCGAGGCTCTCCTCCTCCGGCCGTCCGCCCTCGGCGCCGTCGACGACGGAAAGCCGCAGGAAGACCGGCTTATCAGCCGGAAAGGCCTCGCGCACCGCGCGCGCCACCTCGAGCGGGAAGCGCATCCGCCCCTCCGCATCGCCACCATACGCGTCGTTGCGCAAGTTGGAGAGCGGGGAGAGAAACTGGTGCAGCAGGTAGCCGTGCGCATTGTGCAGCTCGACGATGTCGAAGCCCGCCGCATCGGCCCGCTTCGCCGCCGCGGCGAAGGCATCGCGGATGCGGGCCAGCCCCGCCTCGTCCAGCGCCGTGGGCATCAGGTGGCCCTCGCCGAGCGGCACGGCGCTGGGCGCCACGGTCTCCCAGGGCTTGTCGCCCCGTTCGATATCCGCCGGCGTCAGCGCGCCGTTGCCGTACCAGGGCCGCTGCGTCGAGGCCTTCCGGCCCGCATGGCCGAGCTGGATCGCCGGCACCGAGCCCTGGCTGCGGAGGAAATCGGCGATCGGCGCCAGCCTCGCCGCATGCGCATCCGACCAGATGCCGACATCGCCATGGGTGATCCGCCCTTCCGGCAGGACAGCGCTCGCCTCGATCATCACCGTGCCCGCGCCGCCCACGGCGAAGCGGCCGTACTGCACCATGTGCCAGGCGCCGGCGAAGCCATCCTCGGCGGAATACTGGCACATGGGCGAGATCACGATGCGGTTCGGCAGGGTGATCCCGCGCAGGGCGAAGGGCTCGAACAGCTTGGGCATGGTCGGTCGTCTCTCCTGATTTTCGGGGAGCCTAGCAGCGGGTCCGGCCCCGACGGAACGCCCCCGCCACACGGCGCGCTCCCATCCCGCGCGCGGCTTCCTTCCCTCCCCGCACGTCCCGCCATATGGTGCGGCCGCAGGAAGGTATGTTGATGAACGAAGCCACCCCCCAGAGCCTCCTCCCCTATGAAGCCTGGGCGTCGCGCGCGCTACGCGCCGTCGCCATTGACGCGCTGGAGCACGCCGCGCGCGAGGGCCTGCCGGGCGAGCACCATTTCTACATCTCCTTCCGCACCGACCATCCCGGCACGGTCATCCCGGGCCACCTCAAGGCGCGCTACCCGCACGAGATGACCATCGTGCTCCAGCACCGCTTCTGGGACCTGGTGGTGGACCGGGCGGCGCAGCGCTTCTCGGTGGGGCTGTCCTTCTCGGGCGTGGCCTCGGTGCTGTCCGTGCCCTTCGCGGCGCTGACCGCCTTCCAGGATCCGCACGCCCAGTTCGGCCTGCGCTTCGAGCCGGAGCTCGATGCCCCCATGGAGGAGCCGGTCGCCCTGCCGGAGCCGGCGCCGGAACCCGAGGCGGCACCGAGCCAGCCGCAGGTGGTCAGCCTCGACGCCTTCCGGCGCAAGCGGGACTGAACCCGGCTATTCGAGCCGCGCGCCCGTGGCCCGGATCACCGGACCCCAATGCTCGTATTCCGCACGGATCAGCGCCGGCATCTCGGCCGGCGTGATGGTCGGCTGCATCTCGAAGCCGATCTCCACCATGCGCCGCCGCACCGCCGGATCGTCCAGAGCCGCCCGTGTCGCCTCGTACATCCGCGCCAGGATCGGTGCCGGGACGCCGGCGGGGGCGCCCACGCCCATCCAGGTCGTCATCCGGTAGTCGGGATATCCCTGCTCCTTCATCGTCGGCACGTCGGGCAGGAA
Source organism: Roseococcus sp. GW821-FHT12F05 (assembly GCF_058806835.1). NCBI lineage: Bacteria > Pseudomonadati > Pseudomonadota > Alphaproteobacteria > Acetobacterales > Roseomonadaceae > Roseococcus > Roseococcus sp. GW821-FHT12F05. The sequence goes on from NZ_JBXAQB010000013.1 coordinate 50,390, forward strand.
GGGCGAGCGCTCGGCCGAGGTCACCGCCAGCGCCCGCAGCGCCCCGGCGCGGATGCCGGTCAGCAGGGTCGAGATGTTGTAGTAGGCGAAGTCCACCTCGCCGGTCTGCGCGGCCAGGATGCCCTGCGGCGCGCCGCGATAGGGCACATGGACGACCTCGATCCCCGCCTGCTGCGCCAGCATCGCCGAGGAGACATGGTGCGTGGAGCCGACGCCGCCGGAGGAATAGGTCAGCTTGCCCGGATTGGCCTTCGCTGCCGCCACGATGTCCGCGACGGACTGGAAGGGCGAGGCCGTCCGCACGATCAGCGCGTTCGACACGCCGGCCAGCCGCGTGACGTAGGTGAAGTCGCGGAACGGGTCGTAGGGCAGGTGCGGATAGAGGTAGGGGTTGAAGGCCACCGAGGTCTGGCCCGTCAGCACCACCGTGTAGCCGTCGGGCGCCGCGCGGGCGACCTGGCTCAGCGCGACGGTGCCGTTGGCGGCCGGCCGGTTCTCGACGGTGACGACCTGGCCGAGCCGCTGCGTCCATTGCTCCGCCACGAGGCGGGCGAGGATGTCCACCGTGCTGCCGGCGGCGAGCGGCGCGACCATCAGGATGGGTCGCGTCGGCCAGGCCTGGGCGTGGGCGTGGGCGGCGGCCGGCAGCGCAACGCCGGCCGCGAGAAGACCTCGCCGAGTCAGCGCAACAGATACACGGGACTTGTCCAAAGCACGCTCCCATCCTCGAAGGTGGCCCGAAGGAACAGGGCGTTGTCCTCTCTCTGGCGCAGCTTGATGCTGTGCTCGAATGTCAGATGCGAGGCCGGCGGCTCGTCCGGCAGCAGGAAGGCGCGCATGCGGCGGCCGAGGCCCCCCGCCTCCCAGCGCGCCTCGCCCTGCAGCAGGTCGCGCAGCGGGATCTCGGCCTTCACCAGCGCGGTCTCGATCTTCAGCGTGCCGTCGAGGTCGGACAGCGTGGCCTCCAACGCCTGGAAGCCGCCGGTGGTGACGCCCTGCAGCTTCAGCGAAGTGTCGTCGGCCTGGAAGCGGTGGTCCAGGTTGAACTTGTTGATGGGCTTCACGCCGGACCAGGTGGTGCCGCCCGCCAGCCCAATCTCGCCGACCCAGAAGGTCTCGCGGCCGCGACCGCGATATTCGCTTCCCTCCCAGACGACGCGCAGGCGCAGGCCCGGCTTCCCCTCGGGGCGGATCACCTCGAGCAGCTCCGTGCGGTTGCGCAGCTCGATCCGCTCGATCGGCGAGGAACCCATGATCTCCGCCGAGAAGAGCGCCGTCTCGTCCTGCACGCCGGCGAGGATGTCGCCCATCATGGCCGCGGAGGTCTTGCCGTCCGGCGCGCCGCCGAGGGCGGGATCGTCGATGTACAGCTGCGCCGGATGGGCCAGCGTCACCTTCACATCGGCGTGGATGCGCGCGGCATTGGTCGTGGCGTAGTGGTGCCGGCGGCGCAGCGCCTCGAAGATCCCGGCGCGGGAAAGCTCGGTCGTCAGCAGACAGGTCAGCCCGCCATAGGATCCGAATTGCGAGGCGCCGGGATGCGAGGCGCCCTGGCGCCCCTTGTGCCCGTCCGAATTGGCGACGATGCCCACGCGCGCGCCGACGGCGAAGGCATCCTCCAGCAGCCAGTCGAAGGTGCCCCAGTCGGAATGCGTCTCGACCGCGCGCTCCAGAAGCTTGTCGTGCGTGAAGAAGAGGTTGGCATAGCGGCCGCCGACATGCGGGATGCAGAGCACCGGCCGCCCCTCGGCCTTCAGCATGGCGTGCAGCTCACGCGCATCGAGCGCGTCGGTCGCCTCGTCGGAGAGATTCTCGATGAGCGCGTGGCAGGAGCGGTGGATGGTCCGGTTCGGCTCGGGGTAGAGCACGTTGCGGTCGCCGCCCAGCGCCGTATTCCCCGACCACTCGTAGCCGGGCAGGAAGACGAAGCGGCCAGGCTGGTCGAAGGCCTCGAAGCAGCGGTTGAAGTCGGCCCAGCCTTCCTGGGTGATCTGGAAGTCGTTGCCCTGGTGGCAGATGGCGTCGACGCCGGCGAGGTCGCGCGCATAGGCGGCCAGCGCGTCGATGCGGCCGGTGCCGACTGTCTCGCCGGACTGGCCGTGCAGGTCGGCCCAGAAGGGCAGCAGCGCCGTCTCGGCCACGCGCATGGGGTTCGACGGCGTCTCGTCCCAGGTGATGACCAGCGCCTCGGCCGCCCCGGCGCTCAGCCCCTCGATGCGGTGCGAGCGCGCGCCTTCCGGCCATTCGAAGCTTTCGGGCAGGCCCTTCACGAGGGCGCTCGCCCTCAGCCGATGCGTCCCGGCCGGCAGCGCCGCCGGATTGCCCCAGCGGTCATCCGAGCGGAGATGCAGGGCAAACGTCTCGCCCGGCCGCCGCAGCGTCGGGAGGATCGCGAGCGGCCGCACGCCCCGGCCCGGAATCACCGGCATCCAGGGCTGCACCGGCAGCAGCGCCCAATTGCAGGTGGCGAAGACGTCGGCCAGCACCAGGAAGTGGAACCGTGCCTCGCAATAGGTCTGCATCCGCAGGCCGGGCGAGCCGCCACGCGTGTCGCCCAGCCGGATGGTGATGGTGTCGCCCGGGGCCAGGAAACCGCGCGCGACGGTCACTGTCAGGGTGCGGGACCAGGGGCGCATATTGAGCTTGGGGCTGTATTCCAGCACCAGCTTCGCCCCGTTCGAGGCCTCGGCGGTGACGTAGTTCGGCGCCGCGGGATCGGCGAATTGCGGCCGGCCCACGTCGCTGACCTGGCGCAGGCTGACGCGCAGGCTGCCCGTGTCGTCCATGCCGAAGCGGCCGGCCGTGAAGGTCAGGGTGAAGCTGGCGTAGCTCCCCGCCTCCACCGGCCCATCGGGCGAGAGCGTGACCGTGCCGATCTCCGCGGCGCGATAATCCGTGAAATGGGCGGTGTGCCCGGAATGCGCGTCGGGGAGGTCGAGATGCAGCGGACGGTCCATCCGCGAAGCGTCGCAGAGCGGGCATGTGCCCGCAAGCGGGCTGACGCCGCATTCCGCCTGCGCTATGGGTTGTTACGAAGACTTGTGGATGGTTCCGATGCCCCTCGACGCTCCTCCCCGGCCGCCCGGCTACTCCTTCAGCACGATGTTCCCGCTCGGCGCGGACACGACGCCATACCGCAAGCTGCCCATCGAGGGCGTGACGACCGTCGAGGTGGACGGCAAGCGCGTGCTGCGCATCCCGCCCAAGGTGCTGGAGGAGCTGGCCTTCACCGCCTGCCATGAGGTGTCCCACCTGCTGCGTCCCGCGCATCTCGCGCAGCTGAGAAAAATCCTGGACGATCCCGAGGCCAGCGCGAACGACCGCTTCGTGGCGCTCGACCTGCTGAAGAACGCGAACATCGCCGCCGGCGGCGCGCTGCCCATGTGCCAGGACACCGGCACGGCCATCGTCTTTGGCAAGAAGGGCCAGCGCGTCTGGGTCGAGGGCGACGAGGAGGAGGCGATCAGCTACGGCGTCGCCCGCACCTACACCGAGACCAACCTGCGCTACAGCCAGATGGCGCCGCTCTCCATGTTCGAGGAGGTGAACACCGGCAACAACCTGCCCGTGGACTTCACCATCCTGGCCAATCCCGGCGACTACAAGGCCGACGAGCTGCACCTGATGTTCGTGCTGAAGGGCGGCGGCTCGGCCAACAAGACCTTCCTGTACCAGCAGACCCGCGCGGTGCTGAACAAGGCGAAGCTGCTCGCCTTCATCGAGGAGAAGGTGAAGACGCTCGGCACCTCCGCCTGCCCGCCCTACCACCTCGCGGTGGTGATCGGCGGCACCAGCGCCGAGACGACGCTGAAGGCGGTGAAGCTGGCCTCCACCAAGTATCTGGACGCGCTGCCGACCTCGGGCGGCAAGTCGGGCCACGCGATCCGCGATCCGGAGTTGGAGGTGGAGGTCCACAAGCTGACCCAGAACCTCGGCATCGGCGCGCAGTTCGGGGGCAAATACTTCTGCCATGACGTGCGGGTGGTGCGGCTGCCGCGGCATGGCGCCTCGCTGCCCATCGGCATCGGCGTCTCCTGCAGCGCGGACCGGCAGATCAAGGCGAAGATCACGGCCGAGGGCGTGTTCCTCGAGGAGTTGGAGCACGATCCCGCGCACTACCTGCCCGAGCACACCGAAGACATCCTCGGCGGCGAGGTCGTGAAGATCGACCTCAACCAGCCCATGGACGCCATCCGCGCCGAGCTCAGCAGGCACCCGGTGAAGACGCGCGTCTCGCTGACCGGCACCATCGTGGTCGCGCGCGACATCGCGCATGCCAAGCTGCAGGAGCGGATCGAGGCCGGCCAGGGCCTGCCCGACTACCTCAAGAACCATCCCGTCTATTACGCGGGCCCGGCCAAGACGCCGGCCGGCATGGCGACCGGCAGCTTCGGCCCCACCACGGCCGGGCGCATGGACAGCTATGTCGAGGCCTTCCAGCGCGCCGGCGGCTCGCTGGTGATGCTCGCCAAGGGCAACCGCAGCAAGGCCGTGCTGAACGCCTGCAAGACCTATGGCGGCTTCTACCTCGGTTCGGTCGGCGGCCCGGCGGCGCGGCTGGCGCAGGACTGCATCCGCAAGGTCGAGGTGCTGGAATATCCGGAGCTCGGCATGGAAGCGGTCTGGCGCATCGAGGTCGAGGATTTTCCGGCGTTCATCGTGATGGACGACAAGGGCAACGATTTCTACGAAGGCCTCGAATAGTTCCTGGATTCGCACCCTCTGCCGCACAGGTGACCCGATGACCCGACGTCTCATCTCCTCCGGCTCCCGCTTCGAGGAGGAGATCGGTTATTCGCGCGCCGTGGTGGACGGGGACGACATCTTCGTCTCGGGCACCACCGGCTATGACTATTCGACCATGACCATCGTCGACGACGTGGTCGGCCAGTGCGACCAGACGTTTCGCAATATCGCTGCGGCTTTGGCGCAGGCGGACGCGACCCTCGATGACGTGGTGCGCGCGCTCTTCATCGTGCCGCGGCGCGAGGACTGGGAGCCCTGCTGGCCGGTCGTCAAAAGGTATTTCGGGGTGGCGAAGCCCGCTTCGACGCTGATCCATGCCAATCTGCAGACCGATGCGATGCGCATCGAGATCCAGGTCACCGCGCGGCGCCGCCGCCAGACTGTCTGAGCGCCTGATCCAGACCTCCGGCGCCTTCGCGCCTTCGGTCATCACGCTTCAAGGAGAGCAGTAGCCCATGCGCTTCGCCGTCGACCGGCTGGACCACCTCGTGATGACCGTGAAGGACGTGGAGATCAGCGCCGCCTGGTACCAGCGCGTGCTGGGCATGGAGCGCGCGGATTTCGGCCCGCACAACCGCACCGCGGTCCGCTTCGGCGGGCAGAAGATCAACCTCCGCCCCGTTGAGGCCACCCAGGCCGAGTGGTGGAGCGGGCCGGCCACGGCCCCGGGCGGGCAGGACCTCTGCTTCATCGTCACCGTCACCGCCGCGCAGGTCGTCGAGCACCTGCACAGCTGCGGCGTGACGGTGGAGATGGGGCCGACGCCGAAGGACGGGGCGCTGGGGCCGATCACCTCGGTGTATTGCCGGGATCCGGATGGGAACCTGATCGAGATCGCCAACTACGGCGATTGAGCGCGGCTCAGGCCGCGATGGGCCCACCGCACTTCTCCGGCCGGTGCTTCCGCTCCGTTGAGGCCGGGAAGGCCGCCAGCTTGGCCGCCGGCCGGACGGGCCGCCGTACCAGCTCGCCGCCGCAATTGGGGCAGAGCCCGCCCGGCAGCTTCGTCGCCGCGCAATCGGTGCACCAGGTGCATTCGAAAGAGCAGATGAGCGCGTCGCGGCTCTCGGGCAGCAGGTCGCGGCCGCAGCATTCGCAATTGGGGCGCAGGCTCAGCATGGCTTGGTGTCCCTGGACGTTTCGCGAGTCATGGCGGCGCGGGCGGCGACACGTCAACCGGGACGACAGGCCGATGCATTCTTCCGGCCCGGGCCGCGTCCGCGAAGCTGGATTTTCCGCCGGCCGCCCCGATCTCCCTGCAAAGGGGAAGGATCGCGGCGGGCCGACCTGGAGAGGGTTGTAACCTTCCCCGCGCCCGCGCTTTCTTCCTGCGACGCACAGGAGCCGGCATGACCACCCGCACCGAAACCGACAGCCTCGGCACCATCGAGATTCCCGAGGAGCGCCTCTGGGGACCGCAGACGGAGCGGGCCCGGCGCCTCTTCGCCATCGGCACCGAGCGTTTTTCGCCCCTGCTCATCAAATCCGTGGGGCTGCAGAAATGGGCGGCGGCCGAGGCCAACGCCAACCTCGGCGAGTTGCCGATGCACATCGCCGACCCGATCCGGCAGGCGGCCAACGAGATCATCGCGGGACAGCGCGACGAGGAGTTTCCGCTGCCCATCTGGCAGACGGGCTCCGGCACGCAGACCAACATGAACGCCAACGAGGTGATCTCGAACCGGGCGAACCAGATCCTGGGCCATCCGCTGGGCGCCCGGCAGCCGGTGCATCCGAACGACCATGTGAATCGCGGGCAGTCCTCCAACGACAGCTTCCCGACGGTGATGCACCTCGCAGCAGCGCAGGCGGTGGAGTTCCGGCTGAAGCCCGCGCTGAAGGTGCTGGCGGACAGCCTGGGCGCGCGCGCCTCGCAATGGGCGGAGATCACCAAGATCGGCCGCACCCATCTGATGGACGCCGTGCCGGTCACGCTGGGCGGCGAGTTCGCGACCTATGCGCGGCAGGTGCTTCTGGGAATCGCGCGGCTGGATTCGAGCATGCCGCGGCTGCTGCAGCTCCCGCAGGGCGGCACGGCGGCGGGCACCGGACTGAACCGGCACCCCGACTTCGACCGCGCCTTCTGTGAGGTCGCGGCCACCCGCATCGGGCTGCCCTTCACGCCCAATCCCGACAAGTCCGAAGGCATGGCGGCACATGACGCGCTGCTGGAGCTGCACGGGCAGATGAACACCATCGCCGCCTCGCTCATGAAGATCGCGAATGATGTGCGCCTCATGGGCAGCGGGCCGCGCGCCGGCATCTCGGAGCTGGTGATCCCGGAGGACGGGCTCTCCAGCAGCATCATGCCGGGCAAGACCAACCCGACTCAGAGCGAGGCGCTGACCATGGTCTGCGCCCAGGTGATGGGAAACCAGGTCACGGTGACCATCGGCGCGAGCCAGGGCCATCTGGAGCTCAACGTCTACAAGCCGGTGATCATCAATGCCGTGCTGCAATCGGCCACGCTGCTCGCCGACGCCGCCGAAAGCTTCGCTCACAACATGGTGGACAAGCTGGAGCCGAACCTGGCGAAGATCGCCGACAACCTCGCCAAGTCGCTCATGCTGGCGACGGCACTGAACCCGCATATCGGCTACGACCGGGCGGTGGCCATCGCCAAGCTCGCGCTGCATGAGGACCTGACGCTGCGCCAGGCAGCGCTGCGCCTCGGCGCCGTCAGCGCGGAGGATTTCGACAACTGGGTGAAGCCGGAGGCGATGCTGAAGCCGGGCGTCAGCCTGCCGGGGAGCTAGGGCATGATCGTCGCAGGCCGAAGGCCGCAGACGTGAATCATTCCCTCAGATGACACGCCATCTGGCCAAGCGCAGCGTGCGCCTCGCGGGCCACGCGACCTCGATCGCGCTGGAGCCGGAATTCTGGGCGGTGCTGGAACAGGCGGCCGCGCGGCGGGGCACCACCCTCGCCGCGCTCATTGCCGAACAGGACGCGGCGCGGGCCGGAGCCGAGGAGCCCCTGGCCAGCCGGCTGCGCGTCTTCGCCCTGAAGGAGGCCTCGGGAGAGGCCTGACCTTTACTGGGCGGGCTCTTCCGGATTCGGCACCGGGCGGCGAAGCTGCGGCATGGGCAGGGTCTCCGCCTCGCCGGCCAGCTCGGCCTCCAGGCTCGGATGGCCATTGGCCTCGCCGGCCTCGCCCTGCTCCTGGTTCGGCCCGCCGTCCTGGCCATAGCCATCCTGGTCGCGGTAGCCGTCGCCCGGCTCGCGGTAGCGGCGGTCCTGCTGGCCCTGGGGCGGAGGCTGCTGCTGCGCCGCGTTCATGGCGCCCAGGATGCGGAAATAATGCTCGGCATGCTGGAAATAACCCTCGGCCGCCACGCGGTCGCCGCCGCCTGTCGCGTCACGCCCGAGCTGGAGATACTTCTCGAAGAGCTGCTGGGCCGTGCCGCGGAGCCGGACATCCGGGCCGCTGGAGTCGAAAACGTGGTTGCGATTGAGGGGCTGATTGCCATTCCCGCCGCCGCCACCGCCGGCGTTGCGATACTGACCGCCACCACCGCCGCCGCCACCACCGCCGCCATGGCGATGGCCACGGCGCATGCGCTTCATGTTCATTCGTTGCTGTGCTTCGCTGTCTTGATGCCGCGCAGGTCTCGTCTCCGCGCGAGCTGTCGGTTGCTTGGCGCCGCCGCCCCCTGAGCTGTCCCCTGGGGGTCTGGTCCCTAGGGCCGTGGCGCCCGTCTGCCGGCCTGAGGCCTTGCTGACACTGGGACTCTAGACGGGATCGGGCGTTCCGCCAACCGGTTTCTGTTGCAGCGCCAATATCAACGCCCGGGTGATCCCGCCGAGGTCCTCGCGCCCGCCCAGGACCCGGAGCCCGGCCGTTTCGGCCAGGGCCGAGACGGCAGGCCCCTGCCCCTCGCCCAGCTCCAGCACGGCGATGCCGTCGGGGGTCAGGAGGTGGGGCAGCTGGCTCAGGATGGCGCGATAGGCGTCGAGCCCGTCAGTGCCCCCATCGAGGGCGGAGGCGGGCTCGTGCCGCGAGACTTCGGGCATCAGCCCGGCGATCGCGCCGCTCCCGATATAGGGAGGGTTGGAGAGGATTGCATCGAAGCGGCCGGAAATCGCGTCCGCCCAATGGCCGGCGAAGAATCTTCCCCGGTTCTCCAGCCCGTTGCGGGCGGCGTTGCGGGCTGCGAGGGCCGCGGCTTCCGGGATCAGGTCGACGCCGGTCCCCTGCGCCTCCGGAAACTCGGCCAGGGCCGCGAGAAGCAGGCAGCCCGTGCCCGTGCCGAGATCCAGGATGCGGCGCGGGGCGACGCCGGACGTGACCAGCGCCTCGATCAGCGCCTCCGAGTCGGCGCGCGGGACGAGGGTCTGCGGGCCGACCTCCAGGTCGAGGGTCCAGAAGCCCGCATGGCCGGTGATCTGCGCCATGGGCTCGCGGGCCGCCCGGCGGTCCAGCGCGGCGCGGAAGCGGTTGGCCGCCTCGGGCGCCACCTCCGCCCGGGGTTCGCGCAGCAGGGCCTCGGTGGTGGAGGCCAGCGCATGGGCCAGGAGCGTCCGCGCCTCACGCCGCGAATCCCCGATCCCGGCCTCGCGCAGCGCCTGGCCGCCCTGGCAGAGCAGGGCGCCGACGGTCACGTTCAAAGCGCCGGTCATGCCGTTCTCGGCGCCAGCCGCGTCGCGGCCGCCAAACCGAGTTGCCGGCCGTGCGTTCCGGTGGCGCGGCGAAGCCAGGCCGCAGAAGGCGGCGCCCGGCGTTTGATGGCACAGAAAAAAAGGCTGGCGCGCGATGCCCTCGAGCGCACGGCGCTAACCTTCCTCCGCCAGCCTGCGCGCCTCGTCCTCGCTGACGAGCGCGTCGAAGATCTCGTCCATCTCGCCCATCATGATGCGGTCGATCTTATGGAGCGTCAGCCCGATGCGGTGATCCGTCACGCGGCCCTGGGGGAAGTTGTAGGTGCGGATGCGCTCGCTGCGGTCGCCGGAGCCGACCTGGCCCCTGCGATCGGCCGCGCGGGCCGAATCCAGCGCCGTGCGCTGCGCGTCGTAGATCTTGGCGCGCAGCATCTTCATGGCCTTGGCCTTGTTCTTGTGCTGGCTCTTCTCCTCCTGCATCGCCACCACGGTGCCCGTCGGGATGTGGGTGATGCGGACGGCGCTGTCCGTCTTGTTGACGTGCTGCCCGCCCGCGCCCTGCGCGCGGTAGGTGTCGATGCGGAGGTCCTTGTCGTCGATCTGGACGTCGACCTCCTCGGCCTCCGGCAGCACGGCGACGGTAACCGTCGAGGTGTGGATGCGGCCCTGCGTCTCGGTCGCGGGCACGCGCTGGACGCGGTGCACGCCGCTCTCGAACTTCAGCCGCGCGAAGACGTCCTTGCCCTCGATCTCCGCCGAGGCGCCCTTGATGCCGCCGAGCTCGTTCTCGTCGTAATCGAGGGTGGTGAAGCGCCAGCCACGGGATTCCGCGTATTTCCGGTAGGCGGCGAAGAGCTCGCCGGCGAAGAGGCCGGCTTCGTCGCCGCCGGCGGCGGGGCGGATCTCCAGGATGGCGCTGCGCGCGTCGGCCTCGTCGCGCGGCAGGAGCATGAGGCGGATCTCGCGCTCCAGCCTGGGCAGGCTCCGCTTCGTCTCGGCGAGCTCTGCCTCGGCCAGCTCTCGCATCTCCGGATCGGCGAGCATCGCCTCGGCCTCCGCCTGGGCCGTCTCCAGCGCGCGGTATTCGCCGACCTTCTCGACCAGCGGCTCCAGCGTCGAGAGCTCCTTGGAGAGCGTGCCGACCTGGGCGCCATCGGCGGTCTCGAGCTGCGCGCGCAGCTCGGCGGCGCGGATCATCACCCGGTCGAGCGAGACGGGCAGGCTCATCCGCGCAGGCGCCCCACGATCTCGGCGAGCGGGACCTCCTCCTGCGTGCCGGCGTCGAGGTCGCGCAGCTGCACCACGCTCTTGGCCGCCTCGGTCTCGCCGATGATGAGGGCGGCGCGGGCGTTCTGCCGGTTGGCACGCTCCATCCGGCGCTTGAGATTGCCGCGATAGCCCATCTCGGCCGCAATGCCGCCGGCGCGCAGCGCCTGGAGGACGACGAGCGCCACCCCCTCCTCGGCTTCCGAGACCGGGATCACGTTCACCAGCCGGTATGCCGGCGGCGTGAGGTCGCCCGCCTCCAGCAGCATGGAGAGCCGCTCGACGCCGGCGGCCCAGCCGACGGAGGGCGTGGCCGGGCCGCCCATTTCCTCGACGAGCCCGTCATAGCGGCCGCCGCCCATCACCGTGCCCTGCGCGCCCAGCCGGTCGGTCACGAATTCGAAGGCGGTGTGGCTGTAGTAGTCGAGGCCGCGGACGATGCGCGGGTTCTCCCGGAACGGCACGCCGAAGCCGTCGAGGTGGCGGCGCAGCGCGTCCCAATGGGCGCGCGCGGCGGGGGTGAGGTAGGCCTCGATGGTCGGCGCGTCGGCCACGAGGCGGCGGTCGGCCTCGTCCTTGCTGTCGATGATGCGCAGCGGATTCTTCTCGAGCCGGCGCTGGCTGTCCTCGCTGAGGGCCTCGCGATGCGCAGAGAAGTGCAGGATGAGCGCGGCGCGATAGGCATCGCGGCTTTCCGCGTCGCCCAGCGTGTTCACCTCCAGCACCGTGCCCTCGGCGATGCCGAGCTCGTTGAGGATGTGCCAGCCGCAGGCGATGACCTCGGCGTCGGCGAGCGGCTCGGCCGCGCCCATCACCTCGATGTCGATCTGGTGGAACTGGCGGTAGCGGCCCTTCTGCGGCCGCTCGTAGCGGAACATGGGGCCGGCGCAGAAGATCTTGCGCGGCAGGTTGGCCTGGGCGAGGCCGTTGCTCACCAGCGCGCGGCAGAGGCCCGCCGTCGCCTCCGGCCGGAGCGTCACGGATTCACCGCCGCGGTCGGTGAAGGTGTACATCTCCTTGCTGACCACATCCGAGGTCTCGCCCAACCCGCGGGCGAAGACGCGCGTGTCCTCGAAGATCGGCGGCGCCCATTCCTCGAAGCCGTAGAGCGCGGAGATCCGGCGCGCGGTCTTGATGACGCGATGATGCCGGCGGAACTCGTCGCCGATGAGGTCACGCAGGCCGCGCGGGGGCTGGAATTTCTGGCTGGACATGGCGTGCGGGGGTAGCCCCGGCGCGGGCGCGGGGCAAGGGTTCAGGGCAGATGGTCAGGGCGAGATGAGCGCGAGCCTCGGGAAATAAGTGCGATAGCGGCGCGGATTGCGGGTGATGAGCGGCGATTCCAGATGGACGGCGTGGGCGCCGATGAAGAAATCCGGCAGCAAGCCGAGGCGGGTGCCGCCCTGGCGGCGATAGTTCAAATGGGCACGGGCGGCGAGGAGAAGGGCTTCCTTCGGTGTGCGTTCCAGCGTCACCCCGATCAGGCTCAGGAAAGCGTCGAGCCGTTCAAGCGTCGCGAAGCCCACCGAGATCTCGGCGTAGGCCACATCGTTGATCAGAAGCGGACCGAAGCCGACCCGCTCCTGCAATCGAGCGCTGGACCATTCGAACCATTCCGACTGCGTCTGGGCGATGTCGAGCAGGACATTGGCGTCGAGAAAGGTCACGCTTCGTCGTCATCGCCGCGCAGAAGGCGCATGATCTCGTCGGTGGATATGCCGGCAAGCTCCGTCGCCGCGCCACGCGCCCTGCGAAGGCGTTCGGCATAGTCGCTATCCGGGGATGGCGCCTTGCGCATGGCCACGCGCCCATCCGGCAGCGCTTCGAATTCCACGCGGCTGCCCGGCTTGAGGCCCAGACGATCCCGCATAGGCTTCGGGATGGTGACCTGCCCTTTCACGGTGACGGGCATCCCCACGGTAATACCTCTTAGACAAAAGTATTACCTAGACTTTCCGAGACGCGAATTCAAGCGCGGCGGTCACTCCGCCGCCATGGTCGCCTGCTTCTCCGCGGCCTCGGCCGCCTTCTGCGCGTCCGCCTCGGCCTGAAGCTTCGCCGCCCGGGCCTCCACCAGGCCCACCAGGTGATCCACCATGGCGTCCGTGTCGGTCGTATGGTCCTGCTTGCCGGTCGAGTAGACCATGTGCCGCCCCGCGCCGCCGCCGGTCAGGCCGATATCGGTCATCAGTGCCTCGCCCGGCCCGTTCACCACGCAGCCGATGATGGAGAGGCTGATCGGCTGCACCACATGGGCCAGCCGCTCCTCCAGCTTCTCCACCGTGCGGATCACGTCGAAGCCCTGCCGCGCGCAGGAGGGGCAGGAGATGATCTTCACGCCGCGGTGCCGCAGGTGCAGCGACTTCAGGATGTCCCAGCCGACCGCGACCTCCTCGGCCGGCTCGGCCGAGAGCGAGACACGCATCGTGTCGCCGATGCCGGCCCAGAGCAGGGAGCCCAGCCCCACGGCCGACTTCACCGTGCCCGTGCGCTTGCCGCCCGCCTCGGTGATGCCGATGTGCAGCGGATGGTCGCAGGCGTCCGCCAGCTGCTGATAGGCGGCGACGGCGAGGAAGACGTCCGACGCCTTCACGCTGATCTTGAACTCGTGGAAGTCGTTCTGGAGCAGGTGGTCGGCGTGCCACAGCGCGCTCTCGACCAGGGCCTCCGGGTTGGGCTCGCCGTACTTCTCCAGCAGGTGCTTCTCCAGCGAGCCGGCGTTCACGCCGATGCGGATGGAGCAGCCGTAGTCCTTGGCCGCCTTCACGACCTCCTTCACCCGCTCGGCCGAGCCGATATTGCCGGGGTTGATGCGCAGGCAGGCCGCGCCGGCCTTCGCCGCCTCGATGGCGCGGCGGTAATGGAAGTGGATGTCGGCGACGATGGGGACGTTCACCTCGCGCACGATCTCCGCCAGCGCCCTGGTGCTGTCCTCGTCCGGGCAGCTCACGCGGACGATGTCCACGCCGGCCACCTCGGAGAGGCGGATCTGCGCGATCGTCGCCGCAGCGTCCGAGGTCAGCGTGTTGGTCATGGTCTGGACGGAGACCGGCGCGTCGCCGCCGACCAGCACCTTGCCCACCCGGATCTGGCGCGACTTGCGGCGGTCGATGTGCTGGTAAGGCCGATAGCTCATGCGGTCCTCGGAATCCCGTTTCGCCCCCAATATAGGCCCCTGGCAGCCGATGCCAAAGGGCGTTGGGAGCCGCCCGCTATTGCGCGGGACGCGGGACCGTCGGGTTGGCCCTCGCGGGGGCGGGCGGCTGCGCCGCCGGGGTGGGCGCGTTCGCGGCCGGGGGCGTCGCGGCCGGGCGGAGATGCGCCACGGTCAGCGGCATGTCCCGCCGGACGCCGCGCAGCTCGGAGAAGACCGGCGAGGGGGTGCCCTCGACCAGGATGTCCATCGCCTGGGCATTGCCGGTGGACAGCACCAGCCCGTCGCGATTGGGGACCGCGAAGGTCTCGCCGGCCCGCATGGTCCGGGCGAGGAGCTGCTGGTTGTTCCTGGTGTCGCGCACCTGGGTCCAGACGTCGGCCTTGGCGCGAATGGTGATGCGCGACTGGTCGGCGCTCGGCGCGGGCGCCGGGGCGGCGGGCGTCACGACCGGCGGCGGAATCTGGACCGGGACCGGCGTCGGGACAGGCAGCGGCGGCATGCCGGGGGTCGTCGCCTGCGGCGCGGCCGCAGTGGTGGACGGGGCGCCCGGCGCCGCGGGCGTGTTCGCGGCGGGCGCCGGCGTGGCGGGCCGGAGGGCCTCGCCGCTGCGGGCCGCCGTCTCGAGCCGAGCCGGCACGGGCGGGACGGCGTCCACGCTGCGGTTGCGCGTGCCGGTCCAGTTGTACCAGGCGACATAGGCGCCGATGGCGATCACGGCGCCCACCAGGACCACCACGCCGGCCGGAAAACCGCGCTCGGGCACCGGCTCCGGGAAGACGAGATCGGCCTTGCGGGTGGCGCCGGAGACAGCGTCGCGCAGCCGGCGCACCATGTCGCCGGGGTCGAGGCCGAGGAAGCCGGAATAGTTCCGCACGAATCCAATGGCATAGGCGGGGGACGGCAGGTCCTTCACTCGCCCTTCCTCGAGCGCCACCAGATAGACCCGGCGGATGCGCAGCTGGGCGGCCACATCCTCGATCGCAAGACCGAGGGCGAGGCGCGCATCGCGCAGTTCCTCACCGAGCCGGGCGGCGTCCACCGCGGGGGCCTCCTGGGGGCGGAAGCGTTTCATGTCGTCGAACACGGGGCCATGGTTAGACCGTCCAGGCCGGGGGCAAAAGACCCGAAAAGGGCGTCCGTGCGAATCTTCATGCGGGCCAAATCTTCAGGTGGATTTGTGGCGGGCGGCCCAGGCCGCGGCCGCCTGGCCCACCAGCTCGGCCACGATCTCGGCCGCCGGCTGCTCGCGCGTGACCATCCCGACGCTCTGCCCCGCCATGAGGGAGCCGTTCTCCACGTCGCCGTCGATCACGGCACGGCGGAGCGCGCCGGCCCAGAAATGCTCGATGTCGAGCTGGGCCGCCTCCTTGGTCAGCTCGCCCGCCTGGAAGCGCTTCAGCACGGCGGCCTGGTGCTCCATGAAGCGCTTGGTGCCGGCGTTCTGGAGCGCGCGGACAGGGATGACCGGGAAGCGCTCGTCGATCTGCACCGTGGGCAGTGCGTCGCGCGCGGCACCGCGGAGGAAGGCCTTCTTGAAGTTAGGGTGGGCGATGCACTCGGTCGCGCAGACGAAGCGCGTGCCGAGCTGCGCGCCGGCCGCCCCCATCTCCAGGTAGGAGAGGATGGCCTCCCCTCGCCCGATGCCGCCGGCCACGAAGACCGGCACTTCCGTGATGTGCGGCAGGATCTCCTGCGCCAGCACGTTGAGGCTGACGGGGCCGATATGCCCGCCCGCCTCGCTGCCTTCGATGACCAGTGCGTCGGCGCCGGAGCGGATCAGCTTTTTCGCAAGCGCCAGCGCCGGGGCGAAGCAGACGATCTTCGCACCGCCCTCCTTGGCGCGCTTGATCGCCGCGCCTGGCGGGATGCCGCCGGCGAAGACGATGTGCGTGACGCCATGGCTCAGGCACGTGTCCACGAGCTGCTCCAGCCGCGGATGCATGGTGATCAGGTTCACGCCGAAGGGTTTTTGCGTGAGCGCCTTGGTGCCGGCGATCTCCTGATCGAGGCGATCCGGCTCCATCGCCCCGCAGGCGATCACGCCGAAGGCGCCGGCATTGGAGATCGCGGCCACGAGGTGCCGCTCGCTCACCCAGGACATGGCGCCGGCGAGCAGCGCGTAGCGCGTGCCCAGGAAGGCCGCGCCCCGGGCCATCAGCCGGTCGACCTCCGCGAAAGCGCCTTCTGGGATGACGGGAGGGGCTGCGTCCGTCACGCCGCGTCCAGCCCGTAGGCCGTGTGCAGCGCGCGCACGGCCAGCTCGGTGTAGTCGGCCGCCACCAGCACGCTCACCTTGATCTCCGAGGTCGAGATCACCTGGATGTTGATCCCCTTCTCGGACAGCGCCTTGAACATCGTCGAGGCCACGCCTGCATGGGTGCGCATGCCGATGCCGACGACACTGATCTTGGTCACATCGGGATCGGCGATGAGCGAGCCGTAGTTCAGCTCCTCCTTCGCCTTCTCCAGGATGTCGCGCGCCCGCGGCAGGTCGGCGCGGCCGACCGTGAAGGTCATGTCCGTGTTGCCGTCCTCGCCGATGTTCTGGACGATCATGTCCACGTTGACGTTGGCGTCCGACAGCGGCCCGAAGATCCGGGCGGCCACGCCCGGCCGGTCCGGCACGCGGCGGAGCGTGACCTTCGCCTCGTCCCTCGAATAGGCGATGCCGGAAACGATCGGCTTCTCCATGATCTCGTCCTCATCCACGACCAGGGAGCCTGGCTTATCCTCGAAACTGGAAAGAACCTGCACCCGCACATTCGCCTTCATGGCGAGCTCGACGGAGCGGGTCTGCAGCACCTTGGCACCAACGGAGGCCAGCTCCAGCATCTCTTCGTAGGAGATGCGGTCCAGCTTGCGGGCCTTGGGCACGATGCGCGGATCGGTCGTGTAGATGCCGTCCACATCGGTGTAGATGTCGCAGCGGTCGGCATGCAGCGCCGCCGCCAGGGCCACGGCGGAGAGGTCCGAGCCGCCACGGCCGAGGGTGGTCACCCGGTTGCGGTTGGGCTCCAGCCCCTGGAAGCCGGCGACCACGGGCACCTGGCCCTGCTCCATCCGCTTGATGAGCTCGTCGCCGACGATGCGGTCCACGCGGGCCTTGCCATGAGCGTTGTCGGTCAGGATCGGGACCTGCCAGCCCTGCCAGGAGCGCGCCTCGACGCCGATCGCCTGCAGCGCGATGGCGGTGAGGCCGATGGTCACCTGCTCGCCGGTCGCGACCACCACGTCGTATTCCCGCGCGTCGTGCAGCGGCGAGAGATCCTGGCACCATTTGACCAGCTGGTTCGTCGTCCCCGACATGGCCGAGACCACCACGGCCACCTGGTGGCCGGCATCGACCTCGCGCTTCACGCGGGCCGCGACGTTGCGGATCCGGTCCAGATCGGCGACGGAGGTGCCGCCGAACTTCATGACGATACGGGACATCGTGGTTCCTGGCCCCGTTTGCGGGCCTTGCGGTGGGAGTGGGGGCGCGTCAGATACCGGGCATGACGCAGATGGGCAACACGGCCGGCTCCGCGGATGCGGCGGAAATCGCCAAGTTCGACGCGCTGGCGGGCGATTGGTGGAACCCGCGGGGCCCCATGGCGCCACTCCACGCGATGAATCCGGTGCGGATGGCATGGATCGCCGGGCGGCTCGGGCCACTGGAGGGGCTGCGGATCCTGGATGTGGGCTGCGGCGCCGGGCTGTCCTCGGAATGGCTGGCGCGGCGCCAAGCCGCCGTCACGGGCCTGGATGCGGCGGGCGCGGCGCTGGAGGCGGCACGGGCGCATGCGGCAGGCTCCGGCGTGGCGGTGGACTACCGCGAGGGGACGCCCGAAAGCCTGGAGGAAGGCGGCTTCGACGCCGTGATCGCGCTGGAGGTGATCGAGCATGTGCCCGTCGCCGAGCGCCCGGCCTTCTGCGCGGCCCTGGCCCGGCTGGTGCGGCCGGGCGGCTGGGTGGTCCTTTCCACGCTCAACCGGACGCGGCGCTCCTGGCTCTTCGCCATCCTCGGCGCCGAGCGGCTGCTGCGCTGGCTGCCCGTGGGCACGCATGACTGGAAGCTGTTCCTCGCCCCCTCCGAGCTGGGTGCGCTGCTGCGCGGGGCCGGGCTCGCGGTGACGGACACGGCCGGGATGGTGCCCGGCGCGCTTGGCGACTTCCGCATCTCACGCGACATGGCCGTGAACTACCTGATGGCCGCGCGCCGGCCGGCCTGACCCGCCCTCAGCGCAGGCCGAAGAAGCTCAGCACGGCCACCACGACCACGACGAGCCCCACGATATAAATGATGCTGTTCATCCCGCTTCTCCTGTGTCCGGCAAGGGAACACGCAGAGCCCGCGCAGGTTTCCACGAATGGACAGGTTCGGGAGCGGGCCACATAATTTCCGTCATGCCGGACACACGGCACGAGGAAACGATCCGATGATCCTGAAGAAGCGCCAGCTCCTGCCGGCTGCGGCGGGGCTCGCCCTGCCCGCATTCACCGCGCCCGTCCTGGCCCAGAGCGCCTATCCCAATGCCGGCCTCCGCCTCGTCGTCCCCTTCGCGCCGGGTGGCGGCGCCGACACCTTCGCGCGCCTCTTCGCCGACCGGCTCGGCCGGGCGCTGCGCCAGCCCATCGTGGTCGAGAACCGCGGCGGCGCGGGCGGGCTGATCGCGGCCGGCGAGGTCTCGCGGGCCCGGCCGGACGGATACACCCTCATCTTCCACAGCCCCACCTCCGGCATCACCGGGCCGCTCGCCCGCAACCCGCCGCCCTTCGATCCCGTGACCGGCTTCGCGCCCGTCTCGATCCTGACCGTCTCACCGCTGGCGCTGGCCGTGGGCAACCACCTGCGCGTGAACAGCCTCACCGAGCTGGTGGCGCGCATCCGCGAGGCGCCGGGGCGGGTCAACTACGGCAGCTCGGGCATCGGCGGCGCGCCGCACCTCTCGGTCGAGCTGCTGCGGATGAGGGCGGGCAACCTCGACATGGTGCATGTCCCCTATCGCGGCGGGGCGCCGGCGCTGCAGGACATCGTGGCCGGAAACCTGGCCTTCATGGTGGACACCTTCCCCCTGCTGATCCCGCAGCACCGCGACGGCCGCGTGAAGATCGTCTCCGTCTTCGGCACGGACCGCGTGGCGGCGCTGCCGGAGGTCCCGACCGCGAAGGAGGAGGGCTTCGATGTGGTGGCGCGCATCGTCTACTACCTCTCCGCCCCGCCCGGCACGCCGGAGGACCGGCTGCAGGTCCTCGCCGCGGCCTCGCGCCAGGTGATGGCGAGCCCGGAGATGGCGCGGGACCTGGAGCCCATCGCCTTCCTGCCGGTGACGGATTCCAGGCCGGAGGCGGCCTCGCGCTTCATCGCGGCGGAGGCGGCGCTGTGGGGGCCGGTGATCCGGGCGGCGAACATCTCGGTGGAGTGACGCGCGGAGCAAGCGCCGCTATCGCGGCACCATGCTCAAGATCCTCCAGGTCACCGACTTCCACCTGCGCCACGCCCTGGCGGGCCATAACGGCCATGTGCACCGCCTCTCGCGCCATGTGCCGAAGCTGCTGGAGGCGCTGGCGCCGCGCATCCGCGACGAGGCGCCCGACCTCGTCGCCGTCACCGGCGACCTGTTGGACGTGCCGCACGCGCTGCTCGACGGCGACAGGACCTACGACCTCAAGACCATCGTGCAGCAGTCGTTGGCCGATTACGGGCTGGTGCGACGCTGGCTGGAAGGGCTCGGCCGGCCCTGGATGGTGCTGCCCGGCAACCATGACTATGGCCCGGCCTTCGACGTCGCCTTCGGCACTTCGCCGGAGGTGATGCAGTTCGGCAAGTTCGCGGTCCATGCCTTCCGCGACTGGGAGCAGGCCGGCAACCAGGCGCTGCGGATTGGCCCCTCACGCGCCCGCTTCGAGCATCTCCTTGAAAACGCCACGGAAATGTCGCGGGAGGTTCATCTCCAGCACTTCGTCGTCCGCCCGTATGTCGATTACAACTATCCCCTCCTCTACGGAGATTCGGATGACATCGCCGCCCGCGCGGCCCAGGCGCCCGGACGCCGGTTGCTGCTCTCGGGGCACTGGCATGGCGGGACGCCCATGGTGACGATCGGCCACGCGCAATCGGCCGTCTGCCCGGCCTTTTGCGAGCCCCCTCACCCCTACCGCGTCTTCGAGATCGCCGCCGACGGCGCCGTCGCCATGCGGGAGGAGGAGCTGGGCCGTTCCTTCGCGCCGGATCGGCACCTGGTCCTGATCGACCGCGCGGGGCTGCTGACCCATCCCGGCGGCTTCGCGCTCCGCGAGGACGCGGCGGCGATCCTGGACGGGCTTTCCGCGAGTGCGTATGTCGCCATCGCCTCGGCCTGGCACGAGCCCGAGAGCACGGCCGCCACCTGGCGCGGCGTGCAGCACCTGCACGACGCCTTCTTCGAAGCCTTCGGCGCCTCGAAGAACCAGGCGGATGCCCTCTGCATCTACCTGCCCGCCGAGGGTGCCGGCGGCAGAAAACTGCCGGCCGAGCGGATCACCACCGAAGCCGACCTGATCGAGCGGATGGCCGAGCTCTTCGGCGTCGCGCCCGGCAAGGTCACCTTCCTGACCACGAACGCGGCGCGGCGCGCCATCGCCCGGCAGTCCGGCGCGCGCTGCCCGGACCTCCACGGCGCCGAGCCGTCCGCCACCGAAATCCTTGCCGCTGCTTCATAGGACACGCCATGCCCCCGTACATCGTCCCGCGCCGCGCTCTCCTCGGCGCCGCCGCCCTCGCCGCGCCCAGCCTCGCTCTCGCGCAATCCTGGCCGAGCCGGGCGATCGCGCTGGTGGTCGGCTATCCGCCGGGCGGGCAGACCGACTTCGCCGCGCGCATCGTGCAGCCCGGGCTGAGCCGCGCCCTCGGCCAGCCGGTGGTCATCGAGAACCGCGGCGGCGCTGGCGGCAATATCGGCACCGAGGCCGTCATCCGCGCCCGGCCCGACGGCCACACGCTGCTCGCCTCCAACTCCAGCCCGATGGTCATCAACCCGCACACCTTCCCGGCGGCGGGCTTCAACCCGCTCGACCTCGTCAGCATCGGCATGATCCTGGACGCGCCGCTGGCCTTCTGCGTGCATCCCTCGATCCCCGCCCGCAACGCGCGCGAGTTCGAGGCTTGGCTCAAGGCCCAGCCGGCCATGATCGACTACGGCATTCCCGCCTCGGGCAGCCTGCCGCATCTCGCCATGGAGATGTTCCGCGAGCGCCTGCGGCTGCCGGAGATGCAGTCCATTCCCTATCGGGGGAGCGGGCCGGCCCTGCAGGATTTCATCGCCGGCCGCTTCCCGATCATGACGGACTCGCTGTCGGTGATGGCGCCGGCGCTGAACGGCGGCCAGGCGCGCGGCATCCTGATGTCGAGCGAGGCCCGCGTGCCCGCCTTCCCGGACGTGCCCACCGGCGGCGAGCAGGGCATCGCGGATTTCGTCGTCGGCGCCTGGACGGGAATCTCCGCTCCATCAGGCACGCCGGCCGAGGTCGTGCGCAGGGTCAACGCCGCGCTGAACGAGGTGCTGGCCGATGCCACGGTGCGCGAGCGCATCACCGCGCAGGGCGCCGTGGTCGGCGGCGGCACGGCCGAGGCCTTCGACGCCCGCGTCCGCGCGGACCATGCGCGCTTCGGCGCGGTGGCGCGCGCGAACAACATCACGAGCGGCTGAGCACCACGTAACAACACCGATTGCCGTCGTCGCGCACCGTCCATAGGGTCCCGCCGGAGGAGAAGTTCATGCAGGACGGAAAGGCGAGCGCCACGGCGCTGCGGGTCGCGGAGCAGCGCGCGGCGCATCAGCTCTTCGATACGCCGGTCGTCTTCCGCGACCCGCTCGCCCTGCCGATCCTCGGCGCCGGGGCCGAGGCCGGATTGCGCGCGAAAGAGGCCGGGTTCCGGACGCCCTTCGCCCTCGCCTTCCGCGGCGGCGTGGTCGCGCGCAGCCGCTATTGCGAGGACCGGCTCGCCGATTCCGTCGCGCGGGGCGTGCGCCAGATCGTCCTGCTCGGGGCCGGGCTCGACACGCTGGCCTATCGCAGCAGCTGGCCGTCCGACGTGAAGGTCTTCGAAGTCGACCATCCGGCGACGCAGGCCTGGAAGAAGGAGCAGCTGGCGGCCGCGGGCATCGCCATGCCGGCTTCCCTCGCCTTCGTGCCCATCGACTTCGAGCGTACGACGCTGACGGAAGGGCTGCGCGCGGGCCAGGTCGATCCGGCCAAGCCCACCTTCTTCTCCTGGCTCGGCGTGGCCTATTACCTGCCGGCCGGGACGGTGCTCGAGACGCTGCGCCAGATCGGCGCCTGGGCGCCGGGCAGCGAGGTCGTCTTCGACTATTTCGAGCCCACCCAGAACTACGCCGCCGCGGACCGGCCGGGCTTCACCTCGCTGGGCAAGGAAGTGGCCGCGGGCGGCGAGCCCTGGAAGAGCTATTTTGCCCCGGCGGAGATGGCGGAGAACCTCCGCTCCCTCGGCTTCGGCGAGATCGAGGACCTCGACAGCGCGGCGATGGCCGCGCGCCATTTCGCCGGCCGCGCCGACGGGCTCGCCCCCGCCGGGCCGATCCATTTCCTGGGCGCCCGGTTATCCTCATAATTTTATAGCGACCCCGTTCCCTTCCGTGCCGAACGGATGTGAACTCGCGCCCGCAACGACAGGCGGGGACGCAACCATGAAGCATGTGAAATTCGGCGGGACGGGGCTGCGCGTCTCGCCTCTCTGCCTCGGCACCATGACCTTCGGCCTGCAATGCGACGTGCCGGCCAGCCACGCCATCATGGACGCCGCGGCCGAGGGCGGCATCGACTTCTTCGACACCGCCGACACCTATCCGCTGGGCGGCGGCAAGCCGACGCTGGGCCGCACCGAGGAGATCATCGGCGGCTGGATGAAGGGCAAGCGCCACAGCTTCATCCTCGCCACGAAATGCGTGGGCTCCATGGGGCCGAAGCCCTGGGACGGCGGCATGTCGCGCAAGCACGTGCTGGACGCGATCGACGCCTCGCTGAAGCGCCTCCAGACCGACTACATCGACCTCTACCAGATCCATCACTGGGACCCGCACACCTCCGTCCTGGAGGTGATGGAGGCGCTCGATACGATCTGGCGCCAGGGCAAGGTCCGCTATGTCGGCGTGTCCAACTGGCTGGCGCACAAGATCACGCGCGCGCTCGGCTACAGCGAGCTCCGGCACCTCGTGCGCATCGTCTCCTGCCAGCCCCGCTACAACATGCTCTTCCGCCCCTACGAGCGCGACCTGCTGCCGATGTGCCAGGAGGAGGGGATCGCCGTCATCCCCTACAACCCGCTGGCCGGCGGCATGCTCACCGGCAAGCACGTGGCCGACGCGCCGCCGACGCCCGGCTCGCGCTTCACCCTCGGCGAGGCCGCCGCGCGCTACCAGGAGCGCTACTGGAACCGCCGTGAGTTCGAGACGGTCGAGGCGCTGAAGCCCGTCGCGGCCGAGGCCGGGATGAGCATGGCAACCATGGCCATGCGCTGGGTCATCTCCAACCCCGCCATCACGGCGCCGATCGTGGGCGCGAGTCGGCCCGAGCAGCTCAAGGACACCCTGGCCGCCGCCGAGGCCGGTCCCCTGCCCGCCGACCTCAAGGCGAAGCTGGACGACCTCACCCACGAATGGCGGGCGGTCGACGCCGAGCGGTAACGGGCGCCTTGCAGGCCGTGACGTTATATTCAAACAGATATAGCGTAACGGAGGCCCCATCTTGGAAGAGAACCAGCGCCTCACCGCCCTGCGATGGGCGGAGGACAAGGCCCGGCAGCTCTTCGATGCCATCGAGGCGAAGGGCCTCATCGCGCCGGGCCGCAGCGAGCGCGAAGTCGAGCAGGACATCTTCGCGCTGGCATCCCAGGACTTCGACGTGGAGAAGCAATGGCACAAGCGCATCGTCCGCGCCGGGATCAACACGCTCACCATCGCGGCCGACAATCCTGATGTCATCGACATCCAGGCGGACGACATGGTCCTCGTCGACCTCGGGCCGGTCTTCGAGGAATGGGAGGCCGATGTCGGCCGCACCTACGTCATGGGCGACGACCCTGAGAAGCACCGCCTCAACGCCGACCTGCCGCGCCACTTCGCCAAGCTGCGCGCACATTTCGACACCCATCCGGACATCACCGGCGCCGAGCTCTTCGCCGAGGCGGAGCGGCTGGCGATCGAGGATGGCTGGCTCTGGGGCGGGCAGATCGCGGGCACCTGGTCGGTGAGTTCCCCCATTACCGCATCCCCGGCGACAAGGACCTCTACCGGATCAGCCCGCTGAACCCATCTCGGATGCGTGACCCGGATGCCTCGGGGGATCAGAAATACTGGATCCTGGAGGTGCATCCGGTGAATCAGAATCGAAGATGGGGCGGCTTCTACGAGCGCCTCCTCCTGCCGGAGCCGAATTGATGGAAAAGACCTACCCCGTCTCGCGCAGCGACGCCGAATGGCGCGCCCTGCTGACCCCCGAGCAATACCAGGTGATGCGCCGCCACGGCACCGAGGCCCCGGGCAGCTGTGCCCTGCTGCACGAGAAGCGGCAGGGCGCCTTCTCCTGCGCCGGCTGCGGGACGCCGCTCTTCAAGTCCGGCCGGAAGTTCGAGAGCGGTACGGGCTGGCCGAGCTTCGACGATCCCCTCCCCGGCTCGGTCGAGACGTCGACCGACCACAGCTACGGCATGGTGCGGACCGAGGTGCATTGCGCGACCTGCGGCAGCCATCTCGGCCACGTCTTCCCGGACGGGCCGCCGCCCTCGCACCTGCGCTATTGCATCAACGGCGTGGCAATGGACTTCAAGCCGGAGTGAGGCGGCGCCTGCGAGGGGCTCTGCCTCTCGGTCGTCTTGGAGAGGGCATGAGGCGATCGCCGGATCAACTGTCCGGCGGCGCGACCGGAACCTGAAGATGCCGTAAGGCCGGCGCCGCGTCGCGCCATAATGCTTTGCGCGACGGTGCTGCGTGATAAGCTCCTCCCGTCAAGGCCCCGGTCATCAACGAGGGCTCTGCGAGGAAATGTCTCATGCAACGTCGTCAACTGCTCCTCGGAGCGGCGGCGACGGCCGGTGGCCGTCTCGCCTCCCCCGCGCTCGGTGCCGAGCCCAAGATCCTGATCCACGTGCCGCAGGCCAGCATGGCCACGCTCGATCCGGTCTGGACCACCGCCGTCGTCACCCGCAACGCCGGCGCCATGCTCTGGGAGACCCTCTACGGCCGCGACGAGCGCCTGAACGCCCAGCCGCAGATGGTCGAAGGCCATACCGTCGAGGACAACGGCAAGCGCTGGACCTTGCGGCTCCGCGAGGGGCTGCTGTTCCATGACGGCGAGCCGGTGCGGGCGCGCGATTGCGTCGCCTCCATCCGCCGCTGGATGAAGCGCGACCCGGTCGGCCAGACCGTCGAGGCCCGGCTCGACGCGCTGGAGGCGACCGACGACCGGACCCTGGTGTTCCGGCTGAGCAAGCCCTTCTCCTCGCTGCCCTACGCGCTGGCGAAGACGCAGCCGACGCCGGTGATCATGCCGGAACGGCTGGCCCTGACCGATCCCTATCGCCAGGTGCCGGAATTCATCGGCAGCGGTCCCTTCCGCTGGGTCGCCGATGAATACGTGCCCGGCAGCCGCGCGGTCTTCGCGAAGTTCGAGCGGTACAGCCCGCGCAACGAGCCGGCGAGCTTCTGCGCCGGCGGCTATCGCGTGATGGTCGACCGCGTCGAATGGCGCTTCATCCCGGATCCGGCGACCGCCAGCAGCGCCTTGATCAACGGCGAGGTTGATTGGCTCGACCAGCCGCTGCCGGATCTGCTGCCGCTGCTGCGCCGCTCCCGCGGCGTCAGCGTCGAGGTGCTGGACAGCTACGGGACCTTCGGCGCGATGCGGCCGAACTGCCTGCAGGGGCCGACCGCCAACCCCGCGATCCGCCGGGTGATGCTGGCGGCGATCGACCAGGTCGCCTGCATGACGGCGGCGATGGGCGAGGACCGGTCGCTGTTCCGCGCTCCGGTCGGCTATTTCCTGCCGGGCACGCCCTCGGCCAGTGATGCCGGCATGGAGGCGGTGCGCAACCGTCCCAGCCTGACCGAGCTGAAGCGCAGGCTGGCCGCATCCGGCTATGGCGGGGAGCGGGTCGTGCTGATGCACCCGACCGACCAGAGCTTCTACCACGCCATGACCAGCGTGGTGGCGGCGAGCCTCCGGGAGGTCGGCTTCAACCTCGACGAGCAGTCGATGGACTGGGGCACGGTCGTCCAGCGGCGCGCCAGCATGGAGCCGCTCGACAAGGGCGGCTGGTCGATGTTTCCCTCCGGCTTCCCGGCAGCGGAGTATCGGGATCCGATCAACGCTTCCAACGTCCGTGGCAACGGGCGGGCGGCGTGGTTCGGCTGGCCGGACGACCCGCAGATCGAGGCGATGCGCAACACCTGGATGGACAGCACCGACGAGGCGGAGCAGCAGCGCCTGGATCGCCGGATCCAGCAGCGGGCCTTCGAGATGGTGCCCTTCATCCCGCTCGGCCAGTACCTGCCGCCGGCGGCCTTCCGGCGGAACATCACGGGCCTGCTGAAGGGCGCGGTGCCGGTGTTCTGGAACGCGCAGAAGAATTAGGGCGACTTCGATCGCCAGCACGGTGGGCTGCATGTAGAAGCGGCCCTCCAGCTTGCCGCCGATGAGGCCTGCGCGCCGACCACGTCGCGCTGTCCAGCGGATTGCCTTGGACGATTCTTCCGACTTGCTCGAAGGCCCGCGCCATGAGCGGTCGCAGATGCTCCCGTGGATAAGCGCGCGACAAAGAATCCCGTGTCATGGGGATGATGTCCCTCAAGACGTTCCGCCCGATCAGCCGGCCCATCGATAACTGGCAGGACCGTCCGAATCCCACGGGATGATGACGGCCGTAGCCCGGCAGGGCCTGGCGATCACGATTCCATAGCGCGGCACCGCAAAGCTTGCCTGGTGAACGTCGCGGAAGGCCCTCGATACGCAGAATGGGCACGCCGGTGCCCTCACATCCGGGATGTCGATGGCTCGTCCCCTCAGCCGGAAGCCGAAGGGATGCCCCCCGAGCCCCTCCTCCGGCGGTGGCCGGCGCTGGAATCGATCGGCGTCAGGCGTGGATGCGCAAGGACGTTGACAAGGCAGCCATCGCTATATCCAATCATTTATAGCGAACATGCCCGGTCACGGGCTGGAGGAAATCATGGCTGCCTATCCCGAACTGAAGCTCTGCATCGCCGGTGACTGGCGCGCCCGTTCCGGCCAGCCCGTCTACAACCCCTTTGACGACAGCGTGGTCGGCGAGCTGCCGCACGTCACCCGCCAGGACCTGGACGACGCGCTGGAGGCCGCGGAGGCCGGCCACCGCGCCTGGCGCCGCACCGCGCCCGCGAAGCGCGCGCAGATCATGCAGCGCGCCGCCCAGCTGCTGCGCGAGCGCGCGGACACGATCGCCGAGGCCATCACGCTCGAACAGGGCAAGCCGAGGGCCCAGGCGAAGGTCGAGGTGATGCGCGCCTGCGAGATCATCGAATGGGACGCCGAGGAGGGCCGCCGCGCCTATGGCCGAGTCATCCCCGCCGAGCCGGGCATGCGCCACATCGTGATCCGAGAGCCGATCGGCATCGTCGCCGGCTTCTCGCCCTGGAATTTTCCGATCAGCTCGCCGACGCGCAAGCTGGCGGGCGCGCTGGCGGCGGGCTGCGCGATCATCCTGAAAGCCTCGGAGGAGACGCCGGCCGGCGCCTATTTCCTGGTGCAGGCCTTCATCGACGCGGGCGTGCCGAAGGGGGCGCTGAGCCTGCTCTTCGGCGTGCCGGGCGAGATCTCCGAGTATCTCATCCCGCAGCCGGGCATCCGTCTCGTGACCTTCACCGGCTCGGTGCCGGTGGGCAAGAAGCTCGCGGGGCTGGCGGGCACGCATATGAAGCCGGCCATCATGGAGCTCGGCGGCCATGCGCCGGTGATCGTCTGCAGCGACGTGGATCCGGTCCCCACGGCCGCGACCTCGGCGCTGGGGAAATCGCGCAATGCCGGGCAGGTCTGCGTCTCGCCCACGCGCTTCTTCGTGGACGACGCGATCCACGACCGCTTCGCCACCGCCTTCGGCGAGACGGCGGCCGGCGTGAAGATCGGCAACGGTCTCGATGCCGACACGCAGATGGGCCCGCTCGCCAATCCCCGTCGCGTCGAGGCGATGGAGCGGCTGATCGCCGATGCCGTCTCGCGCGGCGCCAAGGTGCTGGCGGGTGGCACGCGCGTGGGCAACCAGGGCAACCTCTTTCCGCTGACGGTGCTCTCCGACGTGCCGGACGACGCGCTGGCCATGCACGAGGAGCCCTTCGGCCCACTCGCGCTCATCAGCCGGACGCAGGATATCGGGCAGGCGATCACCAAGGCGAACTCCCTGCCCTTCGGCCTCGCCGCCTATGCCTTCACCCATTCGGCGCCGAACGTCGAGGCGCTGTCGGACGGGGTGGAGTGCGGCAACCTCTCGATCAACCACCTCACCGCCTCGATCGCCGAGACGCCCTTCGGCGGCGTGAAGGACAGCGGCTACGGCCGTGAGGGCGGCAGCGAGGGGCTGGCCTGCTACACCGTGACCAAGAACGTCTCCCACCTGGTCGCCGCCGCATGAGCGGCGCGGGCGCCCGCCGGGTCCTGCAGGAGGCGTGCGACTGCGCGATCCGCCTGCCCGGCCGGCCCGCGCCCGGCCTGCCGGGACTGGCCGCCTTCCTGGCGAGCGCGCCCATGCCGGCCGCGCCGATGCGCCGCCGCCGGATCTGGGATCTGGCCAGCACCTTCCACTGCTCCATCGTGGGCACCTGCCTCACCGCCGACGAGCTGCGCCGGCTGCTGCGCAAGCTCGACCTGGTGCCCGCGGGCGCGACCGACCACGACCTGCACGGGCGCGGCGTCGGGCTCGCCTCGCGCGAGGACCAGGCCGGCAAGCTGCTCAACAAGGCGCTGGACGAGCGGCATGCCGGCGCGATCCACCGCTTCGCGGTGGCGCGCGACGCCACGGCGCTGCGCACGCTCTGGCGCGAGGCGCTCGATGCCGGCGACATCCCCGGCGCCTATTGGGCCGTGCTGACGCATCCGGCGCTGGACGACACGCTCACGCGCGAGGCCTTCGGCGCGGTGCACATGCTCTCGCACCTCGTGGGCGCGGCGAACCGGGCCGACATCCGCCGGCTGGTCGCGCAGGACCGCGAGCTCGCCGAGCAGCGCGAGACCATCGCGCGCCAGCAGGCCCGGCTGCAGGAACTGGTCGAGGAGCGGGTGGCGGCGCAGGAGGCTCTGGCCGCGCTGCGCCTCGCCCAGGTCGCAGTCCCTGCCCCGTCAGCCGAGCCCGCCTCGGACCTCCAGCGCCGGCTGGAGGCGGCCGAGCAGCGCGCGGCGGCGCTGGAAGCCCGTCGCGCAGAGGCCGAGGCTGCCGCCGAAGCCGCCGACCGCCGCGCTGTGGCGGCCCAGGCCCGGGCCGAGGAGGCCCTGCTCCGCGTCGCCGAGGCCGAGGCCGGCCTGGCGGTGCTGGCGCCTGCCGATGCCTCCGAAGCCCCGGCCGCCCCCCTGCCCGGCACCGTGCTCTATGTCGGCGGCCGGCCTGGCCAGATTCCTGCCCTGCGCGAGGGCGCCGCGCGGCTCGGCGTCGCGCTGCTGCACCATGACGGCGGCGTGGAGGAGAACGGCAGCCAGCTTCCCGGCCTCGTCAGCCGCGCCGAGCTGGTGGTCTTCCCCGTGGACTGCGTGAGCCACGAGGCCGCCTGGGCGGTGAAGCGCCTCTGCCGCGCCGCGGGCCGGCCCTATCGGCCGCTCCGCTCCTCCGGCGTTACCAGCTTCCTGGCCGCCCTGGCGGAGGGCTGATCCCGCCATGCCCGGCTTGCGGCCCTGTCCAGGGGCTGGCGCACTGGCCGTCTGGCACGGTTCCTGCTGATCTGCGTGCCGTTGAAGCGCGGGGCTCTTCGGGGCCGCCGCGCCGATGAAGGATTCCCGGCATGCCCTTCCCCCTGCCCGACGACCGCCTCCTCGCGATGCTGCGTGAGGACGTGCCCTATGGCGACGCGACCACCCAGGGCCTCGGCATCGGCGAGCAGCCCGGCCAGGCGGTGTTCGTGACCCGCGCGACCATGGTCGCCTGCTGCGTCGAGGAGGCCGAACGGATCATGCTGCTGGCCGGTTGCCGCTCGGTGCAGCGCTTTCACTCATCGGGCGCGCAGGTCGAAGCGGGGTCGGAGCTTCTGCTCGCCGAGGGGAGCGCGGCCACGCTGCATCGTGGCGCCAAGGTCGCGCAGACGCTGATGGAGATCGCCTCCGGCGTCGCCACACGGGCGCGGCGCATCCTGCTGGCCGCGCGCGAGGGAAAGCCCAACATCTCCGTCGCCTGCACCCGAAAACACCTGCCGGGCGCCAAGGACGTGATGCTGAAGGCCATCATGGCCGGCGGCTGCGCGCCGCATCGGCTGGGGCTGTCGGACAGCGTGCTCGTCTTCGCGCAGCATCGTGCCTTCCTGGGCCGCAAGCCGCCCTATCTCTGGGTCGCGGAGCTGCGCGCCGCCCAGCCGGAACGGAAGATTTCCGTCGAGGCGGAGAGCGTGGACGAGGTGACCTGGTTCGCCTCGGCCGGGGTGGACTGCGTGCAGGTGGACAAGCTCTCGCCGGAGCAGGTGGCCGAGGCGATCCGCGCCATGTCTGGCATGGCGAAGCGGCCGATGATCGCGGCGACCGGCGGCGTGAACGAGAGCAACGCCCGGGCCTATGCCGAGGCCGGGGCGGACCTGCTGGTCACCTCGGCGCCCTATGCGGCCCCGCCGGCGGATGTGTCCGTCCGGATGGCCGTGGCTTAAGGCCTCGCGCGCGATCGCACGCTACCTGACCCGGAGCCCCTGCAGCCGGATCAGCCCGTCCGGCACCATCCGCAGGCCCTGCACCGCCGCGCCCGTCCCGAAGAACCAGGTCGGGTGCCAGAGGTAGATATAGGGCCGGTCGCGCAGCAGGATCTCCATCGCCCGCCCATAGGCCGCGAGCCGCGCCGCCGGGTCCACGCTGGTGCGGCCCTCGCGCATCGCCGCATCTGCCGCCTCGCTGCAGTAGCGGCCGCCATTCAGGGATTCCCGGCAGGCGTTGAAGCCCCAGAGATTGCCGTCGATGTCCGTCCGGCCCGACCAGGCGATGATCAGCGCCTCGAAATCGCCAGCCGTCCATTGCCGCAGCAGGGTCGCGGTCTCGGTGACCTGGAGCTCGAGCGCGATGCCGGCTTCGGCCGCCATGGATTGCAGCACCTCCGAGGCCTGCACGTATTCCGTGGTGTTGGGCACCGAGAGCTTGATCCGCACGCGCTCCTGCCCGGCCTCGCGCAGGAGCGCGCGGGCGCGGGCGATGTCGCGGCCTGGGATGGGCAGCCCCGCAATGTGCTGGGGATGGCCCGGCGGTGTGGACTGGTTGCCGGGGCGGAAGAGGCCCTCGAAGGCCACGCGGTTCAGGATCTCGCGGTCGATCGAGGCCTCCAGCGCCTCGCGCACCCGCGGGTCGCGGCCGAGCGGCGTGTCGGCTTTCGGGCCGTTCGCCACGTTGATCGCGATATAGACCGAGGCGAGCGACGGGCCCTCCAGCAGCCGCACGCGCCGGTCGCCGCGCAGTGTGCCGACGTCGGAGGGGTTCACGCGCTCGATCACGTCCAGCGAGCCGGCGCGCAGGTTGGCGGAGCGGACGGTGGTGTCGGGGATGGGACGGTAGATGACGCGCTCGGCGTGGATGGCGTCGCGGTTCCAGTAGCCGTCGAAGCGCTCCAGCTCGATGCGGTCGAGCGCCACGCGGCGGGTCAGGCGGAAAGGGCCGGCGCAGGCGGGCGCGGCCTGGAAGTCCGCGCCAAGCACATTCGCCTGGCGCGGCGAGACCAGCATGCCTGCGCGGTCCGACAGCGCCGCCAGCAGCGGCGCGAAGGGCTCGGAGAGGCGGATGCGGACCTGCATGGGCCCGGCGACCTCGATGGCGGTCACCGGCCCCAGCTCGCCGCGGCGGGTGGAGCCCGGCGCGGTCATGTGACGGTTGAGGCTGGCCACCGCGGCCTCGGCATCCAGCACGGCGCCGTCGTGGAAGCGCACGCCCTCGCGCAGCGTCAGCAGCAGCGCACGACCGTCCTCCTGCCATTCCCAGGCAGTGGCGAGCTGCGGCACGAGGCCGCCCTGGTCGTCCAGCTCGATGAGCTTGTCGCACATCGCCATGAAGACCTGCCGCGCGGCCACCGAGCGCGAGAGGGTCGGGTCCAGCACGTCGGGATCGGAGGCGATGCCGATGCTGATGGTCTGGGCGCCGGCCGGGACGGCAAGCAGGCCGAGGGCCAGCAGGGCGGCGGGGAGGAAGCGCATCGGGGACGGCCTTTCCGGGTTGGCGGCAGCCTATAGCGGGATGATCGGAGGCGCGAATGCGCCGTAGGTCTGAATTCCGCGGCAAGCAGAGGCTGGGCAACGATGCGTGAGCGGAAGCGAACGCATCATGGCCTGGACTCGGAAAGGCCGCCGGTCACCCCGCCTCGGATCGCCGGCGCAGCGCACGGTCGGCCAGCAGCAGCAGTAGCGTGAAGACGATCAGCAGCACCGCGACGGCGGCCATGGCGGGGTCCAGGTTCTCGTTGATGCCGTCCCAGATGCGGCGCGGCAGGGTGAAGACCTCGCGGCTCGCGATGAAGAGCACCATCACCAGTTCGTCCCAGGAGTGGATGAAGGCGAAGATCGCCCCCGAGACGATGCCCGGCATGATGCGGGGCAGGATCACCCAGCGCAGCGTCTGCGAGAGGGAGGCGCCCATGCCCCGCGCCGCCTGCTCCAGCCGCGGGTCGAAGCCGGCCAGCGCCGTCGAGACGGTGATGACGACATAGGGGATGCCGGTGACGCCATGCGCGATCACCACGCCGAGGAAGCGGTCGAGCAGCCCGAGCGGGCCGAAGTAGCGGTAGAGGCCGATTGCATAGACGATGGACGGGATGATCAGCGGCAGCAGCATCAGCACGCGGATCAGGTCCGTCGAGCGGCGGGAGATGCGCCAGCAGCCGATGGCGCAGAGCGTCCCGGCCGTCACGGCCAGCACCGTCGCCGCGACCGCGATGGTGAAGGACTGCCAGATGGAGCCGAGCCACTCCGGCGAGGTCAGCACCGTCGCGAAGTGCCGGAAGCTGATGC
Organism: Roseococcus sp. GW821-FHT12F05; assembly: GCF_058806835.1. Lineage (NCBI taxonomy): Bacteria > Pseudomonadati > Pseudomonadota > Alphaproteobacteria > Acetobacterales > Roseomonadaceae > Roseococcus > Roseococcus sp. GW821-FHT12F05. The sequence goes on from NZ_JBXAQB010000013.1 coordinate 83,327, forward strand.
CATCGTGCGGCAGGGACAGGTAGCGCTGGTCGGTCAGCGCCACCGGAATCACGATCAAGATCGGCAGCACGAGATACATGGCCGTGATCCAGGCCAGTCCACGGCCGGCCGGGCCGGCTCCGTAGGTCCCGTGCATCAGCCGCCCGCCCCGAACATGCGCCGCAGGTCCACGACGCGGGAGAAGACCGCCATCGTCACCAGGATGGCGACGATCAGCATGGTCGCCATCATCGTGCCGAGGCCCCAGCGGATGAGGTCGAGGATCTGCAGGCTGATCCACTCCGCGACCATCAGCGTCTTGCCGCCGCCGAGGATCGCTGGGGTGATGTAGAAGCCCAGGGAGAAGATGAAGACCAGCACGCCCGCCGCGATCACGCCGGGCAGGGAAAGCGGCAGGAAGACCTGCCGGAACACCTGGCCTCGCGTGGCGCCGAGGCCGCGCGCGGCAGCCAGCAGGCGCGGGTCGATCTCGCGCATGGCGGAAAGCATCGGCAGCACGGCGAAGGGCACCATGTAGTGCACCATGCCGACGAGGATGCCGAACTCGTTCCAGACCAGCGGCAACGGCTCGGAGATGAGGCCCCAGCCCATCAGCGTGTCGTTCACCAGCCCCTGCCGGCGCAGCAGCGTGACCCAGGCGAAGGCACGGACGAGCACGGAGATCCAGAGCGGCACCAGCACCGCCAGCATCCACCAGCCCCGCGCGCGCGGGCTGGCCAGGGTGATGGCATAAGCGACGGCATAGCCGAGCAGCAGCGCCAGCGCCGTGGTGATGAGGCAGATGCGCAACGTGGTGAGGATGACGCGCTGCATGCTCTCCGAAGTGAGCAGGCGCTCGTAATTGCCGAGGCCCGGCTCGGGCTCAGAGAAGCTGATGGCCAGCACCTGCGCGATCGGCGCGATGTAGAAGGCCAGCAGCAGCAGCACCGCCGGCAGGATCAGCAGCCACCAGCCGAGGCCAGTGCGCGTCATGGCGCATCCTCCTCGACCGGGGCGGCGGCGTCGGCGGCCCAGCCGAGCCGGATGCGCAGACCCTCGGCCGGCGCGATGGCGGCCTTCCAGGCGGGCAGCACGGCCCGGATCTCGCCGAGATGCTCGGTCGCGACGACGAGGGAAAAGCCGGCGCCGAGATACGACCAGGCACGGATGGCGCCCTCGACGGCATTGTCGGCCGTCTCGCCGTCGGCCAGCAGCACGAGCTTCTCCGGCCGCAGCGAGAGCAGGACGCGCGAGCCGGCCGGCGGCGGAAAGGCGGGCGCCACCAGCTTCACCTGCAGCTGCGCGGCGCCGGCCTCCAGCACGAACCTGTCCAGCGTCGATTCCTGCACGGTGCCCTGCAGGAAGTTCGACTTCCCCAGAAAGTCGGCGACGAAGCGCGTACGCGGCCGCTCATAGAGCGCCGTCGGGCCGCCGACCTGCACCAGCTTGCCATGGTTGAGGATGGCGATGGTGTCGGAGAGCGACAGCGCCTCCTCCTGGTCGTGCGTGACATTGACGAAGGTGCGGCCGATGCGGCGGTGCAGCGCCTTCAGCTCCTCCTGGAGTTCGGCGCGCAGCTTCTTGTCCAGCGCGGAGAGCGGCTCGTCCAGCAGCAGCAGCATGGGGTCGAAGACCAGCGCGCGCGCCAGCGCCACGCGCTGCTGCTGACCGCCCGAGAGCTGGCGCGGCAGGCGGTCGGCGAATTTCTCCAGCTGCACGAGGTCGAGGGCCGCGCGCACCTTCGCGTCGCGGTCGGCGCGCGACATCCCGCGCACGCGCAGCGGGAAGGCCACGTTGTCGGCCACGCTCATATGCGGGAAGAGCGCATAGCCCTGGAAGACCATGCCGAAATCACGCCGCTCCGGCGGGAGCGGCGTGATATCGCGCCCGTCCAGCAGCACGGCGCCGGCGCTGGGCTCCACGAAGCCCGCCACCGCCATGAGGATGGTCGTCTTGCCCGAGCCGCTGGGGCCGAGCAGCGTCAGGAACTGCCCGCTCCCCACCTCCAGCGAGACGTCGTCCACCGCGGTGAAGCCGCCATAGCGCTTGGTCAGCCCACGGATCGCGAGGGCGTGGCCGGCCTGGCTCAATGGCGATAGTCCGGCTGCTCGCGGTCGAGCTTGCGGCGCAGCGCCTGCCACGGCAGCCAGCCCTTCGTCGGGCCGACGGAGAACTGCGCGCGCGTGCGCTCGACGGTGTGGGCGGAGGGCAGGTCGAGCTCCGCGCCCGAGGATTGCGCGGCAAGCTGGATGCGGCAGGCCTGCTCCAGGTAGTACATCCAGTAGAAGGCCTCGGCGACCGTCTGCCCCACGGTCAGCAGCCCGTGGTGGCGCAGGATCATGCAGGGCTTGTCCTCGAGGTCGCGCACGAGGCGCTCGCGCTCGGAAAGGTTGTCGTCGGCCGCGACGCCCTCGTAACCGTGGATCGCGACGCGGCCGTCGAACTCCATGCTCATCTGATTGAGCGGCAGCAGCGCGCCCTTCTGGGCGGCCACCGCCATGCCGGCCAGCGTGTGCGTGTGCATGACGCACATGGCGTCGTGCCGCTCGCGGTGCACGGCGGAGTGGATGACGAAGCCGGCCGGGTTCACCGGCCAGGTGGTGGCCTGCTTCGGCTCGCCCTCGGCATCCACCTCGACGAGGCTGGAGGCGGTGATCTCCTCGAAGAGCAGGCCGTAGGGGTTCACCAGGAAGCGGTGCCCCTCGCCCGGCAGGCGCGCGGAGAGATGGGTGAAGACCAGGTCCGTCATGCCGAAGAGCGCGATCAAGCGATAGGCGGCAGCGAGGTCCTCGCGGATCTCCTGCTCGGTCTGAATGTGGGAGGGATCCGGCTTCACCGGCGGCGGCGGCAAGGTGACGATCTGGGACATGTCAGTAGCCTCGTGCATGGTCGTAGAGGTTGGGCAGGGCCTCGCCGCGCCGGAAGGCGTGGATGGCGGCGGCGATGTAGCGGGCCCGCTCGGGGCGGTTGGGAATGCTGGCGATGTGCGGCGTGACGATGACGCCGGGATGCGTCCAGACGGGATCCTCCGCCGGCACCGGCTCCGGCGCGAAGACGTCGATGACCGCGCCGGAGAGCTGGCCGGAATCCAGCGCGGCCAGGATGTCGGGCAGCACGTGCTGCGCGCCGCGCCCAGCCTGCACCAGCCCCGCGCCGACAGGCAGCTTCGCCAGCAGCGGCGCGGCGATCAGCCCGTCCGTCTCCGGCGTGGAGGGCAGCAGGCAGACCAGCACGTCGGTCAAGGCCAGGAACTCGTCGAACTCAGCCGCGCCGGCGAAGCTCTGCACGCCCGGGATGGATTTTCTCGAGCGCGACCAGCCATGCACCTGGATGCCCAGGCCGCGCAGCATCTCGGCCGTGCGCTGGCCCATGGCGCCCATGCCCATGATGCCGACGCGACGGTCGGCCGCGGAAAGATAGGGCTCGTAATACTCCCAGCGGCGCTCGGCCTGCAGGATCGCCGCGCGCCTGATATCCTTGGCCAGCGCGAGCACGGCCCAGCAGACATATTCGCCCATGCGCTGCCCCGCCTCGGGCGGCACGCAGCGCACGACGGGAATGCCGGCCTTCAGGCCGGGATTGGCGACGAGATGCTCCACCCCGGCGCCGGAGCAGAAGACCGCGCGCAGCGAGGTCAGCGCGGCCAGGCGGCCGGGATCGGGATCCCAGACCAGGGCGTAGTCCACCGTATCAGGGCGGAGGGCGGGATCGTCCCAGCCCAGCACTTCGAGGTCGGGCACGAGCTCGGCGAAGCAGCTCCGCCACTCCGGCACCGCCGCGGCGCCGCCGGATTGCACGACAAGGACCATGCGCCCGTCAGCCGGTCACCATGTCGATGTAGTCGGCGTTCACGCGCTGATAGTTAGCGCCCCACCAGTTGCCGTCCATCGGCACCTGGAGGCGGGCGTTGGCGGGATCGGTCGGATTGAAGCGCTTGAACTCCTCGGGCACCACGGCGGCGGCGCGCGGATTGGTCGGGCCGTTGCCCAGGAACTTCAGCAGCTCCACCTGCTTCTCGGCGCCTGCGAGCATCGAGGCCAGCAGCCGCTGCACCATCTCCCCGCCGGGATTGCCGCGCGGGCTGACCATGATGCCCGGCTGCAGGATTCCCTGGTTCCAGATGAACTTGAAGCGGCCGTTGCTCTCCTTCTCCAGCACCGAGGCGCGGGTGTGCCAGATCTGGCCCATCACCGCCTCGCCGGTGCGGATGAACTGCTCGGATTCCGCGCCGCCGGTCCAGAAGACCAGGTTGCGGCGGATCTCCCGCACCTTGGCCATGGCGGCCCTGACGTCGAGCGGATAGAGGTTGGCCGGATCCTTGCCGGCCGCCATCGCCGCCGCCTCCAGCACGCAGGAGGCGTCGCGGCGCAGCAGCCGCGTGCCGGGGAATTTCTGGAGGTCCCAGAAATCCGCCCAGCTCGTCGGGCCGCCATTGGGGAACTTGCTGCTGTCGTAGACCAGCACGCTGCTGAAGGAATAGGGCGCCGCGCCGTAGTCCATCGCGAAGGTCGGGCCGAGCACGTCCTCGCGCTTGAGGATGCTGTAGTCCATGCGGTTCAGCAGGTTCAGCCCGCCGAGCAGCACGGCTGCGGTCGCCGAGCTGTCGCAGAGGTCCCAGGTGACGCGGCCGCTCTCCACCATGGACCGGATGCGCCCGGTCGACGGACCCGTGCTGTCCTGCACCACGCGCCAGCCGGGATTGGCGGCGACGAAGGGGTCGCCGTAATTGGCGCCGAAGCCCTGGTTGGCGAGGCCGCCCCAGTTCACCATCACGAGCTGGCGCGCCGTCTGGGCGCTGGCCTCGCCGGTCATGAGCGGCGCCGCGCCGAGGGCGGCCAAGCCGGCCAGCAGCGTGCGGCGGTCCACCTCGCCCCGGCGGAATTTCTCGTGCGCCAGTTCGACGCAATCCTGCTGGAAGCTCTGCATATCGTCTCTCCTCGACGTGCCCGAAGGATGCGCGCGCGATCCATGCCGCGCGACGTCATCGGATTCGAGGCGCGACCTTGTGGTCGCCGCAGTGCCGGCGTGAAATCTTCCCGCGGGGACATGACCATAGCCGTGCCCATCCTGCAATCGGGGATGACACGGAGCACGGCCTCGATTGCATGCGGGCGCCCCCTCCCGCATAATTTCGGAAAGCGCCAGTCGATAACATCACGGTCGTCCCCGCACCCCTCCTGGAGGCTGCATGGTCCGTCCTTGCCCGTCCGCTCGCCGCAGGGCTGCCGCCCCGTGACCCAGCGCCGGATGCATCTGGTCGCCTATCTGAAGACGGGACCGACCGCGAACCACCCCGGCGCCTGGCGGCACCCGGAGGCGACGCTGAACGACGTCTTCACGCCCGAGCGCTACGAGCACATCGCCCGCGTGCTGGAGGCCGGGTGCTTCGACGCCTGCTTCTACGCCGACACCTTCGGCCTGCCGGACATCCACGGGGGCAATTTCGACGCCTATCTTCGCTATGGCGGGCAGATCACCTATCTCGACCCGCTGATGATCCTGCCGGTCATGGCGCGGGCGACGAAGCATCTGGGCCTCGGCGCCACGCTCTCGACCACCCTGATGCCGCCCTATCACCTGGCGCGCACCCTGGCCTCGCTCGACATGCTGACCAGGGGGCGGGCGGCCTGGAACGTGGTGACCTCGGCCACCAATCTCGAGGCGCGCAACTTCGGCATGGAGCAGATCCCCTCCAAGGACGAGCGCTACGACCGCGCCGACGAGGTGCTGGAGGCCTGCAGCGACCTCTGGGACTGCTGGCAGCCCGACGCCTTCGTGATGGACCGGGAAACGGGCGTCTTCATCGACCCCGCCAAGGTCCGCTACCCCGTGCATGCCGGGAAGTGGTTCAAGAACTATGGGCCGCTCACCATCCCGCGGACCCCGCAGGGCCGCCCGGTCTTCCTGCAGGCCGGCGCTTCGGACCGCGGGCGGGAATTCGCCGCGCGCTGGGCTGAGATGATCTTCTGCACGCCGCACAGCAAGGCCGACACCATCGCCTTCTACGACGACGTGAAGTCTCGCATGGACCGCTACGGCCGCCGCCCCGAGGACTGCAAGGTCCTGCCGAGCTTCGCCGTCGTCGTCGGGGAGACGGAGGAGATCGCGCAGGAGAAATACGCCTACCTCCAGTCGCTGATCGATCCCGAGGCGCAGCGCATGCTGAATTCCTCGCTGATGGGCGCGGACCTCTCGAAGCACCGCGACGTGGAATCCTACGCCGCCGCAAAGGGCAACCAGGGCATCAGCGGCTCGATCGACCGCGTGATGCAGCTCATGGAGCAGGAGAAGATCGGTTTTCAGGACGCCGTGGCCAAGCCGCGCGACCTGCTGGTGGGCACGGCCAAGAGCATCGCCGACCATCTGGAAGACTTCTTCACCTCCCGCGCCTGCGACGGCTTCATCGTCTGGCCCACCATCTTCCCGAGCATGATGGAGGATTTCTGCACCTACGTGGTACCGGAGCTCCAGCGGCGCGGGCTGTTCCGCCGCGAATACACCGGCGCGACGCTGCGCGAGAACCTCGCCAATCCCTGATCAACACGCCTGAAAGGCCACTACCGAATGACACGTCCCTTCCACCTGGGCTGGTTTCTCCAGGGTTCTTCCGTGCAGGCCTGGGCCGAGCCCTGGACCGGCGCCATCGGCCGCGATTGGATGGTGCCCGAGCTCTTCTGCGACATGGCCCGCGCGCTGGAGCGCGCCTGCTTCGACTACGTGCTGATCGAAGACAGCTCCTATGTCGGCGAGAGCTATGGCGGCTCGCGCGAGGTCTACCTGACCAACGGCCTCGCCGTGCCGCGGCAGGACCCGGCCGTGACGGCGACGCTGATGAGCGCGGCCACCAAGCGCATCGGCATCGTGCCGACCTTCGCGACCTTCACCCACCCGCCCTACCTGCTGGCGCGCATGATCGCCTCGATGGACCAGGCCTCCTCCGGCCGCATCGGCTGGAACATGGTCACCGGCAGCAGCGACTACGCAGCGAGGAACTACGGCTTCAAGGACGGCCTGCCCGAGCACGACCTGCGCTACGACATGGCCGACGAGTACATGCAGGTGGTGAACGGGCTCTGGGACAGCTGGGAGCCCGGCGCCATCCTCGCCAACACCGAGACCGGCGTGCTGGTGGACCACACCAAGGTCCACAGCGTCGACTTCGAGGGCAAGTGGTACAGCTGCCGCGGGCCGTTGAACTCCGGCCCCTGCCCCCAGGGGCGCCCGGTGATCGCCCAGGCCGGCGGCAGCCCGCGCGGCCGGCAGTTCGCCGCACAATATGCCGACACCATCGTCGCCAGCATCAAGGGCACGGCCGCCATGAAGGCCTATCGCGACGACGTGCGCGCCCGGGCGGCGGCGCAGGGCCGCAATCCCGACGACATCAAGGTGCTGTTCCTGGTCTCGCCCATCCTCGGCGACACGCAGGAGGAGGCGGAGCTGCGGCTGAAGCAGAAGCAGGCGCGGACGGAGGCGCAGCTGCCGATCCTGCTCGCCTTCTTCGGCAAGATCACCAACATCGACTTTTCCCAGTACGATCTCGACGCGCCGGTGGACACGCTGGACCTGCACACCAACGGGCACCAAGCCACGCTGGACGACTTCAAGAAGACGGTCGGCAAGAAGTCCCTCCGCGAGGCCATGCTGAGCTATCGCGGCACCTCCGGCTCCGTGCCGCTGGTCGGCACGCCTGACAGCGTGGCGGCGCGCATGGGCGAGGTGATGGAGGAGGTCGGCGGCGACGGCTTCCTCATCTCCACCAACGACGTCAGCCGGCGCGCCGTGGCCGAGGTGGCGGACGGGCTGGTCCCGGCGCTCCAGGCGCGCGGGCTGGCGCGCAAGGCCTATGCCCACGAGCAGTTCCGGCAGAACCTGCTGGACTTCTGAACAGGGCGCCGGCGTCATTCCGTTGACGCCGGCTTCCGCCTCCCTGACGATCCCCGTGATGCCCCACGCCACCAAGAGCGGGGGCCACGGGAGAACAACGTCATGCCGCTCACGCCCGGTCGCCGCGCGACCCTTGCAGGCCTTGCCACCCTCGCCGCTCCGGTCGCGGCGCGCGCCCAGCCCGCCTATCCGACGCGCCCCATCCGCGTCGTGATCCCCTATGCCGCCGGCGGCGGCGGCGACACCGTGGGTCGGCTCTTCTACAACCGGCTCTCCGAAATCCTCGGCCAGCCCATGGTCATCGAGAATCGCGGGGGCGGCGGCGGCACGATCGGCGCCGCCGTCGTCGCCCGGGCGCCGAACGACGGCTACACCCTGCTGCACGACACCGCGGCCTTCGGGGTGAACCCCACCCTCCTGCCCAGCCTGCCCTATGACACCGTGAAGGATTTCGACCCGGTCTTCCTCTCCGCCATGGTGCCCACCATGCTCGCCATCCACCCCTCCGTGGAGGCGCGCACGGTCCCCGAGCTGATCGAGCTGGTGAAGCGCGCGCCCGGCGGCGTGGAATGCGCCAGCCCCGGCAATGGCACCCTGCAGCACCTCGCGCTGGAGCTGTTCCGCCTGCGGACGGGCGCGCCGCTCAATCACGTGCCCTATCGCGGCGGCGCCCCAGCCTTCACCGATCTCATCGGCGGCCAGATCAAATACGCCTTCGTGGACGGCGCCTCCGTGCTGCCCTTCCTCCGCGCCGGCCAGGTCCGGATTCTCGCCCATAACGGCGATGGCCGGCTTCCGGCCTTCCCGGACCTGCCCGCCATGAACGAATACATCCCGGACTTCGAGGCGGTGGTCTGGAACGCCCTGATCGCCCCCGCCGGCACACCGGAGCCGATCGTCGCCCGCCTCAACCGGGAGCTGAACACAATGATCCAGGACCGCGACTTCCTGGCGCGGATCGGCGGCTTGAACATGACGGTGCGCGCGAACACGCCCGCCGAGTGCCGCGCCTTCATCGCGGAGGAGATGCAGCGCTGGGGCACCGTGGTCCGGGAGGCGCGGATCACGCCCGGCTGACGGTGACGACGCTCAGCCCAGGATCCAACGCGACCAGGTGCGGTTCACGAGGTTGCGGTTGTCCTCCCACCAGTTGATGTCCTTGAAGAAGCCGATGCTGCGGAAGGACGGCCCGCCCGGCATGCGCGCGATCTGCTCCGGCGGCAGCAGCGCGAAGGTCTTGGTGTTCGTGGGCCCGTAGGTGAGCTCGCGGCAATAGTCCTTCTGCAACTCCGGCTGCAGCATGAAGTCGATCAGCTTCTGCCCGTTCTCCAGGTTGCGCGCGTCCTTGAAGAGGCCGACCGCCTGGACCTCGATCATGTTCTGGTTCCACTCGATCCCCAGCGGCGCGCCGCGGTCGATGAGCACCTGGACGCGGCCGTTCCACACGGAGCCCAGCACCACCTCCTTGTCCGCCATCATCTGCGCGGAGAGCGCGCCCGTGTCCCAGAACTTGCGGATATGCGGGCGAAGCCGCCCCATCGCGCGGAAGGCGCGGTCGACGTCCATCGGGTACAGATTCGCCATCGGCACACCGTCGGCCATCAGCGCGAATTCCAGATTGGGGTTGCCGGTGGCCATGTCGGCCAGCATGCGCGCCCCAGGGAAGCGTCCCGCATCCCAGAAATCCGCCCAGCTCTTCGGATGCGTGCCGTTCGGGAAGGCTTCCGTCCCATAGGCGAGCACCGAGGCATAGAGCAGGTTCGCGACCCGGGTGGGCAGCCGCACCTCGGCGCTGATGTCCTCGGGCTTGGCCCAGCGCCACCTGTCGTAGGCGATGGGCGCCAACGCGCCCTGGCGCCGCAGCTGCTCCAGCACATTGTCGCCGGTGTCGATGACGTCGAGCTCGACGTTGTTCGCGCGGAACATGGCCAGCAGCCGCGCCGCCGTGGAGGCCACCGTCGTCACGCGGATGCCGGTCTGCTGCGTGAAGGGCTCGTAGACGTATTTCCGCATGACGTCCTCGTAGACGCCGCCGGGATTGCGGATGATCACCTCGCCCGCCTGGGCCTGGGCATCGCCGATCCAGGGTGCGGAGAGGGTAGCGCCGGAGGCCGCCAGCAGCAGGCGGCGGGACATCGCTCGGGAGGGGATAGCACGCATCGGATCGAGGCCCATTCCAAAAAGGGGCCGTGCGTTCTCCGGGGCTTCCGTCCTGCAAAAACTATGAGATGCCGCGCCGGGCGGCGCAAGCGATCCTTTACCGCAGCGCCGCCGCCGGCCCGCCCCTGATCTTGCGGATCGTCGCGTCGATGGCCAGCGCCAGCGCCGTCACGGCGATCAGCAGCGTGCTGACGGCCGCGATGGTCGGCTCCACCTCCAGCAGCAGGCTGTTCCAGATGCGCACCGGCAGCGTCTCGGCCCGGACGCCCGCGAGGAAGAGCGAGATCACCAGCTCGTCGAAGGAGGTGAGGAAGGAGAAGAGCGCCCCCGAGACGATGCCCGGCAGGGCCAGCGGCAGCACCACGCGGCGGAACACGCCGAATTGCGAGCAGCCGCAGACCATCGCCGCGCGCTCCAGCGCCGGATCGACCGTCTTCAGCGCCGATTGCAGGATGACCAGCACCACCGGCAGCGCCACGACCGTATGCGCGACGGAGATCCAGGGGCGCACGCCTACCAGCCCCGCGCGGGCCGAGAGGAAGTACACCGCCACCGCCGTGATCACATGCGGGACGATCACCGGCATCAGCAGCAGCGAGGCGATGACGGATTTGAAGCGGAACTGGCCGCGCACCAGCGCATAGGCGGCCAGGAAGCCGATGGCGGTCGAGAAGACCGAGGTCAGCAGCCCGATGAAGACCGAGTTGGCGATGGCTGCGCGCCAGCGATGATCGCCCAGGAACCGCTCGTACCAGCGTGTCGAAAAAGTCTCCGGCGGGAACTTCAGGTAGCCGTCGCCGCTGAAGGAGGCGATGGCCACGATGACGATCGGCGCCACCAGCCCGAAGCAGAGCAGCACCACCAGCGCCTTCAGCAGGGTGGCGCGCAGGACGGGACCCATCATCGCGGCGCCTCCTTCTCGGCGAAGCGGCTGTAGACGCCGTAGAGGATGAGCGTCACGGCCAGCAGCACGATGGTCATCATGGCGGCGGTCGGCCAGTTCTGCGTCAGCTCCACCTCGCGCTCTATCAGCATGGCGATCATGATGTCGCCGGGCCCGCCCATCAGCGCCGGCGTGATGAAGAAGCCGATGGCGAGGATGAAGGTGATCAGCACGCCCGCGATCACCCCGTGCAGGGTCAGCGGCATGAAGACCTTGAGGAAGACGGTGGCCGGCGAGGCGCCCATGCCTTCGGCCGCCTGGAGAAGCCGCGGATCCACGGCCTTCATCGCGGCATAGAGGGTGAGCACCATGTAGGGCAGCAGCACATAGGTCATGCCGATGACCACGCCGGCGCGGTTGTACATCAGCTGGAGCGGCGCATCGACCAGCCCGAGCCCGAGCAGGATCTGGTTGATCAGCCCGTTCCGTCCCAGCAGCACCATCCAGGCATAGGTGCGCACGATGGTGCTGGTGAAGTAGGGCAGCACGATGCAGAGCAGGATCGCCGTGAAGGCGAAGCCCTTCGCGCGCGACAGCGCGTAGGAGACGGGATAGCCGATCACCAGCACCAGCAGCGTCACCATCGCGCCGACGAGGTTGGTGTTCAGCAGCACGCGCATGACGGTGCCGGAGAAGAGCACGTCCTCCGCCTCCGCCCAGATCTCGGCGAGCGAGCCGAGCTCCTGCAGCGAGCCCACGAGGAACCAACCGATCGGCAGAAGGAAGACGCCGAAGAGCAGGACCAGCGCGGGCGCCAGCATGAGCCATCCGGCGAGGCGTCCGAGCGGCATCGCCTCAGCCCGCCAGCAGCCGGCTGTCCTCGGCGCGCCAGCTCAGCGTCACCGCGTCGCCGGGCCGATGGATCTCGGTGCCGGCGCCGTTGGCGACGTCGCAGAGCAGCGTGGCGCCGTCCGCAGCCGTCACGGCGTAGCGCACGATATTGCCGAGGAAGGAGGCGTGCAGAATCTGGCCCGGCAGGTTGTTGGGCGCGGGCTCGGCCATGCCGGCGGCGACGCTGACCTTCTCGGGCCGGACGAAGACCAGGCCCTCCGGCGAGGCCAGCGAACCGCGCGCGACCATGCGCGCGCCGCCGGGGCCCTGCACGGAATCGCCGTCGCGCCGGACCTTCAGCAGGTTCGCCTCGCCGAGGAAGGCCGCGACGAAGCTGCTCTCCGGATTCTCGTAGACCTCGCGCGGCGGGCCCATCTGCGCGATCCGGCCGTGGTTCATGATGGCGATGCGGTCCGACATGGTCAGCGCCTCCTCCTGGTCATGGGTGACGTAGATCACCGTCATGCCGAGGCGCTGCTGGATCTCCTTGATCTCGACCTGCATGTGGTAGCGGAGGTTCTTGTCGAGCGCGCCGAGCGGTTCATCCATCAGCACCACCTTGGGATGCCCCACGATGGCGCGGGCCAGCGCCACGCGCTGCTGCTGCCCGCCCGAGAGCTGCCGCGCATAGCGCGTCTCAAAGCCGGTCAGCTTTACCATGGCCAGCGCCTCGGCGACCCGCGCGTTGATCTCCGCTTTGGGCGCGCCCTTCACCGTCAGCGGGAAGGCCACATTCTCCGCGACGTTGAGATGCGGGAAGATCGCGTAGTTCTGGAAGACCATGCCGAGGCCGCGGCCGCGCGGCGGCACGCGCGTCATGTCGCGCCCGCCCAGCACCACGCGCCCCTCGTCGGGCACGACGAAGCCCGCGAGCATCGAGAGCGTCGTCGTCTTGCCGCTGCCGGACGGGCCGAGCAGGGTGAAGAACTCGCCCTGCGGGATGGCGAGGGAAACCCCCGCCACCACCGTCTCGGTGCCGTAGCGCTTGGTGACCGCCTCGAGGTCGACCGCCCCGCCTTCAGAAGCCATGGTCACCGCAGCAGCCAGCGCGACCAGGCGCGGCTCACGCGCTCGCGGTTCGCGTCCCACCAGGCGATGTCCTGGTAGAAGCCAGTGCGGCGGGAGTTCTCGCCGCCGGGCATGCGGGCGATCTCCTCGGGTGTCAGCAGGGCGAAGGCGCGCTCGTTGGTAGGTCCGTAGATCAGCGCCTTGGCGTATTGCGCCTGTACCTGCGGCTGCATCATGAAGTCGGTGAGCTTCTGGGCCCCCTCCACGTTGCGCGCATCCTTGAAGATGCCCAGCGCCTGCACCTGGATCATGTGCTCGTTCCAGGTGTAGCCGAGTGGCGCGTTGCGATCGATCAGCGTCTGCAGGCGGCCGTTCCAGATGGAACCCAGCACCACCTCCTTGTCGGAGAGCATCTGGGCCGAGAGCGCGCCCGTGTCCCAGAAGCGGCGGATCTGCGGGCGGATGCGCGACATGATCCGCAGGCAGCGGTCGATGTCCATCGGGTAGATCTGGTCCTTCGGCACGCCGTCGGCGAGCAGCGCGAACTCGAAGTTCACCGAGGCGCTGGCGATGTCGGACAGCATGCGTGGACCGGGGAATTTTCCCGCATCCCAGAAGTCCGCCCAGCTCTTGGGATGGTTGTCGCCCGGGAAGCTGTCCGTGTTGTAGGCGAGCACCGTGGCATAGGTGAAGTTGCCGACGCGGTGGGGCAGCCGGACCTCGCGCGTGATGTCGTCGGGCTTGGTCCAGCGCCAGCGGTCATAGGCGATCGGCGCCAGCGCGCCCATGCGCTCCAGCGTCATCAGCTGGGAGTCGCCCGTGTCGATCAGGTCGAGCTCGACATTGTTGGCGCGGAACATGGCGATGAGCTTGGCGGCGGTCGCGGCGACCACCGTCACGCGGATGCCCGTCTCGGCCGTGAAGGGGTCGTAGACGAAACGGCGCATGATGTCGTCATAGGCGCCGCCCGGCGTGCGGACGATCACCTCGCCCTGGGCCTGGGCCCGAGCGGTGCCCAGGGCTGGAGCGGCGAGCGCGGCGCCCAGCAGCAGGCGCCGGCGGATGGAATCAGGCGTCATGGTCATGTCGGGCCCCTTGGTCTCATGTCGCTGATAGCGACGCCTCAGTGGAAGCGTTTAGCCGAGTAAGGCGCGGCGTCGATGCGCGGCGCGGCGCCGAGAATGAGGTCTGAGACGAGCTTGCCGCTCGGCGGGCCACCCGTCATGCCGAAATGCCCGTGGCCGAGGCAGAGATGCAGCCCAGGATGGCCGGCCACGGGGCCGAGGACCGGCAGGCTATCCGGCGTCGAGGGGCGATAGCCCATCCAGAGCCGCGGCTTGCCGCCCTCGAGGTCGGGGAACAGGCCACGCACCAGGCCGAAGAGCTGCTCCGCTCGCTGCTCGTTGGGGGCTGCCTCCAGCCCGGCGATCTCCACCGTCCCGGCGGCGCGCAGCCCGCCCTCCATCGGCGTGATGCTGAAGCTGCGCGACTTGTAGAGCAGCGGCGAGCGCGGCATCACGTTCGAGTCCGGCAGGAAGAGGTGGTAGCCGCGCTCGGTCTCCAACGGGATGCGGAGGCCCAGCGGATCGAGCAGGCTGCGCGACCAGGCGCCGCCGGCGACCACGACGGTGTCGGCCTCGTGATTGGCGATGTTGGTCATCACCATCCAATGACCCTCGCGCGGGATGAGCTTGAGCGCGCGCTCCGCCAGGATCTCCCCGCCCTCGGCCAGGAAGAGCTCGCCCAGCCGCTGCACCATGCGGCCGGGATTCACCGTGTTGCCGTTGCCCGGGATCAGCACGCCGCGCGAGACATGGCGGGCGATGCCGGGGAACATCTGCCTGATGTCGTCGGCACCGAGGACCTGGGTCGGGATGCCCTGGCGGTCGCGCAGGCTGCGCTCCAGCGCGGCGGCGGGGGTTTCCTCGGCCTGGTCCCAGACCTGCACCTGGCCGGACTGGCGCACGAACTCCGAAAAGCCGCCGGCGCCGAGCAGGTCGCGCCAGACGTCGAAAGTGCTGACGTGCAGCGCCCGCATGGCATCGGAGATGGCCAGCACGCGGTCCATCCGTCCGGCGCGGATCCAGCGCAGCAGCCAGGGCGCAGCGCGCGGCAGGTAGGAGGGCCGGATCGCCAGCGGGCCGAGGGGATCGGTCAGCCAGCCCGGCACCTTGCGCAGCATGCCCGGCAGCGCGACGGGCACGCAGGTGTCCGGGCTCAGCAGCCCCGCATTGCCGAAGGAGCTGCCGCCGGCCGGGGGCAGCGGGTCGATCACCGTCACCGAGCGGCCGGCGCGGGCCAGGGGCAGCGCCGTCGCCAGCCCTGCGACCCCTGCCCCCAGGACGATGATGCGGCCCTCTGTCATGCGTTTGGGCTCATGCGTTGAGGATGAAGCCGCGCGGCAGGCGCGTGAGGCGTTCGGAGCCGGTCTCGGTGACGAGCACGGACTCGCTGATCGCGGCACCGCCGGCCGAGGCGTACACGTGAAAGACCATTCCCGCCTCCAACGGCCAATGCGCCTCGGGGTGGAAGATGCGGGTGAAGTCGCTCGTGCGCGGGCCAGCATCGCCATAGAGGCCGAGCGTATAGGCGGTGATGTTGTCGTAGCTGTCGCGCAGGCCGGATGCGATCACGCCCTGCCGCAGGATGGCGTCCACCTCGGAGGCGATGGCCCCCGGCTTCATCGCCGCGATCTGATGGTCCTGCAGCTCGATCAGGATGTCCATGGCGCGCTGGCGCTCGGGCTCCGGCCTGCCGAGCACGACGTTGCGCATGATGCGGGAGCTGTAGCCATGGATGCGCGGCGTGAGCTCGATATGCACCACGTCGCCCTTCTCCAGCGGCTCGTCACCGGAGGGCGCGTGCAGAAAATTCCAGCCGCGGCCGGCGGTGATGGGGCCGGGACGGTAGGGGTCGCCGCCCATCTCCACGAAGGTCATCTGCGCGCGCTTCGAGGCATCGCGCTGGTAGCCGCCCACCACGCAGACGGCGGCGGCGTCCAGCGTCGCCTGGTCGGCGATGGCGGCGGCGCGGCGCAGCAGCTCGATCTCCGCCGGGGACTTGATGAGCCGCAGCTCCGCGATGACCGGGCCGATGTCCACGAACTCGGCCTTCGGCATCGCCTTGCGGATGGCGGCGAAGCGGCCGACGGACATGCCGTAGCTCTCGAAATCCAGCCCGATGCGCGCCTCGGACAGCCCGCGCTCGGCGAAGGCGGCGGCCAGAACCGGGATCGGGTCCTCCCAATCGCGATAGGTCGGCACGTCCTCGATCCAGGCACGGTCGCGGCAGATGCCACCGTCCAGCGCGCGGATGAGGAAGAAGGGTTCCGCCGCCATCGGGATCACGGCGCAGCGCCAGCGGTTGGCCGAGCTGCCGAAGCCCGTCACCCAGATCATCGCTTCGATCTCGTCGAAGAGCGCGGCATCGACCTGCGCGGCGCGCATCCGCGCCTTCAGGCGCGCGAGGCGGTCTTCGTATTCGGCGCGGGTGAAATAGGGGTGCTGTCCCATCGCCTAGTTCCGCAACTTCCAGCCATCGAGCCGGTCCTGTAGCTGATAGGCGGTGCCGACGATGGGAAGGAACCAGGGATCGCCGGTGTAGAGCGGCTTGGTCGGGAAGGGCAGCCGCGCGAAGGCGGAGATGCTGTTGCCGCCGCCCAGGATCTGCTGCGCCACGACCGCGCCGAGATGCGTCATGGTCGTGACGCCACTGCCGTTGCACGCCATGGCGTAGTGCACCCCGTCCTCGCAGCCGACATGCGGCATCATATCGAAGGCGAAGGCGACGTTGCCCTTCCAGCTGTGCGTGACCTTCACCCCTCCCAGCTCGGGGATGAGATCCGTCAGGAAGCGGTAGAGCGTCGCGCCGGAGCGCTTCGTATCGGCATCGACGAAGCTCGCGCGCCCCCCAAAGAGGATGCGGCGATAATCCGGCGAGGGCCGAAAGTAGTAGAGGACCTTCTTCGTGTCGCCATAGACGCGCAGCTTCGGCAGTGCCTTCCGCACGCGCTCCTCGCCGAGCTCCTCGGTCGCGATCATGTAGCTCGCGACGGGGATGAGGCGGCGGCGGTGCCAGGGCGTGGCCTTGCCGGTGTAGCCGTTGGTCGCGGCCATCACGTGCCCGGCGCGGACGGTGCCGCGGCTCGTCTCGACGAGGAAGCTGCCATCCGGCTGGCGCCGATAGCCCTTCACCTCGGTCCCGCCGGCGAGGATCGCGCCGTTGCGCTCCGCGGCCTGGCCAAGCGAGCGGACATATTTCGCCGGATGCAGCGAGCCCGCGCGATGCAGCACCATGCCGCCGTAGAAGCGGTCGGTCGCGATCTCCTCGGCGACGCGCTCCTTGGGGATGATGAAGGCCTGCTCGCCGGCGGCCGCGTTGATCAGCTCGGCACGCCGCTTCAGCGCGTCCATGGCCTTGGGCGCATGGGCGCCGACGAAACGGCCGCAGCGGACGAAGTCGCAGTCCAGGTTCTCGCGCACGACGAGCGCCTCGAAGCTCTCGAAGGCGCCCTCGCTCTCCTCGGAGAGCTCCTGGAGAAACTTCTTGCCCAACACGTCGGCGAGGTCCGAGCGTACCTTGCCCAGGCTCCCCGCCCCGGCCAGCGCGCCGCCGTTCCGCGAGGAGGCGCCCCAGCCGATCATCTCGCGGTCCAGCACCAGGGCCTTCACGCCATTGCGGCCGAGCTCCAGCGCGGTGGAAAGCCCGGCGATGCCGCCGCCGATGATCGCGACCTCCACCTCGTCCGGCAGGGGCGGCGCGGTGTCGATGGTGGGCGGGGCCGCGTCCCACCAATAGGGGCGCTCGACGAAGCCAAGGGCGAAAGGGTCTGTCATGCAGCCGTCACGCTCGCACGCCGGTTGCCCGGTGCACCATACCAATCCGTTATACGGGCGACCCCGGAGTTATGACGCGGCGGCCTCTGCCACCCGCTCCACCACCCGGCGGGCCTGGGCGCGGATGGCCTGGGCCAGGGCCGCGCGGCCGAAGCTGTCGCGCACCTCCTCGGGCCAGATCAGGCGGTATTCGAAGGTGACTGTGGGCTCGAATGGCCGCAGCACAAGGCCGCGCTCCAGATAGACCGAGATGGAGAAGGCATCGGCAATGGTGATGCCCACGCCCGCCGCCACCATGCCCACCGCGCCGGCCGTCATCCGGCATTCCACCGTCTCGAGGAAGCGGGCGCCGGTGCCGCGCAGCGCCTCGTCGATCAGCGCCTGCCGGCCCTCCTCGCGGGAGAGCGCGATGAAGGATTCCCCGTCGAGGTCCGCCGCCCGCACCACGGGCTTCGCGGACAGCGCATGTCCCGGCGCCATCACGCACCAGGCGCGGGTGCGGGCCAGCGGCGTTGAGCGCACGCCCGGGATGGCCGGCACGCCGACCGCGATCCCGATATCGGCCTGCCGCGAGGCCACCAGCCCCAGCACGCCGCCGGCCGTGCGGGAATGGATCGACAGCGTCTCGCGCCGCCCCGCCGCGCGCCAGGCCATGACCGCGCCGGGCAGGACCGAAAGGGTCAGCGTCGGCAGGGAGGCGATGACCACGCGCCGCGGCGACTGCACGCGCAGCCGCTCCGTCAGCGCCGCGATCTCCTCGATGCCGGTGAAGATGCGCTCCGTCTCCTCGTAGAGCGCCTGGGCCGTGGCGGTGGGCACCAGGCGGCCGTGCAGGCGCTCGAACAGCGGAAAGCCCACCAGGGCCTCCGCCTGGGAGAGGAGCCGGCTCACCGCCGGCTGGGAGACGCCGAGCATGGCGCCGGCGCCCGTGGCGGTCCCGCTGCGCATGATGGCGCGGAAGGCCTCCAGGTGGCGGAATTCCAAGGATTTTCGCGACATCGCCGGCAGCCTCGCCGTTGGATGGGGGGCGGTCAACTTGGAAGATGCCCGCTGATGCCTTGATCGCCGGCCCGGCCTAATCTCCCGGCAAAGCCCAGAAAGCAACGAGGAAACATGGCCAGCCGCCGAGCTCTCCCCCTCAACGGGATCCGCGCCTTCGAGGCGGCCGGGCGGCATGTGAGCTTCACCAAGGCCGCCGCGGAGCTCCATGTCACGCACGGCGCCATCAGCCGGCAAGTCGCGCAGCTCGAGGTGTGGCTGGGCGCGCCGCTCTTCCTCCGTGGCCCATCGCAGCTCACGCTGACCGAAGCGGGGCGCGTCTTCCTCGCCGAGGCGACGGCGGCGCTGGACCGGCTGGCGGTCGCCTCCCTCGGCGTGATGGAGCACGCAACCCCCAGCGCGCTGCAGGTCAGCGCGCCGCCCACCTTCACCATGCGCTGGCTGATCCCGCGCCTCTCGGGCTTCCAGCGCCGGCGGCCGGGGATCGAGGTGCGGATGACGGCCTCGCTCGACCCGGTACGCTTCCAGCCGGGCGGCTACGACATCGCCATCCGGGGCGCGCAGGCGCCGCTGCCGGGCTGCGTCTCCCTCCCCTTCATGACGGAGCTGATCCTGCCGGTCTGCCACCCGAGCCTCGCCGAGGGCGGGCGGCTGGCGCGGCCGGCCGATCTCGCGCGGCAGGTGCTGATCGGCTACGGGACCGAACCCTATGCCTGGGCGGACTGGCTCGCAGCCGCCGGAATCCCCGAGCTGCGGCCGGCGCGGACGCAGCGTTTCGAGCAGATGTTCTTCGCACTTCAGGCCGCTTCCGAGGGGCTCGGCGTGGTGCTGGTGCCCGCCTTCCTCGTGATGGACGACATCATCGCCGGTCGGCTGGTCGCGCCCTTCGGCACGCTGGGCGCGAAGCGGCGGCGCTACTTCGCCAATGCGGCAGGGCGGGCGCCGGCCGTGGCCGCCTTCGTCGAGTGGCTCCAGGGCGAGGGCCGCGACACCGAGGCCATGATGCAGGGCTGGGCGGCCAGGCTGGGCCCTACTCCATGACGGCGCCGCTGCGCCGCACCACCTCGCCCCAGCGCGCGTATTCTGCGCGCATATAGGCCTGCGCCTCGTCGGGATTGGCGCTGTAGCGGGGCACTGCGCCGATCGTGAGCAGCCGCTGCTCCACCTCCGGCACGCGCATGGTGCGGTCGATCGCCGCATGGGTCGCGTTCAGGGTCTCGGCCCCCACGCCGGTCGGGTAGAGCGCCATCAGCCAGGTCACGGCGGTGAAGCCCTGCAGCCCCTGCTCCTGCAGCGTCGGCAGATCCGGCAGCGCGACCAGCCGTTGCGCCGTCCCCGCCGCCAGCGCGCGCAGCCGACCGGACTGGACATGGGGGATGGTGGCGGTCGCCGTCTCCAGCGCGATCTGCACATTGCCCGAGATCACATCCGTCACGCCGAGTGCGCTGCCGCGATAAGGCACGTGGGTGATGCGCATGTCCTTGAGCCGCTTGATCTCCTCCATCGCGAGGTGGGAGACCGTGCCATTGCCGGAGGAGGCGTTGGACAGCCGATCCGGGTTCGCCTGGGCGTAGCGGGCCAGCTCCTCAAGGTTGTGCACAGGCAGCGCGGGGTTGCAGACCAGAACGAAGGGCAGGTCCGCCATCAGCCCGGCCGCGTCGAAGTCGCGCAGCGTGTCGGCGGGGACGGAGCGGTAGAGATGCGGGTTGGTGCAGAGCGCGGACATGTGGGCCAGCATCATCGTCGTCCCGTCCGGCGCAGAGCGCGCCAGGGCGCCGAGGGCAAGACTGCCTCCCTGCCCCGGCCGGTTGTCCACGATGAAGCTGTCGCGCGAGCCCGCGCCGAGGCGCTCGGTCCAAAGCCGGGCCACCGTGTCGGTGGCCTGACCTGCCGGGAAGCCCACAAGGATACGGATTGTCCGCCCGGCCGGCTGCGCTAGGGCCGGCGCGGCGAGCAGGCTGGCGGAAGCCGCCAGAAGACCGCGTCGGCGGATGGTTTCGAGCGTCATCTCCGTCCTCTCCCTGTTGTCGTGGTCAGTGGTGCGCGGGCTTCTTCATCGCCGCGGCGGTGTTCACCATCGAGTGCAGGCTGCGCGCGTAGTCGACGGCGCCCTGGTCATCCATGCGCGGCGCCACGCGGAGATATTCCTTGAGCCCAAGCACCGCCGGGCGCGGCCGACTCAGCACCACCTGGCAGAAGCGCTCGGCCTCCGCGTCCAGCTGCGCCTCGAGCACGACGTCGGAGACGATGCCGTAGTCCAGCGCGCGGCTCGCGGGGATGAAGTCGGCCGAATAGGCGAGGCGCAGGATCGCGTTGCGGCTCATGCGGTCGTAGACGGCGGACATCACCATCGTCGGCATGACGTTGTGGTTGATCTCGGGAATGTTGAAGGTGGCGCTGTCCGCGGCGAAGGAGACGTCGCAGAGCGCCGCCACCGCGAGGCCGTAGCCCATCACCTTCCCGCGCATCGCCCCGATGACCGGGATCTGCGCGTTGCGGATCGCCTTGTAGCTGTCGAAGACGCCATTGTACTCGGGGCGCCGGGAATAGGCCTCGGCGGCCGGCGGGCCCGGTACGTCGCGCACGCGGCCGGTGCAGAAATCGGCACCCGCGCTGGTGAGCAGCACGGCGTCCGAGGTCTCGTGCGCCCGCAGCAGCAGCTCGGCCATCGCGGCAGCCATGCTGTCGGTGACGCCGCAATCCTCGCGCGAGAGAATCACGCGCAGCAGACGGCCATCCTGAACGGTCTTCAGGGCTTCACTCATTCAGCAAGTCCTCTTCATTTCGCCGGCTCGGGCACTGATACGGCGGGGATGGCGGCCCGCAGCGCGCGCCAGATGGCGGCGGGCGTCATGGGCAGGGCGTCGATCTGGGCGCCCTCGGGCGCGAGCGCGTCGTTGATGGCGCTGGCGATGGCGGCAGGGCCGCCGAGATAGCCCGCCTCACCCGAGCCCTTCTGGCCGAACTCGGTGAAGGGCGAGGGCGTGCAGTGGTCCATGATCGCGATGGACGGCACCTCCATGGCGGAGGGCAGCAGGTAGTCCATGAAGGAGCCGGAGAGCAGCTGCCCTTCCGGCGAGAAGGAGAACTTTTCCATCAGTGCCGCGCCGATGCCGTGCGCGACGCCGCCATAGGTCATGCCGTGCACCACGTCCGGGCTGATCATCACGCCGCAGTCATGGCCGACGGCGTAGCGGTGCAGCGTGACCTTGCCGGTCTCGGCGTCGATCGAGGCGAGGATGACGTGGCACTCGAAGGAGTGGCAGGGGTACATCTGTACGCGGCCATCGGGCGTGGGCAGCTCGCCGCCGGTCGGCACCTCCCAGACGAATTTTTCCTGCAGGCCCGGCTCCATGCCGGGCGGCAGGTTGTGGAACTCGCGATGGGCGATCTCGACCAGCCGCGCCCAGGAACGGCGGCGCGAGGGGTCGGCCGCGACGAAGGCGTCGCCATCCTCCCAGCCCATCGCCTGGACCTCGACGCCGAGATCATGCGCCGCGATCGCCGTCATCTTTGCGCGGATTCTCTTCGCCGCGCCGGCCGCCGCGCCGCCCAGCATGATCGCCATGCGCGAGCCGACCGGGCTGTTGGAGGGCAGCGCGTTCAGCGAATCCGCATGGATGACGCGGATGGAATCCGGCTCGCGCCGCAGCACCTCGCCAACCACGGTGGAGACCATCGTCTCATGCGCCTGGCCGGAGGTGGTGGTGCCCATGACGGCTGTGACGGCGCCGTTCAGGTCCACGCGGACGAGGCAGGAATCCATCCAGGTCGTGGTGGTGTTCTTCGGGTTGAACAGCGGCTCGAAGGAGGAATTGCCGCCGGATGGCTCCAGGCAGGTGGAGATGCCGATGCCGGCCAGCTTTCCTTCCGCCCGCAGCGCGTCCCGCTGCCGCAGCAGCGCGGCGTATTCCGCGCCGGCCAGCGCCTTGTCCAGCACCGCCTCGTAGTCGCCGCTGTCGTAGCGCGTGCCCGAGGGGATGAGGTACGGAAAGCGGTCGCTCGGAATCAGGTTGCGCCGGCGCAGCTCGATCCGGTCGAGGCCGAGGAAGCGCGCGACCTTGTCCATGCCGGTCTCGATCGCATAGTTCGTCGGCGCCTGGCCGAAGCCGCGCACGGCCTCCTGCGGCGTCTTGTTCGTCATGACGGCGCCGGCGTCGTAGAGGACGCTGTGGATCGTGTAGGGCCCGACGATGGCGCCCACGGGCTTGCCGAGCTGCAGCGGCGCGCGGCCGGAATAGGCGCCGATGTCGTCCAGCGCGCGCATCTTCATCGAGCGGATGATGCCGTCGCCGCCGAAGGCCAGCGTCACGTCGAAGATGCGGTCCGGCCCCTGCATGTCGCCGCCGCGCATGTTCTCCAGCCGGTCCTCGAGGAACCGCACCGGCCGCCCCAGCCGCTTCGCCAGCCAACCCGCGAGGAGGGTGTGCTTCAGGCCCCGCTTCACCCCATAGGAGCCGCCGACATCCACGTCGTAATGCACGCGCACGGCATTGCCCGGCAGCCGCAGGCAGCGCGCGATCTGGTCGGGGAATTTCGGCATCTGGATCGAGGCCCAGACGTCGAGCAGCCCCGTGGAATCGTTCCAGGAACAGGTGGCGACGAAGGTCTCAATGGGCACGGTGGAAGAGCGCGCCCAGCGCACGCGGTAGGAGAGCCGATGCTCGGAGGCGGAAAAATCCTCCTCCACCGGGCCCCAGTGGAAGACGCGGCGCCAGATGAGGTTGGAGCCATGCGCGGGATGCACCAGCGGCGCATCGGGAAGCAGCGCGGCCTCGGGGTCCACGACGTGCGGCGTCGCCTCGTACTCCACCTCCACCAGTTCGGAGGCGTCCTCGGCGAGCGCACGGCTTTCCGCCACCACGGCGACGACCCACTCCCCGGCATAGCGCACCACGCCGCGCGCGAGCGGGAAGCGCGTGACGGCGGGCGCGTCCACGCCGGGCAGCATGGGGTCGAGCTCCGGCTGCATCTCCTCGCCGGTGATGACCGCGTGGACGCCGGGCATGGCAAGCGCCGCCGCCGTGTCGATGGAAAGGATGCGCGCGGCGGCATGCGGGCTCGCGACGATGGCCACGTGCAGCAGGCCCGCCGGCACGATGTCGGCCGCGAAATTCCCCTGCCCGCGCACGAAGCGGCGATGCTCCACCGCGCGGCGCCGCTTGCCGATGTAGCGGAACTCAGTCATGGCCCGGCGCGCCCTGACCGCTGGCGAGCTTCACTGCGTCCACGATCTGCTGGTAGCCGGTGCAGCGACAGATGTTCCCGCCGATGGCGTCCCGGATCTCCGCCTCGCTGGGATGCGGGACGCGTGCGAGCAGGTCGGTGCAGGCGACCAGCATGCCGGGCGTACAGTAGCCGCACTGCATCGCGTGGCATTCCAGGAAGGCATCCTGCAGGGCGGAAAGCTCGCCGCGCGACGGCGCCAGCCCCTCGACCGTCGTGACGGACATCCCCTCCGCCTGGACGGCGAAGAGGCAGCAGGCGCGCACGGGATCGCCGTCGAGCAGAACCGAGCAGGCACCGCAGATGCCGTGCTCGCAGCCGACATGCGTGCCGGTGAGGCCGACATGATCGCGTAGAAAATCCACCAGCGTGGTGCGCGGCTCGATGAGGGCCCGGCGGGGCGCGCCGTTCACGGTGATCTCGACGGGGATGGCGGCGGTCATGGCGGTCCCTTCCCTCAGGCGGCCAGCGCCGGCGCGGCCGGCAAGGCCGCCCGCAGCAGGGCCCGGCGCAGCAGCACGGCGGCGAGATGGCGGCGATAGGCGGCGTCGGCATGGGTGTCGGAGCCGGGCTCCGCCCGCGCGGCCGCCGCCTCGGCGATATCCCGCGCCAGCGCCGGCGTGACGCGCCGGCCCAGCAGCTCGTCCGCGAGGTCCGGGAAGGCCAGCGGCGTGCCAGCGACGCCGCCAAGCCCGAAGGCCGCGCGCCGGCACAGGCCGGCATCGTCGAGCTGGAGCTGGCAGGCGGCGGAGGCCATGGCGAAGTCGCCATGGCGGATCGCCACCTCCTCGAAGGCGCAGGAGGCGCCCGGCCAGATGGGCCATTCCACGGCGGTCAGGCACTCGGCCTCGGCGGTCGCGGTGAACATCGGGGCGATGAAGAAGTCGCGCGCGGCGACGCGGCGCTCGCCGGTGCCCTGGCTGCGCAGAATCAGCGTGGCGTCCAGGATGGCGGCGGCCAGCGGCAGCTCGGCCGAGGGATCGGCATGGACGAGGCTGCCGCCCACCGTCCCCCGGTTGCGCGTCTGTACATGGCCGACCCAGCGCAGCGCCTCGCCCAGCAGCGGCACGGCGGCGAGCAGGCCGGCATGCGCCTCGACATCCCGCTGCCGGAAGGTCGCGCCCGTGGCGGCGCGGGCCGCGTCGAGGTCCAGGCCCTTCAGCTCATCCAGCCGGTTGATGTCGAGCAGCACGGCGGGCCGTGCGAGCCGCATGGCCATCATGGGAACGAGGCTCTGGCCGCCGGCGATCGGCTTGCAGTCCCCGCCGTAACGCGCGAGCTGCTCCAGCGCATGGTCGAGGCTTTCAGCGCGGAGATAGGTGAAGGGCGCCGCCTTCATCGCGCATTCCCGCCATTCTCGGCACCGCCCACGATCGTTTCCCCGCCCGCATTATTTTCCGGGACTGGCGTAGACGGATCAAAGACCGGCAGGCAAACGAGTTTACCTCACGTTGCATGAGGAAAACTCACGCTCCCGGCACAAGAAAATGCCGGGCAGGTTCCCCTGCCCGGCACTTTGCACCACACCTCGCGGGAGGCGGTCAGCGGCGGCAGGCGTCCGTCACGATGACGGCCGTCATGCTGTTGGCCGGACGCGGGATCATCGTGTCGCCGGGCCGCACGATCCGGTAGGTCAGGCGATAGGTGCCGTCATTGCTGACCGGCGTGAGCACACCCTCGCAGGTGGCCATGCCGGCCGCGGTGGCCTGCTGCATCAGGACCTCGGCGACGCGGTCCACCATGAAGGCGCCGCCGCCCTCGCCCTCGGCGCGCGCCGCGGGGCTGAAGGCGATGGCGCCGGCGGCGAGCGGAAGCGCGAGGCTGGCGGCGCGAAGGGTGTTGCGGATGTTGAAAGCCATGGGTTTTCTCCTTTGTCTGGCGTGATCGCCGCTGCGGGAGATAGCAACCGGAAGAGCGGCTCCGCCAATCACCCTTCGGCTGGGAAATAAACCTGTTTCTTATGTAACCATGTCGCGAATCCGGCCGAATTGCTGGGCTGGCGCCTCAGCGGGACAGGCCTCGCGCCAGCGCGATCGCGCCGGACATCGCCAGCACGCCGAGCCACGCATGCAGCCAGAGCAGCGGCACGCCGAGCAGGATCAGCCCGTCATTCTGGCCAGGCACCAGCATGCCGCCCCAAGCCATGATCCAGCCGCCCGCGAGGCAGCGCAACACGCCCGAGATCCCCGGCGGCGGCGCGACGGCGACGCCCGCCAGCCGCCCGCCCAGCATCGCGCCCGACAGCAGCGCGAGCAGCAGGAGCAGGCGCGCCGCCACCTCGCGCGACATGCCGCGCGCCGCCTCGGCGAGCACGTCGGCGTAGCTCCAGCTGCCCACGAGCAGCAGCGTCACGAGGAAGGTCGCGGCGATCACGAGGGTGGCCAGATGCGGCGACCATTGCCGGCGGCGGAGATGGAGGGCGATCCGCCATGCCAGCAGCAGCAGGCACAGGATCGCGACCCAGCCCGGTGCCAAGAGCACCGAGGACCGCGCCATCGCGACATGCGGCGGTGGCAGCGGCAGCAGCCGCCCGAAGCTCAGGCAGCCCAGGAAGAAGCCGAAGGGCGTCGCCAGATAGGCCCATTCGCCGTTGCCGAGCCGCGCCACCGTGCCGAAGAGGCAGCCGCGGTTCACCCAGGCGCCGAGGCCAAGCAGCGCGCCGCCCAGCACCGTCCAGCCCGTCGCCGGATAGGGCGAGGGCGGCATGCTGAGCCCGCCCGCCGCCTGCACGACCAGCAGCCCAGCCGCGACCCAGGCACCGCCCTCGAGCAGCGCCAGCAGCCGGGTCGCGCGCCGCTGCGCGAGGAGCTCCTCCACCGCCGCGACGAGGCAGGTGGCGCCTCGCTGGATGGCGAAGCCCATCAGCGCGGCCGCCGCCAGGGCCGCCGCGAAACCCAGCCCGCCCGTCATTCGCCGGGCCGCGCGTCGGCCTCCGCGCTGCGCGTGAAGCGGATATGGGTGATGTCGGAGGAGAAGAGCATGCCCCAGGTCCATTCCACCCAGATGCGCAGCTTGCGCAGCAGCGTCGGCACCTGGCCGAGGTAATAGGCGCGCCACAGCAACCAGGCCGGCAGGCCCGAGAGCTGGATCCCCAGGACCTGCGCCACGCCGTTGCGGTGCCCGATGGCGGCCATCATCCCGCGCGGCCTGTAGCGGAAGGGCCGGCCCTCTTTGCCTTGCGCGGCGGCGATGAGGTTCTCCGCCAGCGCATGCGCCTGGCGTACCGCGAACTGCGCGGTCGGCGGCGAGGGCTGCCCGTCCAGCGCGTTCACCACGCGCGCGCAGTCGCCGAGGGCCCAGAGGTTCGCATGGCCCGTGACGTTCATCGCGGGATCCACAGCGACGCGCCCACGGTCCAGCGGCAGCCCCATCGCCTCGACGAGTGGATTGGGCCGCGTGCCGATGGTGCCGACCACCGTGCCCGCCGCGACCAGCGTGCCGTCGGCGAGCTGCACGCCCTCCTCGGTGACGGCCTGCGCGGAGGTGTCGAGATGGATGGCCACGCCGAGCCGCCGCAGCGCCCGCTCGGCCGCCAGGCCGAGGGATTCCGGCAGCTCCGGCAGCAGGCGCCCGATGTTCTGGATGACGGCGATGGAGAGCTCCTCCACCTCCACGCGGTAGAAGGGCCGCGCGCCCCGCAGCGCATCGGCCAGCGCGGCGGCGACCTCCACCCCGGAGAAGCCGCCGCCGATCACCGCGAAGCGTCCCAGCCGCGCGCGCATCGCGGGGTCGGCGGCCAGTTCCATCCGCGCGAGCTGGCGCAGCACCGTGTTGCGCAGGTGCAGCGCGTCGCCGATCGTCTTCAGGGGCTCGGCATGCTCGGCCATGCCGGGGATGAGGTCGAGCCGGGCGCGGTTGCCGCAGGCCAGCACCAGCTGGTCGTAGGCGAAGCTCCGCGCGCCGGAGAGCGTCTCGCAATGCACGCGGCGCTGCGCGGGCTCCACGCCCGTGACCCGCCCCATGACGAAGCGCCCGCCGCGGATCACCTGGCGCAGCGGCGTCACCACATGCTCGGGGAAGACGGTGGCACCGACCACGTCGGGCAGCAGCGGGTGGCAGGTGGTGTAGCTCTCCTCGCTGATCAGCAGCACCTCCCAGCCCTCGGGCAGGCCGCGCGCCAGCCGGCCGACGAGCGTGGCGCCCGCGAAGCCGCCGCCCAGGATCACGACGCGTTGCACGGGCTCAGCCCTCGCGGACGATCGTGCCCGCCTCGGCCTCGTGGAGCACGAAGCCCTCCAGCGGGTCGAAGGGGCGGGTCCAGGGCCGTTGCTCCAGCACGCGCCGCGTGTCCTCATGGCCGGCATTCCAGCGCCCGGCGATGCCGGTCGCGCTGAAGTCGATGTCCTTGGTGTGGTCCTCGCCGGCCAGGACGGGTGCCTGCAGGCTCACGACATGCATCACGGTGTCGCAGCCATAGCCCTTCAGCCGGCGCACCTCGGGCCGGTCGCGCAGCTCGGGCGGGAGCGTGTGCGCGAGCTCGCTGATGATGTGGCGCAGCCGGTGCAGCTCCTTCTGCCGCTGCATCTGGACGGTGGCTCGGCTGGCGAACTGCACGTCCTTCTGGCGAGCCAGGACCTTGATCATGTCGTCCGGCTCGCTGCCCTTGGGATGCCAGATGTTCACGGTGATGACGAGGCCGCTCCGCCGCGGATTATCGTCGAAGACGGCCTCCACCGGCGTGTTCGAGAGGATGCCGCCATCCCAGTAGAGCTCGCCGTCGATGCGCACGGCGGGGAAGGCCGGCGGCAGCGCGCCCGAGGCCATGACGTGGCGGATGGAGACGGGTTCGTCGCGGCTGTCGAAGTAGCGCATCTCCGCCGTCCGCACATTCGCCGCGCCGACGGTGAGGCGCGTGGCGCCGGCGGCCATCACCTCGGGGTCGATGAGCTCGCGCAAGGTCGCCTCGAGCGGGCTGGTCGAGTAGTAGCCGGCGGACTCCGCCGTCAGGCCGAAGCCCAGAGAGGCCCAGGGGTTCGGCTCGAAGAAGCTCTTCAGGCCGCCCATCATCGTCAGCGCATTGGCCGCGAGCGGGCCCCAGCCGGGCATGCCGCGCAGCATCTGCGTAACGGGGTCATGGCGCATCCGCTCCCAGAAGGCGGCGAGGCGCGCCAGCCGGTGCTCGCGCCGGTTGCCGGCGATGATCCCGGCGTTGATCGCGCCGATGGAGGTGCCGATCACCCAGTCCGGCTCGATGCCGGCCTCGTCCAGCGCCTGATAGACGCCGGCCTGGTAGGCGCCGAGGGCGCCGCCGCCCTGCAGGACGAGGACGATCTGGCCGAGCCCCTCCCGATCGAAGGCGGCGGCGGGGGCTTCGAGGGTGTCGGTCATGACGGGGATCTCCTTGGGGGATTCAATGCGCCGTCCATCCGCCGTCGACCGGAATGGCCGTGCCGGTGATGGAGGCGGCGAGCGGGCCGGCCAGGAAGGTGGCGATGGCCCCGATCTCCTCGACCGTCGCGAAGCGCTTGTTGGGCTGCTGCGCGAGCAGCACGTCGCGGATCACCGCCTCGCGCGGGATGCCGTGCGCCGCGGCCTGCTGGCCGATCTGCGCCTCGACCAGCGGCGTGAAGACATAGCCGGGGCAGACGGCGTTGCAGGTGATCGGCTCCTCCGCCACCTCCAGCGCGACGGTCCTGGTGAGCCCGACAATGCCGTGCTTCGCGGCCACATAGGCCGACTTGAAGGGCGAGCCGACGAGTCCGTGCGCCGAGGCGATGTTGACGATGCGGCCATAGCCGCCGGCACGCATCATCGGCAGCGCGAGGCGCGTGGTGTGGAAGGCGGCGCTCAGGTTGATGGCGAGGATCTGGTCCCATTTCGCCGGAGGAAAATCCGCCACCGGCGCGACATGCTGGATGCCGGCATTGTTCACGAGGATGTCGAGCCGCCCGTGCTCGTCCTGGATCGTCCGCATCATGGCCTCGATGGCCGTGGGGTCGGACATGTCGGCCGGCGAGTAGCTGGAGCTCACCCCGAAGTCGCAGCCGATGGCCGCCTGCGCCTCGCTGATCTCCTCGGCGCGACCGAAGCCGTTCAGCACGAGGTCGGCGCCGGCCGCAGCGAGCGCGCGGGCGATGCCGAGGCCGATGCCGCTGGTGGAGCCGGTGACGAGCGCCACCTTGCCGGCGAGCGGCGGGAGGGCGGCGGCCCTGGGGGCGTCGAGGGTGGCCTGGATGGACATGGGGATGCTCCGTGAGGGACTTCGCTGTGGATGCGGTGAGGTTCCGCGCCCGGCGCCCGCCGCGTGAAATGCCGTGCGCTTATGCTTTCGATGCTGGGTCCGGGGGGCGGCGCGTCCCCCCGGGCACGGCCTCACATGTCGGGATCGTCGATCATCTCCGTCGGCACGATGTCCGAGGAGGTGAGCACCACCGGGCGGCGCGTGCGGTTCTCCCACCAATGCGCGTGCCCGGCGCCGAACTCGGGCGTCCACTCACCGGCGCGGTGGCGGATCGGCACGGCGCAGAAGGCGCTGTTCTCCCAGATCTCGCCGCTCACCACGAAGACGATGGAGGGCCGGTCGTCATGCTGGTGCGTCGGGACGATGCCGCCCGGCGCCACGATCAGCCGCCGCGTGCGAAGCTGAAAGTCTCCGAGGCCACGCCAGCCGCGCAGATCCACCACGGAGAGGATCTCGCGCGTGACGCCGACATCCGGCGCGTCGCGGATTTGGCGCGGCTGCGTCAGCACGTGCTGGCGCGGGCAGCTCCCGGCCTCCGCCGAGGCCATGCCGAAGACCGCCATCAGGCCGGCGAGCGGGACCCCGAAGCGGGTGAAGGATATCCTGGTCATCTCAACTCTCCCTTGGGTTGCGGCGGGCGCGGGGATCGCGGCCCGCCCGGTGGAAGCGGGTTCGCGGGCCTCAGCCCTGCTCGGGATTGGCGTCGGTGGTGAGGAGGGCGGCGATGCGCCAGCCGGCCGGCGTGCCGGCGCAGAGCGCGGTCACCAGGATGCGGTAGCGCTGCGGCCTGGCGCGCGGGCCGACCTCCAGCTCCAGCGGCACGTGGAGGAGGGCCGATCCGCCATCGACCACGACCGCCCGCAGGCGCGCCTCGTCGGGCGTGATCCGCCAGACCTCGTTGGCGTGGAAGCGCCGGTTGCGCGCGATGAAGGCGTCCGGCCCCCAGAGCGTCAGCCCGTTGCTGACCCAGAGGAATTCCTCGCTCTCCAGCAGCAGACCACGCACGGCCGGGAAGTCGTGGGCGTTCTGCGCCGCCACGAAGGCCGCGTAGAGCCGCCGGGCTTCGGCGGCCGGGCCGGGCTGGACCGGCGCGGCGGCGAGACCGCCGAGCGGCAGCAGGGCCAGAACGCGCCGCGAAGCATGCGGAATGATGGACATGACGGTCTCCACCGTGGATGCGGCGAGGTAGCCATTCCGTCATGGCGTCCGGAAATGCCGTGCGCTTATGCTTTCGATGTCCCGATCCGGTGACCGGAAGGACCGCGGCCGCGCAACCTTCCCACCCTCGGCATCGAACGTGCAGGAAACGAGAGGCCGTTCCGATGGAGATGCACGAGATCCGCTACTTCCTGGCCGTCTGCCAGACGCTCAACTTCACGCGCGCCGCCGAGCACTGCCACGTGACGCAGCCCGCGCTCACCCGCGCCATCCAGAAGATGGAGGACGAGATGGGCGGGCTGCTCTTCGCGCGCGAGCGGGGCAACACGCATCTCACCCCGCTCGGCCGGCTGGTGCAGCCGCATCTCGAGGAGGTGATGGCCCGCGCGATGGAGGCGAAGGACAATGCCTCGCGCTTCCTCCGGCTGGAGAGCGCGCATCTGCGCCTCGGCGTGATGAGCACGATCGGGCCCATGCGCTTCGTGGGCTTCCTCAACCGCTTCCGCATGGACTTCCCGGGCATCGAGCTCTCGCTGAGCGAGGCGACGCCGCGACGGCTGGCGGAACTTCTCCTGTCCGGCGAGATCGACGTCGCGGTCATGGCCCAGCCCGAGGCCTATGAGGAGCGGCTGCGGCCGGATCCGCTCTACAAGGAGCGCTTCGTCCTCGCCTGCCCGATGGGCCATCCCTTCACCGCGCGCGCCTCCATCGTGATCCGCGACATGCACGGGCAGATCTACCTGCAGCGGCAGAACTGCGAGTTCCGCGACGTGCTGCGCGAGCTCTGCGAGGCCGCCGGCGCCGAGATCATCCGCTCCTACCGCAGCGAGAAGGAGGACTGGATCCAGACCATGGTCGCCGCTGGCATGGGCGTGTGCTTCATCCCCGAATACTCCGCCGCCCATCCGGCACTGGCCCTGCGGCCGGTCGAGGATGCGGAGGTCTGGCGCGAGGTGAACCTCGTGACGGTGGCAGGGCGGCGCTGGTCCACCCCGCTTGCGACCTTCGTGCAGGCCATCCGCCGCCATCGCTGGCCGGAGACGGACGCGATGCCGAAGGACGAGCCCGCCGCCTCCTGACACGCCGGGCATCGCACCGATGCCCGAAGGGAATTGGCGGCGGCCCCTCCCGCGGCGGGATAACCCGGCCGTCGCCCGGCCTCCCGCCCGGGCCCAGGAGGGCTTCCCGTGCCGCACCCATCCACCATAGCCGCACTGAAACGAAACGCCGTCTCCTCCGACGGTGCCTGGGAGGACTGGATGGCCGCGGCGATGGCAGGCGACGCCAGCGCCTATGACCGCCTGCTCCGCGCGATGCTGCCGATGCTGCGCGCCATCGCGCGCCGCCGCATCGCCGATGCGGCGGAGGCGGAGGATGCGGTGCAGGACACGCTGCTCACGATCCACAGACTGCGCGCCGCCTACGACCCGCAGCGGCCCATCCGCCCCTGGATCGCCGCGATCTGCGAGCGGCGCTGCATCGACCGCCTGCGGCGCAGCATGCGCCGGCAGCGGCGCGAGGCACGGATCGACGACCTGTCCGAGGCCCATCTCGCGGCCGATGGCGAGGCGGCGGCGCTCGGCGGCATCCTGCGCGACCAGGTGCGCGCCGCGATCCGCGAGCTGCCGCGGGTGCAGCAGGTCGCCGTGACCCTGTCGCGCTTCCAGGAGCTGAGCCTCGCCGAGGCCTCCGCGCAGAGCGGGCTGACGGTCGCGAGCCTCAAGATCGGGATGCATCGCGCAGTCCGGCGCCTCCGGTCGCGGCTGGCCGTCGCCGGCTGAGCGCGCCCACCTTTCAGCCAGACGAAAGACTGTTTTCGCAGCCACGACATCGGCCGTCATTGCCTTGCTGCAGGCGGAAGGGAATGCTCCACGCAGAGGGCGAGGAAACGGCGGGATGACGGCGGCGGAGGGCGCGACAGCTCCGAGGCGCCCGACATGAATGGCCGCATCCGGGCCGATTGAGCGGAGCGACCATGCGAATCTGGCACCACAGCTTCACCGTGCTGCAGAACCTGCCGCCCTATGCGGAGGCGATGAAGGCGCACCTCGCGCGCGTTGCCGCGCCGGGGACGGAGGTGGTGATGCACGGCATGCATCCCGCCACCTACCTGACCGAATATCCCGGCAACGACATCCAGTTCGCCTATTTCCAGACGCTGCACAGCCAGCAGTTCGTGATGGGCGCGATCGCCGCCGAGGAGCAGGGCTTCGACGCCTTCGCCCTGACCACCCTGCCCGAGCCCTCGCTGCAGGAGATCCGCAGCCTGGTGGACATCCCTGTCGTCGGCTACGGCGAGAGCGCGATGCTCGCGGCCTCGATGCTGGGCCAGCGGATCGGCGTGCTGCTCTTCATCCGTGGCATGGGCGGCACGGTGGAGCGCAACGTCGAGCGGATGGGCCTCTCCTCCCGCTTCGTGGGCGCACATGACGTGAGCTTCGGCTTCAACGACGTGCTCACCGCCTATGCCGGCGACCCCGCGCCGCTGGTGGAGCGCTTCCGGGCCGACGCCCGCGCGCTGATCGCCCGAGGCGCGGACGTGATCATTCCCGGCGAGGCGCCGCTCTGC
Source organism: Roseococcus sp. GW821-FHT12F05 (assembly GCF_058806835.1). Taxonomy (NCBI): domain Bacteria; kingdom Pseudomonadati; phylum Pseudomonadota; class Alphaproteobacteria; order Acetobacterales; family Roseomonadaceae; genus Roseococcus; species Roseococcus sp. GW821-FHT12F05. The sequence continues at coordinate 117,100 of NZ_JBXAQB010000013.1, forward strand.
CTGCTGCTGGCCCGCGCCGGCGTGAACGAGGTGGACGGCGTGCCGGTGGTGGATTCCCTCGCGGCCACGATCAAGGCCGCGGAGATGATGGTCGGCCTGCAGCAGGTCACCGGCGTCTCGCCCTGCCGCCGCGGCTACTTCCAGGCCAAGCCGCCCCGCGAGCGCGTGAAGGAGTTGCTGGCCTTCTACGGGCTCGACCAGGTGTCGGACCGCCCGGCCTGAAACGGAGAGGGAGGGCGCGCATGAACAGACGAGGCCTGCTCGCGGCGCTGGCCGCGCTGCCGGGCGCCGCGGCGGCGCAGGAGCACTTTCCGGCGCGCCCGATGCGCATGGTCGTCCCCTTCGCCGCGGGCGGCAGCACCGACATCATGGCGCGGCTCTGCGCCCAGATCCTGAGCGACCGCCTCGGCCAGCCGGTCGTGTCGGACAACATCACCGGCGCCGGCGGGATGATCGGCGCGCAGCGCGTGCTGGACGCGCCGGCCGACGGCCACACGCTGATGGCCGGCACGCCGGGGCCGGTCACCATCAACCCGCATCTCGCGCCGCGCATGCCCTACGACCCGCTGCGCGACTTCGACCCGGTGGCCTTCGTCGGCGACAGCCCGGCCGTGGTGGTGGTGCGGCGCGACAGCCCCATCCGCTCGGTGCGCGATCTGGTGGCGCGGGCGAAGGCCGCGCCGGGGATGACCTTCGCCTCCGCCGGCGTCGGCTCCTTCGCGCATCTCAGCGGCGAGCTCTTCCGGGTGCGCGCCGGGGTGGACATGACCCATGTGCCCTATCGCGGCACCACCCCGGCGGCGACGGACATGATCGCCGGCCATGTCGAGGTGATGTTCGAGAATTATCCCTCCGTGCAGTCCTTCATCACCTCCGGCGACCTGCGGCCACTGGCGATCGGCGCCGCGCGGCGCTCCGCCCTGGTGCCCAGCCTGCCGACGCTGATCGAGGAGGGCGTGCCGGACTACGATTCCACCTCCTGGTTCGGGCTCTTCGTGCGGGCCGGCGCGCCGGCCGCGGCGATCCTCGCCATCAATGCCGCGGTCAACGAGGCGCTGCGCGACCCGGCGATGGCCGCGCGGCTGGCCGGCATGGGCGTCGAGCCCGTGGGCGGCACGCCGGACGCCTTCCGCAGCTACGTCACCCGCCGCTTCGAGGAAACCGGCGCGCTGATCCGCGCCGCCGGCATCACCGCCGGATAGAAGGAGAAAACTCCCATGACCGCCCGCACCACACGCCGCACGGCCCTGCTGGCCGCGACCGGCCTTCCCCTCGCGCCGCGGATCGGCCGCGCGCAGGCCTGGGCGCCGACGCGCACGGTGCGCCTCATCGTCGCCTATCCGCCGGGCGGCGCGACAGACCTCGTGGCACGCTGGGTGGCGCGCGAGCTGACGCCGCGGCTCGGCCAGACCGTCGTGGTGGAGAACCGCCCGGGCGCGAACGGCACCCTCGGCTCCCAGGCGACGCAGCAGGCCGCGCCGGACGGGCACACGCTGATCTTCACCACGGCCGACACGCATTCGGTCAACCCCGTCGTCTACCGCCGGCTGCCCTACCAGCCACAGAGCTTCGTGCCCGTCTCGGCGGTGGCGAAGCTGATCTTTTCCGTCGTCACGCGCCCCGGGCTCGGCGTCACCGACATCCCTGGCTTCGTGGCGCTCGCGAAGCAGCGGGCGGCGACTCCCCTCACCTTCGCGTCCTGGGGCGTGGCCAGCACGTCGCAGGTCATGATGGAGACCTTCAAGTTCCAGACGCAGACCGAGATGCAGCACGTGCCCTTCCAGGGCGCCTCTCCGGCCGTCGCGGCCCTGCTGGCCGATCAGGTGGATTCCATGATGCTGCCGGTCGCTGTCGCGCTCGGTCAGGGCGGGCGGCTGCCCATCCTCGGCGTCGCCACGGCGCAGCGCTTCCCGGCGATCCCGCAGGTGCCGACGCTGACCGAGCAGGGCGTGGCGCTGACGGGCGACCTCTGGCTCTCCATCCTGGCGCCACCCGGCACGCCGGCGGCCATCGCCGACCGCATCGCCGAGGAAACCCAGGCCTTCGTGCGCACGCCGGAGGCGCTGGCCTTCCTCACGCAGAACGGGCTGATCGCCGACATCGCGGACCGGCAGCGCTTCATCGCCTATCTGCAGGAGGAGGACCTGATCTGGCGGGAGCGCGTCGCGCGCCTGAACGTCCGCCTCGACGACTGACCCTTTCGCCAACCAAGCAAGGAGCTTGCATGCGCTCGATCTACCTGGTGCTCGATATGGAAAACGACCTGGTCGCGGAGACGGGACCCAACGGGAAAGGGCCGCTGGGGCAGCAGGTGCAGGGCCGCGGCATCATTGGCAAGACGAAGAATGCCATCGCCAAGGCGCGCACGGCGGGCCTGCCCATCGGCTATGTCCGCGTGGGCTTCTCGCCCGACTACCGCGAGGCGCCGGATACCTCGGCCATCTTCAACGGCGCGAAGCAGCACGGCCTGTTCAAGCTCGGGACCTGGGGCACCGAGGTGCATGAGGCGCTGGCACCGCAGCCGGGCGACTTCGACATCGTGAAGCATCGCGTCAGCCCCTTCTATGGCACCAACCTGGAGCCCATCCTGCGGGCGCACCGCATCGAGCGCATCTTCTGCTCCGGCGTCTCCACCGTGGCCGTCGTGCAGGGCACCGTCCGCGACGCGCATGACCGCGACTACGTGGTCACCGTGCTCGAGGATTGCTGCGCCTGCCCCACTGCCGAGGATCACGAGGCTGCGATCCGCACGCTGCAGCGCTTCGCCACCTTCACCGCCTCCGAGGCGGTCGACTTCGCTGCCTGAATTTCCCCTCTCCTTATAATCACCTGTGACGCCTCGAATCCCGCCGGGTTCGAGGCGTTTTCATGAGTCCATGCCGCACTGCGTCATGCGCCGGCGCGAATGGAGTTTTCACGGATGGCGTGCCTGTCGTTGCTGGTTCCGGCTGTCCCGCGCCGGTAACCTCCGCATCAAGGAATCAACGTCACAAGGTACGCCAATGATTGGGGAGGAGGCCCTCGGGGCCATCGACGTCATCGTGGTCGGCGCCGGCAATGCGGCCATGTGCGCCGCCCTGTCGGCGCAGGAAGCCGGCGCGCGGGTGCTCGTGCTGGAGCGCGCGCCGGAAGGCGACCGCGGCGGCAACAGCGCGCATAGCGGCGGCGCCTTCCGCACCGTCTATGACGGGGTGGAGGATCTGAAGCGCATCGTGCCGGACCTCACGGAATCCGAGATCGCCATGACCGATTTCGGCACCTATACGCGCGACACCTTCTTCGACGACTGCATGCGCCTCTCGAACTGGCGCGCCAATGCCGACCTGATCCAGGTGCTGGTGGACCAGAGCCTGCCGACCATGGCCTGGATGCGCGAGAAGGGCGTGCGCTTCGTGCCCATCTACGGACGCCAGGCCTTCAAGGTGGAGGGCAGGTTCAAGTTCTGGGGCGGGCTGACCGTGGAGGCCGTGGGCGGTGGCCGCGGGCTGATGGACATGCTCTTCGCCTCCGCGGAGAAGCGCGGCGTCCGCGTGCTCTACGGCGCCCGCGCCGTGCGGCTCGTGGAAGAAGCGGACCGCATCACCGGCGTCGAGATCATCCAGGACGGCCGGCGCCGGATCCTGCACGCCAGGGCGATCGTGCTCGGCGCCGGCGGTTTTCACGCGAACGCCGAATGGCGCGCGCGCTACCTCGGCCCCGACTGGGACCTCGCCAAGCCGCGCGGCACGCGATTCAACACCGGCGACGGCATCGCCATGGCGCGCGAGGCCGGGGCGCTCTCCTACGGACATTGGTCCGGCTGCCATTCCGTCGCCTATGACCGCTGCGCCCCGGAATTCGGCGAGCTTGGCCTCGTCGGGCAGCAGAAGAACGGCTTCCCCATGGGCATCATGGTGAACCTGCGCGGCGAGCGCTTCTTCAACGAGGGCGCCGACTTCCGCAACTACATCTACGCCACGCTCGGCAAGGCGGTGCTGCGGCAGCCCTCCGGCCTCGCCTGGCAGATCTTCGACCAGCACGCCGCGCACCTGCTTTCGGACGAGTACCGCATCCGCCAGATCACCAAGGTCCAGGCCGACACCGTCGAGGAACTGGCCGAGAAGATGGGCGACGTGGACCGCGAGGGCTTCTTCCGCACGGTGCGCGAGTGGAATGCCGCGGTGCGACAGGACGTGCCCTTCAACCCCAACATCCGCGACGGCCGCGGCACGGTCGGGCTGGAGGTGCCGAAGACCAACTGGGCCAATCCGCTCGACAAGCCGCCCTTCATCGCGATCGGCATCACCTGCGGCGTCACCTGCACCTATGGCGGCATCCGCGTGGACGAGACGGCGCATGTGGTCAGCGAGGACGGGCCTGTGATTCCCGGCCTCTTCGCGACCGGCGAGATGGTCGGCGGGCTCTACTACACAGGCTATCCCGGTGGGGCAGGGCTGATGTCGGGCTCGGTCTTCGGCCGGCTCGCGGGCGCGGGTGCCGCCGCCTACGCGCAGCAACCCGCGCGGAAGGTGGCGTGATGGAGCGTGTGCAGACGGACCTCGTGGTCGTCGGCGGCGGAGCCGCCGGCTTCGCCACGGCGCTGGAGGCCGCCGGGCGCGGCGCCGAGGTGCTGCTGCTGGAGAAGCTGGCCGAGACCGGCGGCTCCTCCGCGATGAGCGGCGGCTGCCTCGCCTTCGCCGGCACCGACATGCAGCAGGCGCAGGGCATCGAGGACAGCGCGGAGCTGCTGGCCAGCGACCTCGTCGAGCTCGGCGGCGGCACGGCCGATGAAGCGCTGATCGGCGTCTATGCCGCGCATCAGCTGGAGACCTATGACTGGCTGAAGGCGCTGGGCCAGGCCTTCAGCCCGGTGCTGGAGGCTTCCTCCGGTCAGTCCGTGCCGCGCGTGCACACGGTGGACCCGGCCGACATGGTGCGGCTGCTCGCGGCGCGCAGCCGCGCGACCGGGCGCGTGACAGTGCGAATGGAGACGGCTGCGACGCGGCTGCAGCGCGATCCCGCTGATGGCCGCGTCACCGGCCTGCTCGCGGAGGGGCCGGAGGGCAGCCTCGCCATCGAAGCGCGCCGTGGCGTGGTGCTCGCCGCCGGCGGCTTCAGCCGCAACCCGGAGCTGGTCTGCCAGTTCGCGCCGGGTTGCGAGCACGCCGTCTTCCTTGGGGGCCTGGGCAACCAGGGCGACGGGCTGCGCATGGCCTGGGCGCTGGGCGCCGACGTCAGGGACATGGGCCAGATCAAGGGCACCTTCGGCAAGCACCCAACCGACGAGCAGAACGACCATAGCTGCCTCTGCGTCTACAAAGGCGCGATCGCGGTGAACCAGGACGGCCGCCGCTTCGTGGACGAATCCCTGTCCTACAAGCTGCTCGGCGCGGCCTGCCTGCGGCAGCCCTATGGCGCGACCTTCCAGATCCTCGACGAGCCGATCCTGCGCAGCGGCGACAACGACGTGCGCATCCTCGACTTCGAGCGGCGGCTGGAAGAAGGGCTGTTCATCGAGGCCCCGACGCTGGAGGAGCTGGCGCGGCAGATCGAGGTGCCCGAGGACGCGCTGCTCAAGACCGTCGCCGACTACAACGGCTTCGTGGATGCCGGCGAGGACCCGGAATTCGGCCGCCGGCACCTGGTGCACAACCACGGCGTGCTGCAGCGGATCGAGACGGGGCCATTCTACGCCTATCCCTCCACCGCCGCCGTCTACGGCACCTATTGCGGGCTGCGCATCGATCCCGGGATGCACGTGCTGGACGTCTTCGGCGAGCGCATCGAGGGGCTTTTCGCCGCCGGCGAGGTGGTGGGCGGCTTTCATGGCGCCGCCTACATGACCGGCTCTGCGCTGGGCAAGGCGCTGATCTTCGGCCGCCTCGCGGCGCGCAGCGCGCTCGGCTGAGGGGGCGCCGTCATGCAGGTTGTCGTGCTGTTGGCGGGCGTGGTGGATCCGAAGTGGCGGCTGGCCGGGCTCGGTCTCCGCGCGAGCACGGAGCTCGCCGAGGAGAGCGGCCTGCCGCGCCGGCTGAGCCCCTTCGATGAGGCCGCGCTGGAGACTGCGCTGAAGCTGCGCGACACTGATCCCGCGGTGCGCGTGACGGCCGTGCTGCCCGGCGATGCGGCGGGCGATGCATTGCTGCGCGCGGTCATGGCCTTCCGGCCACACCGTGCCTTTCGCCTCGATACTTCCGCGGTGCCGCTGTGGGACCCGAGCGTCGCGACGCAGGTTTTGGCCGCAGGCGTGGACCTCGCGACGGAGGCCCCGGATCTCGTGCTAATGGGCCGTGAGTTCGGCGATGCCGATGACGGCGTCCTGCCGCCCCTGCTGGCGGAGACGCGCGGCTGGACCTTCTGGGGGCAGGCGCATGGGGTCACGCTCGCAGAGGGCGGCTTCCGCGCGCAGCGCATGCGCGGGCAGCGCGAGGAGTCCGTGCTCCTCCCCTCGCCCGCGCTGGTCAGCCTCACCAACGACCGCGGCAACCGGCTGCGCCATCCGCTGATGAAGAACGTCGTGCTCGCCAAGCGCGAGCCGGTCGAGGTGCCGGCGGTGTCCGCTCCGGACCTGCCGCGCCGATTGCACGCTGTATCGCTCACCGTGGTGCCGCCGCCGCAGCGCGGAGCGGGCGCCTGCCGCCTGCTGAGCGGCCCGCTGGAGGCGCAGGTGGGCGAATTCGCCGACTATCTGCACGCCTGGCGCGACGGAGCCGTGCGATGATCCGCCGCATCCTGGCCCTGGTGCCCCTGGGCGATCCGGCGCTCTCCGATCCCTTCGCCGCCGTGGCCGCCGCCGCGGACCTCGCCGTGCGCCACGGCATGCAGGCCGGCGCCCTCCTGCTCGGCCGTCCGGAGCACATGGATGCTGCGCAGGCCGCACGCGAGGGCGCCGCGGAGATCCGGTTGGTCACGCATCCCGGCCTGAGCGATCCGCCGCTGGTGGAGGAGCAACTGGCGCTCCTCGCCCATCTTCCTGCGGAGGAGCCCGGGCCGCTGCTGCTGGTCCTTCCGGCCGGCGCGATCGGCGAGGAGCTGGCGGCGCGGCTGGCCCCGCGACTGAACGCCGTGCCGCTCGGCCGCTGCGGCGCCATCGCTCTCGACGGCGCGACCCTCACCGCGCATCGCCCGACCCATGGCGGCCGCGCCGAGCTGGCGCTGACGACCGAGGCGCAGCGCTGCCTCGCCGCGCTGCGCCGCCCCGCCACCGCTCCGGCACCGGTGGCCGATGCCGCCGTCACGCATCTCGCGCTCGGCATCGCCCTGCCCACGGATGCGCCTCGCCCCGTGATCGAGCCGGCCCCGCCCGATCGCCCGAAGCGCGTGGACGGGACCCGGCTGGTGGTCTCGGGCGGGCGCGGCATGACCGGGCCGGAGGGATTCTCCCAGCTCCGCGAGCTCGCCGCGCTGCTCGATGCCGCCGCGGGCGCGAGCCTTCCCGCCGTGGATGCCGGCTGGGCCAGCGTCGCGCAGCAGGTCGGGCAGTCCGGCGCCTTCGTCGCGCCGGACCTCTACCTCGCCGTCGGCATCTCCGGCACGCCGCAGCACCTCGCCGGCATCGCGCTGCGCAGCCGCATCGCCGCCATCAATTCCGATCCGGAGGCCGACATCTTCCGTGTCGCCGAGATCGGCCTCGTCGCACCCTGGCAGGAGGTCCTGCCACGGCTGATCGAGAGAATCCGCGCCGGCTGAATCCACAAGAACAAACACGGAGGACAAGAATGCCGCAGATCACCCCGACACGCCGGCTCCTGCTCGGCGCCACCGCCGCCCTGGCTCTTCCCGCGTTGCCCGCCCGGGCTCAGGCCTATCCCAACAAGCCCGTGCGCATCGTCATCGGCTTTCCTCCCGGCGGCTCCAACGACGTTGCCGCCCGCATCCTGCAGCCGAACCTGCAGGAGAGCCTGGGCCAGCCCATCGTCATCGAGAACCGGCCCGGCGCCAACGCCACCCTCGCCGCTGATTACGTCAGCAAGTCGACGCCGGACGGCTATACGCTCTACCTCGCGAGCTCGAGCCCGCTGGTGATCGCACCGCACACCAGCCGCAACATCTCCTACAACTCCGGCACGGATTTCGCCGCCATCGCGACCGTTGCCGCCACGCCCTCGGTGCTGGCCGTGGGGCCAGGCAGCCGGGCCCACACGTTGCAGGAATTCCTGACAGAGGCGCGCGGCGGTCCCGTGAACATCGCCTCCTCCGGCGCGGGCGGGCTTGCGCATCTCGCCATCGAGATCCTGCGCCGCGAGGTCAGCTCGAACATCACCCACGTGCCCTATCGCGGCGGCGGCCCCGCCGCGACGGACACCATGGCCGGCAACGTGCAGGGCGTGATCGTGGATCTCGCCGCGGTCTATGGCCTGATCCGCGACGGCAAGCTGCGCGCGCTGGCGGTGATGTCCGACACGCGCACCTCGCTGCTGCCGGACGTGCCCACCTTCACCGAGGCCGGCGTGCCCGGCGTCGTCGCGGTGAACTGGGTCATGGTGCTCGCGCCGCCGCAGACGCCTGGGCCCATCCTGAACCGGCTGCATGCGGCACTGACCGAGACGGCCTCCGCGGTGCCGGTGAAGGAGCGCTTTGCCGCGCAGGGGCTGGAGAGCATGACGCTCGCCTCGCCCGCCGCGACGCAGGCTTTTCTCCGCTCGGAATGGGACAGGTGGGGCGCCGTCGCGCGCGCCACCGGCGCCCGGGCGGACGAGTAGCCGCCATGTCGTCCATGACCGTCGAGGCGCCGCGCGCATCCCTCGCCGCCTCGCTGAGCCGCGAGCTGGCACGCTTGGTGCTGGACCGCCATAAGCGTGGCCTTCCCGCCGACGTGCTGGCGCGGGCGCAGTTGCACGTGCTCGACAGTCTAGGCATCGCCCTGGCCGCGCGGCCCGTACTGCCGATCTGCGACCAGGTCATCGCGGCCATGTCCTTCGGCACCACCGGCGGCGCGAGCACCGTGATCGGCGGAACAGAGCGCCTCCCGCCCGCTGCCGCGGCCTTCGCGAATTCCGCCCTCGCCCACGCGCTGGACTATGACGACATCCACGACAACGCTCGCCTGCATCCGACCACGGTCACGCTGCATGCGGCGCTCGCGGTCGCCGAGCCCGCAGGCGCCGACATGCCGCGCGTGCTCTCCGCCATGGCCCTCGGCAACGAGGTGATGTGCCGCCTCGGCGAGGCCTGCGCGCCGAGCGGCGGCGGGCCGGGCTCCGACTGGTTCCTCACCCAGGTCTTCGGCTATCTCGGCGGCGCCGTCGCGGCCGGGATCGTGCTTGGGCTGGACGAGGACCGGCTCGTCTCGGCCCTCGGCCTCGCCTACATGCAACTCGCCGGCGGGAAGGAGGCGGGCTTCGGCGTGGGCTCCACGGCGCGCTCGATCTACCCGGCCTTCGCTTCCATGGGCGGCGTCCAGGCGGCGCTGCTGGCGCAGGCCGGCGTGACCGGGCCGGAGACGGCGCTGGACGGCGCGGCGGGGATGTTCCGCATCTACCTCGGCGGCGCGCCCAGTGACGCGCTGCGGGCCCGCCTGCTGGAGGCGCCCGGCTGGATCTGGCTCGCCACCGAGGTGAAGCCCTGGCCGAGCTGCCGCCTCTCCCATCCCTATGTCGCCGCCGCGCTCGCGCTGCGCGAGCGACTGGGCGGCGCACCGAAGGAGGGACGCATCACCGTCGCGGTCAATGCCTCGGCCGCCAAGCTCTGCCATCCGATCGAGGGGCGGCGCGTGCCGGAGACGCTGCAGGACGCCAAGTACAGCATCCCCTTCATGACCGCCTTCACCCTTGCCCATGGCCACGTGGACCTGGAGACGCTCGGCCCGCAGATCACACGAGACGCCGCTGCCCTGGCGCTGGCGCAGCGCATCGACATCGTCGAGACCATGCCGGACAAGCCCGGACACCCGCCGGCGGAGATCACGGCCGAAGGCGTGACCGTACGCCGCACGGCCGCGCCGGTGCTCGACGTGGCCGGCGTGCGCGCGAAGTTCGAGGGCTGCCTGCGCCACGCCGGCCATGGCGCGGCGGCGGCGGTGCTGTGGGACCGGCTCCTGCGGACGTTGACGCAAGGCACGGCGGAAGACCTGCTGGCGATGCTGCCGCGGACCGCGAATTGAGGGGCGTTGCCCTCTCTTAGTCTGCCCTTCGCCCCAAGCCTGGCGGAAAGCGCAAGGGCCTGCGCCTTCCTTGACCGACAGGACTGCTGACCAAGACGGAAAGCTGCTAATCACGGCGGAAACAAGCAATAGGAGGTCCGCCCACATGCATCGCCCGACTCGCCGCCGTACCCTGCTGGCCACGCTGGCCGTCGCGCCGCTGCCCGCCCCGGCCCTGGCCCAGGCCGGCTTTCCGGCGCGGCCGGTGCGCATCATCGTGCCCTATGCCCCCGGCGGCGCCAGCGACATCGTCGGCCGGCTGGTGGCGCAGCACGCCACCCGGGAAACCGGCCAGAGCTTCATCGTCGAGAACCGCGCCGGCGGCGCCACGGTGCCCGGCACGCAGGCGGTGGCGATCGCGCCGCCCGACGGCTACACCATCAGCACCGTTGACAACGCGCTGTCGGTGAATCCGACCGTGCTGCGCGGCCAGCTGCCATTCGACACCGAAAAGGACCTGGCGCCGCTCGGCGTGCTGGTGCAGGCGCCGGCGGTGCTGGTGAAGCACCCAGGGGCACCGGCGGAAAGCGTCGCCGACGTCCTGGCGCAGGCGCGGCAGCAGCCGGGCGCGGTCAGTCTCGCGCATGCCGGCATCGGCAGCCCGACCCATCTGGCGGTGGTGCAGTTCCGGGTGGCGAGCGGCCTGGAGATGACGCCGGTCGGCTATCGCGGCGGCGGACCACAGATCGCCGCGCTGGTGGGCGGCGAGGTCCAGTATGGCTTCATTTCCGTGCCGTCCTCGCTGACGCAGCTGCAGGCCGGGCGGGTGAAGGCGCTGGCCATCACCTCGCCAGCGCGCAGCGCGCTGCTGCCGGAGGTGCCCACCTTCCGCGAGGCTGGCCTGCCGGCGGTGGACCAGGTGGGCTGGTGGGGCATGGTGGCGCCGGCGGGCGTGCCGGAGGCCGTGCTGGACCGGCTGCACGCGCTGCTGGTGGCCGGCGTGCATGCGCCGGCGGTGGCAGAGCGGCTGCGTGCGCTGAACTATGAGCTGGTCGGCGGCAGCCGGGCCGATTTCGCGTCGCTGATCCGTCGGGAGATCGCCCGCTGGGCCGACATGGGCGCGCGCGGGGCATTGCAGGCGGAGTGACGATGGCGAGGCTCGCGGCCGAAAAGGCCGCCAGGCATCACCGTGGAGGGCCACTTGGCTGGGAGGGCCCGGCATGGCTTAGCGCGATCTGCCTGAGGGCGTCGCAAATGTCACCACGTCGTCCATGTGTCGGTGAAGGAAAGAACGAGGGCAGAGTCCCTCGCATTATCTTCCCCGGATCGGCACCGGCGCGCTGTCTCCCTTCATGCCGAAATGCGACGCCAGGAAATCCACCAGCGCGCGCACCTTCGGCGGCGTGAAGCGCGTGTGGCGGTACACCGCATAGAAGGTCTGCTGGTCGGTCTCCCAGTCGGGCAGCAGGCGCACCAGCTCCCCCCTTCGGCAGGCGCCCTCGGCAAGCACGTCCAGCACGTAGATCAGCCCGGCGCCGTGCGAGGCCGCCTGCAACAGCGCATCCGTGCTGTTGAAGAAGAGGTTGCCGTCGGGCCGGACCTCATGGCGCTCCTCGCCGCGCGAAAAGTGCCAGATGCGCAGGTCGCCGCTGGGCGAGCCCGAGAAGCCGAGGCATTGCCGGGGCACGATCTCGGCGGGCGAGGCCGGCTCGCCATTCCTCTGGAGATAACCCGGCGCGGCGTAGAGGCCGTAGCAGGCGCGGTAGATGAGCCGCGCGACGAGGTCGCCCGATTCCACGCCTTCCATGCGGATCGCGACATCCACGCCGCGCTTGATGAGGTCGCCCACCTCGTTGCTCAGCGTCGTTGCCACGCGCAGCTCCGGATGCAGCGCGCCGAACTTTGCCAGCGCGGGACCCAGCACCAGATGCCCGACGGCGATCGGCGTCTCCAGCCGCACGACGCCGCCCTCGCCGCCGCTCATTTCGGAATCCGCCTCACCGATCTGCTCCAGGATGGAGCGGCAGCGCTCGTAGTAGCGCGCGCCCTCCTCGGTCAGCCGGATGTAGCGGCTCGATCGCTGGAGCAGCGTAACGCCGAGATGTGCCTCCAGCCGGCGCGTGAGCGCGGTGACCGAGGCATTGGCGATGCCGAGCTGCGCCGCGGCGCCCGACATGCTGCCGGTGTCGACCGTGCGCACGAAGGCCTCCATGGCCAGGAGCCGGTCCATTCCTTCCTTCCTCCCGCGCCCCATTCAGCCGTGAGGCGGCGCCGGGCAGCTTCCGCCGATGCGGCGGGCCGGGCAAGGCGGCGCCTTCAATCGGCCCACATGCCACCGTTCACGTCGAGAATCTCGCCGGTGATGAAGCCGGAGGTTTCGCCCGCGAGGAACAGCACCGCTTCGGCCACCTCCTCGGCGCGGCCCATGCGGCCGACCGGAATCAGCGCCGCGAGCGTCGCCGGGAAGGAGGTCGTCATGGCCGTGGCGATAGGGCCAGGCGCCACGGCGTTCACGGTGATGCCGTCCGCCGCCAGCTCGCGCGCGAGGAAGAAGGTCATCGCGTGCACGCCGGCCTTGGAAGCGCCATAGGCCACGTTGCTGGCCCGCGCCTGCTCTCCGGGATCGATCCAGGGCCGCGGATTGCCGCCGTTCTTGCCGATGATGGAGCCGAGATTGACGATCCGCCCGTAGCGCTGCGCGCGCATGGCCGGGATCACCGCCTGGCAGGCGAGAAAACTGCCCTTGAGGTTGATGCCGAGGACGCGGTCCCACTCCGCCTCGTCCAGCGTCGCCGCCGGTCCCATCGAGACGATGCCCGCGACGTTCACCAGGATGTCCAGCCGCCCGAAGGCAGCGAGTGTGGCCGCCACCGCCGCGTCGATCTCGGCGCGGCGCGTCACGTCCAGCGCGGCCTCGATCGCCCTTCCGCCCAGCGCCGCCACCTCGCCCGCGATGGCGCTCGTCCCGGCCCGATCAGCCAGGCAGAGCGCCGCGCCTTCCTGCGCGAAGGCCTTGGCCACCGCGCCGCCGATCGCGCCGGCAGCGCCCGTGACGAGCGCGACCCGGTCCCGCAGCCGCATCAGAAGTTCCGGCGCTGCGCCGCGTCCTCGCCGGCGAGGCGCCCGAAGACCATCCCCTTCAGCACCGAGGTCGCGCCGGTGTAGGTGGCGTAGTACATGCCGATGATCTCGCCCGCGGCGTAGAGGCCTGGGATCGGCCGGCCGTCGCCGTCCACCACGCGCGCGGAGGCGTCCACCTGCAGGCCGCCGAAGGTGAAGACGTTCGCCGACATGATCGGGTAGGCGTGGTAGGGCCCCTCGTCGAGCGGCGTGGCCCAGTTGGATTTTCCGGGCGTCAGGCCCTGCGTCGCCAGCCCGTCCAGCTCCAGCGGCTTCCATTCGCCTGACACACAGGCGGCGTTGTATTCGGCGACCGTGGCCTGCAGCGCCTCGGCCGGCAGGTCAAGCGCCGCGGCGATATCAGCGACGGAATCCGCCACGATGGGCGGCTTGTCCGTGCGGATGCCCAGCCGATAATTCGGGATGCGCATATGCCGCGCGTCGAGGATCACCCAGGCGATGCCGTCGCGCTGCTCGTAGATGCGCCGCGTCACGCGCTCGTAATGGGCGTCCACCGTGCCGGGCGCCTCGTCGGTGAAGCGGCGGCCGTCCTTGTTCACGAGGATGCCGTAGGGAAAGATGAAGACGGACGGCTCGGAGACGCCGGAGCGCGGATCGACCGGCTCCGCATGGAAGCTGCCGAACTCCCCGGCGCCCGAGGCACCGATGTCCAGCGCCATGCGGATGCCCTCGCCGCGGTTGAAGTAGCCGCCCTTGCAGATGGGGCGCAGATGCACGGCGCGGGGGCCGACATAGCGCGTCATCATCTCCAGATTGCCCTCGAAGCCGCCGCAGGCGAGCACCACCTGCCCCGCAAGGCGCACCTGCCCTTCCTTGTCACGCGCGACCAGCGCGCAGACGCGGCCGTCGCCGTCCTGCTCCAGCCGGAGCGCCGTCGTCTCGTAGCGGAAGGCGACGCCGAGGGCCTCGGCCCGGGCGGCCAGTGCCTCCACCAGCGCCAGCCCGCCGCCCACCGGCAGCAGCCGCGGCTGCGATTTGGTGAGGAACTGCGTGGGCAGGAAGTCGAAGCGGACCCCAAAACCCTTCATCCAGGCGATGGTCGGCCCCGCGCGGTCGGCGAAGGTCCCCACCACGTCCGGGTCCACCACGCCCAGGGCGCGGGCATAGGCCGCGCGGTCGGCGGGCGGGCGGGCGAGCTCCTGGATCAGATCGGGGTCGATCGCGCCACTGCCGTTGGTCGCGAGGTGGGTCTCGAAATCGTCGGTGACCTCGTCATGGCTCTTCATGCGGAGATAGGCCTCGGTGTAGCGGCTCTGCCCACCCCGTTCCTCTCGCGGCGCGCGCTCCAGCACCACCACCTTTGCGCCGGCCTCGGCGGCGGCCACGGCAGCCGAAAGCCCCGCCACGCCGGATCCGGCGACGACCACGTCAAAGCGTTCTTCCCGCATGTTGTGCAGCTCCATTTCCGCCCTGCGGAACTATGGAGCGCCGGCCCTGCCATGTCCCGGCCCTGGCCGCGAAGACAGTTTTCGCGTTCCTCGAAGGGTGCTTGCCGCACCCCGCGATCGGTGACAGATCAAAAACAAGCTGCGGGCTCACGCGGCGGGATGGAAGCGGGACAGGAGGCCATGGACCGGCTGCGGGCGATGGAGGTGTTCGTCAAGGCGGTGGAGGCCGGCAGCCTGTCGGGCGCGGCCGCGCAGCTCGACATCGCCAATGCCTCCGTCACCACGATGCTGCATCACCTGGAAGCGCATCTGGGCGTCACGCTGCTGCACCGCTCCACCCGCCACATCCGCCTGACCGAGGACGGCGCCGCCTATTACGAGCGCTGCAAGGCCATCCTGGGCGCCATCGACGAGGCGGAATCCAATTTCGGTGGAGGCGGGCTGAAGGGCGTGCTGCGGCTGGAGGCGCCGATCGCCTTCGGCCACCTCATCATCGCGCCCTCCCTGGCGCGCTTCGCGGAACAGCATCCGGAGCTGCGGGTCGTCATCAGCCTCAACAACATCGTGGACAGCCTGGTCCGCCGCGGGATCGACGTGGCGATCCGCTTCGACGAGGTGGACACGGGCGACCTGGTGGCCCGGCCGCTCTACCATGGGAACCATGTGCTCTGTGCCGCGCCCGGCTTTCTGGCGCCGCCGCATCCGCGCGAGATCGACGCCCGGCGCTGCCTCGGCTTCGCGGAGCAGCCGAGCGGCGCCGTGCGCCCCTGGCGCTTCCGCCAGGGCGAGGAGAGCGTCGAGCTGGTGCCGGACGCCAACCTCTTCTTCAACAGCAGCGACGCGCTGATGCAGACCGCCGCGCGCGGCGCCGGCATGGTCTACGTGCTGGACGTGCTGGCCGAGCAGTACCTGCGCCGCGGCGAGCTGGTGCGGCTGCTGCCCGACTGGGAGACGGACGGGCAGAGCTTTTATGCGATCTACCCGAAGACGCGCTTCACCCCGCCCAAGGTGCACGCGATCATCGAGTTTCTGTCCGGCCTGTTTCCGTCGGAGCTGATGCCACGCGGGCCGGTGCCGATCCGGGGGCAGTCCTGAGGAGAAGATCGAGGGGCTTCGGCCCTCGTTGTCTCCGCTTCGCGGCCAACCCCAGCAGGAACCTCAGGTTCTTGCATCTCCGATCAGTTGAAGGGTCCAGCTCAGCGGAACGGGATGGCGTAGAGCAGCCCGCCGCGGGTCCACAGATTGTTCAGGCCGCGCTCCAATCCGACCGGGGAGCCCCGGCCGAGGTTGCGCTCGAAGATCTCGCCGTAGTTGCCGACACGGCGCAGCACCTGGAAAGCCCAATCCTCCGACAGGCCCAGCGCCCGCCCGAAGCCCGGCGTGACGCCCAGGATGCGCTGGATGTTGGGATCGGGCGACCGGCGCATCGCCTCGACGTTCTCCCGCGTCAGCCCGACTTCCTCCGCCTCGATCAGCAGCATGAGCGTCCAGGCGACGATGTCGCGCCACTCCTCGTCGCCGTGCCGGACCATCGGGCCCAGCGGCTCCTTGCTGATGCGGTCCGGCAGGATGACGTGGTCGTTCGGGTTGCGCAGCGCCGAGCTCCGCAGCGCCGCGAGCTGCGAGGAATCGGTCGTGATGGCATCGCACCGCCCAGCCTGGTAGGCGGCGGTCATCTCGTCCATCGAGGAGAGCACCACGGGGCGCAGCTGGATGTTCTCGCGGCGGTTGAAGTCCGCGAGGTTCAGCTCGGTAGTCGAGCCCGGAAGCACGCAGACGGTGGCGCCGTCCAGCTGCCGCGCCGCCGTCACGCCGGACTGGCGCGTCACCATGAAGGCCTGCCCGTCATAGAAATTCACGCCGGCGAAGTTGAACCCCAAGGCCGTGTCGCGCGTCAGGGTCTGGGTGACGTTGCGCGCCAGCAGGTCCAGTTCGCCCGATTGCAGCGCGGTGAAGCGCGTCTGGTAGGAAGTCGGCACGAAGCGCACGCGCTCGCTGTCACCCAGCACGGCGGCGGCCACGGCGCGGCAGAAATCCGCGTCCAGCCCCTGATAGTTGCCGCGGCTGTCGGGGGCCGAGAAGCCCGCCACGCCTTGATTGACGCCGCACACCAGCTGCCCTCGGGCCCGCACGGCGTCGCGCGTGGGTCCGGCCTGGGCGAGGCTGGGGAGGACAAGCGGAAGCGCGGCCATTGCGGCCAGGAGGGAAAGCTTCATGGGGTTGGCTCCTCTGCGGTGGGAAACGAGTCGTCCGGTTCGTCGGATTCGAGGCTGGCGGACAGGGCGGCGGCCGTACGCCGCAGGGTGGGAATCAGCGCGCGCAGGCCGCCCTCGCCCAGGCGGGCCAGCGGCACGGTCAGGCCCAGGGCCGCGACCATGCGGCCCTGGGTGTCGCGGATGGGAACGGCGCCGCCAGCCACGCCCTCCACGAGCTCCTCCGAAGTCAGGGCGAAGCCCTCCGCGCGCACCGTCTCGAGCTCGGCGAGCAGGGCGTCGGCGTCGGTGACGGTCTTCGGCGTGTGGCGTTCCAGCACGAGGCTGCGCACGAGGCGCTCCCGCGCGGCCGACGACATCTCGGCCAAATGCAGCTTGCCGGTGGAGGTGCAGTGAAGCGGCGCCCGGCGCCCCGGCTCGAACTGCAGGCTGGCAGGGCGGACGGCACGCGCGGTGGCCAGATAGACCACCTGCCCCGCACGCACCGTGCCGACCTCCACCTGCTCGCCGAGTTCCTCGGCAAGGTCCCGCAGGATGGCATCCCGCGCCGCGTCACCGAAGGCCGCCGCGGCGACCGACCAGGCCATCTCGATCAATCGTGGCCCGACCGAGACGCGCCGGGATGTCGCGGCGCGCTGGAGCCAGCCGGTTTCCAGCAGTTGCGCGACGATGCGGTGGGCCGTGGGCAGGGGCAGATCCAACGTCGTGGCGAGGTCGGCGATTGCGACCGGGCGACGCTTGTCCGCCACCGACGACAGGACGGCCAGCGCCTTTCCGGTCGGCCCTTCCGCGTGTCTTGGCGTCTGAGTCACGGGCGGAGCCGCGTCGTCAAGCCACCTGCCGGGCCGGATGCTTCGTCGCCAGCTTGGCGCGGATGATGCTCAGCAGCCGATCGACATCGACCTCGGTGTTGAACAGAGCGAAGGAGACGCGGATGCCGTCGCGCTCGGGCGAGATGCGCACGTCATGGGACGCGAGATGCTCCAGCCAGGCCTCCACGGGCAGGTCGAGGACTATGATGTGCGACCGCCAGCGCCGGGCGCGCGGCCCGACGATGCCGATCCCCAGCGCGTCCAATCCGGCGATCAGCCGCTCGCCCAGGTCGAGAACATGCTGCTCGATAGGGGCGACGCCCGCGCCCTCGATCAGATCGAGCGCCGCGTCGAGGGCGTGGATGTCGGGCAGGTTCAGGTTGCCCATCTCGAACCGGCCCGCGCCGGCTCTGAGCGCGATGTCGTCCGGCCGCGCGACGAGGTCGGCCGGCGGGTCGGCGAGGCTGGAGGCGGCGAGGTAGGCCGGCTGCAGGTGCGAGAGCGCCCCGTCGACGTAGAGCAGGCCGAGGCCCTGCGGCACGAGCAGGCCCTTGTGGCAGCCGGCCGCGACCATGGAGGCTCCGATGCGCTTGACGTCGAAGGGCAGCACTCCGAGCGACTGCATGGCGTCCACCACCAGAAACAGGCCGTGCTGTCGGCAAAGCGCTCCGATCCCCTCGAGATCGAAGCGGTGGCCGGCGTGAAAGGTGACGTGAGACAGCGAAATGGCGCGGGTGCGAGGCGTGATGTGCGGCGCGAAGGTCTCCGCCGTCGCCGTCTCGCCCTCAAGCGGCAGGAAGCGCACCACCACGCCGCGCCGGCGAAGGTTGAGAAAGGCGTAGGCATTGTTGGGATGGTCGCCGTGCACCATCAGCACCTCGTCGCCCTCGCGGAGCGGCAGGGCGTTGGCGGCGATGTTGAGGCCTTCCGATGTGTTCTTGGTGAAGGCGACCTCTCCGGGCTCGGCGCCAATGAGGCGAGCCACGCGCGCACGGATCTGTTCCACCCGCGCCAGCCACACGGGCTTAGGGCCAGCCGCGTCGAGACCCTCGTCGTAGAAACGGAGCAGCGCGGCGCGGACAGGGGTTGAGAGCGGCGCCTGATGCGCGCTGTCCAGGTAAAGCATCCGCTCGGTCACGGGGAACAGCGCGCGGATCTGGTCGACGTCGAACCCTTGAGACATGCGGGGCGGCTCTCTGCTACGCGGCCGGTGGCTTTGACGGCCACCGGGCTTGCGGTTGCGGGTGGCCAGGGTTTGCCAAGCCGCTTCCGCGCGCTCAACCGTATTTTCGAAAATCGAGTAGAATTATTCCGAAAAATGAGAAAATATGGCCGCTCCGCAAGTGGGACGTTGCTCGGCCCTGGGAGAGCATTCGGCACCCAATGGCTCGCTTGGAGCGGCCGGCATTGGGCCATCGGTTGGCTCCGAAGGCGCAGGTGAAGGCATGACAGAAGGGGCAGAGCCCTCGCCTCACTCGATCCGAATATTCGCTGCCCGGACCACCTCGGCCCAGCGCGTCTGCTCCTCGGCCATGAAGCGGATCGTCTCCTCGGGCCCGGCCGCGATGATGCGCGCGCCGGGCAGCCGGGCCGCCACATCGGGTGCCCGCAGCACGCGCGTGAAGACCTCGTTCAGCCGGGCGACCACCGGCACCGGGGTGCCGGCGGGCGCCAGGACCCCGAACCAAGGGCCCGCCACGAAGCCGGGAAGGCCGGACTCGCTCGCGGTCGGCACGTCGGGCAGGGCCGGCACACGCTCCAGCGTCGTGACCGCGATGGCCCGCAGCTTGCCCTCCTGGATGGAGGGGAGCTGGAAGTTCAGGTTATCGATCGTCATCTGCACCCGGCCGGCCAGCAGGTCCGCCATGGCGGGCGCGCTGCCGCGATAGGGCACGTGGGTGATGTCCAGTCCGCCGGTCCGCAGCTTGAACAGCTCCATGCCGAGATGCGAGCTGCCGCCGACGCTGTTGGACGCGTAGCTGTACTGGCCGGGATTGGCCCGGATCAGCGCGATGAGCTCCGGCAGCGTCCGCGCCGGCACGCTCGGATGCACCACCAGCACATTGGGGACCTCGGCCGCCAGGATGACCCCGGCGAAGTCGCGGACCGGGTCATAGGCGGGGCGGACCGACATGAGGGGGCTCACCACATGCGGCACCGAGGCCATGAGCAGCACGTAGCCATCCGCCGGCGCCCGCGCGACGAGCTCGCTGCCCAGCATGCCGGCACCGCCGGGCCGGTTCTCGACCACCACGGGCTGGCCCAGGACGGAGCTCGCGCCCTGCGCCATGAAGCGCGCGAGGATGTCGTTGAACCCGCCGGCGGAGAAGGAGACGATCAGCCGGACCGGCCGGTCGGGATAGGCGCCCTGCGCCCGCAGCGTCCCGGGCAGCGCAAGGGGCAGGCCCGCCCCGAGGAGGAGGCGCCGATCGATCATGGTCATTCCTCCTGGCCGCTGGCGTAGATGCCGCCATAGGCCTTGGTCAGCTCGTCCATCTGCGCCTCGGGCGGGCGGGCATAGGCGAGGCGCCGGCTGGTGAAGTTGCCGCCCTGCAGCGCGCGGAGCTTCACGGCCATCTCGCCGGCCTTCACGAGCGCGGCGACGCCGTTGGGGATGATGGCGCCGCCGGGGAGCCTGGTGATCCCGGCTTCCGCGACCAGCGTCATCACCACGCCCACGGCCGGGATCACCACCTCGGCCCCGGCGGCCGAGACCTCCTCGGCCGCCGCGATGAAGCGGGCGAGCAGGTCGTCCCGCGCAGCGGGATCGCGAAAGCCGAGATCGAGGTCGACCAGCCGCACGACCTGCATCCGGCCGCTCGCCACGAGGCGGCTGCGCAGCCCGTAGGCGGTGATGTTCTCCTCGACCTTCACGCGGTGCTTGTCGTTGGAGGCGACGATGCCGAAGCGCGAGCCCATCATGCAAGAGAGGTGCACGACGGTCTCGCAGAGACCCAGCACAGGGATGCCGGCCAGCTCGCGCGCCTGCTGCAGGCCAGGATCGGCGATGTTGCCGAGCAACACGGCGTCATAGCCCTCGGCCTCGGCGCGGCGGACGTTCTCCAGCACCTCGATGGTCTCGATGAATTCCAGGTAGCGGTACTGGTCGCCGATGCCGCCGCGCTGCTCGATGCCGTGCACGTCGATGGTCGTGCCGGGATCCGCGGCCTGGTCGAGGAGGCGCCGGAGCGCGGCATTGTAGGCCGGCCAGGCGTCTGGCCGCGTCAGGGATTGGTACCAGAGGCGCATGCGACAACATTCCCTCATACGGGCCGCGCGAAGGGAGGATCGCCGCATGCCCTCGCCCCTTCGGGCGCTTGACGCGAGCATAGCCGCGCTGTGGGAAGTTCGACGGCCCTCGCCGTCCAAAAACACCATTCGGTATCGCTGAATAACGGCGGGCTTCCCGGCGCGCTTATAGTCCCCGCGTCGAACCGGATCCTGCAACGCGTCCGGAGGCACAGGAGGATCCCATGAAGACGATGCGCCGGGCCTTGCTGTCCGGTCTTCCGGCTCTCTTCGCCGCCGGCACGGCCCAGGCCGCCTTCCCCGACCGGCCGATCCGCGTGATCGTGCCCTACGCCCCCGGCGGCAATGTGGACATCGTGGCGCGGCTGCTGGGGCCCGGGCTCTCCGCCCGGCTCGGTCAGCCCGTCGTGGTGGAGAACCGGCAGGGCGCCGGCGGCGGCGTGGGCGCGGATGCCGTCGTGCGCGCGCGGCCGGACGGCTACACGCTGCTCGCCGGTTCCAACGGACCGCTGACGGTCAATCCGGTTCTCCAGGCCAACCTCACCTACGACCCGCTGCGCGACCTCGCGCCGATCGCCATGGCGAGCCGCGTGCCGCTGGCGCTGGTGGCGAAGCGCGACCTGCCGGCGCGCAGCCTGGCGGAGCTCGTGGCGCTGTCGAAGTCGCGCCCCGACGGGCTGGGCTTCGCCTCGACCGGCACCGGGACGGTGACGCATCTGACGCTGGAGCGCTTCAAGGCGGCGACCGGCGCGAACCTGCTGCACGTGCCCTATCGGGGCGGCGGCTCGGTCGGCGCCGACGTCATCTCCGGCGTGGTGGATGGCGCCGTCTTCGAGCTGAACACCGCCCTGCCCATGCACCGCTCGGGCGACGTCCGCATCCTGGCCATCGCCTCCACCCATCGCTCGCCCCAGCTGCCGGACGTGCCGACCTTCATCGAGGGCGGAGTGCCCAACTTCACGGCCGGGAGCTTCGTCGGGCTGCTGGCGCCGGTCGGCATGCCCGTGGACATCATGGAGAGCCTGCGCAGGGCCATGATCGCATCGATCGCGGAGCCAGTCTTCCAGAGCCGCATCACCGAGGCCGGGGGCGAGGTCTCGGCCGAGGCGGAACAGACCTCCGCCGGCTTCGCCGAATTCATCCGCGGTGAATTGTCCCGCACGCGCGAAGCGGCGGCCGCGGCGGGGCTGACGCCTTGAAGCGCGGCTACGTCGACGCTCCGCAGGGCCAGATCCACTACGTCACCGAGGGCGAGGGCCCGCCCCTGGTCCTGATCGGCTCGGCCGGCCGATCCGCCCGCGTCTTCGACGGGCTGATCCAGCTTCTGTCACCGGATTTCCGCGTCCTGGCCATCGACGTGATGGGCTGCGGCAATTCGGACCCGCTGCCTGATGGCGCCGGGATCGAGGCGCTCGCCGGCAATGTCGTGAGCGTGCTGGATGCGCTCGGCATCGAGCGGGCGCATTTCTACGGCTTCCAGACCGGCAACAAGATCGGGGCCGCGCTCGCGGCGCGCTGGCCCGACCGCGTGGACCGCGTCGTGCTCGCGGGACAGTCGCATAGCCTCGTGCCGGACAAGGCGCACCGGGACGCCGTGATCCTGGGCAATGTCTCGCACTACTTCGGGGAGCGGGGCAGCGAGGCGGCGGAGCTGCTGAAGCTCTGGGCCACGGGGTTCCGCCGGATCTCGGACATCTGGTGGCACGGCTCGCTCTTCTCGCCGCCGCACAATCCAGCGGAATTCGAGCGCGCGCGGGCCGCCACCATCGACCGGGTGCAGGCGCTGCCCGACGCGGCCAGGACCTACGAGGCGAACTTCGCCTACGACCTCGGCACCGACCTCCGGCGCATCGCGGCCCCGACCCTGCTGATCGAGGTCGTGACGCCGACCGAGGACAAGACGATCGGCCGGCAGGGACAGCGGCTGCTGGAGATCATGCCCGGAACCGAGCTGGTAGTGCTGCAGGAGGAGGACGGGCCGAGCCACGCCGTCACCCTCGCTGCGCAGTACCCCGGGCTGGCCGTGCTTCTCCGTCGGTTCCTGTCGGCGGGGTAGCCTCGAGCGGATCGCGGCCGTTGCGACCCGGTTCCTGTTCTCCGATGCTCAAAGCGAGCGCGCCGGCGGGTCGCTCGGGACTCGCCTTTGTTGAACGCGCGCCTCCTTCGGTTCAAACTCCCCCAACAGCCTGAGCACCCGCCGGCCCGTTTGGCCGATGGCAAATCCCTGACCGATAAGAGGATACCCATGGCCCTACGTATCGCGCGGTTGCGCTTCGCCATCGCCGCCCTCGGCTGGATCGCGACAGCATCGCCGTCCGGGGCGGCAGATCTATCGACGGCCTTGCGCCCCATCGCGGGAACGCTCGACACGCCGCCCCAGGCGGTTGCCGACCGGAACATCCTCGCGCTGAACACGGCCATGTTCGAGCTCTACGGCGACGCGGCACGGGTGTTCCAGCGCAACATCCTCAACCGGCATCCCGTCATCCTCGGCATGTTCTCCGGCGCCGGGGGGCGGCTGATCCTGTACCGGCCGGGCCAGGAGCCGCTCGAGGCGCCGCAGGTGCCCGCCGTCTACCAGCTGCTCAAGTCCCTGGGCCACAGCACGCTGGCGATCACCCAGGTGGTCGGCCCCTATCTCGACAATCCCGCCAACCAGGCCTGGCGCGCGCCCATGCTGGCCTTCCGCTCGCGCATGGCCTCGGCGCTCGAGACGCTCGACCAGTCCGGAGTGCCTGAGGCTTGGCGCGCCAACAGCCGGGCGATCCTCCAGAACAACATCGCCTTCATGGACGCCGCGGCGGGGAAGGGCGTCATCACCACCGCCGACCTCGAGGCCTATGGCGCGCGGCAGCGGCCCTTCCTGGCCCATGCGATCGCCTGGGCGGCGCAGACCCAGGTCGCGCATTGGATGGGCGTCCTGGAGCAGTGGAAGGCCATGCTCGGCGGCGACTGGGACAAGGCCTATGCCGCCAGCAACACCATCTACGTGGCGCGGCAGAACAACATCCTCTTCAGCGTGCTCGCGCAGTTCTTCGGGGCCGAGGCCATCAACGACCGGCTGCTGCTGATCGAGACCATCTCCTTCACCTCCACCCAGGCGGACCTGCTGGAATCGCTGACGCGGATCATCGCGGACCGTACGGTGGGCTCCGTCTTCTTCGGCAACTACCGTCTCATGGACTACGAGCTCATGGGCGGCGACGCCCGCGCCGCGATCATCGCCGAGACCACGCGCCGCGGCATGCAGCCGGTGCTGCCGCCGGCCGTGCCCTTCGGCTCGAACCAATGGCCGATGCTCATCACGACCGGGCCGGGGCCGACCTCCCTCGCCGAGCTGCCCTGAGCCCGCCGCCATGGACCTCAACGTCGTCCGGACGCTGCTCCGGCCCAGCCGTGTGGAGGAGATCGCCGGCTGGGGCGAGGGCCATGCCTGGCTCGCCGGCGGGACCTGGCTCTTCTCCGAGCCGCAGCCGCGGACCGACACGCTCGTGGATCTCGCCGGCCTCCGCTGGCCGGCGCTGGAAATCGGCGACGACGGGCTGACCATTGCGGCGACCTGCCGCATCACCGAGCTCTACGACTTCACGGGGCCGGAGAGCTGGACGGCCCTTCCGCTGGCGCGCGAATGCTGCGAGGCCTTCCTCGCCTCCTTCAAGATCTGGAATGCCTCGACGGTCGGCGGAAATGTCTGCATGTCGCTGCCGGCGGGACCGATGATCTCGCTGACCGCCGCGCTGGAGGGAGTCTGCACGATCTGGCCCCGCGCCGGCGCACCATGGACGATCCCCGTCGCCGACTTCGTCACCGGCAACCACACGAACGTGCTGCAGCCGGGCGACCTGCTGCGCAGCATCCACCTGCCGGCGGCCACGCTGACTAAGGCCTATGCGATGCGGCACATGTCGCTGACGAAGCTCGGCCGCTCGGCGGCCCTCGTCATCGGCACGCGCGGGGCGTCGGCGGACCTTCTGCTCACCATCACGGCCGCCACCCGCCGGCCGATGCAGCTCCGCTTTCCCGCCACGCCGACGGCCACGGAGCTGCGCGAGGCCATCGACCGCGCCGTCGCGCCCGACCATTGGTTTCCGGACGTGCACGGCTCGGCCGCCTACAAGCGGCACGTCGCCTGCCACTTCGCCGAGCAGATCCGCGAGGAACTAGCGGCATGAACGACGTCGCCGCCTCCCTGTTCACCGTCGACGGCCAGCCGGTCGACGCGGCGCCGCGGCCAGGGCAATGCCTCCGCACCTTCCTGCGCGAGCAGAGGTCCTTCGGCGTTAAGAAGGGGTGCGACGCCGGGGATTGCGGCGCCTGCACCGTCTGGCTCGACGGCATGCCCGTGCATTCCTGCATCACACCTGCCTTCCGCGCCGAGGGTCGCGCCGTCACCACCATCCGCGGCCTGGGGCAGCCGGGGCACCTTCACCCCATGCAGCAGGCCTTCCTCGATGCGGCCGGCTTCCAGTGCGGCTTCTGCACGGCCGGCATGATCATGACCGCCGCCGCGCTGGACGAGGCGCAGCGGCAGGACCTGCCGCATGCGCTCAAGGGCAATCTCTGCCGCTGCACCGGCTACCGCTCCGTCGCGGATGCGGTGCTTGGCCTCGGCCGGCCCGACGCCGATGTCGCCGGCTCCGCCTGCGGGGCCAGCCTCGGCAATCCCTTCGGCGAGGCGATCGTCACCGGCACGGCCCGCTACACCATGGATGTGGCCGTCGAGGGCCTGCTGCACATCAAGGTGCTGCGCTCGCCGCACGCCCACGCCCGCATCATCAGGATCGAGCGGGCGCGCGCCCAGGCGATGGCCGGCGTCGCCGCCGTCCTGACCTGGGAGGACGTGCCGCGCCGGCTCTACAGCACGGCGACGCATGAGGACCATCTCGTCGACCCCGACGACACCTACATGCTGGACGACGTCGTGCGCTTCGCCGGCCAACGGGTGGCCGCCGTGGTCGCCGAGAGCGAGGCCGTCGCCGAGGCCGCCATAGGGCTCATCGAAGTCGAGTACGAGTTGCTGCCCGCGGTCTTCGACCCCGTGGCGGCCATGCGGCCGGACGCGCCCATGCTGCACGACAAGCCCGGCTACGGCGCGCGCGGCAACGTCTATGTCGACATCCGCAGCGAGGTTGGCAGCGTGGCCGAGGGCTTCGCCGAAGCCGAGGTGATGCACGAGGGCAGCTACTCCACCTCCCGCGTGCAGCACGTCCATCTGGAGACCCACGGCACCATCGCCTGGCGCGGGCCGGACGGCCGCGTCCATGTGCGCACCAGCTCGCAGGCGCCCTTCATCGTCCAGCAGAAGCTGTCGTATCTCTTCGGCCTCAGAGCGCGCGACCTGCACGTCTTCACCGAGCGCGTCGGCGGCGGCTTCGGCGGCAAGCAGGAGATGGTCACCGAGGATCTCTGCGTCCTCGCGACCCTCCTGACCGGCCGCCCCGTCGCCTGGGAGTACACGCGCGAGGAGCAGTTCACCGCGGCCACCACGCGCCACCAGATGACCACGCGGGTGAAGCTCGGCGCGCGGCGGGACGGCAGGCTGACGGCCATCGAGATCGGCGTGGTCTCCAACACGGGCGCCTATGGCGGCCACGCCAGCGAGACGCTGGCGGCCTCGCTCTCCGGGCCGGTGATGGTCTACCGCTGCGCCAACAAGAAGGCCGAGGGCTCGGCCGTCTACACCAACCTCGTGCCGGGCGGCGGCTTCCGCGGCTATGGCGCGTCGCAGACGACCTTCGCCGTCGAATGCGCGATGGACGACCTCGCGCGGAAGCTGGGCCTCGACCCGCTGGCGCTACGCCGGCTCAACATGATCCGTCCGGGCGACTGGATGGAGGCGATCTGGCCGGAGACCTCCGACATCGACTTCGGCAGCTACGGGCTGGACCAGTGCCTGGACCTCGTGGAGCAGGCGCTCGCGAGCGGGCGCGGAGCGGCCTGTCCGGAGGACGCGGACTGGCTGGAGGGCTCCGGGGCCGCGCTGGCCATGCTGGAATGCGGCCCGCCGACCGAGCACCGCTCCTCCGCCCAGATGCGGCTGCTGGCGGACGGCAGCTACCACCTGGCCGTGGGCTCGACGGAAATGGGCAACGGCTCGGTCACCTCCCACCGGCAGATCGCAGCCGAGGTCCTGGGCTGCCGCGCGGCCGACATCGCCATCGTCAATGCCGACACCGACCTCGCGCCCTACGACACCGGCACCTTCGCCAGCACCGGCACCGTAGTGGCCGGCAAGGCGGTGGAGCTCACTGCGATCGCGCTGCGCGAGAACATCCTGGACTTCGCCAGCCGGCACACCGGCACGGAGCGTGCGCATTGCGCGCTCGTCGCGGGCGGCGTGCATCACGGCAACCGCCGGACCCCGCTCTCCCAGCTGTTCCCGGCAGGGATGGCCGCCGGCCACCGCTTCCAGGCCAAGCGCAAGAGCTACCTCGCGCCGCGCACGGTCGCGTTCAACGTGCATGGCGTGCGGCTCGCGGTGCACCGCGTCACCGGCGAGATCCGCATCCTGCACAGCGTCCATGCGGCCGACATCGGTCGTCCCATCAACCCGGAGCAGTGCCGCGGCCAGATCGACGGCTCGATCGGGATGGGATTCGGCTGGGCCCTGACCGAGAACTTCGTCCATGGCGCCGGGGGAAACGTGGTCAATCCGAGCCTGCGCAACTACCGCATCCCCTCCTTCGCCGACGTCCCCGCGAGCGAGGTGATGTTCGCGGACACCTATGACCGCATCGGCCCGCTCGGCGCGAAGTCGCAGGGCGAATGCGCCATCAACCCCATCGCGCCGGCCATCGCGAATGCGCTGGCGAAAGCAACCGGACGGCGCTTCGCCCACCTGCCGCTGACGCCGGACCACATCTTCGAAGGCCTCGACGCATCCGCATGAGCGCTGCCCCTCTACAACCCGTCACGGTCATCACCCAGACCCGCGCGCAGCCTGGCGAGGAGCAGGGCTTCGGGCGCTGGCAGGCCAGGATCAGCGCTGTGGTCGCGGACCAGCCGGGCTTCCTCGACCAGTCGCTGCTGCCGCCTCATCCGCCGGGCCAGATGGACTGGGTGGTGCTGCAGAGATTCCAGGATTCCCCCTCGGCCCTGGCCTGGCTGAACTCCGCCGCGCGCCTCGCGCTGCTGGCGGAGGGCGCCCCGCTGCTCGCCGGCGGCGACGACGTCCATCTCGTCACCGACCTCGAGGGCGGCGCCCGACCAGCGCCCGTGTCGGTCGTCTTCTCCACGCGGCTGAAGCCGGGCGGCGAGGCGGCGTTCCGGGCCTGGCAGCAGCGCGTCGGCGCGGCGCAGGCGGGCGCGCCCGGCTTCCAGGGCTACCGCTTCGAGCCGCCGGTGCCCGGCGTGCAGGAGGACTGGCTCGGAATCCTGCGCTTCGACAGCGAGGAGAACCTGCAGCTCTGGCTCGCCTCGCCCGTGCGCCTGGCGCTGGTGAAGGAGGCCGAAGCCTTCACCGAAACCTATCGCGCGCGCATCGCGCGGACGGGCTTCGACCAGTGGTTCGATGGAGGAACCAGGCCAGGCGCGGCGCCGCCGGCCTGGAAGCAGAACATGGTGGTGCTGGCGCTGCTCTATCCGGTGGTGTTCCTGTTCGGCCATTGGGTCCAGACGCCGCTGTTCGTGGCCCGCTTCGGCTGGCCCTTCTGGTTCGCGCTGTTCCTGGGAAATGCCGTCAGCGTGCTGCTGCTGAGCCGGCTCGTGCCGTGGGCGGGGCGCGGGTTGGGCTGGTGGCTGCACCCCGGGCCCGAGCGGCGAGGATGGGCCGACCCCGCCGGGGCGGCGCTGCTCGCCGCCTTCTACGCGGCGTGCCTGCTGCTCTTCGCCCGCATGAGCGCGGCTTAGATCAATCCGCCAACTCGAAGCGGGGCAGGACCATCCCGTCGGGCATCGTGACATAGATCAGCCGGACGGCCCGCCCGATGCTGTCCGGTCCGGGCATGGCGCCCTCGAGGTTGGTGATCATCGTCGGCCCCTCCTCCAGGCGCACGGCGATGGAGTTGTAGGGCGCGGGATAGGCCGCCAGGTACTGCCGGTGGAACACCACCCAGGACAGGATCCTCCCCCGCCCGGAGACCTCCGTCCATTCCAGGTCGCAGGAGAGGCATTGCGGGCAGGCCGGTCCCGGCGGGTACTGCCAGGAGGAGCAGGCGCGGCAGCGTTGCAGGCGCATGGCCCGCGACGAGATGCTCTCCCACATCGGCTTGTCGTAGAGGCCCATGACGGGCTTCGGGGTCTTGGCTTCGATCGCGTTCATGTCCGTCACCGCCCGTAGATGATCGAGAAGCATTTTCCCGCGACGTCTGAGGTGTAGTGGGCATGGCGCGCATCCGCGACCTGCCGCTCCCCGCATTCGCCGCGCACCTGCCGCACGCATTCGATCTGGTGCGCCCAGCCCTGCATGTAGGTCTCCGAGAGATGCCCGCCGCTGGTGTTCACCGGCTGCCTTTGGCCAGGGCCGACGCCCTGCTCGCGCAGGAATTTTCCCACCTCGCCGACGCCGCAGTAGCCGTAGCCTTCCAAAGCCAGCGGCACGTGCACGGAGAAGCTGTCGTAGACCTGGAGGACGTCCATGTCCTTCGGCCCTAGCCCCGAGAGATCGTAGGACTGCGCCGCCGCCGCCTGCTGCGCGGGCAGGTAAAAATCGTCGATGCGCGGCTCCAAGCTGGTCGCGCCGCGGTTGAGGTCGAAGCGACCCACGCCCTCGATGAAGACGGGCTTGTCGGTGATGCGCTTCGCCCGCTCGGCCTCGGCCAGGATGAGCGCCACGCCGCCGTCGTTGATGAGGCAGTAGTCGAAGAGGTGCAGCGGCTCGCAGACGAAGGGCGAGGCCATGTAGTCCTCAATCGAGATGCGCTTGCGCATGATCGCGTTGGGATTCATCGAGGACCAGCCGCGCTGCGCGACCGCCACCTCGCCCATCTCCGCCTCGGTGAAGCCGCGCGCATGCTTGTAGCTCTGCAAGGTCAGCGCATAGAGCGCGCCCTGCGAGGTCAGTCCCCAAGGCGAATGGTAGACGTAGGAGAGGAAGGCGTTGCCGCCCATCGCCTCTGGCCCGCCATACTGCGTGCCGACGCTGCGCTGGTCGTTGCCGTAGACCAGCGCGACCACCTCGGCATAGCCGGCCTCGATCGCCATCACCGCCTGCGCCACGGCGAGCACGGCATCCGCCTGGTCGCCCCAGCGCGGATTGATGCCGGTCAGCTCACCCAGCCGCTCATAGGCCGTGGTGGGACCGGCGATCAGGCCGTCCACCTCGTCGCGGGAGATGCCGGCATCCTTCAGCGCGTTGTTGAAGGCGCGGATGCCGTAGCCGTAGGAATCTGTCGGCTGCTCGCCGGCGCGGCAACGGGCCCAGTCGCCCACCCAGTCGGTGTGGCCGATGCCGACCACGGCGGCCGCGCGCCTGTTGCGTGGGCTGGGGTGCTTGCGCGCGTAGTCGGGCTGCACGTGGTTCATGCCAGGATCTTCCTCTCCGCGAGCGCCGCGATCTCTTCGTGTTTCATGCCGAGCAACCCGATCAGCACCTCCTCCGTGTGCTCGCCGAAGAGCGGCGGACGCCCGAGCTCGACCCGCTCACCGTCAATGACGAAGGGCGGCGAGGTGAAGAGCGCCGGACCCATCTCCGGATGGTCCACCTGCTGCCAGAAGCCCCGCGTGGCGAGCTGCGCGTCGTCCTCCACCAGGTCGCGCGAGGAGGCGACGCGTGCCGCCGGCACGCCGGCATTCTGCAGAATGCCCGCCGCCTCCGTCGCGGAGCGGCCCGCGCACCAGGCGGCCACCGCTTCCTCCAGCTCGGCCCGCGCCGCGAGGCGGCCGGCGGAGGTGCAGAGGTCCGCACGCACCGCCAGATCCTGCCGTCCGATGGCCGCGGCCAGCGCGATCCACTCGCCATCCGCCTCCACCGCCACGGCGCACCAGTCGTCCTCGCCCTGGCAGCGGAAGACATTGTGCGGGGCGTCCGCGCGCGAGCGGTTGCCCGTATGCTCGGGCTCGGCGTTGGTCTGCGAAGCTTCGAGCAGGGAAGCCCCTACGAAATTCGCCGTGGATTCCACCTGACTGAGGTCGATCTTCATCCCCCGCCCCGTGTGGCGCCGGTGGCGCAGCGCCGCGAGCACGGCGAAGGCCGCGTGATAGGGATTGGCCGCATGGTCCGGGTAATGCGTGCCCGGGCCGAGCGGCTTCTCGCCATTGCCGTAGCCGGTCATCCACATCATCCCGGTGACGGCGGCGATGGTCATGCCCACGCCGAGCAGCGTGGAGAGCGGCCCCGCCTCGCCGTACATCGGCATGGAGAGGTAGATGATATCGGGCTTCACCGCCCGCACCTCGTCATAGGTGAGGCCCAGCCGCTCCATGGCGCCGGGGCCGAAATTGTTGCTCACCACGTCCGACTGGGCGATAAGCTTCAGCGCGATCGCATGGCCTTCCGGGCTCTTCAGGTCGAGCGAGATCGACTTCTTGCCGGTGTTGCGCGAGGCGAAGTAGCCGCTGCGGTTGGTGCCGGCCACGCCGTCGCGGAACGGCCCGCCGCGGCGCACCGGATCGGGGCGCGACATGCTCTCGATCTTGAGCACCTCCGCGCCGAAGTCGGAAAACACCTTGGTGCCGAAGGGCCCCGCGCCGGCCCAGGTCAGGTCGGTGAAGCGGATGCCGTTGAGGAAGTCGGGTTTCATGCCCTGGGACTCCTTGCCGAGTGATGGGGGGAGCGACTTCGAGGGGCTCCGCCCCTCGAGCACCCCGGCAGGAAACTCAGTTTCCTGCACCTTCGATCAGTTAAAGGGTCCAGGGATTTGTAATCCCTGGCGGGGAGCGCGAGGGGCAGGGCCCCTCGCATCGACAGCGCCCCCATCGCTAGCGCTGCCCGAGCGCCGGCGCCGGCGAGACGGACCAGACCGGCTCGGACAGCTTGTAGGGCGCGCCGGGGAAGCGGGCACCGCCCTCCCCCATCGGCACGAAGTAGTCGCGCCAGGCGAGTTGCTCGTCGTCCAGCACGTCGCGGACGCGGGCGACGGGGGCCATGACGATCCGGCGCTTCAGCGCGTTCTCGACCAGCTCCTGCCGGGTGAAATCGCGCGTGAAGGCCTCGAAGATCGGCTGGAACTCGGCGCGTGCCTCCGGCGTGGAGCGATAGGCGCGGCTGAGCCACTTCGGATCGCTGAACGGCACGAAGGAGGGGTGGTTCACCTCGCCCATCCAGGCCACCAGCGACTTCCAGGAGACGCCCGTGGTGGGCGGCGACGCCAGGAAGACATGACCGTCGCGGCAGGCGTAGATGTTCTCGCTGGCGTCGCGCGTGCCCTCGCCGGCGCGGTGCGAGACGCGGCGCTCCAGGTCCCAGACCTGGATGGCGTTCTGCAGGGAATGGGCGATGCACTCCTGCCCGGAGACGTCGATGATGTGGCCGCGGCCGCGCGTCTCCGCATCGAAGAGCGAGACGGCGATGGCCGCCCCCGCATAGACCGAGGTCACCATCGCGGACTGTCCGCCGGGCAGGCGCAGCGGCGGCTCGTCGCCGCGGCCGGTCATCCAGGCGATGCCGCCCGCCGACTGGATGGTGAGGTCCGAGGCCGGCGCGTCCTCCCATGGGCCGCTGAGGCCATAGGGCGAGACATAGGCGATGACCGAGGTGGGATTCAGCTCGCGCAGCCAGGGAATTTCCGCCGCGGAGAGCGGCCCGCCGCGCTCCATCACCACGATGGCAGCCTCGCGCGCGAGGTCTGCGAGGCGCGCGCGGCCCTCGTTGCCGGCCAGGTCGAGCACGAGGCTCTGCTTGCTGGCGTTGAAGAAGGCGAAGGCCTCCGCCCCCCCCGGGCGGGCGGCGGTGTCGCGGGCGCGGTCGGGCAGGCCGCCCGGCGGCTCGATCCGGATCACCTCGGCGCCCAGATCCGCGAAGAGGCGCGTGGCGTAGCGGCCGAGGTCGTGCGTCATGTCGAGGATGCGGATGCCCGAATAGGGGCGGAAGGACTCCGTCATGCGGCGGCTCCGTTGGCGTGGGATGGACCGATCGGGCGCCACGATTTCCGTGTGCCTATATAATTTATATTTAGCCCGCACACCGAATTCGTGAGATTGGAGGCACCGGCGGTCTGGCTTAGGCGTACCGCGGATTTCGCGACGAATCGGAGACGGTGGGAATGGCGTTCGAGACCAAGCAGGATCAGGTGGCCGAGATCCTGCGGGAAAGGATCATCGCGGGGGCCTATCCCCGCGGGATGAAGCTGAAGCAGTTCGACATCGCCCAGGAGCTGGGCGTCTCCATCACCCCCGTCCGCGAGGCGCTGCACATCCTGGAGGCCGAGGGCTTCGTCGAGGGCGCCTCGCACAAGGGGCTGACCGTGCCGCTCGTCGCGCCGGAATCCGCTCGCGAGATCTTCGACCTCCGGCTGCTGCTGGAGCGCGACCTGACCGCCCGCGCACTGCAGCGGATGGATGCGGCCATGCTGGCGGAGCTGCGGCGCCGCCAGGTCATCATCGCCGCCATCGCCGGCGGGCAGGACCGCCTCGCCAGCCGGACCGAGAACTACCGCTTCCACTTCCGCCTCTACGCGCTTGCCGAGCGACCGCAGACACTGCAGTTCGCCCGCGTGCTGTGGGCGAAGTACCCCTTCATCAGCCAGGAGCTCGGCGGGCGGCGCATGAAGCATGTCGACGAACACGAGGTCTTCCTGCGCCACATCGAGGCCGGCGAGATGGACCTCGCGGTCGAGGCCATGGTCGCCCACATCCAGAGCGGCTGGAACGACCTCCGCGCCGACTTCGCCACACGAACCGCCGCGCAATAGCGCCCCGGTTCTTTCGCCGTTCCTGGCGTGCAGCAGCATCACGGCCTCAGCGCCGCTCCGGCGCGATCCAGACATCGCGCAGGTCCTGGTAGATCATGTGGGTGGGCGAGATCGACCAGCCCTGGACACGGCTGTTCATCACCACGATGCGCTGCCACCAGAAGATCGGCACGCCATAGGCCTGGGACATGGCGCGCGCCTCGAACTGGCGGACGAGCTGCTTGCGCTTGGCCTTGTCGACCTCCTCCGCCTGGGCGTCGAAGAGCCGGTCCAGCTCGCGGTCGGTGGCGCGCGAGATGGCCACCTCGGCGCGATCGAAGGAGATGTACTTCACCAGCGTGTTGGTCGGGTCGTCGCTGAGCTGGGTGAAGCTGTCGATCATCACCTGGAAGTTCCCGCTGCCCTGGGCCGCGTACCAGGCGGCGAGCTCGACCTGCTGGTGCTCGGCCCGCACGCCGATCTGGCGCAGCTGGTCCACCACGAAGATGCCGGTCGTGACATAGGGCTGGTGGTTGCGGTTCATCAGCGTGAAGGAAAGGTTCTCCTGGCCCGCCTCCTTGAGCAGGCGCCGCGCCTCCGCGCGGTTGGCCGCCATGTCGCGGCCATAACCCGGCCACTGCTCCATCTCCTGGCGCGTGGCGGACCATTCACTGCCCGGCCGCATCATGCCGCCGACCTCGCCGAGCTGCGAGATGCGCATGAGCGAGTCCGAGCCGCCCCAGCGGTCCAGCGCCAGCGTGAGCGCGCGGCGGACGCGCACGTCGTCGAAGGGCGGCTTCTGGTTGTTGATGCTGAGCCCCATATGCAGCATCCAGCTGCTTTCCTGCACCCGCGCGTCCTGGCCGAGCGCGCGCACGATGCGGTCGCGCTCGTTCGGCGTGAAGCCGCGGAACTCCGCCAGGATCTGCCGGCCGGAAAGCGCGTTGACCATCGCCGAGGGCGACATGGTGATGGCGCGGAAGCCGTCGAGATAGGGGAGCCCCTCCTTGAAGTAGCCGTCGAACCGCTGGCCCACCCAGTGCGAGCCCGCGACATGCTCGACGAAGCGGAACGGCCCGGTGCCCATGATGTTGCGGACAGGAAAGCTCGGATCCTGTGCCAGCCGCGCCGCGCTGAAGATCGAATTCCAGGGCGAGACGAAGTTGTCCATGATGGCCGCGTCGACCTTCTTCATCCTGAAGACGACGGTCAGCGGATCGGGCGTCTCGATCGCAGCGATCTGCGAGAAGGACGGCTGCCGGCTTGAGGTGACGCCCGGCGGGGGCGCCATCATGCGCTGGTAGCTTGCGCGCACGTCCTCGGAGGTGAGGATCGTGCCGTCGTGGAAGCGCACGTTCGGGTGCAGGCGAAAGGTGTAGGTCAGCAGGTCGGGCGCGGCCTCCCAGCTCACGGCCAGGTCGCCCACAATGTTGGGGTAGTTGCCGGGCTCGTAGCGGAGCAGCGTGGAGTAGTGCGGGGCCACGCGATGCATCACGGCGAAGGTGGCGGACTGGTGCAGGTCGTAGGTCGGCGGCTCGGCCGCGACGGCAAAGCTCAGCGTGCCGCCGCGCTGCGGCGTACCCTGCGCATGGGCCACGCTGGACAGGGCGCCGAGGCCGGGAATGGCGAGCACTGCGCGGCGGGACAGGTCTTGCTGGGTCATGGTCGGACTCCCTTGAGATTTTTTATTCTTGGTGGATCAGGCGCGGAACTTGGGATCGAGCCAGTCGCGCAGGGAATCGCCGAAAAGGTTGAAGGCGAAGACCGCGAGCGAGATGGCGAGGCCCGGGAAGAGAATCATCCAGGGGGCCTCCTGGTAGAAATTCGAGCTGTCGCCGGCGAGCATGAGCCCCCAGGCCGGCTTCGGCTCGGAGACGCCGAGGCCGAGGAAGGAGAGCGACGCCTCCAGCAGGATCGCCTGCGCGACATAGGCCGTCAGCAGGATCAGGAAAGGCGCCAGCACGTTCGGCGCCATGTGGCGCAGGATGATGTAGGCGGAGGAATAGCCCCCTGCCCGCGCCGCATCGATATAGGGCATCGCCCGCACGGACAGCGCTGCCGAGCGCACCACGCGGGCCGCGCGCGGGATGATCGGGATGGCGATGGCGAAGATCAGGTTGAGGTCGATGCCGGCCAGCGAGGTCTTGCCCATCACGGCCACGACGACCAGCGCGAGCACGATGATCGGGAAGGAAAGGATCACGTCCACGAAGCGCTGGATGATCAGGTCCGTCAGCCCGCCGAAATAGGCCGAGGCCGTGCCGAGCAGCCCGCCCAGCGTGCAGCCGATGAAGGAGGAGAAGAAGCCGATGGTAAGAGCCGTGCGCGCGCCGTAGATGATGCGCGTCAGGATGTCGCGGCCAAAGGCATCGGTGCCGAAGGGATGCGTCCAGGACGGCGCCTCCAGCATGGCGACGAAGTCGACCGTCTCCGGATCGAAGGGGGAGATCACCTCGGCGAGGATCGCGGCTGTACTCATGGCGAGGATGACGAAGAGGCCCGCGGCGCCGAGCGGCTGCGCGACGACGAAGGCCAGCACGGGGTTGCGGCGGCGCGGCCGGGCCGGGACTGCCGTGACGCGCAGGATGGTGGCGGACATGGCAGCGCCCCTCAGCCGTAGCGGACCC
Source organism: Roseococcus sp. GW821-FHT12F05 (assembly GCF_058806835.1). Classification (NCBI taxonomy): domain Bacteria; kingdom Pseudomonadati; phylum Pseudomonadota; class Alphaproteobacteria; order Acetobacterales; family Roseomonadaceae; genus Roseococcus; species Roseococcus sp. GW821-FHT12F05. The sequence goes on from NZ_JBXAQB010000013.1 coordinate 153,357, forward strand.
GGGGGTCGAGCACGCCGTAGAGCATGTCGATCACCAGGTTCATGCAGACGAAGACCAAGGCCAGCAGCATCACCAGCGCCTGGATCAGGATGAAGTCGTTGCGCGAGACCGCGTCCACGAAGAGCCGGCCGATGCCGTTCAGGTTGAACACCTGCTCGGTCACGACGAGCCCGCCGATCAGGAAGGCGAATTCCAGGCCGATGACGGTGATGGCCGGCAGCAGCGCGTTGCGCATGGCGTGGCGCGAGACCACCAGCCGCTCGAACACGCCCTTGGCGCGGGCGGTGCGGATATAGTCCTCGCGCATCACCTCGACGATGGAGGAGCGCACCATGCGCGCCACCACGGCCGCGTAGCGGTAGCCCACGGCCAGCGCCGGCCAGATGAGCTGCGCCAGGTTCTGCACGGGGTCCTCGAAGAAGGAGGTGTAGGTGACCGGCGGCGACCAGTGGAAGACGTTCAGCAGCAGCAGGATCACCAGCATGCCGAGCCAGAAGGAGGGCACGGCCAGCCCCGCGATGGTGAATATCCGTACTGCGTAGTCGATCCAGGTGTCCCGGAAGAGCGCGGAGATCGTCCCCAGCGGGATGGCGATCAGCACGGAGATGATGGCGGCCATGATCGAGACCTGCAGCGTCAGGCCGATGCGCGTGCCGATCTCCTCGGCCACGGGGCGGCCGGTCCACATGGAATTGCCGAGGTCCAGCGTGACGAGCCCCTTCATCCATGCGGCGAACTGCACGGGCAGCGGCTTGTCGAGGCCGAGGCGCGCGCGCTCGCGTTGAAGAATCTCCTCGGTGACGTGGCCGCCATCGGCGCGCAGTTTCACCTCGACGACGTCGCCGGGGATGACGCGGAGCATGAAGAAGGTGAGCAGCGCCACGCCCAGCAGCGTGGGGATCATCAGGGCGATGCGGCGGGCGGCGTAGCGGAACATCCGGCGTGCCTCCTCAGAGCTTGATGCAGGCGGCCATATGGCCGGTGTGGATCTCGCGCAGGGCGGGCACGGTCTGCGCGCATTCGGGCCCGGCTATGGGGCAGCGGGTGTGGAAGACGCAGCCGGTCGGCGGCGACAGCGGCGAGGGCAGCTCGCCGCCCAGCGCGCGCGGGGCGCGGGCGCGCTCAATGACCGGGTCGGGGATGGGCGCCGCGTCCAGCAGGGCGCGCGTATAGGGGTGCAGCGGCTGGGCGTAGAGCGTGTCGCGGTCCGCGATCTCCATCACCCGGCCCAGGTACATGACGACGATGCGGTGCGAGAGGTGCCGCACCACCGCGAGGTCGTGCGCGATGAAGAGGTAGGCGATGCCGAGCTTCGCCTGGAGCTCGGAGAGCAGGTTGACGATCTGCCCCTGGATCGAGACGTCCAGCGCCGAGACGGGCTCGTCGCAGACGATGAAGTCGGGCTCCATGGCGAGCGCGCGCGCGATGCCGACGCGCTGCCGCTGCCCGCCGGAGAGCTGGTGCGGGAAGCGCTCGGCCATGTCGGGCAGGAGGCCGACCTGGTCGAGCAGCTCCGCCACGCGGTCGCGCGCGGCGAAGCGCTTGAATCCCCGCCGCTTCACCAGCGGCTCGGCGATGGTGTCGCCGACGCTCATGCGCGGGTTGAGCGAGCTGAAGGGGTCCTGGAAAATGACCTGGATCCGCGTGCGCAGCTCCTTCATCCGAGAGGCAGAGGCGGTGGCGAGGTCCTCGCCGTCGTAGATGATCTGCCCGGCCGTCGGATCCTCCAGCCGCAGCACGAGGCGGCCCACCGTGGTCTTGCCGCAGCCGCTCTCGCCCACCAGCCCCAGCGTCTCGCCGCGACCGATGGAGAAGGTGACGTCTTCGGCCGCGCGGACCACCGCCTTGCCGCCGAAGAGGCCCGGCAGGCGGACGTCGAAATGCTTGGTCAGCCCGCGCAGCTGCACCAGCGGCGCATCGCCGCCGATGCGGTGGAGCGCGGCCCCGCGCGTCTCGGCCGCGGGCGGCGGCGGCATCTGCTCGGCAAAGTGGCAGGCCGAGCGCTGGCCGCCGCCGAGATCGCGCAGGGCCGGGTCCGTCGCGCAGATGTCCTGGCGCCAGCGACAGCGCGGGGCGAAGCGGCAGCCCGTGGGCGGGTTGAAGAGGCTGGGCGGCAGGCCCTCGATGGTCTCGAGGCGACCGTGGCGCGCCTCGTCCAGGCGCGGCACGGAGCGCAGCAGCCCCACCGTGTAGGGGTGGCGCGGGGCGCGGAACACCTCCTCCGCCCTGCCCTGCTCGACGATGCGGCCCGCATACATGACCGCGAGGCGGTCGGCGTAGCGCGCCACCACGCCGAGATTGTGCGTGATGATGACCAGCGTGATGCCGAGGCGCCGGGACAGGTCCTTCATCAGCTCCAGGATCTGCGCCTGTATCGTGACGTCGAGCGCGGTGGTGGGCTCGTCGGCGATGATGAGGCGGGGGTCGCAGGCCAGGCCGATCGCGATCATCACGCGCTGGCGCATGCCGCCGGAGAACTGGTGCGGGTACTGGCCGAGCCGGCGCTCGGCATCGGCGATGCCGACCAGGCCCAGCAGCTCGATGGAGCGGGCGCGGGCCTCGGCGTCGGTCATGCCGAGATGGATCTTCAAGGGCTCGGCGATCTGCATCCCGATGGTGAGCACCGGGTTCAGGCTCGTCATCGGCTCCTGGAAGATCATGGAGATGTCGCGGCCGCGGATCTCCCGCATCTCGTTCTCCGAGAGGTCGAGCAGGTTGCGGCCTTGGAACATCACGCGGCCGCCGGTGATGCGACCCGCCGGCTTCGTCAGCAGCCGCATGACCGCCAGCGCGGAGACGGACTTGCCGCAGCCGGATTCGCCCACCAGGGCCAGCGTCTCGCCCGGAAGCACGGACCAGCTCACGCCGTCCACGGCGCGGAGGGTGCCCCGGCCGGTGGCGAACTCGATCCTCAGCTCCTCGACGGAAAGAAGCGGGGCCTCCCCGCCTTCAGGGGCTGGCGACACCGACACATCCGCCGGGCGCGGCAGAAGGTTCATGCCCCGCGCTCCTCCCGTTTTTATAATTTATATAATGCATTGCCCGGCAGGCGGCGCAAGGGTGCGCATGCCGGGATGAAACGGAAGAAACCGAGGGTCCACCGGCCCCGGCCGGGCCGCTGACGACCTTCTTCCCTCCAGTGTCGGTGCGAGGCTGGCGATGACCCAAACGACCCGGGCGCCCGCATCATGTTCGGGAGCCTGGAAAGCCAGTTGCTCCGCCGGCGCGAACAGGCCGGCGGCTGTGTCGTGTCCTGGACGCTAGCGGCGCAGCCGCGCCAGGGTATCGGCCGTCGCCGCGGCGGCCACCGCCTCGACATCCTCGGCCAGCAGCAGGCGTTCCGCCGCCAGCCGCTCGGCCGCGGCGCGGACCGCGGCGACATAGCCTTCGGAGGTGGCGTAGCGCTCCTCGATCGAGGGCCGGGGATCGCTGACAGCCTCGCGCTCGGCGCGCGTGGCGGCGAAGGGCAGCACGGCGCCGGTGTTGTAGCAGAGCGCGCCGGGCGCGAAGCCTTCCGCACGCGGATTCCAGCCGGTGTAGGTCGCCTTCGGCGCCTCCAGCATCACATTCCGCACGCCGCCGATGGCATTGCCGTCCGCATCCACGCGCGGCAGCAGCACCGTGTACTCGCCGCGCACGGCCGGCGGCATGACGCTGTTGTCCACGAGCTGCGCCGGGCCATAGGCGCCGCGGTAGCCGAGCGCGGAGATCCCCGTATAGAGCCCAGCCGCCGGCACCAGCGTGCCCTGGCTTCGCATCGGGTAGCGGGTCGAGGGCGGCTCCACGCCTTCGCGCATCCACTCCTCCATGGCCACGAGCAGCGCGCGCATCGGCGCCCCCGCATGCAGCGGGTTCACCGGCAGGGCGCAGCGGTCGATCCGTGCCGCCACCGCATTGGCCGCGGAGAAATGCGGATGGCCGGTCATGGCATAGGCCCGCACCTCGGGCGGCAGCTCGACGTGGTTGCCGCGCGTGTCCGTCACCAGCAGCGAGGCCCGGGCGCCCCAGAACTCGTACTCGCTGTCCGTCTGCATGATGAGCGGGCAGGTGCTGGACAGGCGGCAGCGCAGCAGCAGCCCGTCGCGCCGGCCGGTCAGGTGGTCCTCCGTCATCGCGTAGGTGAAGGGGAACTGGTCGGCCGGGTAGAGCCGGTCGCCATGCGGCGTGGGGTTGCGGCCGGGCTGGGCGAAGCGCGCATTGGTGAAGGTGCGGCGCGTGCCCGGGATATGCGGCAGCATCGCGTCGTAGACGCGGCGGCCACGCTCGTCCTCGTTGAAGCCGAGATACAGGAAGTCCCGCACGAAGCGGCCGGACTGGGAGACGCCATGCAGGATGGCGCGGTTCACCGTGACGCGCCCGTTCGTCGCGAGGGGGTTGGACTCCCCGCGCTCTCGCGTCAGGAAGGCCGCGACGTCGCGCATGGCGGCGAAGGCCGCGCCCTGCACCACGGGATCCTTCGCCGTGTAGGTGAACTCGTAGAGCGCGCCGGCGTCGAAGCCGGCCGGCCGCGTGATCTCGATGCGGCTCGGTTCGAGGAAGCGGAAGGAGAGGCCGGCCGGGGTCTGCCTGTTATCCTCGAAGCGGCCGCGCACGGTGAGCGTCGCGCCCTGCTCGCCCGCCGCCGGATAGGTCAGCCGCACCGTGACCGGGCTGGTCGTGTGATCGAACAGGAACTCCTCGCGCGAGAGGCCAGTGACGTTGGGCACCACCGGCGCCTCCAGCCGAAGGGCGGTACCCGGCGCGATGTCCGCCTGCCAGCCGACCCAGGCGAGGGTGAGGCCCCGGCGCAGCAGGAAGCCGTTGCCGGGGTTCTGCCCGCTCAGCAGCCCGTTGGCCGGCCCCTCGTCATAGAGCTGCCCGGCCAGCTCGCGGCCGCGGTTCGGCACCTCGACCAGCAGCGTGCCGCTACCCCGGAAAGCCTCGGCCGGGCGCAGCAGCACCACCTCGGCCACGGCCTCCACCCGGCCCTGCGCGTTGCGCGGCGCAAGGGCGATATCGGCGATGACGGCGTTGCGCGGATCGGTGGGATCGAGCGCGATGGTGGCCCGGGCGGTCAGCCGCTCGTAGCGGCCCGCATCCCCGAAGGAACGGCCCTCGAAGGCCGGCTGCGGAGCACCGGTCAGCTCGAAGCGGGTGACCTCGGCCGCGGCCGGCATGGCGAGCATGCAGGCGCCGGCCACAGCCAGGGCAGTGGCAGGTATGCGCATTGGATCGTTCCTCCTCCGGACAGGCTAGACCGGGCGCACGCTGCGGGGGAAGAAATGTTGCGATCCCCCGGCTGGCGGCAGAACAGCGCGCAAGACTTGCCCTCGCCGGAAAGTTCCGCTGTTTTCGGGGCCTAGACATGGCCGACATCGGAACAGTCAAGGGCGCGACATCCGCGGCGGGCGATGCGCAGGCCAATGACACCCTGCTCTTCGGCTCCTTCCGCTTGCTGCCCCGGCAGAAGCTGCTGCTGCACGCCGGGCAGCCGCTCAAGCTCGGCGCCCGTGCGCTCGACATCCTGATCGCGCTCGCGCAGCGGGCCGGACGAACCGTCGGCCGGTCCGAGCTCATGGCGCTCGTCTGGCCCGACACCCTGGTCGAGGAGAACACGCTGCGCGTCCACATGACGGCGCTGCGCAAGGCGCTCGGCGACGGCCGGAACGGCGCGCGCTACATCGCGACTGCCAAGGGCCGCGGCTATTCCTTCGTCGCCCCCCTCGTGACCGCGCCGCCTTCCGCGGATAGGGCGGCGGCGGGCCGCCTCCCCGCCGTCCCGGCCCGGATCATCGGCCGCGCCCGGGTGATCGCGCGGCTGGACGCCCAGCTCCGGCAGAGCCGCCTGGTTTCCGTCGTCGGGCCGGGCGGGATCGGCAAGACGACGGTGGCGCTCGCCGCCGCGCAGGCGGCGCAGGACCGCTTCGCGGACGGCGCCTGTTTCGTCGACCTCTCGCCCCTGTCCGAGCCGATGCTGGCGCCGGTGGCGCTGGCCCAGGCGCTCGGCCTCGCCATCAGCTCCGGCGATCCCAGGCGCGAGGTCGCGCGCTACCTCGCGGGGCGGGAATGCCTGATCGTGCTCGACACCTGCGAGCACGTCGTCGAGGAAGCGGCGCGGCTGGCGGCGGAGCTGCTCAGCGCCGCGCCGGACCTGCGCCTGCTGGCGACCAGCCGCGAGCCGCTGCGCATCCCCGGCGAGACGGTAACCCGCGTGCCGCCGCTGGAGCTCCCGGACGCCGGGGCCGTCGGCGATATCGAGAAGCTGCTGCGCTGCCCCTCGGTCCAGCTGCTGGCGGAGCGCGCGGCGGCGGTCGACGAGACCTTCGTCCTCGACGCCGGCCGCGCCCGGCAGGCGGCGGAGCTCTGCCTCCGGCTCGAGGGCATCCCCCTGGCGATCGAGCTCGCGGCGGCGCGGCTCGGGCAGTTCGACCTCGCGGAGCTGCTGACCCGCTTCGACGACGGGCTCTCCCTCCTGAGCCAGGGCTTCCGCACCGCGACGCCGCGGCAGCGCACGCTGCGCGCGACGCTGGACTGGAGCTACGGGCTGCTGACAGCGGAGGAGCAGCGGATCTTCCGCGCGCTCGGCGTCTTCCGCAGCCATTTCGACCTGGAGGCCGCCCAGCGTGTGGCCTCGGCGCCCGATCTCGCGCCTGCCGCGGTCATGGAGGGCCTTGCGGGCCTCGTCGCCAAATCCCTGCTGGGCCTTCCGGCAGGGGAGGACGCCAGGCGCTACCGGCTGCTCGACACGGCGCGCTCCTACGCGATCGAGAAGCTGATGGCGGAGGCGGAGGCGGAGATCGTCTTCCGCCGGCATGCCGAACATTGCCTGGAGCGGCTGTCCGAGGCGGGCCGGCGCGGCGATGCCGCGCCGCCCGCGGAATGGCAGGAAGTGCACGGCCGCATGATCGACGATGTCCGCGCGGCGCTCGACTGGGCGTTCTCCACCGGAGGCGATCGCGTGATGGGAATCGCGCTGACCGTGGCCGCGGTCCCGCTGTGGTTTCACCTTTCCTTCGTCGGCGAGTGCCGCATGCGGGCCCAGCGGGCCATCGGCGCGCTGGAGGAGGAGGAGCTCTCTTCGGACGCGGCCATGCGGCTGCACGCGGCGCTCGGCGGCGCGCTGGTGAACATCCACGGCTCCGGCCGCGAGCAGCGCGAGGCCTGGGCGGAGGTGGTCCGGATCGCGCGCGATCTCGGCGATGCCGGGCACGAGGCCCGCGGCCTCTGGGGCCTCTGGGCCGGCCACCGCAACAACGCGGAATACGCCGAGGCGATGGCGACGGCCGAGGCCTTCGAACGGCTCTCCGCCGTGACCCGCGATCCGAGCCACAGCCGGATCAGCCACCGGTTGATGGGCGTGAGCTGCTTCTACTATGGACGCCTGGAGGAGGCGGAGCGCCACATCCGGACGATGCTGGCGGGCGGGGGCGGCCTGGTCGCGCGCACCGACATCCCCGACTTCCAGTTCGACCAGCGGATCTCCGCGCGCTGCACCCTCGCCCAGACCCTCTGGCTGCGCGGGCATCCTGACCAGGCCCTGGCCCTGGCCGCGGAGAATGTCGAGGAGGCGGTCGCGCTCAACCACCCGGGCTCGCTCTCCTACGCGGTGGTGCTCGGCGGCTGCCCGGTGTCGCTCTTCGCCGGCGAGCTGGACCTGCTGGAGCGCATGGTCGGCCTCGCGCTCCAGCGGTCGGCGGGACATGGGCTGGAGGGGTGGAGCCTGGCCGCGCGCTGCTTCTCGGGCCTGCTGCGCGTCCGGCGCGGCGGAGGCCGGGGCGCGGCGGAGGCCCTGCGCGAGGCGCTCGACATGCTGGGCCGAATCCGCGCGGCCGCGGTGACCCTGAACGCGCTCGCCGAGCTGGCGATGGCCCTGGCCGAGCTCGGCGACATCGACCAGGCGGAGGCGGCGATCGGCCAGGCCCTCGTGCTCTCCGCGCGCAGCGGGGAAGGCTGGTGCCGGCCCGAGCTGCTGCGGGTCCAGGGGGAGGTGCTGCTCCGACGGGACTCCGCCCGCGCCGACGAGGCGGAAGAGCTTTTCCGGCGCTCGCTGGAGCTGGCCGGAAGCAGCGGCGCGCTGGCCTGGGCGCTGCGGACGGCGACGAGCCTCGCGGCGCTGCTCCGCCGCGAGGGCCACGCGGCCCGGGCGCTGGACATCCTGGCCCCGATCCAGGCGCGGTTCCGCGAGGGCCACGGCACCGCCGACCTGCGTCGCGCGACGGGGCTGCTGGCGGAGCTGCGCCGCACCTCGGGGACGCGGGTCAGGCTGGCCTGACTGTCGGGAAGAGCCGCTCCAGCTTGCGGGCGGATCACGTGTCTCTGCCGAGCCGGGAGATGGTCGCCTTGGACACGTTGTAGCACTCCGCCAGCTCGGCGAGGGTCGCCCCCTGGGAGCGCCGCTGGCGCGCCTCCTGCTGCTGCTCGCGGGTGAGGGAGGGATAGCGTCCCATGTGCTGCCCGCGCGCCCTCGCGCGGCTCTTGCCCTCGGCCATCCGCGTGCGAAGCAGGTCGCGATCCGCATCGACGAGTGCGCCCAGCATGGCCAGCATGAGCCGGCCCGCGTCGCTGTTGGTGTCGGCCCAGGGTTCGGCCAGGGACCGGAAGGATGCCCCGGCCTCCACGATCTGCTTCACGATGGCGAAGAGCTCGACGGTGGAACGGGCGAGACGATCGATGCGCGTCACCACGACCTGGTCGCCCGCCTGCAGGGCCCTGAGCATCCTTGGCAGCTCGTTCCGGCTGGGCCGGGCACCGCTCGTGCTTTCGCTGTAGATGCGCTCGCAGCCCTCCGCACGGAGCTGGGCGAGCTGGGCGTCGAGCTCCTCCCCTGCAATGCCGACGCGAGCATAGCCCATGCGGCGATTCCGGGGCGTGGCGATGCTGCGTCCTTTCCCCATCGAAGGTCACATCTCCGACCAGCGCCGCAGCAGGTTGTGGTAGCAGCCGGTCAGCGAGAGCACGCTCGGATGGTCGTCCGGCAGCTCCTGGCGCAGGCGGATGATCGCAAGGTCCATCTCGTGCAGGAAGGCGCGCTGCCCGTCGTCCTTCACCAGCGACTGCGACCAGAAGAAGGAGGACCAGCGGCTGCCGCGGGTGATCTCGGTCACGTGGTGCAGGCTGGTCGCGGGATAGACGACCATGCTGCCCGCCTCCAGCTTCACCTTCTGGTGGCCGTAGGTGTCCTCCACCACCAGCTCGCCGCCGTCGTATTCGGAGGGATCGGTGAGGAAGAGCGTGGAGGAGACGTCGGCCCGCATGCGGAAGCCGCCGGCGTTCGGCACCACGCGGATGGCGTTGTCCACATGTGCGCCGAACTTCATGCCGAGGTCGTAGCGGTTGAACATCGGCGGATAGACGCGAAAGGGCAGCGCGGCCGAGGTGAACATGGCGTTCCGCCCGAGAGCGCGCAGGACCAGCTCGCTGAGCTCGCGCGCGACGGGGCTGCCCTCGGGAATCTGCAGGTTGAACTTGACGAGGGCGGACTGCTCGCCGGCGGTGGCGCGGCCGTCGGCCCAGGCGGCGGCCTCCAGGGCCCGGCGGCAATGCAGGACCTCCTCCAGCGTGAGGACCTCGGGGATGGTGACGAGCATGGGAACTTCCTCTGTCTTCGAGGGGCTCCGCCCCTCGAGCACCCCGGCAGGAAACTCAGTTTCCTGCACCTTCGATCAGTTTTGGGGTCCAGGGCATAAAGCCCTGGCGGGGGTCCAGGGGGCGGAGCCCCCTGGCCTTCTTCCTTAGTAGGCCGCCGAGAGGCTGAACAGCACCGTCCGCCCCGAGGAGGGAATGACGCGGTTCGTCCAGAGCTGGTCGAAGTTCAGCTCGTTGGAGAGGTTGTAGCCGTTCACCGCCACCCGCCACTGGTTCCGCGAGCCGAAGGTGTGCGACAGCACGGCATCGAGCGAGAAGTTCGCGCCCACTTCGGCGGTGTTGGCCGGGTTGAGGAAGACCTGGCTGCGCCAGGTGAAGCCGCCGCCGGCCGTGACGTTGTAGGGCGTGCCGCGGAAGGCCTCGTAGGTGGTCCACATGGCGGCGGCGTGCTCCGGCACGAACTGCACCCGGCGCCCGACATTGGCCGCCGTGGAGGAGCGCGTCGTCTCGCTGTCCATGTAGGTGTAGTTGGCGTTGATCGCCCAGACGTCGGTGATCTGGCCGGTCACGCCGATCTCCACGCCCTGGTTGCGCTGCGAGTCGCCGGACTGCGTCGTCGTGCCCAGGATCGGGTCGGTGACGAAGGCGCCGTCCTTCTCGACGCGGAACAGCGCGCCGTAGAGGCCGAGGCGGTTGTTCAGCAGGCTGAACTTGGCGCCGAGCTCATAGATCGTGCTCCGTTCCGGATCGAGGCTCTGGTTGGCCGCGCTGAAGGAGCCCGGCTGCGTGGTGATGAAGGAGCCGGCCGGGCTCGTGGAGCGGCCGTAGGAGAAGTAGTAGCTCTGCTGCGGCGTCGGTTCGAAGATCAGGGCCGCGCGCGGGTCGGCGAAGGTCTGGTTGGTGGAGAGCACGGTTGCGGCCGCGTTGTTGCCGTAGGTCTTGTACTCGATGTCATAGTTGCTGACGCGCACGCCGCCGAGGACCGAGAGCGTCGGCAGCAGCCACATCCGCTCGGTCAGGAAGCCGCCGATGTAGCGCTGGTCGGTCTCGCGGACATTGGCGCCCGTGCCCGGCACGACGCTGTAGCCCGCAGAGGAGTACCGGCCCTGGAAGAGGCTGACGGTCGGCCGCGTTCCGGGGTTGATGCCGTAGCCCGTGCGCTGGTCGTTCTGCGCCCAGACGTCGAGGCCTGCCGTCGCCTCGTGCCGGAAGGGCCCGGTGGTGAAGCGCGCCACGGCGGTGGTCACGTTCTGGACGCCCCAGGTCTCCTGGTGGAAGGGATTGCCGGCGCCGCCCGCCTGCACCATCGGAACGGTGCGCGGATTGCCGTCGAAGAGCGCGCCGACGCAGTTGGGGCTCGTGCTGCAACCGATCACCGAGGTCGCGAAGTTGCGGTTCACGAAGCCCACACGGGTGTCGTTGTAGATGGTGAGCCAGTCGCTGGCGCGGTGCTGGAGCCGGGCCGTGAGGCGGTCCACCGTCGTGTCGTCGCGGTCGAGGCCCCAGCCGTACCAGGTGCGGCGGTTCACGCCGTAGCTCGTCACGGGGCGCGCGATGGTCGCGCCCGGCGCCGTCACGGTCGGGATGCCGTAGTCGGGGACGCGGTTGTCCTGCATGTGCAGGTAGTCCACGGTCAGCGTGGTGGGCGTGCCGAGGCCGATGGCGAAGGAGGGCGCGACGCCCCACCGGCCCGAGGAGACGCCGTCGCGGTCCACCTGCTGGGTGTGGTCGCCCATGATGTTGAGGCGGATCGCCGAGGTCTCGCCGACCTGCCGGTTGAGGTCGATGGTGCCGCGGCCCATCGGGCCCATGCCGGTGGTCAGCGTGCCGCTGTAGGCGTTGCCGAGGAAGGGCGTGCGGGTCTGCAGGTTGATCGTGCCGCCGACCGAGTTCTGGCCGAACGCGGTGCCCGAGGGGCCCTTCAGCACCGAGACGCTCTCCAGGTTGAAGGCGTCGCGCCGATAGGTGCCGAAGTCGCGCAGGCCGTCGGTGTAGACGTCGTTCTGGGCCGAGAAGCCGCGGATGCGAAACTGGTCGCCGTTCACGCCGCCATTGCCCTCGCCGATCGAGGAGGTGATGCCGGGGACGTTGCGCAGCGCCTGCTCCACGCTGGTGACGCCCTGCTGCTCCATGAGGGCGCGGGGGATGACGTTGATGGTCTGCGGCGTGTCCTGGACCGTGCCGGGCATGCGGTTGATGCCGGTCGGGCGCTGCAGGGTGTTGGCCGGCTCCGGCGCCTGTCCCGAGACGTCCATGACGGGAAGGTTGACGGAGGGCGAGACCTCGACGGGCGCGGCCGGCGTCTGCGCCCGGGCCTGGGTCTGCACCCCGGCAGAGATGGCCACGGCCAAGCTGGCGGTGAAGGCGGCCTGGGAGACGCTGCATTGCAGCAGGGCTCGACGGGACATGCGACTCTCCGGTTTTGTTGCAAGTGATTCTTAATTTCATTGTGACGCACAATCAATCATTGGCAACACGCCGTTACGTTCCCGAAGAATGAATGACCGCTCAGCCGTGCCGAAAAAGCCACAGAAGTTGCGAAGGGCCGCCTTCGTCGTTAGCGTCCCGCCGCCGCGGCGCGGCTCGCCGATCGAAGGAAAATCCCCATTTCCCAGTCTTCGCCGATCCCGCCCGGGATCATCAGCCTTGCCGATTACGAGCCCGTCGCGCGCCAGCGCATGGGCGAGAACGCCTGGGCCTATATCTCCACCGGCTCGGCCGACGAGCTGACGCTGCGCGCGAATCGCGAGGCTTTCGAAAGACTTAAACTTCAGAACCGCGTCCTGGCCGATATGGCCGGCGCGGAGACCCGCCTCACCCTCTTCGGCGACAGCTTCGACTATCCGATGCTGCTGGCGCCCGTGGCCTTCCATCGCCTCGTGCATCCCGAGGGCGAACTCGCGACCGCCTTCGGCGCCGGCGCCATCCGCGCCGGCATGGTCGTCAGCACCCAGGCGAGCGTCGCGCTGGAGGAGGTGGCGCGCCAGGCGACCTCGCCGCTCTGGTTCCAGCTCTACCTTCAACATGACAGAGAGTTTAGCAAATCCCTGGTCCAGCGCGCCGCGAATGCCGGCTACCGCGCCCTCGTCCTGACCGTCGATGCGCCGGTCACGCTGCGCAACCGGGAGCAGCGCGCGGGCTTCGGCCTGCCCCCTGGAATCCAGGCGGTGAACCTGCGCGGCATGGCCCCGCCGCCGCCGCCACGGGCCGAGCCGCATGAGAGCGAGGTGTTCCGCGGCGTGCTCGACACGGCGGCCACCTGGAAGGACATCGCGTGGCTGCGCTCCATCTCGAAGCTGCCGCTGCTGCTGAAGGGCATCCTGTCATCGGACGATGCGGCACGCGCCGTCGCGGAGGGCGTGGACGGCATCATCGTCTCCAACCACGGCGGCCGCGCGCTGGACACGGCGCCGGCCAGCATCGAGGCGCTGCCGCGCGTCGCCGAGGCCGTGGCGGGGCGCATCCCCGTGCTCATGGACGGCGGCATCCGCCGCGGGAGCGACGTGCTGAAGGCCCTGGCGCTGGGAGCGAAGGCCGTGCTGGTCGGGCGGCCCTATGTCTACGGGCTCGCGGTGGGCGGCGCCGTGGGCGTGGCGCATGTGATGAAGATCCTGCGCACGGAGCTGGAGATCGCCATGGCGCTGACGGGCTGCGCCCGCCTGGACGCGATTGACCGCTCCGTGATCTGGGAAGCATAGGGGAGGCCCGCCTACAGCGCCGCCTGCGCCCTGCGCCATTCGCTGGGTGTCCATCCCACGATGCGCCGGAAGACGCTGGTGAAGTGCGAATGCGTGTGGAAGCCGACGGACAGCGCGACCTCGAGGATGGAGAGCTCGGTCCGCCCCAGCAGCTCCTGGGCGCGCTCGATGCGCCGGCGCAGCACGAACTCGTGCGGCGGAAGGCCTGTGGCGACGCGGAACTGCGTGGCGAAGTGCACCCGCGTGAGGCCGCAGACCGAAGCGATCTCGGCCAGCGTCAGCGGCTCCGCCAGATGGGCCTCGACATAGTCCCTGACGCGCTTCAGGCGCCATTTCGGCAGGCCCGGCCCCTCCCGTTCCGGCACGCCGGCCCCGGCGGCGAGCCGGACCAAGATGGCCAGGCCGAGATGTTCGGCATAGGCCGGCCCCAGGCCCCCGCCGAGCGTCCCGGCCTCCAGCAGGGCACGCCCCAGCCGCTCGACGACGGGGTCGCGGGCCGGCGGAAGACCGGTCCACAATCCGTCCGCGCCGTACTCGGCGATCACCTCGCCCGGCACGTGAAGGTGCAGCATGTCGTAGGGCCCGCGGAAGGCGGCGCTGGCCAGGACCGAGGGTGGCGTGAGGTGGCAGGTGCCGGCCGAGGCGAGGCCGTCCTGCACCATGCGGCCGTCCAGCGAGAGGCGCCATTCCAGCGGCCGCAGGGCGATCGCGATGAGGAACCGCTCACCGGGATTCACCGCCTCGGCCTCGCACCCGCCGTCGCTGGCGGAGCGCCAGCGCGTGGCGAGCATGCGCGCGGCCGGAAGAGGCACCGCCGCGGGCAGGCGGCGCCATTCGCGCTCGGACGGCACGATCTCCTCCGACAGCCCACCGGCCCGGACAGCGGCCGGCACCATGACGTCCGGCACCTGGACGCGGATCATGTCACGCTCCTCCTGCGAAGGGCGCATGCAACCGGATTCCGGAGCACAGTTCCTTGGGCCGAAGCTGAAAACTGCTGAAACGGATGCTCGGCCGGTGAAGCCGGACTCCGGCGGCTGAATGAGGCCCCTTCCCCGATTCACCATACTTAACTTTGGAGCCGTGCCGGGCGTGCCTAGTGTCCCGACCGGCCGGGCGACCGCCCCGGCGAGAGGACTGCACGGATGCCCGTCTCCTGATGCGCCCCGTCGCACCCAGCGCGAAGGCCCTGGTCCTGGGGCCCTGGACGATCGACGGGGACCGGCAGGAGCTGCGGCGCGGTGGAACCGCGGTCCCGCTCGGCGCCCGGGCCTTCCAGATTCTGAGGGTCCTCGGCGAAACGCCAGGCGCCCTGGTCACCAAGGACGAGCTGATGACCCGGGTCTGGGGTCCGGTCATCGTCGAGGAGAACGCGCTCCAGGCGCAGGTCTCGGCGATCCGCAAGGCGCTCGGCGAGGACCGAGGACTGCTGAGGACGGAGCCGGGGCGGGGGTATCGCCTGCTCGACGGCCCGGCGCTGCGGAAGGGCCGAGCCGGCAACCTGCCTGTCCCCGTCTCGGGCCTGATCGGCCGCGCCACCGCGCTGCAGCGCCTCGGCGAGTTCGCCGCCGCGCACCGCGCCGTCACGCTCATCGGCCCGGGCGGGATCGGCAAGACGCGGCTGGCGCTGGAGGCGGCGGCGGAGCTGTCGGCCGCCTCCGGGCGCGCGGCCTGGTTCATCGACCTCGCTCCCGTGACCGATCCCGCGCGGGTTGCTGCCGCCGCGGCGGCAGCCCTCGGCCTGGAACCCGCGGGCGAGCGGACCGACGCGGAGACGGTGGCGAAGGTACTGGCCGATGCCGATCCCATCCTGATCCTCGACAATTGCGAGCATGTCGCCGCGGGCGCCGCCGCGCTCGCCGAGACGGTCGCGCAGCGCTGCCCCCGGGCGAACCTGATCGCAACGAGCCGCGAAGTGCTGCGCTTCGAAGGCGAGCACCTCTTCCGCGTCGCGCAGCTGGAGATGCCCCCCATCCTGTCGACGGCGCGCGAGGACATCCTCCGGCACAGCGCGATCCAGCTGATGATAGCCCGCGCGGAGGCCCTGCGGCCGGGCTTCGAGGCCTCCGAGGACAGCCTGCGCGCGCTGTCGGCCATCAGCCGGCGGCTCGACGGCCTGCCGCTCGCCCTCGAATTCGCGGCAGCCCGGGTGGTGACGCTGGGGACCGCCGAGGTTCTGGCCCGGCTGGACCGCCGCTTCGACCTGCTCACGAGCGGCCGCCGCACGGCCCCGGCGCGGCACCAGACCCTGCGGGCGGCGCTCGACTGGAGCTACGGGCTGCTGGAGGAGTTCGAGCAGTGCCTGCTGCGCCGCGTGGCGGTCTTCGTGGCGAGCTTCTCGCTGCAGGCCGCAGCGGCCGTCGTCGCGGACCGGGCCAGGGCCGACCTGCCGGGCGCGCTGTCAGGTCTCGTGGAGAAGTCCCTCCTCATCATGGAAGAGGCTGAGGGCGGCGCGCGCTGGCGCATGCTCGAGACGACGCGGGCCTACGCCCTGGAGAAGCAGCGGGAGCACGACGGGGCGGAGGCCGGCCACGTGGAGAAGCCGGAGGCCTGGCCGCCGGGATGGCGGCCCTACACGGTCCGGAACATGCGCCTGGCCGAGGAGTTGAAGCGGTGGGCGTGAGCGAAGCGGAAGCCGTGGCCCGCCCGCTTCATTCGCCGCCGGCGCGGCAGACTTCGCGGGCAGACTGCCGGGAGGCGCTTCCACCTCAGCCCGTCGCGCCCTGGATTTCGACGACGAGCTTGCCCCGCGCCGTGCCGGCCTTGATCGCCCGGTACGCATCGCAGACCGTCTCCAGCGTGAACCGGGCAGGATCCAGGCGAGGGACGATCTGCCCCGCCTCGACCATCCGACCCACGCGCTCCAGGATCTCGCCGTGGTGCCGGCGCTCCTCGCCCGTGAGCAGCGGCATCAGGGTGAAGACGCCCGAATAGCTTGCGCCCTTGAAAGAGAGCGGCGCCAGCGCATGCGTGCCCCAGCCCAGCGCGCTCGTCACGCGTCCGAAGCGGCGCACCGCCTGGAAGGCGGCGTCCAGCGCCGCGCCGCCCGCCGTGTCGAAGACGAGGTCGAAGCCGTGCCCGCCGGTCAGCCGTGCCACGTAGTCCGCCACGGGCTCGTCGCGGTCGATGAAGGTTGCGCCGAGTTGCTCCACGGCCGCGCGGCTGGAGGCGCCGTCCGCGGCGAAGGTCGTGAGGCCGAGGGCGCGCGCGACCTGCAGCACGGTCAGGCCGACGCCGCCCGCGCCCAGCACCAGCAGGGTCTGGCCGGGCCTGGCCTCCATGCGGTCCACGAGCCCCTCCCAGGCCGTGACGGCCACCAGCGGCAGCGCCGCGGCCTCGCGCATGGAGAGGTTGGCGGGCTTCGGCGCCAGCAGGTCGGCCTCCACCACGGCGTACTCCGCGAGCGAACCGGGCACGCCGCCGACGCCACCCGTCATGCCGTAGACCTCCTCGCCCGGGCGGAAGCGCGCGACGTCCTCGCCGACCGCCTCCACCGTGCCGGCAAGGTCGATGCCGAGGATGGCCGGCAGCGGATGGCGCGCATGCGCCGCGGCACCGGCGTGGATCTTCGTGTCGAGCGGGTTCACGCCGCTCGCCGCGATACGGACGAGGACCTGCCCCGGGCCGGGCTCCGGGCGGGCGATGTCGGTGAGGTAAAATGGGGCGCCATGCGCTTCGAGGATGGCGGCCTGCATCATATGGGTCATGGGTCTGGCTCCTTGATGCGGCGGAGATGGTCTTTTCCATTCCGCATGGAAATCGAAGAGACTGCACGGTCTCCATGCATTTTCGTTTGAGGGAGCCGACCTTGGACTGGGACGACCTGCGCATCTTCCTGGCCGTCGCGCGCGAGGGCACGCTCGGCGCCGCCGCGCGTCGGCTCGGCCAGACCCAGCCCACCATGGGCCGCCGCCTGCGCGCACTGGAGGCGGCGGTCGGCCAGGCGCTGTTCCAGCGCACCGCCCAGGGCTTCGTCCTCACCGACGAGGGCCAGGCCATCCTCGGCCATGCCGAGCGCATGGAGGAGGAGGCGCTGGCGCTGGCGCGGCAGCTCGCCGGCGCGGACGCGCAGCTCGACGGCATGCTGCGCCTCTCCTCCTCCGAGTGGTTCGGCACCGTGCTGCTGGCGCTGGTGCTGGCCGAGTTCGGCCGGCGGCACCCGAAGGTCTGCGTCGAGCTGCTGACCGATGCGCGGCTCTACAGCCTGCCGCGGCGCGAGGCGGACATGGTCTTCCGCATCCGGCCCTTCGACGAGCCGGACGTGATCTCGCGGCGGCTGCTGCACATCCCCTATGCGCTCTATGGCCCGCCCGGCATGCCGGCGCCCCGGTTCGGCGACGGCGCGGGCGCGCGCCTCGTCACCATGGACACGGCCTTCGCCGAGATGCCCGACGCCGTCTGGCTGCTCCGGGCGCTGCCCCGGGCGGAGGTCGCGATGCGCAGCAGCAACCGGCAGGTGCAGGCGCGGCTGTGCGAAGAAGGCGCCGGGCTGGCGGTGCTGCCCAGGCCAATCGGCGACGCGACGCCGGGCCTCACGGCGATCGACCTCGGCGAAGCCCCGCCGGGCCGCGACACCCATGTCGGCTACCACCGCGACCTGCGACGGCTGCGCCGGTTGCGCCGGCTGCTCGACCTCGTGATCGAGCGGCTGGCCAATTGAGCGGGAGGCGACGGCCTGGCGCCCTCGAAAGGGTCAGAGCAGGTTCTCGATGCGGATCGGCAGCTCGCGCACGCGCTTGCCCGTGGCGTGGAAGACCGCGTTCGCGATCGCCGGCGCCACGCCGATCATGGCGATCTCGCCCAGGCCCTTCACGCCGAGCGGGTTCACATGCGGGTCGTGCTCCTCGACGAAATGCGCCTCCAGATGGCCGATATCCAGGTTCACCGGCACGAGGTAGTCGGCCATATGCGCGTTCACCGGCCGCCCGTCGCGCGGGTCGAGCGCGGTGCGCTCCATCAGCGCCATGCCGATGCCGCCGACCATGCCGCCCGTGCACTGGCTGGTCGCCAGCCGCGGATTGACGATGCGTCCCGCGCCATAGGCGCCGACCACGCGCCGCACCTGCATGGTCGCGACGTCCGGGTCGATCGCGATCTCCGTGAAGACCGCGCCGAAGCTGTGCATGGAGAAGCGCCCGGCCACCTCCGGGCTGCGCGCGACGGAGCCCGCGCCGTCCACCGGCGGCCCGCCCGCGAGGACGTCGCCCAGCGCCTGTCCCGGCGAGGCGTCGCCGCGGCGGCGCAGCCGACCCTCGTGCCACTCCACCGCCTCCGGCGCCGCGCCGAAGACGGGCGAGCGCTGGTCGGCCACCGCGCGCCGCGCCGCCTCGGCCAGCGCCTCCAGGCAGGCGGCGCGCACCGCGGAGCCGACCGAGGCCATGGTCGTCGACCCCCCATGCGGCGGCGCCACCGGGAAGTCCGAGCGGCCGAGGCTGAAGCGCACCCGGCCCATCGGCAGGCCGAGCGTCTCCGCCGCGACCTGGGTGATCGAGGTGTAGGTCCCGGGCCCCATGTCGGCGGCCGAGGCCTCGACCTCCGCCGTGCCGTCGGCCAGCAGCCGGGCGCGTGCGCTCGCGGGGAAGAGGAAGGCCGGATAGGTGGCGAGCGCCATGCCCCAGCCGAGGAGCAGCCGGCCGTCGCGCATGGAACCCGGGCGCGGATCGCGCCGCGCCCAGCCGAAGCGCTCGGCGGCGAGATCCAGGCAGGCCGGGACCGAGCGGCTGGAGAAGGGCTTTCCCTCCCCCTCGTCGATCGCCGGCTCGTTCAGCCGGCGCAGCGCCACCGGGTCCATGCCGAGCCGGATCGCCAGCTCGTCCATGGCGCATTCCAGCGCGAAGATGCCGCTGGCCTCGCCGGGGCCGCGCATGTAGGTGGGCGTGGAGACGTCCATCGGCGCCAGCCGGTAGCGCTGCCGCAGGTTCGGGCAGGCGTACATGTAGCCGGAGACCGTGGTCAGCGGCTCGACGAACTGCTCGTAGCGGCTCGTCTCGCCGATGCCCTCGTGGACGATGG
The DNA here is from genome assembly GCF_058806835.1 of Roseococcus sp. GW821-FHT12F05. Classification (NCBI taxonomy): domain Bacteria; kingdom Pseudomonadati; phylum Pseudomonadota; class Alphaproteobacteria; order Acetobacterales; family Roseomonadaceae; genus Roseococcus; species Roseococcus sp. GW821-FHT12F05. Next base: position 172,631 of record NZ_JBXAQB010000013.1, read on the forward strand.
CGGTGAGCCTGCCGTCCGGCGTCGCGCCGAGCGCCAGGCGCTGCGTGGTCTGCGGGCGGTAGCCGGTGATGAAGAACATCTGCTTGCGCGTCAGCACCAGCTTCACCGGCCGCGCGACATGCCGCGCCGCGATCGCCGCTAGCGTGACATGCGGCCAGGTGCGCAGACTGGTGCCGAAGGCGCCGCCGACGAAGGGGCAGATCACCTGCACGTTCTCCGGCGGGAGACCGAAGATGGCGGCGATCTCGCCCTGCTCGTTCACCACGTACTGGCTCTTGCTCCAGAGCGTCAGCCGGTCGCCCTCCCAGGCGGCGACGGTCGCGTGCGGCTCCATCGGATTGTGGTTCTCGCGCGCGATGCCGTAGGTCGCATCCACCTTCACCGGCGCGGCGGCCAGCGCCGCGTCCGCCTCGCCGCGCGCCTTGTCCCCATGCATGCCGCCGGCGCCGTCGGGCTCCACGGCCTGGCCCTTGTGCAGCTCCGTCAGCGGCGGCTCCGCCGCATAGTCGATGCGCAGCGCCGCGGCGGCGCGCTCGGCCTGGTCCAGGGTCTCGGCGACCACCACCGCGACGGGCTGGCCGTGGAAGCGCACCGCACCGTCCTGCAGCACATGCAGCCGCTCGCCCGATTGCGGGTCGATCGGCCCCTTGTGCGGGCCGTAGGCGAGGCGAGGCGCGTTGCGGTGGCTGAGCACCGCGAGCACGCCGGGCATGGCCAGCACCGGGGCCTCGTGCAGCCCGACCACGCGGCCGAGGCCCACGGTGCTGGGAACGATCACGGCATGGGCCTGGCCGGGCCGGTTGAACTCGGCGGCGTAGCGCGCCGCGCCCGTCACCTTGGCGCGGCCGTCGAGGCGCGCCAGCGGCGCGCCGATCAGGGGAACGTTCATGCCACCTCTCCCGCCATCTCCAACGCGCGGACGATGGTCCGCGGCAGCAGCTCCGCCTTGTATCGGTTGTGGGCGAGCGGCCGGACGCCCTCCAGCGCCAGCTCGGCCGCCTGTCGGAACGCCTCGCGGGTCGGCGGCCTGCCGGCCAGCGCGCGCTCGCAGGCGCCCAGGCGCCAGGGCATGGTGCCGACGCCGCCGGCGGCCAGCCGCACCTCGCGGATCACGCCGCCCTGGATGTCCAGCGCCGCCGCGATCGCGACCAGCGCGAACTCGTAGGACGACCGGTCGCGCACCTTCAGGTAGCGGGCCTTGCGCGCATGGGGGCCGCCGGGGATGCGCAGCTCGGTGATGAGCTCGCCCGGCAGCAGCGTGTGCTCCAGATGCGGCGTGTCGCCGGGCAGGCGGTACAGCGCTTCCACGGGGAGGACGCGCTCGCCGGCCGGGCCGCGCAGGCGGATCGTCGCGTCCAGCGCGACCAGCGAGACGGCGAGGTCCGACGGATGTGTCGCGACGCAGTGGTCGCTGGTGCCGAGGATCGCATTCCCCGCATTCAGCCCCTCGATCGCCGCGCAGCCCGTGCCCGGATCGCGCTTGTTGCAGGCCGCGTCGAGCATGCGGAAATACGGGCAGCGCACGCGCTGCAGCAGGTTGCCGCCGATCGAGGCCATGTTGCGCAGCTGCGGCGAGGCGCCCTCCACCAGCGTCTCCGAGATCAGCGGCTGCAGGCGCTTCGTCTCCGGATGTGCGGCGACCTCGCCCATGCGCGCCAGCGCGCCGATCACGAGGTTCTGCCCATCGGCTCGGATGCCGCGCATCGGCAGCGCATTGATGTCGACGAGGCGCGAGGGTCGCTCCACCTCCTCGCGCATCAGGTCCACCAGCGTGGTGCCGCCGGCGATGTAGCGGGCGCCGGCCTGGGCGGCGGCGAAGGCCTCGGCCTCGGTCCGGGCCTTGCCATAGGCGAAGGGCAGCATGCTCAGGCCCTCCCTGCCGCGTCGGCCACCGCGGCCACGATCCCGGGATAGGCGCCGCAGCGGCAGATGTTGCCGCTCATCCAGGCACGGATCTCCTCCGGCGAGCCGGCATGGCCCTCGGCGATGCAGGCGACGCCGGACATGATCTGCCCGGCCGTACAGTAGCCGCATTGCAGCGCCTCGTGCTCGATGAAGGCGGCCTGCAGCGGATGCAGTTCCTCGCCGCGCGCGAGGCCCTCGATCGTGGTGACCTCGGCGCCGTCCTGCATGACGGCCAGCGTCAGGCAGGAATTCACCCGCTGCCCGTCCAGCAGCACGGTGCAGGCGCCGCAGGCGCCCTGGTTGCAGCCCTTCTTGGTGCCGGTGAGCTCCAGCCGCTCGCGCAGCAGGTCCAGGAGCGACAGCCGCGGATCCACGGCGAGCTCCCGCGGCCGGCCGTTGACGGTCAGCCGCAGGGTGACGGCCTCGGGCGCGGGCTGGGCCTGCGCCGGGGGCGCCCCCGCGGCCAGCATCGCCCCGGCCGCCGTGATCTGCAGCGACGCCCGGCGCGACCAACCGGCGGAGGATCCGTCATCCCCCACGTCGCCGCGCGCCTCCGAACCCTGGCTCGGCTCGTCCATCGGATGCACTCCCTTGCTGGGCGCGCCGGAGGGCGGCGCGCAGTCCGGAGCCGACCCTAGGCGGGCGGAGCGTTCCCATGCTGTCGGCGGGTTCCGGCGCCTGTCGGAATCGTCCGGCGCGTCATCCCCCGGGGGGCGGGTTCCGTGGGATCCCGCCGACGCCATATCGCGACGGGGACCGGAACCTCCGGCGACGCGCGGCCTCGCCGTCGAGCCGCACCGTCCTATGCGGGAGGCCGGTACCCGCCCTGCCCGACCGCCCGAGAAGCTGCCGCCCGGACGGCCTCACGCCCTCGCATGCGCCGCCACCAGGCGCTGGAGGAGCCGCTCGAAGGTCTGCCGGTCCTCCGGATCGAGGGGAGCCACCGTCTCCTCATGGGCAAGGCGGGCGGAGCCCTCCATGGCCTGCAGCAACGCGACGCCGGCCTCGGTGCAGGTGCAGACCCGGGCACGCCGGTCGCTGGCCGCCACCGAGCGCCGGACCAGCCGGCTCACCTCGAGGCGGCGCAGCGCGCCTGCGGTCGTGGTCCGGTCGAGCGCGACATCGCCCGCGAGCACGGTCTGGTCCGCCTCGCCGCGCGCGGCGAGGGCGCTCAGCAGGCTGTACTGCACGGGCGTGATGTTGAACCGGCCGCAGATCTGCATGAAGAGCGCGATATGGATCTGATGCAGCCGCCGGATCAGGTAGCCCGGACGCCGCGTCACGGGCCAGGGCGGCGGCGCCGGTCGGGAAAGCGGAACGCTCATGATGCCTCATCCAGAAGAGCCGGCGCGACCCGGCCGGCATGGCAAGTTCAGGAAATCCCCTGCGTTCCTCAGCGGCGCCGCGGATCGAGCGCCTCGCGCAGCCCGTCGCCGAAGACGTTGAGCGCGATCACCAGCGTGAAGATCGCGCAGCCCGGCGCGATGGCCATCCAGGGCGCGGCCACCATGTGCCGCTGCGCCGCGTTGAGCATGCTGCCCCAGGAGGGCGCGGGCGGCTGCTGGCCGAGGCCGAGGAAGGACAGCGAGGCCTCGGCGATGACCGCGGAGGCCGCCATCACGCTGGCCTGCACCAGCAGCGGCGGCAGCATGTTCGGCATCATGTGGCGGAAGGCGATGCGCATCGCCGAACTGCCGACGGCGCGCGCCGCCTCGACATAATCCTCGGCCCGGACGGCGAGCGCAGTGGCGCGCGAGAGCCGCACGAAGATGGGCAGCGCCGCGATGCCGATCGCGATCAGCGCGTTGACGAGGTTGGGCCCGAGGAAGGCGGCCATCGCGATCGCCACGATCAGGAAGGGCACGGCCAGCAGCGCGTCGGTGACGCGCATGATCACCATGTCGAGCCAGCCGCCCGCATAGCCGCTGACGACGCCGACGGGAACGCTGATGGTCAGCGCGATCACCACGGGCACCGCGGCCGCGAGCAGCGAGGACCGCGTGCCCCAGATGAGCCGGGCCAGCACGTCGCGCCCCACCTCGTCGGTGCCGAGCCAGTGCAGCGCCGAGGGCGGCTTGCGCACGAGCAGGAAGCTGGAGGTCATGGGGTCGTAGGGCGACAGCAGCGGCGCGGCCAGGGCGACCGCCACATAGGCGAGGATCACGAGGCCGGAGATCACCGCGGAGGGCTGGCGCAGCAGGGCGCCGAGGATGCGCCGCAGCCGGCCCTCCTCGGGCGTATCCAGCTCGGCCGTCAGGGTGAGCGACATGATCAGCTCCGCAGCCGGGGGTTGATGAGGAAGTAGAGCATGTCCGCCACCAGGTTCACGGCGACGAAGATCACCGCCGAGACCAGCACCAGCCCCTGCACCACCAGGTAGTCGCGATAGAGCACGCCATCTACCAGAAGCTTGCCGAAGCCGGGGATCGAGAAGATCTGCTCGGTCAGCACGGCGCCGGCGAGGAGCTGGCCGAACTCGATGGCGCCCAGCGTCACCACCGGCATCAGCGCGTTGCGGAAGGCGTGGCGGAAGACGACACGGCGCTCGCTCAGCCCCTTGGCCCGGGCGGTGCGGATGTAGTCGGCGCCGAGCGACTGCAGCATGGCGCTGCGCATGTGCCGCATCAGCACGCCGGCGATGCCCGTGCCGAGCACGATGGAAGGCAGCACCATGCTGAGCACGTAGCGCTGCGGGTCCTCGGAGAAGGGCACATAGCCCGAGGCGGGGAACCAGTTGAGGTTCACCGAGAAGGCCAGCACCAGCATGATGCCGAGCCAGAAATGCGGGATCGAGATGCCGGTCAGCGCGAAGAGGCTGGCGAGACCGTCCAGGATCGTGCCCTTGCGCGAGGCGGCGAGGATGCCGAGCGGGATGCCGATCACCACCGCGATCAGCATCGAGACCACGGCGAGCTGGGCCGTGATCTCCAGCTTCGAGAGGAGCAGGTCCAATACCGGCATGTCGTTGCGCATCGACATGCCGAGGTCGCCCCGCAGCGCATTGCCGAACCAGCGCAGATATTGAACGTAGACCGGCAGATCGAGGCCGTACTTGCGCCGGACCTCCTCCAGCGCCTGGGGATCGAGATCCTCGCCGGCCATGGCCTCAGCCGGGTCGCCCGGCAGCAGGTGCTGCAGCAGGAAGACGAAGACGGAGAGGATCAGCAGCGTCGGCACGGCCAGCGCCAGGCGCTGGCCGCCGAAGAGGAGGAAACGCACCGGCCCGCCCTGCCCGCCCGCCTATGGCAGCCGCAGCCCGATCACGCGGATCGTGGCGTCGGGATGCACGATGAAGCCCTGCACGCGGGTGCTGACGCCCGTGAAGGTGCGGCGGTGCCATAGCACAACGCTCGGCACGTCGTCGGCCAGGATCACGTTGGCCTGGCGGTACAACGTGCGGCGCTCCTCCTCCTCGGTGGCCTCGCGCGCGCGGTTGAGGATGCGGTCCAGCTCCTCGTTGCAGTAGCGCGAATCGTTCAGCGGCGCGTTGCAGGCGTAGTGCGAGTAGATGTTGCCGTCCGGATGCGGCCTGCCGCTCCAGAAGGCGAAGGCCGCGTCGAACTGCCCGCGGCGGGCAGTCTGCAGCAGCGAGGCATTGTCCTGCGTCTCGATGTTCATGGTGATGCCGGCCTCGGCCAGCATCGCCTGGAGGAACTGCGCCGCCTCCTGCCGCTCGCGCTCGGCGGGGACGAGGAGCGTGAAGGTGAGGTTGCTCGCGCCCGCCTCGCGCAGCAGGCGCCGCGCGGTGGGGAGGTCGCGCGCCGGCACGGGGCGATCGGGCGCGTAGTAGGGACTCTGCGGATTCACGAACTGGTTGCCGGCCAGGTAGTCGCCGTTGAACAGTGCCTGCACCAGCGCCTGCCGGTCGATGGCGAGGCTGACCGCACGGCGCACGCGCACGTCGCGAAAAATCCGCCCGCGCGGGCCGTTGTTCGAGTTGAGGCGGATGTTGTGGTAGCCGAGGTCCGGCGCCGAGACGACGGTGACGCGGGAATCGCCGCGCAGCTGCGGGATGTCGGTCGGCGTCAGGCGCTCGGCGATCTGCAGCTCGCCCGAGCGGAGTGCCGCGAGGCGCACCGTCGAATCGCTGATCGGCATGTAGTCGATGCGGTCGAGCAGCACGTTCTCGCGGTTCCAGTAGCCGTCGAAGCGCTGCACGACGATGCGGCCCTGCGGCACGCGCTCGACGAAGCGGAAGGGCCCGGCGCAGACGGGACGCGAGCCGAAGCGGTCGCCGAGCTCGCGCGCCGCCTTGGGCGAGACCATCATACCGGCGCGCTCGGCCAGGACGATGAGCAGGAGGTTGCTCTGCGGCTGCTTCAGCGCGATCCGGACGGTGAGCGGATCGACCACCTCGACCGAGGCCACGGCCGCGAGCTCGCTGCGCCGGATCGTGCCGGTCAGCGTCATGTGGCGCTCGAAGTTGAAGCGCACCGCCTCGGCGTCCAGCGGCTCGCCGTCATGGAACCGCAGGTTGGGGCGCAGCTTGAGGGTCACGGACATTCTGCCCGCCGCGACCTCGTAGCCCTCGGCGAGCTGCGGCACGAGCTGGAGATTGGTGTCCACGTCGAAGAGCTTGTCGCAGATGGCCGTCATCGGCTGGCGGCCGGCGGCGGTGCGGTTCAGCGTGGGGTCGAGCGTGTCGGGGTCCTCGGCGATGCCGATGCGCATCGTGCCCTGTGCTGCCGCGCCGAGGGCCCAGGTGGCGGCAAGCGCCGCGAGGGCCAGTGTCCGTAAGCTGCGCATCCGCGCCTCCTTGATCATTCGGTGAGGGCGCCCTGGGGCGCCGCGGGTTGGCGGAACCGTTCCAGCAGCCTCGCGAGGCGCGGGCCGACGGGGCGGGTCAGCGCCGGGCTCAGCCCGGGCCAGGGCGGAAGGGTCCGCCAATGGTGGCAGGCGACCGCCTGGCCGTCGGCCTCGGTGAGCTCCGGCGCCTGCGCGCGGCAGAGTTCGGTGGCGTAGGGGCAGCGGGGGTGGAAGTGACAGCCGGAGGGCGGATCGAGCGGGCTCGGCGGGTCGCCCTCCAGCACCGGACGCGGCGTGCCGCCGATCTCCGGCGCGGGCACGGCGTCGAGCAGAGCGCGCGTGTAGGGATGGCGCGGCCGGTCGAAGATCGCCTCCGTCGGGGCCGCCTCGACCAGGCGTCCGAGATACATCACCGCCACCCGGTGGGCGATGTAGCGCACGGCCATCAGGTCATGCGAGATGAACAGCAGCGCCACGCCGAGCTCCCGCTGAACCCGGCGCAGCAGGTTCAGGATCTGCGCCTGCACCGAGACGTCGAGCGCCGAGACCGGCTCGTCGCAGACGATGAGCTGCGGCTCCAGCGCCAGGGCGCGCGCGATGCCGATGCGCTGGCGCTGGCCGCCGGAGAACTCGTGCGGGTGGCGGCGCATATGGGCGGGGCTGAGGCCCACCATGGTCAGCAGCTCCGCCACGCGCTGGTCGATACCCGACCTCACGTCCACGCGGTGCACGACCAGCGGCTCGCCGATGATCTCCCGCACGGTCATGCTCGGATTCAGCGAGCTGAACGGGTCCTGGAAGATGAGCTGCAAGTTCCGCCGGCGCGAGATCATCTGTGCGGGGCTCAGCGCCATCAGCTCCTCGCCGCGGAAGGCGACGCTGCCGGAGGTCGGCTCCAGCAGCCGCAGCACCAGCCGCCCGGTGGTGGACTTGCCGCAGCCGCTCTCGCCGACAAGGCCGAGCGTCTCCCCTTCGGCGATGTCGAAGCTCACGCCGTCCACCGCCGCGACGCGGCTGCGACGGAAGGGTCCGCCGACGGGGAAGTGCTTGCGCAATCCGCGCACGCTGAGCATGGGCGCGCTCATGCGGCCAGCTCCAGCGGGGCCAGGTGGCAGGCCGCCGCATGGCCGGGACCGAGCTCGCGCAGCACCGGCTCTCTCTCGCGGCAGACGGCTTCCGCGAAGGGGCAGCGCGGCTCGAAGACGCAGCCGGGCGGCAGCCGCCGCAGGTCGGGCACGCTGCCCTCGATGCCGACCAGCGGCCGGTCCCCCGGCTCCGCCCGCGGCACGGCCCCGAGCAGGCCGATCGTGTAGGGATGCTCGGGTTCGGTCAGAAGGCGCGCCGCCGGCCCCTGCTCCACGACGCGGCCGGCATACATGACGGCGATCCGGTCCGCGAGGCCGGCGATCAGGCCGAGATTGTGCGAGATGAGCAGGATCGCCGTGCCGCGCTCCTGCTGGATGCTGCGCAGCAGCTCCATGATCTGCGCCTGCACCGTGACGTCGAGCGCGGTGGTCGGCTCGTCGGCGATGAGCAGGCGCGGGTCGCCGGCCAGCGCCATGGCGATCATCACGCGCTGGCGCATGCCGCCGGAGAGCCGGTGCGGATACTCGTCGAAGCGCTTTTCCGGCGACGGGATGCGCACCTGGCGCAGCAGCGCGATCGCGCGGTCGCGCGCCTCGCGCTTGCCAATGCGCTCATGTGCGCGGATCGCCTCGGCGATCTGGTCGCCCACGGTGAAGGCGGGGTTCAGCGAGCTCATCGGCTCCTGGAAGATCATCGAGAAGGCGCGGCCGCGCATGGCGCGCAGCGCGGCCGGCGCCAGGGTCAGCAGGTCCTCGCCCTCGAAGCGGATGCTCCCCCGCGTGATGCGCGCGGCTGGCTTCGGCAGGAGGCCCATGACGGCCAGCGAGCTGACGCTCTTGCCGCTGCCGGACTCGCCCACGATGCCAAGGCAGCCGCCTGCCGGCACGTCGAAGCTGACGCCTTGCAACGCCGGCACGACATGCCCGCGCGAGGCGAACTCGATGGCGAGGTCGCGGACCTGCAGCACGGGCTCCGCCTGCGGCACGCCGATCAGACCCTCCGGCGCCGTCATGTCCGGCATCGGACCTCCGCCGTGATGTGGAGGCCGGCCCTCACGCGGCGGAGGCGGCGGCGGTGGCGTGGCGCCCGGGCGGTCGCTTCAGGCCCATGTTCTCGCGCAGGGTCTTGCCCTCGTAGTCGAGGCGGAACAGGCCGCGCCGCTGCAGGATCGGCACCACCTGCTCCACGAAGACCTGGAGCTGCAGGGGGAAGTAGGGCGGCATGAGGTTGAAGCCGTCGCAGCCGCCCTCCGTGAACCATTGCTGCATGAGGTCGGCCAGCTGCTCCGGCGTGCCGACGAAGCTCTGGTGCGAGCGCGAGCGGGCGATGACGCGCGCGGTCTGCTCGATGGTGAGCCCCTGCTGCTCGGCCGTGGTGAGCAGCACGTCGGTGTTGGCCGTGGGCCGCTTCCAGGCGCGCACCTCGGCGATCGGCATGGGATCGCCGGGGTCGCGGTCATAGAGAGGAAAATTCAGGTTCTCGCTCAGCATCCAGATCGCGACCTCCGGGTGCACCAGCTCGGCCAGTTCCTTCTCCAGCTTCTGCGCTTCCTCCTCCGTCGAGCCGAGCAGCGGCGAGAGGCCGGGCATGATCACCAGCTGGTCCGGATCGCGCCCGTACTTGCGCATGCGCGCATGGGTGCCGGAGCGAAAGGCCTGCGCCTCGGGCAGCCGGGTCTGCGCGGTGAAGATCGCCTCGGCCACCTGGGCCGCGAATTCCAGCCCGGGCGGCGAGCCGCCGGCCTGCACCATCACCGGCCAGCCCTGGACCGGCCGCGGCTGCCGCAGCGGGCCCTGCACGGAAAAGCTCGGGCTGCGGTGGTTCGCGGCATGGATGCGCGCGGGATCGAGGTAGCGCCCGCCGGCGCGGTCGTCGAGCAGGGCGCCGTCCTCCCAGCTGTCCCAGAGGGCGGTGCAGGCGTCCACGAACTCCTTGCCGCGGATGTAGCGGTCGGCCTTCTCCATCGCCTTGTCGCGGCTGAAGTTCATCGAGGCCCGGTCCTCCCAGGTGGTCACGATGTTCCACCCGGCGCGGCCGTTGCTGACATGGTCGAGCGTCGCGAACTTGGAGGCAATGGCGTAGGGCTCGTGGTAGGTCGTGGAGAGCGTGCCGACCAGCCCGAGATGCTCCGTCACCGAGGAGACCGCCGAGAGCAGCGAGACCGGATCGGGGTTGGAGATGGCCTGCCGCCCGAAGAAGCGGCCGTCCTTCTCGCGGGTGAAGAGCGTGTCGCCGACGAAGAGCAGGTCGAGTTTCCCGCGCTCGGCGAGCTGCGCCATCTCCTTGTAGAAGGCGAATTCCGCGACGCCGGAGGCCGGCGTGGAGGGATGCCGCCAGCCCGCGATGTGGTGCCCGCCCGGATAGGTGAACAGGCCGAGGTGAAGCTGCCTGCGTTGCGCCATCACACGCTCTCCCTTTCTATGCCCTCAGACGCCGGGCGCGCGCTCCGCGCGCTTGGCTTCGCCGCGCCGCTGGCGCACCCGGCCGGAAGGTGAGTTGGGCGGCGCCGGCCGCTATGCGGCCGGATGCCCCGTGCCCAGCGCATCATGCCGCCACCGCGACCTGCGGGCGCTTCAGGCCCAGCGTCTCGCGCAGCGTGCCGGCGGCGGGCTGCGTGCGGAAAAGCCCGCGCCGCTGCAGCTCCGGCACGACGCGGCCCGTCAGCAGGGCGAGGTCGTCGGTCAGCACCGGCGGCAGGATGTTGAAGCCATCGCAGACGCCCGCCGCATGCCAGGCCGCAAGCTCGTCGCAAAAGGCGTCGACGCTGCCGACGAAGCGGCGCGGCGCCGCGTCCGCCGGCAGGGCGGCGAGCGAGCGCGCCAGCTCGGGCGTGATCTCGACGTCGAGCGAGGCCGCGCGGCGCTGCGCTTCCGCCGGCGATGCCGCGAGGATGGGCATCACGGACATCAGGATGCGCAGATCCCCGGCGGCCCGACCGGCCTCCACCACCTGCTGCCGCAGGCTGGCCGAGAGAGCGCGTGCCTCGTCGAGCGTGCGGCAGGAGGCGAGGAAGACATCGGCCGTCGCGGCGGCCAGGCGCAGGCCGGGCGGCGAGGCGTCGCGCATCGCGATCACCGGCCATCCCTGGCGCGGGTGCATGGCGACGAGCGGACCGCGCACCGAGAAGTGGCGGCCCGCATGGTTGATCGGATTGATCACGCTGGAATCAGCGAACCAGCCGGTCTCCTTGTCGGCCAGGATGGCGCCTTCGCCCCAGCTGCCCCAGAGCTTGGTCGCGACCTCAATGTACTCGGCCGCGCGCTCGTATTGCTCCGCCTCGGTCAGCGGCGGCCGATGCGCGAAGTCGGCCTCCTGCTGGTCCATGCCCTCGAGGTCCACGAGAAAGGCCGTCCGCCCACCGGAGAAGCGGTCCGTCACCGCGAAGGCCCGGGCCGTGTGGAAGGGCTCGGTGTGCCGCAGATAGACCGAGGCACCGAGGCCGATGCGCGAAGTGTGCCCGATGAGCGAGGCGATGAGCGGCAGCGGGTCGAGCTGGAGCGTATCGGCCGCGCCGCCTAGCGTGTGGGCCGGCGTGGCGCCCGAGGGGCCGAAGAACACCGCGTCGAGCAGGCCCGCCTCCGCCTGCCGGACCAGCGGCCGGTAGTCGGGCGCGCGGCCCGGGGCGGCCTGGAGCGAGGCGACGCGCCAGGCGGCGGGATGCGCGCCATGGCCGTTCAGGGATGTCGTGAGGTGCATGGGGTGGTCCGTCATCGGGCTTGGGCTGCCATGAGGTCACGCGCGGCGCGCGCCAGCTCGCCCTCCGGCTGGCGCAGTGCGGCGAGCACGCTGAAATGATCCGCACCGGCGACCGGCAGCAGCGGCCCGGGCAGTCCGGCGGCGGCGCGCTTGGCGTGGAAGTCGCGCGACTGCCGTTGCAGCTCCGGCAGCTCGGCGGTGCCGTAGGCGATCGCGATCGGCTTCGCGACGGAGGGGCGGCGGATCGGCGAGAGGATCTCGATCTCCTCCGGCAGAAGCGAGAGCGCGGTGTTCAGGCGGGTGCCGGCGATCGGCTCCAGGTCGAAGACGCCGGAGATGGCGAGCACGGCCGTCACCAGCGGATGCTCAGCCAGCAGCGCCGCCAGGTGCCCGCCGGCCGACCAACCGGAGAGCAGCACCGGCCCCGCGATGCCGTGCGCCGGGCCTTCGGCGGCGAGCCAGTCCATGGCCTGGCGCATCTCGGCGGCGATGGCGGTCAGGCTGGCCTGCGGCGCCAGCGTGTGGCTCGGCAGCGCGGCAGACCAGCCGGCCGCGCGCAGCCCGTCCGCCATGCAGGAAAAGCCCTGGCGGCTGTTCATCTGCCAGTAGCCGCCATGGATGAAGACGAAGCACGGCGCCTTGGGATCGGCGGCGGGGAAGAGGTCCCAGGCCTGCCGCTCGCCCGGCCCATAGGGCTGGTCCATCCCGGCCGGCGCCTCCTCGCGGCGCAGGGCGGAATCGGCGGCCCAGCCGGTGACGATGGCGCGCGCGCCCTCAACCGCGCCGGCATTGTCGTAGGCGGCGCTCAGCGCCTCGGGAGTCATGTCGCGCCAGTCCATGGTCATGCCGACTTCCGCGCCGCCGCGTAGCGGTTCTCCGGCCGCGCGAGGCCGAGATGTTCGCGCAGCGTCGTGCCCTCGTAATCGGCGCGGAACACGCCGCGCTCCTGCAGCACGGGGATGACGAGGTCCACGAACTCGTCCAGCCCTTCCGGCAGATAGGGCGGCTGGATCAGGTAGCCGTCCACGCCATGGGCCTCGAACCAGGACTGCATCTGGTCCGCGATCTCCTCGGGATTGCCGAGGATGGTGCGCTGGCCGCGCGCGCCGGCGTATCGCTCGTAGAGCTGCCGGATGGTGAGGTTGTCCTTGCGCGCCCAGGCCAGGACGTTGCGCATCTGCGTCTGCCCGCCCTCGGTGCTCATCCCGTCCAGCTCGGCGGGCAGCGGGCCGTCGAGGTCGCAGTTTTTCAGGTTGTAACCGCCGAGCGCGTTGGACAGCAGCTCCAGCCCCACACTCGGATGGATCAGCGACTGCAGGTAGCGGTGCTTCTCGTGGGCTTCCGCGGTCGTGCGGCCGATCACCGGGTTGAGGCCGGGCATGATCTTCAGCTGGTCCGGGTTCCGGCCGTACTTCGCCATGCGGCCCTTCACGTCCTTGTAGAAGGACTGCGCCATCTCCAGCGTGTGCAGCGGCGTGAAGACGGCCTCGCAGGTGCCGGCCGCGAGCTCGCGTCCCGGCTCGGAGCCGCCCGCCTGGAACAGCACCGGATGGCCCTGCGGCGGCCGCGCGGCGTTCAGCGGCCCGCGCACGGAAAAATGCTCGCCGCGGTGGTCCAGCGTGTGCAGCTTCGCCGGGTCGAAGTAGCGCTGCGTCGCGCGATCGCGGAGGAACGCGTCGTCCTCCCAACTGTCCCAGAGCCCGCGGACCACCGCGGCGAATTCGACGGCGCGGTCGTAGCGCTCGTCATGGCCGTAGTGGCTGTCGCGGCTGAAGTTGAGCGCGCCCGCGCCGCCCGCTGACGTGACGACATTCCAGCCCGCGCGCCCGCCGCTGATGTGGTCGAGCGAGGCGAATTTTCTGGCGACGTTGTAGGGCTCATTGAAGCTGGTGGAGGCCGTTGCGACCAGGCCGATGCGGCTTGTCATCGCCGCGATGCCGGAGAGCAGGGTCAGCGGCTCGAAATAGACGAGGTATTGCGGCCAGCGGCTCAACGCCTCCATGTCGCCCTCGCGGACCGCGGCACCGTCGGCCAGGAACATCAGGTCGAACTTTCCGCGCTCAGCCGTCTGCGCGAGGCTGACGTAGTGCCGGAAGTTGGTGCCCGCATCGATCTGCGAGCCGGGATGCAGCCAGGCCGCCACGTGGTGGCCGGTCGGATGGAAGAAGGCCCCGAGATGCATCTGGTCCGGGCGGTTGCGGTTCATGACGGAACTCCGGTCGGCGGGATGGGCCAGGATTTTTCCGGCGCCCACCAGACCGGCAGCGGCGCGCCCTCGCGCGCGGCTGACAGCGCCGAGGTGGCAGAGCGGATGCGGATCTCGCGGCCGCCATGCTGCGCCAGGATCAGAATGCCTGCGCCCATGTTCAGCACGCCGGTGACCTGCACGGTCATCCGGTTCGCCGGGCGCCCGTCGGGCGGCTCGCCGAGCTCGATGTCCTCGGGCCGCACCAGGACGCAGGCCTCGCCCTGGCCGTCGGGCAGGATGGGATTACCGGCGAGGACGCGCAGGCCGTCGCCGCCGCGCAGCTCGGTCGGCGCCTCGCCGAGGCGGCCCTCCAGGATGTTGCTGTCGCCGATGAAGCTGGCGGCGAAGCGGCTCGCCGGGCGGGCATAGACGTCGAGCGGCGCGCCGACCTGCTCGATCCGCCCGCGGTTGAACACAACGATGCGGTCGGAGAGCGTCATCGCCTCGGTCTGGTCGTGCGTCACGTAGAGCGTGGTGATGCCGACCTGGCGGTGGATGCGACGCAGCTCGATCTGCATCTGCTCGCGCAGGTTCTTGTCCAGCGCGGAGAGCGGCTCGTCGAGCAGCAGCAGCTTCGGCTCGTAGACCAGGGCGCGGGCCAGGGCCACGCGCTGCTGCTGCCCGCCGGAGAGCTGCTTCGGCAGCCGGTCCGCCTTGTCCGCGAGTCCGACCAGCGCCAGTGCGCGGCCGACCGCGGCGCCGACCTCGGCCTTCGGGCGGCGGCGGACCTTCAGCGGGAAGGCGACATTCTCGGCAATCGTGAGGTGCGGGAAGAGCGCGTAGTTCTGGAACACCATGCCGATGTCGCGCTGGTTGGGCGGCACGTGCTCCACATGGCGGCCGGCGAGCAGGATGCTGCCGCCGCTCGGCTCCTCGAAGCCCGCGATCATCATCAGCGTGGTCGTCTTGCCCGAGCCGCTGGGGCCGAGAAGGCTGACGAACTCGCCGGCCTGCACCTCCAGCGAGGCGCCGATCACGGCCTGCACGCCGCCGTAGCGCTTGGACACGTCCACCAGGTGGAGATGGGACATCGCTTCAGCTCCCGAGCAGCGCATCGCGGTGGCGGATGTAGTCCCGGAAGCCGCGCGCCAGGACCTCGGCGCGGTAGACCTTCGCGGTGGGCGAGTCCTGGCCGTAGAGGGGCGCGATGGCATCCACGCCGTCGCGCAGCGCGTCCAGGAAGCCGGCGCGCTCCATCCCGCCGTTCACCGCTCGCTTCACCGCGGCGAGCGCGGCCGGGTGGAGATGCGTTAGCGGGCGGACGGCGGCGAGTGCGGCATCGAAAAAGCCCTCAGCGGGCAGCACCTCGTTCACGAGGCCGCAGTCGAACGCAGCCTTCGCATCGAGCTTGCGGCCGAAGAAGAGCAGCTCCTTCGCGCGGCGGATGCCGATGATCCAGGGCAGGATGGTGACGGAGGCGGGGTTCCAGTAGCGGATTTCCGGCTCGCCGAAGCTCGACCGCTCGGAGGCGATCACGAGGTCGCAAAGGCTCGCCAGGATGCAGCCCGCGCCGAGCGCATAGCCGTCCACCGCCGCGATCACGGGCTTTCGCGCGTGCCAGACGGCGAGGAAGCTCTCGAGATTGGCGCGCAGACGTTCCTGCACCGGCGCGGTGCTGGCGCTGCCGCCGCCGGTCATGTCAAAGCCGGTGGAGAAGGCGCGGCCGCCAGCGCCGGTGATGACGGTGGCGGAGATACCGTCATCCTCGTCGGCGGCGCGCAGGCGTGTCGCGATCGCCGCCAGCATGCCGGCATCGAGCGCGTTCAGCTTCTCGGGCTTGTTCAGGGTGAGGACGAGAATCCGGCCATGGGGCTCGGCGAGGAGGGTGTCGGTCATGGGGTTCCTGCCTGCACGGCCAGCAGCGCGTCGAGGATGACGGGCTCCGCCTGTCCGGGGACGAGCCGGACGGGGTTGAGCTCGATCAGGGAGAAGCGGCCGGTGGCGTAAAAATCACCCAGCGACTCGGCGAAGCGGACCACGGGTCCGACGCCGCCGAACATCGCGCCGGAGGCCGAGGCGAGGAAGCGGCCGACGGCGCTTTCCTCCAGCAGGGAGGCGACCTCGCCCTCGCGCGAGGGCAGCGGGATCGCGACGACGTCGCGCACCGCCTCCAGCAGGAAGCCGCCGAGGCCTAGGGTGAGCATGGGGCCGCTTTCGGGATCGGTGCTCGCGGCCAGGAAGAGATCGATTCCGGCCGGCGTCATGCGCTCGACGAGGAGAGGAGCGGCGGCGCAGTCGGGGAAGTGCTCGAGCAGCTTCGCGCGGATGCGCGCGGCGGCCTGGCGCACGGCATCGGCGTCCGCGAGGTCGAGCGCGACGAGGCCATAGGGCGTGCGGTGCGGGATGCGGTCCTCGATCACCTTCAGCGCGACCGGGAAGCCCAGCTCGGCTGCCACCGCCGCGGGATCGCCGTCCGGAGCGACCAGATCGCCCGGTGGGACGGCGAAGCCGTGGCGTTGCAGGAGGGTCTTGGCCGCGACCTCGTGCTGCCACCCCGGCGCGGCCAGCTCCGGCAGGAAGACGGCCGCCGGGCGGGGTGCCATGGCCCTCGCCTCGCGCCACGCCGCTGCCTTGGAGATGGCGCGCAGGGCCGGCTCGATGCCGCTGAGCTGTGCGGCACCGTTCGCGGAGAGCCGGTCCACATTCTCCTGACGGAACAAGCCGAAGCGGGAGCTCAACAGGAAAAACGGCTTGTCGCAGGCCGCGGAGATGTCGAGCAGCGCGTCCACGTAGCGCGTGGGCCGCGTCGGCTGGCCGTCCATGGTGTCGGTGATCAGCGCGACGGCGCCATGCGCCTCGGAGCCCGCGAAGGCGGCGAGGCCGGCGCGGAGGTTCGTCTCGAAATCGCCGTTGCCCCAGGCGTCGATCGGATTGCCCGGTCCCGTGAAGGGCCCGATCACGCCGGTCAGCGCCTCGCGCGCCGCCTCGGGCATCGGCGGCAGCGCGACCTGGCTGCGGCCCGCCGTGTCGAGCGCGTATTCCACATGCCCGCCCGAGGGGCTGACGATGCCGATCCCCCGGCCGCGCGGCAGCCGCGCCGCGCGCAGGCAGACGATGGTCTCGGTCAGCTCCTCCAGCGTCGCGACCTCGATCGCGCCGTGGCGGCGCAGCAGCGCGGAGAAGACGCGCGCGTCGCCGGCGATGCCGCCGGTATGGCCGAGCGCCGCCTGCCGGCTCGCCTCTACCTTGCCGACCTTCAGCACGACCACCGGCTTGCCGCTGATGCGGGCGAGGTCGAGCGCGGCGGTGAAGCCCGCCATGTCCCGCACCGCCTCCAGGAACAGCGCGATGACGCTTGTGTCCGGATCCTCCGCCAGCGCGGCGAGGTACTGCGCGGCGCCCAGCACCGCCTCGGCGCCGGTGGAGATCACGTGGCTGTAGCCGTAGCGCCGGCAATCCGTGAGCAGGCCGATCGCCATGGAGCCGCTCTGCGTGATCAGGCCGACATCGCCCTTCACCGGCGCCGCGTCCAGCAGCTGGCCGAGGTAGAGCGTCGAGTGCGAGGCGGGATTGAGCACGCCCATGCAGTCGGGCCCGCCGAAGGCGATATTCGCGCTGGCGCAGACCTCCTGGATCACCTCGATGGAGGGCCGCCCCTGGTACAGCGTGCGCTGGACACCGCTGGCATAGGAGACGACCGCCTTCACCCCGGCGGCGGCGGCATCGACCACCGCCTCGGCCACGCGCTCCGGCGCCACGCAGAGCGCCGCGGCCTCGGGCGGCGTGCCCAGCGCCGAGAGCGAGGGCGCACAGGCCAGCCCGAAGACGCGATCGCGGCCCGGATTCACCGGATGGACCGGTCCCTCGAAGCCCATCGCCTGGAGCGAGGCGAAGATGCGCCCCGAGGGCCCCGGTCGGTCCGAGGCGCCGACGATGGCGATGCTGCGGGGCGCCAGCAGCGAGCGGAGATCGGGGGAGAAGGTCATGCGCTAGCGGACGATCCGGTCGAGGCCGACGAGCCGGTCGTAGAGCGTCAGCAGGACCAGGATGGCGGCGAGCAGCACCATGGACAGCGCCGAGGCGCTGCCGAAGTCGAGCGTGCTCTCCACCTCGTTGGCGATGAGGCTCGCGATCATCATGTCGCGCGGCGAGCCGAGCAGCGTCGGCGTCACGTAGAAGCCCACGCAGAAGATAAAGACCAGCAGGCAGCCGCTCACCACCGCCGGCAGCGAGAGCGGCAGGATCACGCGGCAAAAAGTCTGCTGCCGGCTGGCGCCCAGGCTGTGCGCGGCGCGGACCAGGTTGGGGTCGATCCGCGCCAGCACGACGTAGAGCGTCAGCACCATGTAGGGCAGCAGGATATGCGTCATGGCGATGAGCGAGGCTGACGTGGTGAAGAGCAGCACCGGCGGCGGCTCGATGCCCAGCCAGCGCGCGATCGCCGTCACCGGCCCGCGGCTGCCCAGGATCACCTGCCAGGCATAGGTACGGACGAGAAAACTGATCCAGAAGCACAGCCCGCAGACGGCCAGCAGCAGCGCGCCCACCAGCCCGCCCTTGCGCGCCATATAGTAGGCGAGCGGATAGCCGAGCAGCAGGCAGAAGACCGTGACCGTCGCGGCGACGATCACCGTGCGGAGGTAGACGCGCAGGTAGATCGGGTCGGTCGCGATCAGCTCGTAGTTCTGCGGCCCGAGCTCCGGCTCGGAGACGCTCATCCAGAAGGTGTTCGCCAGCGGCACGCCGAAGACCACGATCAGGTAGATGATGGCAGGCAACAGCAGCACCCAGGTCGGCACGCCGCGCCAGGCCCGGCGCGGTGCCGCCTCGCTGGCGGCACCCATCATCGCGGGCAGGACCGCTTCGGTGGAGGCGTTCATCGCCGGGCCTCCACGGCCGCCTGGCGATGGCGCAGCAGTGCGGCGCCCACCATGACGGCCAGCGCGATGCCGATCATCAGCGTGGACACCACCGCCACCACCGGGTCGGCCTCCAGATGCATGCTGGAGAACATCCGCCGCGGCAGGGTCGAGGCCTCGCGGCTGGAGATGAAGAGCGAGATGGTCGCCTCGTCGAAGGAGTGGATGAAGGCGAAGAAGCCGGCGAGCAGGAAGGCCGGCCGCAGCAGCGGCAGCGTGACATGGATGAAGGTCTGCGCCGGCGTCGCGCCGCAGATGATGGCCGCGCGCTCCAGGTTGCGGTCGAAGTTCCGCAGCGAGGCGGACATCGCGATGAGCACGACCGGGATCGAGACGCAGGTGTGGGCGAGGATGATGCCCGTGTAGGTCTGGTTCAGGTTCAGCCGGCCGAAGACGGCGTAGTAGCTGATCGCCATGATGATGCTGGGCACCAGCATCGGCACCAGCAGCAGGATCTGCAGCGCGCGACGCGCGGCGAACTCGCGCCGGTTGACCGCGAAGGCGGCCGGCGTGGCGACTGCCAGCGTGAGCGCGCTGGAGATCAGCCCGACCAGGAAGCTGTTGAAGGTCGGCCGCAACCAGTCGAGCTCGGTGAAGTAGGTGCGGTAATGGCCCAGCCAGTAGCTCGGCGGCGGGAACTCGAAGGAATTCGCCGCGCTGAAGGACATGGGCACGATGATGACGATCGGCGCAAGGATGAAGGCCGCCACCGCGAAGGCGGCGACGGCAGTGCCGAGGCTCGGCGCCTCCAGGCTGCGCGCGCTCATGCTACTGCTGCAGCCACCGGTCGAAGCGCCGCGAGATCGGCGTCAGGACGCGGCCCATCTCGGCGCCGTCGTATTCGATGGCGCGCGGCATGTAGCGCTCGTTGGTGGGCATGGTCTCGGCCGCGGCGGCGTCGATGAACTCGAAGGCGCGCGGGTTGAGCGGGCCGTAGAAGCCGTCGATGCAGAAGCCG
Source organism: Roseococcus sp. GW821-FHT12F05 (assembly GCF_058806835.1). Taxonomy (NCBI): domain Bacteria; kingdom Pseudomonadati; phylum Pseudomonadota; class Alphaproteobacteria; order Acetobacterales; family Roseomonadaceae; genus Roseococcus; species Roseococcus sp. GW821-FHT12F05. The sequence goes on from NZ_JBXAQB010000013.1 coordinate 192,129, forward strand.
GCATTGTTGCGCGGCTCCAGGGCGAAGTTGATGAACTGCCAGGCGAAGGAGGCGCGCGGCGTGCCCTTCGAGACGATCCAGTAGGTGCGGTCCAGCGTGAAGTCGTTCCAGATGATCTCGACCGGCGCGCCGGTGCGGGCCAGCGCCACGCCATGGGCGTGCCAGATCGCCGCCGCGCCGACCTCGCCGTCGCCGAGGAGCTGGCGGATCTGCGGGCCGGTGGTCCACCAGACGCGCACCTGCTGCTTGATCCTGTCCAGGCTGCGGAACACGCGGTCCACGTCGATCGGGTAGAGCTTGTCGCGCGGCACGCCGTCGGCGAGCAGGGCGAAGACGATGGTCTGCGAGAGCGTCCGGCCGAGCGAGCGCGGGCCGGGATATTTCTGGACGTCCCAGAAATCCTGCCAGCTCTGCATGCTGCCGGCCGGCACCTTCGAGGTGTTGATGCAGATGTTCGTGGAATAGGCGTGGTTGCCGACGGCGTTCTCGAAGACGAGCTCGGCGGGCACGGCGCTGCGGTCGAAGAGGTTGAAGTCGATCGGCTCCAACAGGTTCGACGCCATGGCCTGCACGACGTTGGGCGCGTTGATGGTGGCGATGTCGAACTCGTAGGAGCCGGTGCGGGCCTGCATCGCGAGCTTCGCGAAGGAGGCTCCGGGTGCGGTCCGGATCTCGATGCCGGTGCGCTGCGTGAAAGGATCGAAGAGGTTCTTGCGCGCCGCGGCCTCCCAGGAGCCGCCCTGGGAATTGATGTAGAGCACGCGTCCCTGTGCCCGCAGCAGCCGCGGTGCCGCCAGCGTTGCGAGGCCGGCGGCGGCCGCCATCACCTGGCGGCGCATGGGGCGCACCGCACCGGATTCGAGGTCTTGGTCTGCGGCGGATGACATCCCGAAACACTCCCTGTCGGCGGCTTCACTGTCGCTGCGGCGATCGCCGGCCTGGGGACGCATGGCCAGGCCAGATATCAAGCATGCGTGATAAACGGCTCAGCAATCGGCGTGCCAGTGATCCCGAGACAGTGCGAAGCCACAAGCGATACGCCGCATGCGGGCGAGCGGCGCCCGGCCCGTGCGCGTCCCTGCATCGAGAGGCGTCATCCGCTGTCGCGCTGTCCGCTTTTGATGCATTCCTCGATGGAGAATGCTTACGGCCCACGCTGCGCGGCGCTGCAGGTCCTTATGAGGATTGCCGAACGCCTGTGTTATGTCGTTGACGCGGAGGTGAGCCACCATGCGATGGCTCCTCCGCATGACCGGCTCGCGCTCGGCGTCACGATGCATCTCGCTGGCGGGCACGAGTTGGGTGCCCAACATTTTATATTCGCAACTATTATATGGACTGGATGGCCACTTTCTGCCTCACTCTAAACTGAAATTTATTTTGGGCTTGGGAGCTTTTGATGGACGATCCCGCTAAAGAGGCAAATTTTAGGGAAGACGAAAAATTCCTACATTTTCGGATCACCGCAAATTTAGCCCGCACCCTCGAGGATCTTCGGATTTTTCGCCGGATCAAAAGGGAGCCATTTAAAGATGAACGGCAGGTTATTAGCTGGTTAAAGGCCGGGAAAATAGAACCCTACACAGCATTTTCTCGTAATTTCTCCTATCCGCATACTTTAGGTTCGTATTCTTACAGCTATTCCCAATTAAATTCGGAGATGAGTGTTGGAAGATACTGCTCCATAGCAGCAGGTTTACAAATTTTTGGCCGACAGCATCCGATCACACACGTCTCTACATCAATCATCACGTATGATTCGCGATCTCCTTTCGTGCAGATTTCGATGATGGACAGTGGTGTATCGAATGTCGATTTTCCGTTTCCGGAACAAAAGAAAATCCCGACTATAGAGCACGATGTGTGGATCGGAGGAAACGTAACTTTAGCCAGAGGAATTAACATAGGAACGGGATCTATTGTTGCAGCAAACTCCGTGGTGACAAAAAATGTACCTCCGTACATGATTGTAGGTGGAAATCCAGCACGCGCCATCCGCCAACGCTTTGACGATACCATTTGCGAGCGTCTCCTGACATCGCAATGGTGGCGCTATAATTGGACGGATCTCGTGCGACTCGATCTTCACAACCCGGCGAAATTTGTTGGAAAATTCGAGGATAACGAGGCCAAGGGCCATCTGAATTTATACGATCCCGGGCCCATTTCCTGGGAAACCATCAAGGATGCGATCATAACTGGCCATGTCTCGAAGGCCCCAGACCAAACCTCGGCGGTCTAGGCAGGGCAGCCACTGGCCCTTATCGACATGACCATCGAAGCCGCTCCCATGTCGACGCGTGCTCGAAATCTGGGAGCGTGCCGACAACCGCACAAGCGACCTCGATGCCTTTCTGGCAAATGAGAAATCGATGAGGAATAACGAGTTGCGCTGAACGTTTCAGAGTTGGAGTGTCTCCGCGAACAGGAACTCCGATATGGCTTCAGAGAACGACAGTCCCGCTGGCTTCGCGGCAATGCAAATCGTCGCAGCACTGATGCTGGAATTGCGGCGGGAAGGACCTCTCTACGTTCCAGGGTTTGAGCGTGTGCTCAACGCGGCTCAAGAGGTCGTCGAGAAGAGGGATGACGGGGAAGCGGCCATGCTCATTGCAGCGCTGCGAAAGCGCGGAAGCGAAGATGCCCCTCCTGAATTTTAGCGACAGCGCAAGGGGTCGCTCCTACGGAGGGTGGACACGGCAATGGCCCGACGCGGGTCTCCACCCAAGGTCCTGAGCGAGGCAAAGCCGGAGCGGCTCTAAGCCGTGTCGACGCACCACCGCTCCCGGCGGCTTGAGGGCCAGCACGACAAGACCGTGGTCGGCTGGGCGCGGGCGGCTAGGCTCAGGACTCATTGATTAGATCCAGAAGATGACGGCTGCTGCGATGCAGATGGCTGAGAAG